>CAYRYW010000036.1:0-18070 GCA_964428725.1 uncultured Dehalococcoidales bacterium
TTTATCCTCATGACACCATTATAAGTGTCACCAATCTATCTGAACTAGCTCACCTACACCAATGCCGTTTGGAGGTATGAATATACACCTTTTCTCTGGGTTATGTGACATTATCACTTGACAAGTATGCAGGTCAAGTATTAAATTTAGACTGGTTAGCACTCTCCATTATAGAGTGCTAACCAGGTGAAAATATGTTAACCGAGAGGCAGGATAGAATATTGCAGTTCATCGTCAGCGAGTATATCGCGACGGCTAAGCCTGTGGGTTCTGCGTATATTGCCTCGCGTTACGGCCTGGGTGTCAGTCCGGCTACAATCCGCAACGAGATGGCCCATCTCGAAAACGGGGGTTATATATCGCGAAAACACATATCCGGTGGAGGAGTTCCGTCGGATAAGGGTTATCGCCATTACGTGAGAACACTGGCCTTTGATGACGCCGTTCCCACCGAAGAGCATTTGATGTTATCCCACCTGTTTCATCAGGTGGAGCGTGAACTTGAGGAATGGACACATCTCGCAGCCGCGATGCTGTCTAGGATGGTGAATAGTGTGGCGGTGGTCACCTCTCCCAGAGCGGATAGCTGCCACCTCAAGCATATAGAGCTGGTGGCTCTGCGTGACTATCTGGCCCTGCTGGTGCTGCTGTTCCATGAAGCCAGACTGAGGCAGCAGCTACTGGCCTTCGATCGCCCCATATCGCAACATGAACTGGACGTTATAGGGAATGAGATGAACAACATCTACAGTGATTTAACCTGGGATCAGATTGTGGATCACGGGGCTTATCTGACGTCAGTTCAGCAACAGGTCAGGGATACCATAGTGCAATTGATGGCAAGCGAAGACAGGAACCAGTACCTCAACCCATATATAGAAGGGGTGAGGCTGATGCTGACGCAGCCCGAGTTTGAGCGACGGCGTGATGCGCTGAATATAATGGAGATACTGGAGAGCAAAGAGATGGTAAGCACCCTGCTTCCGGGTATTCCGTCTGATCAGGGTGTGAATGTAGTGATCGGGGAAGAGAACTCTGAGGAGGCCTTGAAGATGTGCAGCCTGGTGATTACACAGTACGGGGTGCCGGGGAAGGTAAGCGGCGTCGTTGGTGTGATAGGCCCAACGCGGATGCAATACCGGAGGGCGATCTCTGCAGTTCGGTGCATTAGTTCTCTATTGAGTGATCTCATAGCTGAAATTTACAGTGGCATGGACAGTCGATAGATATTGCGACACGGGGGTCAATAGCATGGATGAGCGGGAGTCCAAGAATATTGATGCTGAAGGGGCAGTTATCGGGGAAGATGCTGCTGCCGATGCGGGAGAAAGGGAAAAAGCCAGGGGGAAGAGTAAGGACTCGGTAGCGTCGCTGAGGAAGGCGCTGGCTGAGGAAAAAGCCAGGGCGGAAGACTATCTGGCAAACTGGCAGCGAACGCAGGCCGATTTCGTTAACTATAAAAGGCGGGTCGAGCAGGAGCGGGATGATATCCGCAAGCATGCTAAGGCGGATCTCATACTGGATCTCCTTCCAGTCATGGATGATTTCGAGCGTGCATTAGGGAATGCATCGAGTGATGCGGTGGCGCAGACATGGGTCGATGGTGTCGAGTTAATAAGACGCAAGCTTAAGTCGACGCTTGAGGCCAGTGGTCTCAGCGAGATCAAGGCTGTTGGCGAGGTGTTCGACCCCAACATTCACGAAGCTGCGATGCAGGTTGATGGAGATGAAGGGAAGGTCATCGAGGAGATTCGCAAGGGTTATCGATTGCATGATCGCGTTCTGCGCCCATCGATGGTCAAGGTGGGCCAAGGGAAAAGCGAAGTGATGCAGGAGGATGCAGAGAGCAAATCTGTAAAACAAGTACAGGAGGAAAGTGATGGGTAAAGTAATAGGTATCGATCTGGGGACAACTCTCAGTGAGGTGGCGGTGATGGAAGGGGGCGAGCCGGTTATCATCCCCAATGCTGAGGGCTCCAGGCTTACACCCTCAGTGGTGGCCGTGAGCAAGAGCGGGGAGCGTCTGGTAGGTCAGGTAGCCAAGCGCCAGGCGATTACTAACCCGGACAACACCATCTACAGTATAAAACGTTTCATGGGGCGCAGGTGGGATGAACCTCCCGGGCGGGAGCTGCCTGTGGGTGAAGATGCTAAAACCAAGGCATACAAGGTAACCAAGGGTCCCAATAGTGAAGTGCGTGTGGTGATGGGGGACAAAGAGTACAGCCCTCAGGAGATATCGGCGATGATCCTGCAGAAATTGAAGCAGGACGCTGAAGCGTACCTTGGGGAGAAGGTCACTGAGGTAGTGATAACGGTTCCGGCGTATTTCAACGATAGCCAGCGTCAGGCCACAAAGGATGCGGGCAAGATCGCCGGGCTGGAAGTCCTCAGGATCATCAATGAGCCCACCGCCGCTTCTCTGGCTTACGGACTGGATAAGAAGAAGGATGAGACCATTGCCGTTTATGACCTGGGTGGAGGCACGTTCGATATATCCATTCTGGAGATCGGTGATGGGACCTTCCAGGTCAAATCCACCAACGGCGACACGCACCTTGGCGGTGATGACTTCGATCAGCGCATAATAGACTGGCTGTGCGATGAATTCAAGCGGGACCAGGGCATAGATCTCGGGAAGGACAGGATGGCGCTCCAGCGCCTCAAGGAGGCTGCTGAGAAGGCGAAATGCGAGCTATCCACTGTGCTGCAGACGGAAGTCAACTTGCCGTTCATCACTGCTGATGCCAGTGGACCCAAGCATCTGAATATTAATCTGACTCGCTCGAAGCTGGAGCAGCTGGTCATGGAGCTTGTGGAAAAGACCATCGGCCCCTGCAAACAGGCGCTCACCGATGCAGGAAAAGCCGCTGCCCAGATCGACGAGATAATCCTTGTGGGTGGTCAGACGCGCATGCCGCTGGTGCAAGAGAAAGTGAAGGCCTTCTTCGGCAAGGAACCGCATAAGGGCGTGAATCCTGATGAGGTGGTTGCCATGGGCGCAGCCATACAGGGCGGCGTGCTAAAGGGGGAGGTGCGGGATGTCCTGCTGCTGGATGTCACTCCTCTCACACTGGGCATTGAGACGCTTGGAGGGGTGATGACGCCTCTGATTCAGCGGAACACCACCATACCTACTTCCAAGACCCAGATATTCTCCACCGCGGCGGACAGCCAGACGAGCGTGGATATCCACGTGCTGCAGGGCGAGCGGCCCATGGCTTCTGAGAACAAGACCATCGGGCGTTTCATGCTGGATGGCATACTGCCGGCGCCACGCGGTATACCCCAGATCGAGGTAACCTTTGATATAGATGCCAACGGAATCCTGAATGTATCGGCCCGCGATAAGGGAACGGGCAAACAGCAGAAGATAACCATTACGGCCAGCTCCGGCCTCGACAAAAACGAGGTGGAGCGCATGATCCGTGAAGCGGAGGCGCATGCGGCTGAGGATTCGAGACACCGCGAGGAAGTCGAGGCTAAAAATACTGCCGACACACTGGTTTACACCGCTGAAAAGACGCTCAGGGATCACAGCGACAAAGTGCCTTCTGACATCAAGCAGGAAGCTGAGGATCGCATATCCAGGTTGAAGTCGGCGCTCCAGGGCACTGATATCGGCGAGGTCAAGCGCCTTACACAGGAACTGTCCGATACGCTGCAGAAGATCGGATCGTCGGTTTACCAGGCACAGCAGCCGTCGGGTGGAGAGACGCCGCCTGATGGTGGCCCGACTGGCGAGGAGCCGCCCGGCGGGGATTCGGGGACTGTCGAGGGGGAGTTTCGCGAGGTATAGCGCCTCGCATATAGATTGACCGTCACAGCTTTGCTCTGATATACTTGCATGGGTTGGTAACTGGAAGAAATCATACATGACACATGCACGTATTGTAAGCTGGGGAAAGTACCTGCCGCGCAGGGTGCTGACTAACGCTGAGCTCGAGAAGATGGTGGACACGTCTGACGGGTGGATCGTGTCCCGCACCGGCATACGGGAGAGGCGTATCGCAGGGGATGATGAGACTACATCGACAATGGCTATAGAGGCGGGACGTGCCGCCATCTCTTCTGCCGGCATATCGCCTGACACCATCGATATGGTAATCCTGGCTACAAACAGCCCCGACGGTTTCATGCCCGCCTCCGCTGCCTATGTTCAGCAGGCTCTGGGCGCCGGTAACGCCGCTGCATTCGACATGATGGCTGGCTGCAGTGGCTCTCTGTATGCATTGATAACCGCCTACCACTATATCGCTGGCGGTGCGTACCGCAACGTTCTGGTGGTGGGCAGCGAGGCGCAGAGCCGCATCATCGACTGGGGGGACCGTTCGACGTGCGTGCTTTTCGGGGATGGCGCCGGCGCTGTGGTGGTGCAGGCCAGCGATAGCGGGTCGGATATGATGAGCTTTGTGATGGGCAACGATGGCTCGGGCACCGGCAACCTGTTTGTGCCCGGACCCTGTGGCAGGCCCGGTACCGGTGGCAAGAACGGGCATTACTATTTACAGATGGAGGGGCGCGAGGTTTTCAAGTTTGCGGTACGCACGCTCGCCAGTTGCACCCAGCAGGTGCTGGACAGGGCCGGGCTGGATATCTCCGATATCGGCCTCCTTATACCGCATCAGGCTAATATCCGTATCAACGAGGCGGCAACCAAGCTGATGGGTATTCCCAGCGAGAAGGTGTTCGTAAATCTGGATCGATACGGGAACATGTCCGCGGCATCTCCGATGGTTGCCCTGTGCGAGGCGGTGGAGCAGGGTCGGGTGAAGTCCGGCGACTATGTTGTGCTGGTGGCTTTCGGAGCCGGTCTGTCATGGGCCGCCATGCTGCTGCGCTGGCAATCGGCAAACTAATAATATCGAAAGGAGATTTGGATGCAGGTGCAAGAGAGAGCGATTACAATGATGGATGCCGTATTTCCCAGGACGCTGGTACAGAATATACTGCTCGTCCTATTTTTTGCCGGTATCACCGCTTTGTGCACCCAGATAACATTCAGGATTGGGTGGGTGCCCATCACCGGCCAGACATTCGCCGTCCTCCTTGCCGGCGCCCTGCTGGGAAGCAAGCGCGGCGCAATGAGCCAGCTGACGTATCTGGCTGTCGGCGCCATGGGGGCGCCGGTGTTCGCGGGATACATGGGCGGCCCCGCCGTGTTCGCCGGCCCTACAGCGGGATACCTCATCGGGTTCGTGCCTGCGGCATACGTAGTCGGACTGCTGGCAGAGCGGGGATGGGACCGGCGGGTGTGGACTGCCGTGCTGGCGATGTTCATCGGCAGCGTGGTCCTCTATGCCTTCGGGCTTTCGTGGCTGTCGATCTGGCTCAATAGATTTGGGGTTGACAGCTCTGTTTTCGCTGTGGGTCTGGTGCCGTTCCTCCCCGGCGATGCCCTGAAGATAGCGCTGGCGGCGACGGTTTTACCCTATGGATGGGCCAGGTTGAACCGCAGCATAAGATAGATTTAATAATCCGGTATTACAATAGTTTGGGATTGCGCGGCGAAGCGTGTGCTTCGCCGTTGTCCTGTGAAACAGTATAAGGGGGTGATGGCGATCGAGATTACATGGTTAGGGCACTCATGTTTCAGGATCAAGGGTAAAGGTGCAACCGTGATTACCGATCCTTATGGTGAGGAGATCGGGTATTCGCTGGGTAAGCCGAAGGCGAATATAGTCGCGTGCAGCCATGCTCATCCCGGGCACAGCAATATTTCAGGTGTCGAGGGGTCTTACCGTGTGGTGAACGGTCCCGGCGAGTACGAGATAGCCAACGTCCTCATCACCGGTATGGCCACCTACCATGATAGCGAGAAAGGTGCAGAGAGGGGTAAAAACACCATCTTCCTGTTCGATATGGAGGATGTGCTGCTGCTGCATCTGGGTGATCTCGGGCATATGCTGGATGCTGCTCAGCTGGAGCAGGTGTCCGATGTGGGCGTGTTGATGGTGCCGGTGGGTGGTGTGTCAACCATCGATGCTGTTGCTGCCGCAGAAATGGTACGCCGCATCGAACCTAGGATAGTGATCCCGATGCATTATCAGACGGAGGCGCTGAAATTCCATCTGGATCCCCTGGAAAGGTTCCTCAAGGAGATGGGGATTAAGGCGGACGTGCCGGTGCAACCCAAACTGTCGGTGACGAAGACCAACCTGCCGCAGGAAACACAGGTTGCGCTCCTGGACTATAAAGTGGCAGCCTGAATCCCTATTAAATCGTCTTGCTCATAAAAAAGCCCCCGACTCATAGCCGGGGGCTTTTCACTATCTCAGACTTGTGCCTTAAGGTTTCTTGGTCAGTACGATGAGCACGATAACCGCGATGAGCATCAGGGCGCTGACCGCTATCACCACCCATACCCAGTATGGCGTGCCTTCCTCCGGTTCCGGTTCCGGCTCGGTCAGCGTGGTGAATGTTCCCACAACGCTCTCGTATTCGCTGCCGCCTTTAATCGCCGTTACCTGCCAGCAGTAGTTTGTTCCCTCCAGCAGCTTGGGTGACTGGTAAGACAGCGTGCTGTCGCTCAGCGCATTGCCGCCGGTCTTGTCTATGACAAGGCTGGAAGGGAAGTCGCCGCACTTTGCCAGCGCCAGCTCGTAGCTGTCAGCCGCGGCAGCCTGGGTCCAGGTGAGCACGGGCGTCAGCGATACGTCAGCGGCGCCGCTTGCAGGAGTCAACAGCTCCGGCCGCTCCGTGACGGATGTGTATTTGGTGGTGAATGACCAGGTCTCTGACCACGGGCTCATGAAAGGCTCGATGACCCTTACGTGCCAGTAGTAGGTGTCTCCGGGCCACAGGCATCCCTGCAGCGCCTCGCCGTTGGTAAAGCGCTGGGTATCGTCTGCCGCCTGCTCCTCGCCGAGGAACTGGTGATGCGCTACCTTGGTGGTGAACTGCGGATCAAGGCCTATCTCCCACTCGTATTTTAAAGCGCCTTCCGCTCTCTCCCACTGCAGCACCAGGCATGCCTGCGTGTTGTCAGTGCTCAGCGTGCCCACGCCGGTTGCGGCATCAGCCGGCCGCACCAGATCGATGGGACCCTTCTCCCGGGTCAAAGTATCGTAGTAGGTCCACAGCGTCGGGTTACCGGCCTCGTTTTGGCCGATGACGAACAGCTGGTTGGAGCCGGTGACCACCTCCAGGTCGAATTCCACCCAGTCCTCTGGAGGGTAGTCGGCCAGCAGACAGGGCCAGCCTTTGAGCCCGTTCCATAGCGGCTCAAACAACGGGGTGATACCTAGCGTGATAGCGGTATCGGTATCGGCCTCGACGGTGCGCCAGCCGATGTAGTTATTCCAGTCTATGGCGTACAGCGTGCCGTCCTCACCGGCTTTGAGTGAACTGACCCACATCGCCCCGTTGGCGTTGGTGCTGCCGTGAATGGTGCCCCACTTCTCGGGGACGCCCGCGACTGCCCACCACGCTTCAGGCGAGTTAGTCATGGTAAGGTCGCTGATCTGCTCCCATACGCTGGCGCCAAGATCGAAGCGCCACACCTCGCTGCCGCCGCCGCCCCAGTCGTCCAGGCCGCAGTAGATGATGTCGTTGGAGCCGTAGTAGGCGTCGAAGGCTACGGATACCCAGTCGTTGGCTGCGCCGGGCCCATTGCCCACGCGCTCGAAGGCGAAGTCATCCTGCCAGTCGTAGCACACGTACACGTTGCCGTTCTCGGTGCCTACCAGTATGGCGCCGTCCATCTCCACCAGGTCGGTGATGGCGTCGCCCGCTGGTATGGCGGTGTCGGTGGCGAATTGCCAGCTTAGTCCTGCATTATCGGTGTAGTGGACCCTGCCGTTCTCGTCACCGATAAAGATGGTGTTGATGTCAACTACGTCCCATGAGCGGCCCCAAGTGTTGGGGTTGGGGGGCAGGGGAACGCCGCCATCGCTCGGCCCGTTTATAACGGTAGTAAAGGTCCGTCCGCCGTCTGCAGAACGCATGACTCTGGATTGAGGAGCATGCGCAGCCATAAGTCCAGCGTCTTCAAAACCGGTAACGAATATAGAGTCATCCGCAGGCCAGTCGTCGGCCAACTCCACCCATCGCAGACTGATGCCGGGCATGGGGAACAGGGCATTCATCGCCAGGATAACCTCCCAGTGCGTGCCCTCGGTTTTGGTCTCCCAAAGTAGTCCGATTCTTGTGCCGCTTCCCTTGTAATCCTCGTTGGTTACCATGAACATGTTGCCGTCGCTTGCATAGTTAGGCGATACGGCAATGGAAGTTATCTCATCCATGGTAACGTCCAGCAGGCCGCGGCCATTCCAAGATTGGCCCTCGTCGATGCTGACCCAGAAGCCGCTGAACAGATCCCAGGTGCTGGCATAAACTATGCCGCTGCTGCCGAAGTCGGGAGCCATTGCCAGCCAAACGAGGTTTGCCTGATCAAAAGGGCTTGCCCATGGAGGAAAGCAAAGGCCTGATGGCGGCTTGAAACTCTGAAGCCACGTAGATCCGCCGTTTTCGCTAACGTGTACTCCGGATTGCCAGGTAGAGGAAGGGCCGCTTGTGCTCGTTTCCCTCAGACCGGCAACTATGTAAGCTGATAGTGCGTCCCCGCTGACCTCCAGCGAGAAGATGTTACAGCCGAGGTCTTCGTTACCTCGTACGTTCAAGTTCGTGATAGTGGAAGGTAAGATTATATCCGTTGATATATCGACCCTGAAGACGTTGCCGCGAGAGTCAGCCACGCTTATAAGGCCTCCGCATTCGTAGGCGATGAGTCCCACGAAGGCCGATAACTGGTCCACGAAATCGTCGGCGAAGGTGATGACACCGTGGACGGCTGTCAAGCCAAAACCGTTGGGGATAGCTACGCATTCCGGAGCCCCCTTATGATAGAAGATGGCGTCCTGAACCGGTGCGCCCCAGTTGGCGGTATCGCCCGTGCTGGTGACCGGCTGTGTCGCCGCGCGCAGCATCGTACCGTTCTCCACTAATATCGGTGGTCTCGAGTAACTTCCCCTTATAAGGGCGAATATCCACTGGTATCCTGTGCTTCCCTCGTCCCCGTAGGTGGGGGAAAAGGCAACGTCCAGTACTGCGCTTACGCCCCATAGTCCGTCGCCTACATTCTGAGGAACCCAGTTGGAATACACCAGCAGATAGACATCTCCTACATCGGTAGTGCCGTCAGGTATGTTGCCTCGAAGGAGGTATTCCTCGTAATCCCCTGTACCGATGACTACCGCCCAGTTGTTGAACCTGTCCAGTCCAACGTCCATGCAGATGATGTTGCCGCCGTGGGCACCGTCACCGAGGACTTCAAAGTTGTTGCCGCGGTCCCAGGAGCGGTAGACTGCGTTCCGTGTGGCGACGAACAGGTGGTTGTCTATATCCCAGTTCGGGGAGACGTGTATGTCCATTATCATTGAGGTGTCCATGGGACCTGCGTTAACTACGTCCTCCCAGAACCCCGTCTCGCTCCATGTATAGCCCCCGTTGCGGGACTTGTAGACCTGCCATTCGGTTGTCCCCTCGTCGCGGACACAGGCGAATATCGTCCCGCCGTCAGGCGTGACCGCTATGGGACCCACATCGGAGTTAGGATACAGCTGGAACTCATCCGCAGTGGGTGTGGGGATCTTGGTCCACTTGAGTGCGGTGATAGCCTCTGCCGTTTGTGAGCCCTGGAGGAGCCCCACACCGCTCAGGGTCACCGCCAGCATCAAGGTCATTAGTACCCCGAACACCTTTAACATCTTACCGTTCATTTTACCCTTCCTTTCTTTCGTCGAGCCCAATCCTATTCAGCGTTAGGAAGCATTTAAACTTTCTAACATATATCACGACTTCTGTCAAGACCTGACAGGATTTCTGCCAGAGCCCGATAGAAAAATTATACATTATAAGCACATATCTCGAAGTTTGTCAATACCTGAAGTGGATAAAAGCAGAAAATAATATAAATTCGGGTAAAAAGAAGAGCCCCCCGCAATCGGGCGGGGGGCTCTTTACTCAGCTAAGCTCGGCGGTTAGGCCGGTCTCCTGGTCCTCATGATGAGCATGAGCATCAGGATAATGAGCACAATGCCGATCACGATGAGTGCCCAGACCCAGCCGGCAGTGCCGGCGCCCTCTGGCTCACCGATCGTGAAGCTACCCAGTGCGCTCCACGGTACCTCCACGCCGCCTACTGTGGCCTTTACGTGCCAGTAGTAGGTTGCCTTCTGCAGCTCAATGTCTGACTCGAACGCCTGGACATCGCCGAGCGTTTTGTCAATCACCAGAGCAGCGGAGCCAAAGCCGGGATCGCTGGCTACCTGAATGCGGTAGTTGCTGGCACCTGCCACCTTGCTCCAGGTGAAGAGCGGTTTCGTCTCAGAGATCCTTGAGCCGACAGCCGGGCTGATCAGTTGAGCAGCGCCGGAGGTTCCGCCGATCACCGTGGTGAACGATTGTGGCGTGTTCCAGTTGCCGATCATTGGCTCGAAGGCGCGTGAGCGCCAGTAATAGGTTGTGCTTGGTTTCAGGTCAAGCACGGTTACCGAGAGGTCTGAGGTAATGCCGCTCCTGGTGTTAGCCGGGGTGAAAGCGGCGTCCTCTGAGACCTGCCATTGATAGGTGGTGGCTCCGCCCTTGGCGGCCCATGTGAGCTCTACGTTGACCGAGTCGTCAGCGACGAGAGTGCCGACGCCGGTGGCGCCGCTTACGGGTGCCTGAGGAGCGGGTCCTGCACCGGAGAGAGTGTCTTCGTACTTGGCGAGCTTGAAGCGCCACTCTTTCCAGTCCCATGCCAGGGACACCACGTGGTTGCTGCCGCCAGCAACTCCGTTGAGCCAGAAGCCGTCCCACTGGCCGAGGCCGTCTTCAACTATGACGATCTCGGGATTGGCTGCGGCGGGCTGGAGCAGCCGTAGAACGCCGGCGTCCGTGAAGCGCCCGAAGGCGAAATTGGGCGTCGGGTTGTCGCCGGCTGCAAACATGGTGTTGGTGTTGTAGCTCGAGTCCCACACGGTGAACGAGACGTACATGGTGCCGTCCGGGCCGAAGTTGATGCCGGTGTTAGCCACCCACCTCTGGATGAATTGACCGATGGTCATAGCGGTGTATGGCTGGGGTTTCAGGGCGTTGGCATCGTAGTCGTCCGGGCCCCAGAGCTGTGTCCAGGTGCTGGCCGCCGGGTCGTTCAGGTTGACCACCGTGCGGTACAGTCCCACATCGCTGTAGTGGGTGCGTTCCAGCACTGTGCCTGACGTTCCCACCAGCTGCCACTGGTCAAGCCAGCCGCTGGCGGTGGCGTAGATGGTCCTGTTGTTGACCCAGCCCGGGTCGAAGTTGATCACCACGCCGCCGTTGCTTATGAGTCCCCATACGGGATCGGTGTTGATCTCGGCGCCGATTATCTTGAGGGTTTCAAGTTTACAACCGTCGCGGGAGATCCACACCTCGTTCTCCAGGTCGGCCGGGTTCCAGGTACCGACGAGAACCGCCTTGTCCGTGCCGGCATCGCCGCTCTCGCTGTACACGGGAGAGGTGTATATGGTTACGATCTCGTCGAGGGGAGCGGTCCTCACGCCCTGGGTCCAGCTTGCGCTGCGGTTGGTGGTCTTGTAGATCCAGCCGCTCACGCAGCCGAGGAAGACGGTATTGTTGTCGAGCACCCACCAGCCGGTCTCGCTGAGGCCGGCGCCGCCGTTCTGTATGGCTCCGAGCGGCATCTGAGGTGATGGCTCCCACCAGTCTCCCTTGTCCGGGGATATCCACAGCATCTCCTGCCGCGCGGTGGTGAAGCGCCCGCCGAGGAGGAATACGTACGGGTCATCGGAGAATCCCTGGCTGGCGCGCGGCCACCACGTCCAGTCGTCGACGAAGAGGGCTCTGCCCGCGGTGGTCAGCATATTCTTGCCAAGGTAGTAGTTGGTATTTGGTCGCTGGGTGCCTTCATACAGTATGCGCTCCCAGTGGCCGCGGCTGTCCCAGCGCCACAGGCTCAGGGCTCCAGCGGCCTGTCCGGTGCCGGCAAAGCCTGTAGCCGGGTTGGCCCACTCGCTGAAGGTGGACACGAAGACTATTTCATCCGTGCCGTACATCAGTGAGAGGTCCATGGCCACTGCCTCTGCCAGTATCCACTCGGGGTTGGCAAAGCGGCCGGCTCCGCCGGGGACGTTCTCGCTGACCGCGATGTCGTCCAGCAGGCCCACGCCGTTGAAGACATGGCCCTTGGCGGCATCAACCTTTACGTGCACGCCGCCCCAGGTGAGCCCGTCGCCGCCGCCGGCTGCCATGAGGGTCTCGCCCATCATGGTGATGAATACCGGCCATGCGCCTGACAGTGGTTTGAACGAAGGCGTCCATGACGGCCATGCGTTGATGTTAGCCGATACGAACACCTGCGCCTGTCCGGCGGGGAATTCGCAGCCGGCGTAAACCACGCCCGATGCCGCCGTGCCGGGCACGACTACATCGGAGATTAAGAATGCCGCGCCGCTAGTGCCGATGCCAAGGCCGGTTGCAGCTACGGTGGAAGGCCCCATCACGGTTGAGAGGCCTCTCACGCTCCATACATCGTCGGCACCACTGCCGTCAAGGCCAACGTAAACCCGGGCAGCGGACGTCTTGTTGTAGTCCGTCCCGATGTCCATGCTAGCGGACTGCGCCCACGCAGGGATCCAGCCCCTTGGTATGTTCTGAACTATTACGTTGGTCGGGGAGTCCAGGTCGCCGCCCCAGTAGCCGTCGGCGCCGTCGTAGAAGCAGACGTAGACGCCCGTTCCCTCAGGATTGCCGACGACATTTGCCAGGTCGTTGACTACGGCTATGATTCCCTTCTCCGTAGTCCAGTTGGCGAACTTGACTGCCAGCGCGTCGATGCTGTTGCCGGCGGGAAGGGTGCCCGGCGAAGGCGGGGCTACTGTGGAGGTGGATACCATCAGGTCCTCCCAGTTGCCCGTGCCGTTGCGGTTCCATGTGTAGACACCCTCACCCAGTCCCCCACCCAGTCCCCCAGCGTTATTGCTGGTGACGCCCACCACCACCATGAACTTGGAGGGGCAGGACACGCAGCCGCAGTCGGCTACGTCGATGGAGGTTATCCAGCCTCCGAGCATGACGCCGGGGTTTTGCGGGGTGACCTTTGTGAACTGTGTGGCGCTGCTGCCGGGTGTGGAGTAGTAAACGTTGCCTGCACCACCCGCGTTGCCGACAAACACGCCGCCGATGTAGCGCCCGCCGGTTGCGACGAACACCTGGTCGTTGGCGGCATCGCTATCGCTGTAACCGGGCTGAGGTACCACGGCGATAGGCGCACCCACCTCTACGGATGGGATGTGCCAGCAAAGCGTCCATGTGTAGCCGCCGTCCGTTGATTTGAACAGGGCCACATCGGACCACGCAGGGTAAACGCCCCAGCGCAGGCCGTCCCATGTGACCGTTCCGCCAACAAGGTCAGCGGCTCCACTGGTGTCCTCAACCAGCGCGAACAGCGTGCCGTCCGCTGCAGCTGTGAGGTCCCATATGTCTGTATTTGGTGCCATCTGCCAGTAATTGGTAGTTGGCAGGTCCTGTCTGGACCAGTTATCTGTTCCTGCTATGACGGCGGCCGGGGACACTGCCAGTGCTGTTGCCAGCATGCTGAATACCATGGCCAGCGCCACGAACACCATTATAGTACTTGGTAATCGACCTTTCATTAAACCTCCTTAAGGTGAATTTGAGATCCCTCGACTTCAGTTCATTATGGATTGGGATCTCATTGCTCGGCTTGTTCTCATTTCTCACCCCCTTCCGCTGGATCGGGGTACTGTTACTTGCGACGGTTACAGGTTGCCCCGAAGATATTCTATATAACCTTAGTCTTATTCTACTCTGCCCTGCGACGATATTTTTTCTATGCAGAAAAGCTAACCCCAAACATCTGGAGCTAGCTCTTGCTCCTCCACCCTTTGCCTGTATCTATACGTATACAGTCCATCTCCACCCCAAACTTGTAAGGGACTCGTGCCTCCGTCGCACAGGCACGTGAGGTTATATTAACGGTAAATCACGTATTTGTCAAGGGCTTTGGTGCATAACTCGAATAAATTAGCCTGTTTCTCGAGTCATTGCGAGGAGTGGAGCGACGAAGCAATCCCGGTGGCGTGTGGCAGGGTGATGACAGGCGTGATGGTGTTAGATGAGATTGCTTCGCCTCCCGCCTGAGGCGGGCGGATGGACTCGCAATGACGGAGGGTGAAGGACGGACATGCGATGGCGGTCGTATGTAGAACAGGGTGACAGCGATCGCCGGCGGGACTATATCTCCTTGGTCAGCGTCGCCAGGAACTCGGCATTGGTGGGAGTCTTGGACAGCCGTTCCAGCACGCGCTCGGTGCCCTCTGTGGGGTTCTGCGAGTTGGAGGATATCAGGCTCACCATGCGGCGCAGCACCCATATCTTCTGCACCGTGCTCTCATCCAGCAGCAGCTCCTCCCGTCGGGTGCCGCTGCGCGTGATGTCCATGGATGGGAAGATGCGGCGTTCCGCCAGCTTGCGGTCCAGGTGCAGTTCCATGTTGCCTGTCCCCTTGAACTCCTCGTAGATCACCTCGTCCATGCGGCTGCCGGTGTCCACTAGGCAGGTGGCGATGATGGTCAGCGAACCGCCGCCCTCTGTGTTGCGAGCCGCCCCGAAGAAACGCTTGGGCGGGTACAGCGATACCGAGTCGATGCCGCCCGAAAGCGTGCGGCCGCTGGGGGGCAGCGCCAGGTTGTACGAGCGGGTGAGTCGCGTGATGCCGTCGAGCAGTATCATCACGTCCTTGCCGTTCTCCACCAGCCGCTTGGCACGATCCAGCGCCAGCTCTGCCAGGCGGGTGTGATTCTCCGCCGGCTCATCGAAGGTGGAGCTTACCACCTCTCCCTTGACCGAGCGCTCCATATCTGTTACCTCCTCAGGCCGCTCGCCGATGAGGCATACCATGAGGTGGATATCACTGTAGTTGGTGGTGGCGCCGTTGGCGATGTGCTTGAGCAGCATGGTCTTGCCCGCCTTGGGAGGCGACACTATCAGCCCGCGCTGTCCTCGCCCGATGGGGGCGATCAGGTTGAGCAGTCGTGTCGCCAGGTTGGATGGTGATGTCTCCAGATTGATAAATTTGTCAGGGAAGGTTGGCGTCAGCTGGTTGAAGTGAGGGCGGCTCCTCACGTTCTCCGGGTCGAAACCGTTGACCGCCTCGATGCGCAGCAGGCTGTAGTACTTCTCACCGTTCTTGGGCATGCGGACCTGCCCGGTGATCATGTCGCCGGTACGCAGGCTGAAGCGGCGTATCTGCGACTGCGATACGTAGACATCGTTGGGACCGGGCTTCAGCTTATCGCTGCGCAGGAAGCCGTACCCCTCGTCGGTTATCTCCAGCACGCCGCCGCCGAACATATTGCCCTGCAGCTCGGCGCTGGCCTGCAGCAGCCTCAGCACCAGGTCCTGCTTCTTCAATGCGGTGTAGCCGCTGATGCCCATGTTGCGGGCCACCTCCAGCAGTTCCTCCCTCGTTTTCGATTCTAACTCGGCTATGTTCATGCTCATTTCTTGCTCCCCCTCTTCCAGTCTTCCGCAAATTTCTCTATTCCGATGTCGGTCAGCGGATGGTGGATCATCTGTAAAAATATTTTGTACGGTATGGTAGCGATGTGCGCGCCGGCCATGGCTGCGGCGATGGGGTGCAGCGGGTGGCGCAGGCTGGCGGCGATCACCTGTGTCTCCAGGTTGTGCCTGCGGAATATCTCCACGGCGTCGGACACAACCGCCATGCCGTCGTGCCCGATGTCATCCAGCCGCCCTACGAACGGGCTGACGTACGTGGCACCGGCGAGTGCGCCCAGCAGCGCCTGATTGGCCGAGAAGCACAGCGTCAGGTTGGTCTTGATGTTCTCCTTCGACAGTACGCTGATCGCCTGCAGTCCTGCCTCCGATGTGGGTATCTTCACCACCACATTCCTGTGCCATTTGGAGATGTCGCGTGCCTCCTGGATCATGCCTTCGGCATCCAGGCTGAGCACCTCGGTGGATATGGGCCCGTCGATGATGGAACAGATCTCCAGTATCCACGCTTTGTAATCCTTGCAGCCCTCCTTGCTGACCAGGCTGGGGTTGGTGGTCACGCCGCTGACGACACCGAGCCTGGCGGCGTGCCTCAGTTCATCGATGTTGGCTGTGTCCAGAAATATACGCATCTCACTATCCTCTTCAAACGATTATAGATTTTTCTGATGATCGACCGGCTGACATCGCTATCTACAGGGGCAGGGGTGTCTGTGATCCCTCACGCAGTATTCCCTTGGCCACGCCGATGAAGTCGCGGAACAGCGGGTGTGGCCTGTCGGGGCGTGACAGGAACTCCGGGTGGAACTGGCATGCCAGCATGAACGGGTGGTCCCGCAGCTCGCAGATCTCAACCAGGCTTCCGTCCGGGGACAGCCCGCTGAAGCTCATCCCCGCCTTCTCCAGGTCGTTCCGGTATTCATTGTTGAACTCGTAGCGGTGGCGGTGGCGCTCGTGGACAACCTCTGTGCCATAGGCGGCGAATGCCTTCGTTCCCGGCACCAGATGGCAGGGGTAGGTGCCCAGCCTCATGGTGCCGCCCTTGCCCTTAACGTGCCGCTGCTCCGGCAGCAGGTCTATCACAGGGCAGGACGTTTCCGTATTGAATTCCGTTGAATTGGGCTCCGCTGAGGAGAACAGATGTCGGGCGAACTCGATGACCATGACCTGCATGCCCAGGCACAGCCCCAGATACGGCACCCTGTGTTCGCGGGCGTACTGCGCCACGGCCACCATACCCTCGATGCCGCGGACGCCGAAGCCGCCGGGCATGACGATGCCCTGCGCCAGCGACAGCGCCTCCATGCCGTTTTTCTCCATGTCTTCGGATTGGATCCAGCATATTGCAATATCGCGATCGTGGTGCAATGCTGCGTGGCACAGCGCCTCCTTGACGGAGATGTACGAGTCACGCAGCTCGACGTACTTGCCGACGATGGCGATGGATATCGCCTCCTTGGGCTCTTTCAGGCGCTCCACCATGGTACGCCACTGCGCCAGGTCGGCACCAACGCGCGGCAGATTGAGCATCTCCACCATGAGATCGCCCATCCCGGACTCCTCCAGCACCAGCGGCGTCTCGTATATCACCGGCAGAGTCATCAGCGGGAATACCGCCCGGCGGTCCACATCGCAGAAAAGGGCGATCTTGTTGCGAATGTCATCGTCGATGGGCTGGTCGCTGCGGCAGATGATAATGTCAGGCTGTATACCGATGCGGCGCAGCTCGTTGACGCTGTGCTGAGTCGGCTTGGTCTTGAGCTCGCCTGTGGACGCCAGGTAGGGCAGCAGGGTTAAATGCACATACAGGACATTGTCCCGTCCCACCTCGCTGCGCATCTGGCGGATGGCTTCCAGGAACGGAAGCCCCTCTATGTCACCCACTGTGCCACCTACTTCGAAGATGACCACATCCGCCCGGCTCTCTTCGGCCACCTTGTGGAATCGCTTCTTTATCTCGTTGGTGACGTGTGGCACCACCTGAATCGTACCCCCCAGAAAATCGCCGCGCCTCTCCTGCGCTATGATCGAGCTGTATATCTGGCCGGTAGTGACGCTGGATGATTTCGTGAGCTGGGTATCGATGAAGCGTTCATAGTGTCCCAGGTCAAGGTCTGTCTCCGCACCGTCCTGTGTCACGAACACCTCGCCGTGCTGGTACGGCGACATGGTGCCCGGGTCCACGTTGATGTAGGGGTCGAGTTTCTGGACGGACACTGAGATGTTTCGACTCTTGAGCAATCTTCCGATGGAAGCGACAGCGATACCCTTTCCCACGGAACTGACTACGCCGCCGGTCACAAATATGTACTTCGTCATTACAGACAGTTTCCTCGATTAGAGGGGGCAATCGCCATGCAAGAAGAACTTTCCTCTGGTGGTATACAAAAATATATCTAAAACATCGGGGATGTGCGTTCTATTATTGGAAGCTCGAGGAGTGTCTTTACTCCTCGCTGGGAATTATATAGTAATCATTTCGATATTGTCAATCCCCTGTACTCGTTCATATGATTAGTGACACCTGACCTCCTCTCTTTTGCATTGA
>CAYRYW010000037.1:0-18008 GCA_964428725.1 uncultured Dehalococcoidales bacterium
TTTATCCTCATGACACCATTATAAGTGTCACCAATCTATCTGAACTAGCTCAGCGATCGTTTGTAGTCTTTGGCGTCTGGGCACTGCCCCCGCAGTGTGGGGAGTGTGGGGAGAACTTAATTAGTTCCGAACGCCGATTTTAATAGAGGCTCTAACTTATCCCATATTGTTATTAAGCTGGCAGTAACACAAATTAGGCTTGGCATTCTAGCTAATACACTCTTTACGACTCCAATATTCCGATTGCTTGGATCAGCAGATACTTGAGCTACAAGAAATTCAAGTTGTTGTGCGATCTCATTTTTTAAATCCTCTTGAATTTCATTACTGTAAATGATTGCCTGAATCAGTTCCTTAATAGACTCAGCGAGTTCGGATTCTCCCTTACCACGTAGTAATGAGATGCTAACATCTAAATTTTTAATAGTTCCGGTATTTATTGCTCCGATAGTGCTTCCAGACACATTGATATTGTTAAGTGTCAAAGTATCACCGTTAAACGTGATATTCGGAATTTTCATTCGCGCTAAACAACCTGGCGGTATACCTGTCCCAGCTTCTATATCATCTCGTAGTGCATTGACATATGAAGCCATCATGCTCAAACGCAGAGATTCTGCTTTCTGCATCATAAGGTGATGTTCAACACACAATTCGCTACCGTCATTGTATTTGAAAACAGCTGGTTTATTGCACTGACTACATTTTCCCAAAAGACTTACTCCTAGATTCACAAACAAAAACTGCTGTCTTGGCAGACATGAATAAGAACAATTGGCGGCTTTGCCTTCCTCGGCTAATCGTATTCGGTTTTATGTAAAAACGTTATACACCCGCTGGAGGGGGCGTGTCAAGGTGTGCGGCGGTTACATGGCTGCGTTAAATTCGTCGCTGTACCTGGAGACACCAGCAACGCTGAGCAGGGCATCTCGGTCGAAAACGATTATCATAAGGGCCTCATCCGGGATGCTCTCCCGCTGGCTGACGGTATCAGGATGGGCTATTCGGCAAACCAGAAACCGGAGAATGCGCAGGTGAACATCAGGATGATATACAGCACACCCAGTGCACCCAGCACAGTGATAACGATGCCCAGCACGTAGCCGATGGTGGCAAGGCCGCTGCCGTCCAGCGCCGGGTTGGCCCGGATGGCTTCCCTCGCCTGGTTGGCGTAGTAGATGGCGATGGGGCCCAGTATTATGCCCAGCGGCCAGATCATGAAGCCGATGAGGGCGCATACCAGCGAGGTGACAGCTCCGGGCGCCTGCTCCCTAGGCGTGGCGGGTGCCTCCGCAGGCCTCTCCTCGAACGCGCGGTCGGCGCATGGCTGGCAATATGTCCTGCCGCCGAGGGTCACCCTGCACTGCTCGCACACGCCCGCGCCGCAGCCCACGCAGACACCGATGGCATCAGCTTGGGGATGGTTTTTACACTTCATGATGCTTCCCCAGCGCGATATACACCCATAAAGCGGAGCGTGTCAAAACGACGTTGTGCTACGCCTTTCCCTCGTCATCGCTCTTTATCATCGCATCCGTCCTGTCTGCCAGTTTAATGGCGGTGCGGATGGACTTTAGGAGCATCTCGTCTTCGTTGCTGTCGGCTACTTTGCCAGCCTGGATATAGGCGGCAAAGATCTGGGATGCGGCTATGGCGACAACGGATTCGCTCCACTGGAGGTTTAGATAAACAGGTTTTTCCAATTTCTCCCCCTTTTTATCAATGAGAGCCTTCCCCTCATGAGGAAGGCTCCCGGAATACGTTCATGAGGTGGCTAATAACCACCCGGTTGTTTTAAATTAGTATCCGGCGCTGCAGTCGCCGCCATCCCAGTAGCAGTCCGCGTTATAGCAGGCGCTGTCACACCAGCCATCCCCGATCCAGTCGGTCGGGCAGCCCGGCGCGCAGTAACCGCTGCAGTCACCACCATCGTACTGGCAGGCGGCGTTGTTGCAGGCGCTGTCACACATGCCATCGCCGATCCAGGAGGTCGGGCAACCCGCCGCGCAGTAGCCTGAGGGCGCTGAACAGTCGCCACCGTCATAGTTGCAGGCGGCGTTGTTGCAGGCGCTATCGCACATGCCATCGCCGACCCAGGAGGTCGGGCAACCCGGCGCGCAGTAGTTGCTGCAGTCGCCTCCATCGTAGTTGCAGGCGGCGTTATTGCAGGCGCTATCGCACATGCCGTCCCCTACCCAGGAGTACGGGCAGCCCGAGGCGCAATAACCGCTGCTGGCGCAGTCGCCGCCATCATAGCTACAGGCGGCGTTATTGCAGGCGCTGTCGCAGGTGCCATCTCCGATCCAGGAATACGGACAGCCCTGGGCACAATAGCCGGTGCTGACACAGTCGCCGCCGTCCCAGTTGCAGGCGGCGTTATTGCAGGCGCTGTCACACTGTCCATCGCCGATCCAGGAGTTCTGGCAGCCTGTGGCGCACTGCCTGCAGTCTCCGCCGTCCCAGTTGCAAGCGGCGTTGTTGCAGGCGCTGTCGCACTGTCCATCGCCGATCCAGGAGCTAAAGCAGCCGGATGCGCACTGGTTGCAGTCTCCGCCGTCCCAGTTGCAAGCGGCGTTATTGCAGGCGCTGTCGCATTCGCCATCCCCGATCCAGGAGTTAAGGCATCCGGGGGAGCACTCCCTGCAGTCTCCGCCGTCCCAGTTGCAATTGGCGTTATTGCAGGCGCTGTCGCAGGTGCCATCTCCGATCCAGGAAGTCATGCAGCCGGAGGCGCATTGTTTGCTGGTGGTACCGCCACCCCCGCCAGCGCTGCAATCGCCGCCATCGTAGTTGCAGGCGGCGTTGTTGCAGGCGCTATCGCACTTGCCGTCTCCGACCTGGGTGGTCTGGCACCCCGGTGCGCACTGCGTTAGGATGTTACCACCGCCGCAGGCGATCCCCGTCACCAGCAGGGCGCCTAGCATTAAGAATACTATTGAAACCGCCACATTTCTCATACATTCCTCCTCTATAAGCTCTGCCACAAGATAAAAGACCGCAATGTATTAAAATCCTCACCATCTATATACACCCGCCGCAGGCGGGTGTCAAGCAGGGTTAAGACACTGGGCGTGCGCTATCTTGGCGAGTGGGACATCAGTTCGCGGATCTCCGGCTCCAGGTAGTTACCATAGTCCAGCATCTTGACGAACAGACCAACCTTGTCGGACCACCACTCGATGAGCGTTACATTGCCCTGCTGGTTACTGTGCTCCAGGCGGTAGCAGGTGAAGCTGCCTGCGGGCACGGATACTTCCTCTATCGCCGTTATCCCCGCGGTGTTGTTGAGCACGTAGTGCTGGCCGGTGGTTGAGTTGACGTCCACCACGTAGTCCCAGCCGCTGCCCACATTCCACGGCCAGCCGGCGCCGGTGGCGTAGCTGTAGTTCAGCGTGGTTACGGCGGTCATCTCGCCGTATTCAGGGTGAGTTATCTGAACCACCGGTATCTTGCGCATGAGGAGCAGCCTATCCTTGCTGACCCACATATCGCCGCTTGTCACCGTGCTGTTGCCGGCGGTGGTTACGCGCAGAGCGGGGGGTTCCATGTCAACGTCGATGCGGTAGCAATCGACATTATCGATGACCTGTGAACCGTTGACCGTCATGGTGTAGGTCGTTACATCGGTTCCGCAGGTGACCAGATACTCGAACGTGTCTCCATCTGAGAGCGTCGGCAGCGTCCGGGCCGACGTTCCGGCGCCGCAACCGGCGAACGCGACGGCTGCCAGCAGGATGCAGCACAGAGCTATTGTGAGAGTCCGGAATCGCATGTTTACCCCTTTCTACAGTGCGGTCATCCCCTATTTGAAGAATATGCTCTGGATGATGGCCATCAAGTCATTGATACCGGATTCCTCGTTATCGTATATGGCGTAGATGTCGACGTAGGTGTCGCCGTATATGAACACGATCTCCGTTTCCCATGAATCCCAGTAAGGATCATAGGCCTCTGCATAACCTGCCGAGCGTCCGGCAACGTATATATTGCCAGTGTCGTCCGGGGAGAATATGGCTTCGTTCACTGCCTGTGCTATCAGTGCGTTGGCATCCGATTCCTTGCCCGCCAGCGAGGCGGGTTTGTCGCCGTACCATAGCTGGATTAAATCGTTGTTCCATGAGTTGGTATATTCCACCAGTCCGGAACGTAAGCCGTCATCCTGATATGTGCCGTAGGGTTCGTCCGCGGTGAGGTACCAGCCCGCCGGCAGGTAGGCTACACCGGGCTTCTGGATGTTATCACTTTTTTTGCAGGCGACACCGGTGGCCAGCAGTGTGCCTATGAGCAATACCATGGTTGCTGTCATCATAAACCTCATGATCGCCTCCTTAAAATAAATCGATATACGGAGAAATGCGTTTTGTTTGCCGATACTGCAAACGGCCGCCGATTATGGCATCGTTATACACCCATCCTGTGAAGGTGTCAAGCGCAGGTTGTACACGGTTTCACAAGGCATTCTTGCAGAGCGTATTCGGTCACTTGAATCTGCGAGAGCTGTTTCATAATCAATTTTTATTGAGTCACGATCGCCAGGTCGACAATACAGGCTTTGCTGTGATTGACAATATGTTCGGCCGGTCATACTATTTATGACAGCCTTATGGGGTTAAGGGAGTTATGGAATACAGCAACTGGCAATCGTTCGTATGGACCTTCGTCCCGCTGTTCATCGTCCTCGATGCGCTGGGGACTCTGCCGTTTGTCCTCTCCCTGACTGCGGACATGTCGATCGGACTGCGACGCCGAACGATACACATCGCTATCCTTACAGCAGGGGTTGTCGGCCTGATATTCTTGTTTTTCGGTCGCTTCATCCTGGATGTGCTGGGCATTGACATTGGCTCGTTCGCTATCGCCGGTGGCCTGATATTGCTGGCGCTGTCCATAAAATACCTGACGACGGGGCGCTGGTTCGAGATAGTGCGGGAGGAGATGATCGCCGTAGTGCCCATCGGCACGCCGCTCCTGGCAGGGCCGGCCACCATCACCACGCTGCTGCTCCTCGATACGCAGTTCCCGCTGTACATGGTGCTTATCTCATATGTGCTGAATGTCGCCATATCGTGGTCCATATTCATGCTGGGGAGTTACATCATGAAATTCCTCGGGAGGGGTGGTCTGCATGCGATCTCCAATATATTCAACCTGTTGCTTGCCGCCATCGCGGTAAGCATGATTATCAAGGGGCTCAGCCTTCTAGGGGTGATCGATATTGGCTAAGTGGTGCAGGATCCGGACAGCGCGTTAGGGGATGTATTCATGTATAGGGTAGCGTATAGTCGGTCGCCTGACTGCACCGCATAAAAGATGCCCGACGGGGTGCGTCGGGCATTTCCACCACCCTTTCCCAACCACTGGAGAATCATGTTTATACACCCATTTGATGGTTTTGTCAATACCCTTTGAGTCCTACCGCTTTGAACCAGGTGTAAAACACTGAACCATAGGGGGATGCGGCAGCGAGACGCAGGTCGTTTACGCCCTTATCCCAAACCCCGCGGTCGATCAGCCCCTGCCCGATGGCCTCCTCGCGGGCGGTCTCCATCATGGGTGCCAGGATCTTGTTGATGCCGCCGTCAAGAAGGTCGGGATTTCTGGCGTCAGCGTATGCTGACAGTGGGACGATGCTTTCAACGTCGAAGCCTGCATTTGTCAGCAGCGGATACAGCCGCCGTCCGATGAGCGGGTCGTGCCCCAGGTTCTGCTGAACACGTATCATGGCGTGCCACGCCTTGCGCGACTCGCCCGTCTCGGGGTGCCAGAAGCACGACCCATGGTCGCCCTCGATGGCAGTTATCGTTCCACCGGCCTTGAGCACCCGCCTCATCTCGGCCAGCGCTCGCGACGGGTCGCTGAGGTGCTCCAGCACGAAACAGACGAAGACGTGGTCGAAGCTGCAGTCGCTGAACGGCATGGCGAGGATATCGGCCTGCTGGAACCGGACGCTGGTTACTTTCTCGCCATCGACCAGCGCCTGTGCACGCTCCAGCGATTGGGCCGACATGTCGATGGAGATAAATTCAGCAGCGGGGCTGTTAGTCGCGAGTGCCACCGTTTGGGCACCAACGCCGCAGCCTGCCTCCAGCACCCTGCAGCCGGCAGGGTAGGCAACGTCGGCATGCAGCAGCTGCCTGAGTATGGAGGACTGGTCGTGGAGACGCTCAGCCTCCCGCTGCGAGTAGCCGTGCATGTATCTGCGCATGTGAGTTTGCCGGACGATTTTGCCTCAGACCCTGATCACGTATGTATCGGCGATCTTATCGTGCAGCCCCTGCCTGCGGCGGTCGAATGCTATTATGAGGAAGCCTATGCCCAGAGTCAGGCCGCAGACGATGTATCCCAAGAAGCGCAGGGCAGAAGTTCGCAGGTCGCAGGATTTTCCATCGGTTCGTACCACTTTGATATTGGTGATCATCTGCCCGAGGGTTTGCCCCTTCCACGCCCACATGCCTATAAAGTAGAATACGTTCACTATCCCCCAGCTCACGAAGGCGAGCAGGATAACGTCGATTAAATAAGCCGCCAGCCGTATCCAGAAGCCGGCGTATTCCACCGCTGAACTGGTATTAACTGGCTCAGCCTGTG
The DNA here is from genome assembly GCA_964428725.1 of uncultured Dehalococcoidales bacterium. Lineage (GTDB taxonomy): Bacteria > Chloroflexota > Dehalococcoidia > E44-bin15 > E44-bin15 > CAYRYW01. The sequence goes on from CAYRYW010000037.1 coordinate 6,589, forward strand.
CTTCCATTTCGTCTCGTCCTCCTGCTACTCATTGGGGCAGTACAGGTACTCGACGCACTGGGATTCGTCGCGATCGTGGTTCAGGTAGTGTTGTGCGCCTATCGCCGGGTCGACCTTGGCCACAGCGTCCCAGTTCCATGGTGGAGGGGCGCACTGGGTGCACCAGTGCCCGGTGAGCGGCATTCTGGGGCTGGCTTCCCACTCATGCCCGAAGCCGCACTTCCATTTGAGGTTCGATTTGATGTCTTTATACTCCGTCGACAAACACTGCCCGCCACGCGACTTGGCCAACTCCTGCATATCCTGCAGCGTATACTCCTTCGTCAGCGGATCTCTCTCTACCCGCAGGTCCCGGGTGTCCCTTTCGACAACATATTCGTCCCATCCGCCTATCGCCTCCCACTTCTCGCGGCTGCCGAAGAAAGCGCAGATCTTCTCCTTATCGTTATTCTGTATCCACTTGAGAGGGTCGGCCATCCTCTTCATGAATGCCGTGACCACGAAATTGGGGGCGAGCTTTCCGCCCATCTTGAAGATTGAAGGGATGGCATTCTCCACCTGCTTGACCTGGTCTTCATAGGACTGGCGCCAGTGTCCCAGGTATTCGTTTAGTATCCAGCTGTCCTCATACCAGCCGCAGTGGAAGTTCCTCAACCCGAACCAGTTGCGCGGGAGTATCTCGCGGTAGTCGCCCAGCCCGAACAGCTCGAAGAACCGCTGGAGGTAATCGCTGTAGACGAACCGGCACGACGGGCCGCCGCCCATGTTGTACACCCTGCTGTAGAAATCGTCGGGGCACTCGAGGGTTTGGATCAGCCCGTAGCCGGCATCCTCACTGGTGATGAACTCGATATGGGTGTTGGGAGGCTGGTGGAACATGATGGGGTCCATGAGCGAATACAGATTGGGGATGGCGATGAAGGTCTGCCGCATGATGGCCCAGTATTTCAGCCCCGATTCAATCACCGCCCGCTCGGCCGCCATCTTCGTCGTGGCATAGAAGTCACCGATGCTGGGCTTGAGCGGGTCGCCGACCTTGATCCAGTGTATGGGCGGCAGACGGTCGCCATATTCGGCCACGGAGCCGACGCTGACGAGACGGATGCTATTCCCGCCGTCTGGCTGGCGCTTGATGGCCTCAACGATGTTCTCGGTGCCGATGCGGTTGCATTTAGTGCACAGTCGGGGATTGTGGTCCGCTTCAGGTGAGATGAATGCCGCCGGGTGAAGGACGTGGTCGACGCCGTTCACTGCTTTCAATACGTCGTCCAGGTTGCCGAGGTCTCCCCAGATGATCTTTATCCCTTCCTGCCCCTCGTATTTACCGAAAGCCTTCTGGTTCTTCTTTGATGGCCTGAGGAGGAGCCTGACGTCGTATCTGCCTTTCCTTCTCAGTATCTCCTTGAACGCCTCTCCGCCCATTGATCCGGATGCACCGGTAATCAGTACGCTTCTCTTTCCCATTTCACACCTCGCTTAACTTGAGATATTCGTTCAATTCGTCGGGATACACCCGCGTTCTTTAAGGCTTATGTAGCGCTGTCTGCCGATGATGATGTGATCCATGACCTCGATATCCAGCATCCTGCCTGCCTCCAGCATGCGCCGGGTGATGGCGATATCCTCGCTGCTGGGTTCGGGATCGCCCGACGGGTGATTATGCACCACGATGATGGCCGGGCAATTCTCCCTGACCGCGTCCCGCAGCAGTTCGCTGGGGCGGATCACGGCCGAATTCACGTTCCCTCTATAGACTTCGCATGTGGAGATCACCTGGTTCTTGGAGTTTAGCAGCAGCACCTTCAAATGCTCCTGGTCCAGCAGCCCCATCTCCGACATGAGCAGGTCTGCCACATCCTGAGGGGAGCGTATGACGGCCCTCTCTTCAGGCTGTGCTGCGGAAAGCCGCCGTCCCAGTTCCAGTGCGGCTTTGACTTGGGCAGCCTTGGCTTGGCCCACGCCCGGTATGGCGCACATCTCGCCGAAATTGGCCTTCGCCAGGCCGACCAGCCCCCCGAATCTGCTGAGCAGCCTGCTAGCCAGCGCCAGCACGTTCTCGCTGGCAGTCCCGGTACGCAGCACTATCGCCAGCAGCTCGCTGGAGGAAAGAGATGCCGCACCCATATGCTTGAGGCGCTCTCTGGGCCGCTCACCGGCAGGCAGTTCCCTGATACGGATAGGGTATTCAACCGCCGACGGGATTATCGAACTGGATTCAACTGTCCTGGTATTCATCGGCTGGAACGGTTGATTGCTCTTCGTATACCGCCATTTGCGAATGTGTCGTAAGCAGGTTTTCTATCTTCCCCTGTATTTCCCGCCGCCCTCGATTGGACTCCCAGTCTTTCCAATCCTTGAGGCTATACCATGTGCTGATAACGACATAGGTGTAAGGATTATCGACCGAGATCAACGTTTCCCCTGTAATGTATCCCTGCTGGTTTATAGCCTTCGTTCTCAACTGCCTCAATAGAGACTGCAGCTCACCCAGTTTTTCCGGGCGTACTGTACGCTGTGTGATGATCTTCACCGCCATTGCTCTATCCCCCTTTCATGCAGGGTGCTGGTCGCATTAAACGGCGTCAGATGCCCTCTGGGAGGTCGTGCCATATCATCGAGAGGGCTGATGGTACGTATACCCTAACTTTGGATGGAGAGGTTAACGTAGTATCGATCTTGTCTATCAGTGCCTTACGCTCCTTATTGCCCTCCCAGTTTCTCCAGTCCTGAAGCGTGTTCCACGTGCTGACGACCATGTGCGTCCTCTTATGGTCAAGCGATTGCAGCGTTTCACCGGAGATGTATCCCGGCTGCTGTATCGCCTTCTCCCTGAGCTGCAGCAGCAATGGCATAAGCTGCTCCATATGCTCACGCTTCGCTGTACGTTCAGTAATAACCCTGACGGTCATCGATAGCTCCGCGGAAGTTATTTTATCTCTATGGTGGCCCCTGCGGCTTCCATTTTTTCCTTTATGGTCTTCAGCTCGTCTTTGTTTACGCCTTCCTTCAATGTTTGGGGAGCCGACTCCACTAGGTCCTTTGACTCTTTAAGCCCGAGCCCGGTCACCTCGCGCACGGTCTTTATTACCTGAATCTTGTTAGCTCCGACTTCCTTGAGCGTTACCGTGAACTCTGTTTGCTCTTCCACCTCTGCTGCGGCTGCTGCCGGGGCAGCGCCGGCGGCGGGGGCGGCGACCGCTACCGGTGCGGCGGCGGTGACGCCAAATTCCTCCTCCAGCGCCTTGACCAGCTCGTTGAGCTCTAATACGGTCATGCTTTTAATGGCGGCCATAATATCTTCCTTACTCATAGTCCCTCCCTTAGTGACTTTTGTAGCTTTAGCCTCAGCCTTGTCAGCTTTTACTGTGGCTTTTGCCGGTTTCTTCTCAGACTTCTCTTCGCCCATGTCTGCCTCGGGCTCAGTAGTTTCCTCTTTTTGCTCCAGTTCATCTGCCATGTTAGCCTCCTTGTTCCAGTTGATTCTTGCGTGCCGCGAGTACCCCCACCAGCTTGGTGGGGCCGGAGTTCAATACGTTTACCAGCCTGTAGATCGGCCCCTGCAGTCCTCCCACGAGTTTGGCGATCAGCACTTCCCTCGAAGGCAGCGTGTACAGGGTGTTGATGTCGGCGCGGCTGAGCACCCTATGCTCCATCATCCCGCCGGTAATTGTCATCTCGATCTTGGAGCTGCGGATGTGATCCAGCAAAGCCTTGACCGGAGCGGTGATGTCGTCGTACCCGAGAGCGATGGCCGTGGGTCCCTCGATGATTTCTACCAGCTTCTCCCTGCCGGTCCTCTCGGCGGCGAGCCTGGCGAGATTATTCTTGATAACGCGATATTCGATATTCTCCTGTCGCAGGCGGCGCCGCAGGGCGGTCATCTCCGGCACCGTGAGCCCGCGATAGTTGGTAGCGATAACGACCGTGGCGCGCTCCAACCTTTCGGCCAGCTCATCGACTACCCTTTTCTTCTCCTCTAGCCTCATGTCTCACCTCAATTTAATTGATAAAAAAGCCCCCATGCCACAGGCACGAGGACTCGCTCCATTTCCTTCAGCCTCGGCGGGCAGACAATTAAGCCGCTACGGCACCCGCTGTCTATGGCACGCGCTTGCGCTATTTTTTTGTAGAATAGTTGAATATCCTGTATGCGGCGCAGAAACCCGTCGCTGCAGTGACTAGCAGTATCGCCCCGATGACAGCGAGCACTATGCCTCCTGCTGTGGCATCGGCTGCATCCAAAACTAGAAAGGCGACCACAATAGCAGCGACCCCCAGTATGCATCTCAGGATGCGATCTATCGGGCCTTCGTTTTGTTTTAGCATGGCTTTCTCACCTCCTCCATCACGGAGCTTTCATCTCCAGCGTTGGTTTGAGATCCAGCCTTATGCCCGGACCCATCGATGTGGTCAGCGTGGCGCTCTTTACATACTGCCCCTTGGAACCGCTGGGCTTGGCCTTCACCACCGTCTCCATTAAGGTTGCCATGTTATCCAGCAGCTTGCTGTCATCGAAACTCACCTTGCCTAGGGGTACATGTATCACAGCCGTCTTGTCCAGCCTGAAGTCGACGCGTCCCTTCCTGGCGTCGTTAATAGCCCGAGGCAGGTCCTGCGGCGGTACTACTGTACCCGACTTGGGGTTGGGCATCAGCCCCCGCCTGCCCAGTATCTTCCCCAGCTTGGAGACCTTATTCATGACATCCGGCGTGGCTATAGCGACATCGAAATCCAGCCAGCCATCCTCTATCTTTTTCACCATGTCGTCGCCACCGACATAGTCTGCGCCGGCATTCTCAGCGGCTTTTAGCGCTTCGCCCTGAGTGAATACCAGCACCTTGACTGTCTTGCCCAGGCCGTGGGGCAGGCTGGCCACTCCCCTTACCTGCTGGTCGGCATAGCGCGGATCGAGTCCCATGTGCAGGTGCAACTCCACCGTCTCATCGAACTTGGTATAGCTGGCCTTTTTTGCCAGCGCTATCGCATCCTGAGGATTGTATTCCTTGTCTTGGTCGATAAACTTGGTAGCCTCATTATATTTCTTCCCATGTTTTGTCATCATTCCACCTCTATCCCCATGCTCCGGGCTGTCCCCTCGATCATGTTCATAGCTCCGGATATATCCACAGCATTGAGATCTTTCATCTTGATTTCGGCTATCTCCTTAACCTTTGCCTTCGGGACCTTGCCGACCTTCTCGGTATTTGGAACCCCGCTACCTTTTTCTACCCCCAGTGCCTTTCTCAACAGGTCGGCGACGGGTGGTGTTTTGAGGACGAAGGTAAAGGATCGATCATCGAATATGGTTATCTCTGCGGGCACTATATTGCCCGCCTGCGATGCGGTCTTCTCGTTGTACTCTTTGCAGAACCCCATAATGTTGCAGCCGTACTGGCCCAGGATGGGGCCGACTGGCGGGGCCGGGCTCGCCTGTCCGGCTGGCAATTGTAACTTGATTACGGTTTTGACCTTTTTTGCCAATTCTTTACCTCAAAAATCTATTATCGGTTATATACGCTCTACTTGCAGGAAATCCAGTTCCACGGGGGTTTCCCTGCCGAAAAATGATACCAGTATCTTAACCTTTCCCTTGTCGGTATTTAACTCGTCAACGACGCCGATGAAATCGATAAACGGGCCATCCACGATCCGCACGCTTTCTCCCTTGCGGAAGCCAACCTTGACCCGCGGCGTCTCCGCCTCCATCTGCTTAAAAATGTTCTTTACCTCGTCTTCTTCCAGCGGCATTGGCTTTGCACCGGCACCAACGAATCCGGTGACCCCCGGCGTGTTCCGTACTACATTCCAACTCCCATCATCCAGGATCATCTCGACCAGGATATAGCCGGGGAAAACCTTCCTGGCGACGGTACGCTTCTGGCCATCCTTGATCTCGATCTCGTTCTCCGTGGGTATGACCACATTGAAAATCTTATCCTGAGCGCCCATGGAATTTATTCGGTGTTTCAGGTTGGTCTGAACCCGATGCTCGTATCCGGAATATGTGTGGATAACATACCACCTGCGCTCTCCTTCAGCCATCTCTAATACTGATGGAGGGTGAGAGGAAACCCCTTGAAAGGGTCTAGTCTCCACTTTCCCCGCCTCCTTGTCCTCCTATTTGATAATCAATTTCATCAACTCAGTTAAGCCGTAGTCGGCGACTCCGAGGAGGATGCCTATAAATCCTGCGACTATGATAACCAGAATAGTAAGTCGCTTGGTATCCTCCCTGGTTGGCCAAGTTACCTTCTTTAGCTCAGCGATAACGTCGCCGAAATATCTGCGAATACGTCCCAGACTCAGCTTCCTTGTCGCTGACGCCGGGCCTCTCAGCATCACCGCACCTCGCGATGCGTGCTGTGTGCTCGGCAGCGAGGGCAGTATTTCTTAAGCTCCAGCCTGTCAGGGTCGTTCTTCTTGCTTTTAGTAGTAGTATATGTCCTCTCCTTGCACGTAGTACATGCAAGGTGGATTATAACCCTGGAGGTCCCTTTTTTCGCCAACTTATACCACCTAATCCAGCGTCTTGGTAATTACTCCAGCTCCCACTGTCCTGCCGCCTTCCCTGATGGCGAAGCGCAGTCCCTCCTCCATGGCTACCGGCTCGATAAGCTTGATCTTCATCTTGATGTTATCGCCAGGCATAACCATCTCTACCCCCTCGGGCAGTTGGATGCTGCCGGTCACGTCCGTAGTTCTGACGAAGAACTGTGGCTTGTATCCGCTGAAGAAGGGTGTATGTCTGCCGCCTTCCTCTTTTGTCAGTACATATACCTCGGCCTCGGCTTCAGTGTGCGGAGTAATCGAACCCTTGGCTGCCAGCACCATCCCGCGCAGCACGTCTTCCCGCTCAACCCCCCTCAGTAGACAGCCGACGGCATCGCCCGGTTCGCCTTCTGTCAGGGTCTTGTGGAACATCTCCACCCCGGTTACCACTACACGCCGCGTATCCCTGATTCCAACGATGTCAATTTCATCCCCGGTCTTTACCACTCCGCGCTCTACACGGCCTGTAACAACTGTGCCGCGTCCCTTGATGCTGAAAACATCTTCAACGGGCATGAGGAATGGCTTGTCCTTCTCGCGGACGGGTACAGGTATGTAGCTGTCCACTGCGTCCATCAGTTGAAGGATATTGCCGCACCACTGGCACTCGCGCTTTCCGCAGCCGCACTCCAGCGCTTTCAGGGCGCTGACCCGGACTATGGGAACCTCGGCGCCAGGGAATTCGTATTTAGGCAATACCTCCTCGCGCAGCTCCAGTTCGGAGACCTCCAACAGCTCTTCGTCATCCACCATGTCGACCTTGTTCAGGGCACAAATAATATAGGGCACCTCCACCTGGTGTGCCAGCAGCAGGTGTTCCCTGGTCTGTGGCATGACGCCGTCATCGGCGGCGATGACCAGGATGGCGCCATCCATCTGGGCTGCGCCGGTGATCATGTTCTTGATGTAGTCGGCGTGACCAGGGCAGTCTACGTGTGCATAGTGCCGTTTTTCCGTCTCGTATTCGATATGAGAGATGGCGATGGTCAGCCCCCTAGCCTTCTCCTCAGGAGCGTTATCGATGCTGTCGAAGGGGCGGAATGCTGTTCCCGTCCCTGTGGCTGCCAGCACCTCAGTGATCGCAGCGGTGAGCGTGGTCTTGCCATGGTCCACGTGTCCGATGGTCCCCACGTTGATATGTGGTTTTTTCCGTTCGAAGACTTTCTTCGCCATTTCTCCTCCTAAATATAAGCCCACAGCCAGAGTTGAACTGGCGACCCCCTTCTTACCAAGAAGGTGCTCTACCACTGAGCTATGTGGGCATGTTGCCAGTATTGTGCATAAAAATAAGCATAGCACGGCATCTGTCAAGACGCCATGCCAAACGATTGTACTATCTTTGCACAGGCGCTGTCAATAGCTGGTGGGTATAGGTTCATGGCACAGGTCGATCGTCCGGTTTTTTCTTCGAGCCTCGCCATATGATGAAGATGGGGACCACGAACGGGATGACGACGATGAATCCCTTCCCGCCGACAAGGTAGTAGGCGCAAAAGCCGAAGGCTATCGCTGCTAACATTAGCAGCAGGATATATAGCCAAATATGCTTGAGCCGGTTCATGCGCCGTCCTTCGGGGGGTCACCACCAGCTTTCGTTTTCCTTTTCAGGCATGTCAGTATGATGGTAATTGAAGCACCTGCAACGAACGCGAGCCCTGAAAAAAAGGGGTCCCAGAAGAAAATTAAAGCTGCCAGCACTCCAATCCCTAGCGCGAGGAGAATATACTTCCAATTGAGCTTGGACCAATCCATTCTACGCTATCTCCCAGTCCTTATACCCCTGTCTGATGACCGCCAGATATTCCAGCGAAGGCTTGCTCTCCTGGGCCTGCTCCCGGCTGATATACGTTACCACCTCCACCGCGTCGCCGTCCTCGCTGAGGACTATCTTGTTCAGCCGATTGTACTCCCGCGGGTAGCCTTCGTGCCTGTCCAGCGACTGCAGATCGCGCTGCGATATCTCATAGACGCCGCCGATAACCTTGTGGTCTGGGAGTGGCTTGATGGTGGCCTTGCCGCCGCGCCACTGCCGCGACCAGCCGGTGAAGATGAGCTTGTGGTTGGGCAGCGTAGCAAGGAACTTCGGCTTGCTGTCAGGGCAGCGCTGCGCCATCTGCTTGCGGTTCAGGTTGGAAGCGTAAGCGAAGTAGTACATCTTGTTTGCCAGTACACCGGATATGAGTTGCGTGTGCGGAAAGCGTACATCGGGAGACGGCGTTTGTCAAATGGAGACTGGGGGAGGCTACTATAACAGTGAGCCCACACGTTTTGTTACTATTCCTTAATCCTTGAACGACTTGCCATACAGGAATCGCCATCCTAACAGTATCAATGCTCCTCCGAATACTGCGGTCGTAACATAAGGCTCGGGTTGTACTTCTGAATAAGCAATGCATATTGCTACTCCGCATATAATAACGAGTACCCCTAAAGCAATGAATATATAGCCAGTGGTTCTATCGCTCATGCTGCTACCGGAAGCTATACCTCATATGCCGCAAGCGTACATCGGGAGTGCAGCGTTGTCAATGAGAGGCGGCCTGTCAAATCTTCTTATATACATCTCGACGGTGGCCTATCCTGAGAATAAGCACGTTGTCTTCTAGAATTGCATAGATTACCCTGTAATCGCCGACACGGTATCTGCGAAGGCCGGCAAACTGCCCTTTGAGAAGCGGATAGGTGTCTGCCTTCTTTGAGAGCTCTGCCTCGATTTGGCCTAAAACGCGGGTGGACTCTGCCTTGGAAAGCTTCTTCAGATCGCGGTGTACCGAACCCTTGTAAACGATATTATAAGCCAAGGGATTTCCTCAGCTCTTTGCCCGATACGACAGGATCGGTCTTGTCGTGGAGACGGTCAAGGGCTATCTGCAGGTCGGCATAGTCTTCGATATAGGATTCCAGCGCTTTTTGAATGATGTAAGAGCGCGGCCGCTCCGTCTCTTTGGCTATGCTGTCCAGTTGATCGGCAAGCTCTTTTGGAAGCCTTACTGATATCGCTGTAGTCATAAAGCACCTCATGATGTTGTTGTAATACATTGTATACAATCGCTTACTCTAAGTCAAGAGATATTTGAAGGCAGTAGCGGCAGGCTCGATTGTGTCCAAAGGTTACATCGCAGCCAGTCGCTTTGTCAACCAGCAGCGATCGCTAAATGGTCGATATGACCTACGGGATGATGGCGGCGCGGGAGACCAGCCTCTGCTCCTGTTCCTCGAACGCGCGGTTGATCTCCTCCAGCGGATATGAGCGGGACAGCAGCTTTTCGTACGGGTATTTATCCTTCGTACGGCTTAGGAAGTCGAGGGACTTCTTCAGCGTATCGCGCCCGTAAAATACCACGCCGTAAATCGTCTTGGAGCCCCTGACGATGGCTGAAGGGTCGATAGTGGTGATCATGCCGGGGCTGATGTTCCCGATCTCCAGAAAGCGGCCGCCGCTGCCGAGCATATCCAGCCCTTCGGGGATCGCCTGCGGCAGGCCTACCATCTCGGCTACCACGCCCGCGCCGCGGTACCCGATCAGGTCCATGACGCGCTGCACCCGCTCTGCAGGTGTCGCATATTTTCTCATGTCGACAACCTCGTCGGCACCGAATGCCTTCGCCAGCTTGAGGCGCTCGTCCACCCCGTCCACCACGATGATGCGGTCGGCCCCCATCTCGCGCGATACGGCGGTGGCGTATATGCCCAGGCCGCCGGCGCCCTGTATCACCACCGTCTCCCCGAACACCGGCCCTATCTTTTCGAACCCGTAGATCACCTCTGACAGGGCGCAGTTGAGAGGCGCTACCATCGTATCTGTAAGCTCGTCTGGGACCCTGATGACGGTCTGTCCGGGGCGCAGGTAGTAGTATTCCGCATACGCGCCGGTGAAGTGGGGGAAGGCGTCTATGGGGAAGATGAACAGCTGGTTCATGGAGCAGGCGGCTTCCTCACCGTGCAGGCAGGCCGGGCACCGGCCGCAGGGGTTGAAGAAGTGGTACACCACGCGGTCGCCGACCGCCAGCGGCTGTCCTGCCGAATCCGTGGTGACGCCCTGTCCCAGCGCGGCTACCGTGCCCGTCATCTCGTGGCCGATGATCGCCGGCAGGGGCAGTCCCAGAGCGGCGATGTCGATGTCGCCACGCCAGATATGCATGTCCGACCCGCATATGGTAGCCATGGTTATCTTGACGAGTATAGCACCCGGCTCAACCTCGGGCAGGGGGTACTCGATTATCTCAAAGGGTTTGCCGATTCCGTTGTATATCGCTGCCCTTCCTTTTTCAGCCATCAGGATGCCTCCTTTGTCACTTTGCTGCGGATATGTCATTCGAATGCGTACGATATGATTATAACAGACGACGGTGCCCCCGGCCTGTCGAAGGGTTTTAATTGTGCTTGTTGGAGGGTCGATGAATAAAGGTGGATCGGTGTGCTGCCATTTCGTTGAGTGGCGTAATCGCGAATCCAGTACTCGCAGAATCTTAGGGGACTCGGCAGCGAGGGTGCGAGAAAGTGGCGGGGGCAGGATTCGAACCTGCGAAGCCTCTCAGCGGCAGATTTACAGTCTGCTGGTTTTAACCACTCACCCACCCCGCCGTCTGTGCCATCGTTTGCAACTCAGCCCGAGAGCGGAGTCGAACCGCTAACCTGCCGATTACAAGTCGGCTGCGCTGCCATTGCGCCACTCGGGCGTTATCTACTGCAGGACGCTGGAATAGTCGCCTTTCGCAAATCGCTTTCCATCTCATGACAGTCCATTGTCTGTTCTACCCTTTGAATCGGCGACGAAGTAAAATTATCATCTCTGGGTACGCTTGTCAATACAACAGCTGAGCTAGTTCAGATAGATTGGTGACACTTATAATGGTGTCATGAGGATAAAA
>CAYRYW010000038.1:0-9495 GCA_964428725.1 uncultured Dehalococcoidales bacterium
AATTCAATGCGGCTTCGATGGATAAGATCGCGGACAGTGATCGAATGAAGTTTTTTGCTAAGTGGGAGCCTGTGTTAGTCTCAAAGTAATGAGTGATACGGTAACAATAATGCCCATTGTCTGCCAGCATCCAGCACAGTTGGCGATTTACAGGGCAGCTTTCAGGTCCCACAAAGCAACCTGTGATTCTAAGCTATTCGCTATCTTCAATGAGAACCACACAGAGGAGCACACAAAACTTGCGTTCATTATGCAGGAAGAGCTCAACAGATTAGGGTATGACTGGGTGCATTATCATGATGAGTTTAATCTGAACAAAATTTACAACTATGGGTTGGTTAGGACAGAAAGTGAGTTTGTGGTTTTCAGTATCGCAGACACACTTTTCCTTGGAGACTGGTTGACACCTTTGAAAACGTTGCTGGCGACAGGGAAATATCATTCAGCACAAGGCGTTAGTCGCGAGAATGGGGATGGGTATTTTTGTTATTACGACAAAGCCAAAGAACAGGTAGGTGGTGTCCTAGAGACTACGGAACCTTGTGGCTACCACTTTGTGATGCGGAGGGACAAAGGTTTTCGTTGGAATGAGGCAGTGGGCATTTACTACCCTGACATTTTTTATCGGGAGGAGTTAGCACGAATGGGGGAAGTCTGTGCGGTGTGTGCTCACAGTCACGTTGAGCATTTGGGTGCTCCTATCGCGTATCTGAACACGCATCATGGGCCTTCCTGGGAGATGCGAGAGGTTAACGAACAGAAAGTGTTGGATAAGTATCGAGCTCTCGATAAGTCATGAAGTGTTACATCATAGGTTTAAAGCGGTTGGAGGAAGAGTTGAATGCAACGTGCTCGTTGTTGGAGGGGCATGGGTTTAAGCCTGTGAAGTATTGGGGATTCGACGGTCACGTCACAGGCTTGGAAGAGACTAAGCATAAATATGATAAAGACGAGGGTGGTGCTCGGAGCATCGGGGCTTTGAGTATCGGGAATGTGTTATCCCAGGTTTCGCTTTGGAAGGCGTTGCAAACACTGGAGCCGGACGCTGAACACTACTTGGTTATGGAGGATGATGTTCGGTTCAATGTTGATAATCCGCTTGAGAGGATAGAGCAAGCGTTTAGTGTGCTGCCTGCCGACTGGGATCTGTTCTACGTGGGATGCTCTGGAGGTTACTGGTGCATACAGGAAAAGTATGACTTTGATGTCTGCAAGATCGCTACAGCCTTCACGACGCATTGCTTTTTCATTCGTAGGAAAGCGTTAGATTTTTTGATAGAGAAGTGTGAGAAAGTGTGGGCACCGATTGATTTGCAGATCATCTTTGAATGCGCCGAGCATTTAAACCTGTATGCCTTCGTGCCCCGTATCGCGGACCAGTTAGATACAGAGTTAGGTAAGTAGACTATGACACCTGAGAAATACGCAACAGAGTATATGCCCCTACTTCACGGATGGTGTGAGACCGAGAAGGCATTAGATATGATAGCGGGAGTGCGATCCGATCAACCCCGCGTGTGCGTGGAGATTGGAGTGTTTGCTGGGCGATCACTGTTTGCTGTGGCAACGGCTTTGAAGGAGCTAGGGGTTGGTCATGTTTACGGCATTGAACCTTGGGCACCCCAACCTTGTAAGCAAGGGCTACCAGATGAAGACGCAAACGCTCAGTGGTGGGAAAGTTTGGATCACAGGCACATTCAAGATCTGTTCTATGACCATAGGAGGGCATTAGAGCTCGAAGACTACTGCTCGGTGTTCAAGAAAACTAGCGAGGAAGCGTTAGGCGACATTAAATCACTAGGGGCCATTGACTTTCTGCATATTGATGGTAACCATAGTGAAGAGGTTAGTTGTCTGGATGTCGACAATTACTTGCCACTGATGCGGCCAGGGGGACAGGTTTGGTTTGATGACGTGGACTGGGAGTCTACAAAGCAAGCACAGCGGAAGCTGTATGACAAGTGTGAAGTTGTTAGAGTTATGCAAAGTTACGGTGTCTTCAGGGTCAAGAGTTGACAACGGAGCTAGGTCTTTTAAATTGAAGACCTATGAGTGATCTAACTATTGTCCCTGCTAAAGCCCTAATCTCAAACGAAGGTGAACTGACGACCCTTGCCAGGCTTTCTAACGGAGTGACCATTTTGAACGATGGCTTCTTCGACATTAACTCTGAAGAGGATCTCAACGCATTCTACTCAGCAGTAGCTGACCTGCTGGAGACCGAAGTTGAAGTTGAAGATGAAGAAGAATCCGAAGAGTGGCTTGAAGACGACGAAGACGACGAAGAAGAGCCTGACACCGAATAACTGGGAGTTTACACAACTCGCACCGAACGTTCATCGACTACGCTTCACAGGATTGAAAGCGGGCGATGAACGTTCTATTTTGTTAGGCAGTGACGATCACTGGGACTCCACAGACTGCAATAGGCAGGTGTTGCGTGAGCATCTCAGCGAAGCCCAAGCCCGGAACGCTCCTATTTTCAGGTTTGGAGACCTCTTTGACTGTATGGGAGGTAAGTGGGACAAGAGAGGCGTTAAAGACAAGGTCCGACCCGAGCTTCAGGTCCATGACTACCTTTCTAAACTTCCACGAATAGCGGCTGACTGGTATGCAGAGTTCCCAAATTTAGCCTTGATTACCCCAGGCAACCACGAGACTGCCATCACCAAGAAGCATGAGGTGGATCTCATGCAGTTGATGCAGGATCGTTTGCATTCTAAGGGCCTAAAGACGATGATTGGTGGTTATTGGGGTTTTGTGCAGATCCAGTTTCAGAAATCGAATAGCACACAGATACTCCAGAAAACGCTGTATTATCATCATGGCTATGGTGGCGGGGGTGCTGTGACTGCCGGGATGATCGACAACAGCCGAACCCGCGATGATTACATTGCGGACATTTACTATTCTGGGCATATCCACAGGCGTAACTTGGATGATCGGGTAGTCACTAGATTATCAAAGCATGGCAATATCGAGCGTAGCCAGCAGCTTTTTCTACGCGGGAGTGCCTACAAGTGCGAGCACAAACCTTATGGTTTTCACGTTGAGAACGGCAGGGCCGCGAGGCCACTAGGCGGATGGTGGCTTAACTTCGGTGTTTCTTTCAAAGAACAGAGCATCATGCAAGTTAAGATGTCACCAGAAATGGCTTTATGACACAAAAGAGTGTCAATGGGATAGTAATCATAGGGATTAGTATGATTGTGCTTGCAAGTGTCTGGGAAGGATGTCGTCATCTCCATTTGGTGTATCTGTCTGTGCAACAAGAGAGAGACACATTCCGCCACGCTTATCTACAGCAATCTAAGGTTAATGACAGGATCTCAAGGGAACTCGCAAAATGCCAAAAAGCTACAGCCCACTAAAGAAAGACCTCTGGACATTGGAGCACGCAAGCACTTTGTCTTACCTCGATGTTGGCACAAACGGCCCAATCGAAGCCAACGACACTTACCTCCTGGACCTTAACGGCTGGGAAGGGGTGTCAGTGTCAGAGTGGCGAGATTTAATAGACGCTTACCAACAGTTTAGAACTTGTGCTTACTTATGGGCGGATCCCGTTGAAGTTGAGTGGGCCTCCTTGTTGGACCAATATTTCGAGGACTCCATAATTGGTTATCTGAACCTGAGTGTGGATGAGCATGCTGACGTCATTCTGACTGACATCTTACCGCATAGAGTGTTCAATTGTGTGACTGTGGAGCATGGAGGGCAGAGTGATTACCGGGACAGCATTAGGGAAGTGTTGAAGGTTGGGGGTTATCATCCACATAGGATTGACGTGGAGGGGGTTGATTTCTGGTTAAGAACTAATTAAGAAGAATTTAGTTTTACTGAGTAGAGCATCTGCAATGCAGGTGCTCTTTTTTTGTGTTGACAGCATTGCATTTGCAATGCAAGATACGCACGTCGAGCCTATTTAGGCTCAGCAGTGCCCAACTGCTGGCTTGACTTATTCGAATAGACCTAATCCGTCTCCCTGGTCTAGAGGCAAATAGTGAACGCAGAAGGTCTGTGTTCAGAACCCTTAACTATTTGTTAGAATATGTCTTGCGAAGCAGTAACTAATTTCTTGCACAATGAGACCGGAAGGTTCGTTGTGCCTATTATGCAGCGCCGCGTTTTTCAGCGGAGCTTTTGGATGAATCTCGTTCGCCGTGGCGAATGGGAAAACGGTATGGGGCCAAGTCTCAACGTGCTGTTCTATGAGCGCAGCGCACCCACTGAGGCGGATCCTACCTGGAATTCAATTCACCCTAGCGATGTGATCCCTGATGGAGCGGCTGGCGGAAGCTGTCTGCCTCCTAGCGAGAAGATCAGCATCGCTTCTACGACTCGTAACTTCAATCTGGAGCGTGTAGCACGAGAAGGCCCCGACATTTGTAACATTGATACAATGCCTGCCTTCGATCTGCGGAATCAGTTGACCAGCGTTGCTGGGATTCTTGGTGACTATAGCAAAATGCTGTGGGAAATCAAGTATCGACACGAGTATTTCCGCCTCTGTCAGACGAAGGTTGTCGTTGATGACTGTGGCTCGGCTGCTACTTCCAGCGATAACTTGGCCACTACTTATCCGAGTGCTTGTCCGACGCATCCGTTGCACATGGCCATCATTGATCGATACAACATCGATTTGATGCGTGATGGTGCCGGGGCTGACGCTCTGTTGCGTGGTGCTGGTGGTTCTCCTCTGGGAATCATGATCGTCTCGAATGAGACTCGCGGGAATATTACTCGGCAGAATGCTGATATCCGAGAGGATATTCGTTATTCGAACGAGAACAACATGTTGATTCGTGGCTTTGGGTTGTCTCACAGCTATGGTGATGTGGTGTTCTTGGCCGATCCTTACCCACGGCGGTTTAGCTGTGCAGGTGGCACGTATACCGAGATTGCAGCATTCGCGCTGGGTAGCAATGCAACGCGTGGTCAAGAGGCTGTTGTCAACTCTAGCTGGAAGACTGCGGCAACTGAGGAGTCCTTCCGGTTTGATCCTGAAGTGTTCACTTCGCTGATTCCTCGGCCTCCTACGAACCCGCATCCTGATTTCCGGTTTGACCCGGTTAACTTCACCGGTGCTGTGCAGTTGAAGAACATCCTTGACCGCACATGTAACCCTGACGGAACGGTGGTTTACCATCGTATGCAGTTGGCCAACGGATCTATGCCCGGTGAGACGTGGCGCGGTGTCGCGTTTGCTCACTTGCGTTGCGATCCTACTGGTTGCACCACGGCTTGCGTTTCCTAATCAGAAGGAGGAATAGATTATGGCAACAGACTACGCAAACGGAACTCGTAAAGGTAGTGTTTTTAATACTACCGCTGCAACCGCTAATCAAGTGGCTGTCACTATCCCGACTGATGAGATCGGGGATGATACGCTCATTCGGTTGGAGGCAAAGATCACAGCCGTCGCAACGGACAACTACGATGAGGGTCAGTATTACTGGCTCGTTGGATTGTTCAAGCGCGATGGCGGAACGTTGGCCCAGATTGGTTCAACTGCTAGTGTTATCACAGCAATTGAATCGGTCGGAGGTCGTGACGCTAACTTCAACGTAAGTGGTGATGACATCCAAATTCGGGTGTCTCCTGCGGACACTACACCGTTGACCTGGAAGATTGACACTGTGGTTGATGTCACAGTTGGTTACTCTGCCAACGCTGGCTACGTTCACTAATTAAGTAAATCAGGGGGGAGTTACTTGGCTCCCCCCTTTACCCTTTTCCTATGGCGACCTACGAAATTGCAGAACTTCAAAGCCGAGCCAATAGCTCAGGCGCATCTAGCCGTGATATTCATAGCGCGGTAGGTATGATTTTACAGGCACTCAACGAGTCCGCCCCTAGCAGCTTTACATTGGCAGGTGCTGAGGTCGCCAGTGGCAACGATCAGACTCTTACAGTAGATGCCACCGCTGGTGGCGTGCAGCTTACAGCTTTTAGTGATGATTGCCGGTTTGTTTTGATTGACGTGCAAGACCATGCCGCTAGAGTAACTTTCGACGGTAGCGCTCCGACTACTACTAATGGTCATGTGTTAACGAAGGACTACTCAAATGTTTGGAGTAAGGCACTAGCGGAGGCCGCTAAGTTTATCCGGGATGGTGGCTCAGACGCGACAGTTCAAGCAACTCCTTTGAAGTAATGGCAGTTGAGAGAAATGGTGAAAAGTTTGCAGGCTTCAATAAGCCAAAGCGGACGCCTAACCATCCTAAGAAAAGTCATGCTGTCCTTGCAAAAGAAGGCGACAAGACAAAGTTGATTCGGTTTGGGCAGCAAGGTGTAAGTGGTGCGGGGAAGAACCCTAAGACAGCTGCTGGAAAAGCTAGACAGAAAAGTTTTAAGGCCCGTCACGCGAAGAATATCAGTAAAGGCAAGATGTCTGCTGCGTATTGGGCAGACAAAGTAAAGTGGTAAAGTTATGCCAAAAGTAGGTAAGAAGAAATTTCCATACACGGAGGCAGGCAAGAAAGCTGCCAAGAAAGCTGCGAAGAAGTCAATGTCCCGCAAGCGCAAAGGTTAATTTATGCCACTGACACGAGAAGGAACCAATGTAAGGGAATACAAGATTCCCGCGATCTACGAGGCTGAGACTACACAACAGGTCAAGGATATTCCACGGCCTGTCGAGAATGCCCATGCGTTTTTAGGCACAACCACCGATGGGCGGCTCTACAAGTTTGATGCTTCGAGTTCTACGGCTGACGACAATTATGCCACGCTCCAGCCGTCAGACACAAGTTGGACTGGCAGGTGGAAGCTGATGCCTTACGGCACTGCTGCTGGCACTGGTGATTTTTTCAACGTTAAATCTTTCGGAGCAACTGGAGATGGCACTACTGATGATAGTGCTGCTATTAATGCTGCCATTGATGCAGCTAACAGCGTTGGCGGGGGCACTGTTTATTTTCCCTACGGCACGTATCGATTGTTATCAGCTATCACTTCTTTGAACGACAGGGGAGTGCGGTTGCTAGGTGTATATGGTGACGGTCTGATGACCACAGGGGTAGGTGCTGTGCTCGTGAATGACACAGGAGCGGCTGCCATCAGCGTCAACAATGCAGTAGTGAGAGGGCAGTCTACTGTAATTGAACGCTTAGCAATCATAGACGGCACCACTGGTGGGACTTATTCGATTCAGTTGACGGGAACGTATCAGGTGCTAGTCACAAATTGTGCATTTGAGACACCGTTGTTGTTGACGTCTACGCGGGACACCACTATTGACCGTTGTTACTTCACGGGCACGACAGGGGGTTATGTTCAATTGTCCTCGGCGACCATCGATACAATCATTCGTGACTGTAACTTTGAGGGCAGTGGAGGTAGCTCTTCATGTATTGCTAGTGCTGACTGCGAAATCACAGGGTTCAGGGTTGTCAACAATCAAGCAGCTAGTTTGAGTGGCACTTTCCTAGGACTCACGCAAGCTAGTAACAAGGTCACGAATCTGCACATTGAAGGTAATCACATTACTTCCATCACAGGTGAGACTGTTCCCGCAAGTAAAGCACTTATCGATTTAGCCGGGAGTTTTGCGGATGCGTTTGATGGGGTGTCTATTGAAAATAACTACTTCGATTGGGATGCTGCTACTTATACCTGGGGGATTAAAGGGGCCTATGTCAATAACTCCACATTCTCGAATAACCGTTTCGATACTGCTGCGATTACGGCTGACATTTCGTTGGATGCAAATAGTTCCAATAACTATGTCGTGGCGAATGGTCTGTCAGGCAGCTACAGCGATGCAGGTACGAACAATCAATTCATTGATTCTTCCAATGACTTGATGGGCAATAAAACTCAAGACTACATCAACGAGCGTCAGTTGTCGAAGGATCCTGTCAATGCTGCAATTTTTGATGGGTCTGCTAGTAGTCTTGCAAATCCTGATACGTCTGATTTGTTGGTGGGTGGGGATGCGACAAACGACAACAAGATCTATGCTCGTTTTGCAATCTGTATCAAGGATATATCTGCCGGGTTCCCTATTTGTGGGCGCTACGATTCCGGTAAACGAGAGTGGTTTTTCTCAGTCAACAGCAGTGGTTTCTTGCTCTTTCGGGCTTTTGACGACAGTGTGTCTCAAGTAGTGTCTGCTACGGCCACAACGTTAGCTTTGGAATCTGCCAAATGGTATCTTGTCGAGGTCTATTATGACGGGACGGGGGGGTCCACGGCCATGAATGGCGTGACATTGAGAGTCAATGGGAATGATTGCTCTATCTCAGCGGCAAATGATGATGACTACGTTGCGATGGAAGACAAAGGAGGATCTTTCCGCGTTGGTGAAGATAACAACGGGGGCCCAGCATATGCTGATGGGCGTATCGAAGGTGGTATCGTTGGAAATACTGACCTGGGTGGGAGCGGAGAATATGATCTAGTTGTTGCTCCAGAAGACCAATGGAGTGACGGGACTACCGCCACGAGTGGGACGCTAACTGTTGGTAAAAAGTATCGTATCGAGACGTTTATCGCTGGGGATGACTTTACCAACGTTGGCGCAGCGTCGAACGCAACGGGCGTTGAGTTTATAGCGACAGGGACTACGCCGACCACATGGACCAACAGCAGCGTTGTGGGGCAGGTAGGTGCGCTTGTGTCATACCAAGGTCGCAATATTCAGTCTGACGGAGACATCATTGACGAGAGTTCGAATCAGTTGGATCTTTCGGCTACGTCCGTGACCCGGTTGTTCGATCCTCTACCAAACGATGAAGTCGTTTTTACTCCAACTTTGGAATTTGGATCGACTCCTAGCAACGCGACCTATTCAGTTCAGTCCGGTTCGGCAATTATTGATCGTGAGCGAAAACTGGCCTTTGTCTCGGTTAAAATTACCTCTGCAGATATAGGAGCCTCTGTCTCGGGTCCCGCGAAAATCATACTTAATACGACTGATTTTAGCTTTGATGCTGGCAGCAGCGATGGTGTCTCTCATGTCACAGTTGGGTTTTCAGGTATGACTACTGTCGCAGGCGACGTTAAGGCATTTCCCGCTAACACTGAGGATGATACTTTGGACCTGAGAGACAACAGCGCAACTGGCCTTACAACAATAAATTACGCAAACAACTTCCCAGCAGCTACCACCACCACGCTTGAGTTGGCGGGGTGGTTTAGGATTCAGTAAATCTTATGACAAAGACACAAGTGGCCCTAAGCCTCGTTCGGGGCAAAAAGAACGAGGCAATCCGAGCGGCAAGGATCGTGCAAAACGTGGCTCAGAGCATCGAAGCCGATTTACTCAAGCGTCAACAGCTCGGCGAAGATCCCCGAATGGACAAGTTGCCGGGTTTATATACGGCGCTTAAGGCTGCGGTTGATACGTTTAACGCAACCTCTATTGAGTTCCCAACTCAAGAAGAAGTTGCGGCGCTTATTGGCGCAGCCGACAGCGCAGAAGTTGCAGTTGCCGAAGAAGCACCTGCTGACAACGGTGACGCTATTGACATCAATGAGCCCACCCCGTAA
>CAYRYW010000038.1:9595-15383 GCA_964428725.1 uncultured Dehalococcoidales bacterium
AGAAGCACCTGCTGACAACGGTGACGCTATTGACATCAATGAGCCCACCCCGTAATAGGGAAATCTGTAGCTGGTTATTCTTGTTAGGCTTAATCATTTGGATTATGCTCTTTTGGTAGCTTATGGCTAGTTCACTTCCAACGCCTGCTGACTGTTGCTCTCCGTGCTCGGGGACAGCTACTGTTCAAGTTCCTGGTCCAGCGGGCTCAGACGGCAGCAATGGCAGTAATGGCACGAATGGCGTCAACGCCTACACGTTGACAGATGGCACCTTCGTGATGCCTGCAGAGCTGGCCAACGTCACAGTCACTGTTGACGATAGTAGCTGGATGACATCGGGACAGGTGTTGTTTGTGCAAACGGCTGGTCACATGGAAGTGCAGAGCACACCAACATCAACCTCTGTGATTCTCAAGAATCTGGAAGATGCTGCCACTAGTGCTTACCCAGGTAACGCAGCACCTAGCACAGTCATCTCTAATGACTCTAGCGTGTCACCGGCAGGGCTACAAGGACCCACAGGAACGGCGGCTAGCGGCACAGCCCCAGACTCTTCTACCTACCTAACAGTTGAGAACGAGACAGCAGACCTGCCTAGCAGTGTTCAATTAGAGGGACTAGGAACGGGAATTGTTGCGTTTAATGACGCATCTAACACGGTTTCTGTGAAGACTGTGGGTGTTGCAGATGACGACTCCCTGGAAGTTGACGACGCGGCGGGTTTAACAAATGGGGAACTTTGTCGTGCTACTGCAAGTGGTATTGAATCTGTTAATGCTGCCACAGGGCGTTCAACTCTAGGGTTGGGCACATCGGCAATCGTTGACACAGGTGTGGCAGACAACGAAGTGGTCACTGTTGATGCAGCTGGGGGTTTGACGAATGGTGAGGTTTGTATCGCAACCGCTGCTGGAATTGAAACGACACCTGCTTCTAGTTTGCTGACTGCCACTTACGGGTTGTTAGGTGAAGTGACTGGTGTGGACATGACCAGTGGTCCAAATGACAATAACATCACTGTCACGGCTTCACGCTATGCCGTTGATAAGATCATTGTTGAGAATGCCAGTGCAGACATCTCGGCAGCGCAGGCAGGGTTCTTCACAGGCACAGGAGGAGGTGGGACAGCACTCGCAAATAGTGGACCAGGGACACTTTCTAACTTGACGGCTGGAGGCAAGCAACAGCAACTAACGTTGACAGCAGCCGCCACCACAGACACCTTTACAACTTCGACTCTTTATTTTCGCGTGACTGTGGGCGCTGCCAGTGGCACAGCAGACTGTCATGTGTATGGTTATATTTTTGCGTGATGGGCGAGGACATTAAAGTTCAGTTGGATGAGTTGAAGCAGCTTGTGCATGACATCAAGCTGGCAATCTCGGGGGATGAAGATAAGGGCATTCAGGGAATTGTTCAGCGCCAGAGACGCCAAGAAAAACGGTTGAAAACTGTTGAATATACTGTGATTGGGGCGATAGTGATTCTAGCGGTGACTAATGAGGTTGCCCGTGATATCGTATTAAGTTTACTGAAATGAAAAAGACCCTATCAATTCTCGCAATTTTGACTCTTACTGCCTGTGCAGGTAGTTTGATACCCGACAAACGCACTGAATCCGTCAAGGCAACGGAATCCATTGCGAACCAGCAAAGCTTGATGGTGGAAAAAATCACCACCCCCGTCGCCGTTAACGCAGAGGGAATTCCCGTCGCGGAATCCATCAAGCTTTCTCATACCACGCAACAGGATGCCGGAGCCAAGGAAAGCGGAGAGTATTTGCAGTCTCCGTCGTTTATTGCGTTGGTGGCAGCTCTTATTGTCGCCATTGGCTTTGGATTGCTTGCCTACAGTGCCTTTGCTAAGAGCACACGAGTAGGACGGGCTGCTGATGGTGCTTTGGGTGCCTTCGCAGATCACTTGAACACTATCATTGCCACTACAGATAATGCTGACATCAAGACTCAGCTACTTAACCTGAAGGGCAATATCGAAAAAGACCGAGGAAAACTTGCACGTAAGTGAGGAATGACCCGAAAGCGACCTACAGTGGCTTCAGTGCTATCTCTCAAGGGGTTAGTTCTGCTGTTGCTAGTATTGCGCTTCCGGCTTCCCAGTTGTCCTGGCTAGTCAATGGGACAACGAGAAACGGTTATCCCGAGTGCCGTCCTGGCTGGAGTTCGCTAGCGCTTCAGTTCCTTGCGGCGGACGGCACGACGGATACCGCTCTTCGTGATCTTTTCGAGGACGGGTGCTGGCAAGGTGCCCACCCCTACACAGATACCCAGGGCAACAGTCACTTGATTGTCTGTATATCTGGGCGAGTCTTCAAGATTGATACCTCAGACCGCAAGGTCACTGACTTGTCCGGAGTTAGCGGACAAGTGAATCCTTCTGACCGACCTCAAGTCTGGATGGTTCAAGCCGAGGAGTTCCTAATTATTCAAGACGGGAGTTCCATACCGCTCATTTTTAACGGGGCTACACTTCGAAGGAGTATTCCAAGGATCAATGGGGGTAATGAGATCCCAGTTGGCACTGTGATGTGCTACAACGGAGGGCGTATCTGGGTAGCCAGTGAAGACCGAAGGACTTTTATTGCAGGTGATTTGGCTTATAGTTTGACACAAAGCACCGCTGATGTTCTGAGTTTTACTGAGAACACTTTTTTGAACGGCGGAGGAGCTTTTGTTGTTCCAAGCCAAAGCGGACGGATCACAGCAATGCAATCTGTCGCTGTCCAAGACACTACCACGGCGCAGGGACCTTTGCAAGTATTTACTGAAAGGGGAGTGTTGTCTGTCAATGCACCATTTGACAGAGATATTTGGCAGAATCTACAGTCACCTATTCAAACAATCTCAGTGCTTGCTGCCGGGGCTAGTGGGCAATCATCGACTATCAATGTTAACGGCGATATCTGGTATCGCGCAAACGACGGAATCCGCAGCTTTGCAGTTGCTCGAAGAGATCATGGAACTTGGGTCAATACTCCACTTAGCGAAGAGGTTAGCCGAGCACTGGGAGGTGATAATGAATCTCTGCTTGGCTTCGGTTCTAGTGCTCTTTTTGACAACAGACTTCTCCAAACTGTTTCACCCTACACCTACAAAACCAACAACGAAGACCGGGGAGTAGCCCACAGAGGTCTTGTAGCGTTGGACTTTAACCCGGTGTCGAGGATGTTTGATCGGTCTCAACCTGTCTGGGAAGGTGTATGGACAGGGTTGCAGGTTCTTCAAGTGGTTTACCATCCCACGGTGGATCGGTGTTTTCTGTTTGCTATTGACACGGACGGCGACATTGAGCTCTGGGAGTTGTCGAAAAATGACAAGTTTGACAGCTATGACAACCCGATTGAATGGGTCATTGAGACGCCAAGTTATGGGTTCGCAGACCAGGGGTTTGGCGAGAAACTGCTTAGGACTGCTGATTTGTGGTATGATCGCTTGACGGGTCAGGTGGATTTTACGTCGAAGTTTCGTCCTGATGACGATCCGATGTGGCAAACGCATCACACTTGGCAAGAACATGCGGCTTATCGGGACTGCAATCTTGCAACTTGCAATGTTCCTGCAAATTACTTGGAACAATACAGGAGTCGTGTTAGACTTCCTGAGTTCGCAAATACATGCGATAGTGTGGCCAATAAGCCTCATAACCGTGGATTTGCATTTGCAATGCGTTTCGAGATTACAGGTTACGCTAGAATCAAGCGATTGCTCTTAGGCGCTAGGTCAGTGCCGGAGGATGTTGCAGGGGCTTGTCCATCTAGCACACAGGCGGCTGTGTCATACACAGGTTGCCCTCCTAGTGATTACAGCTATACAACTTTGAAGTAAAATGGCATCAGCAAACTTACCAATTATTCCAGGCAACTTGCCCGAGGGTTATTGCTATCCAAACTCCCCGCAAGAGTTGTTGAACAAGTTTGCGGAAGAGTCACAGGTGTCTCTGGAGTCTAGTAGCTTCACGATCATCATTACGTCTGCAAGTCAACCAGCCGCCACTGATCGTGACAAGCTGTGGTATAATACCACGGATGATCGATTTTACAAGTGGCTCTCTGGGGCTTGGGTAGCTAGGCATCCTTACAATACTGCTAGCCCGGTGAGGCTCTGGTGGAACAGTGACCTAACCACGCTTCAGACTTTTGATGGAGGTGACGCGGGCACAGCAGGAAACGCTAGCGGTCCCATGTGGGAGGAAGACACAGATTACCAGGGAAGGGTTCCAATTCATGTGGGGAATCTGCCATCAGGCGCGAGTGTTGCACTAGGCGCAACTGGTGGTGCTGATACTATCACACTGAGCACTGCCAACATGGCAGACCACAATCACTATGGGCAAACCTACATTCGAGGCACAAGTGGGAGTGCCACCGTGAGCAGTGACCCAAGCGGGAACAGTAGCAATTTCTTCCATGAGGATTCAGGGCATACAGAAAATTCCCAGAATCAGTTTCACTTGGCAGGTCTACAGACCACCTCTGTTGTTGAGACGATAGGCGAAGCCTTCAACAATTTGAATCCGTATAAGGCAGGTTACTGGATCAAGCGGACGAGCCGCATTTACTACCGAGCATGAGCTATCTGACACTAGGTGAGGTTAAGGAGAAGGTTGCACGAGCCGTTGGCAAGTGTAGCACGGACACCTATGTGACTGACCTCATTAATGAGGCTCAGCAACGGTTGTTGAATAGAGCCCAACATGTGGTGGGAGGGTTTGCTAGGTATCGATTCTGCACAAATGAGGGCTGTATTGTTTTACCACGGCAGATTAAGACAGTAGAGCGGTTCGCAGTCTGTGAGACACCGGGTGAGGTTTACCCGCTTTGGCATGAGTTCTTAGGCAATGGCACTTACATCTACGATAATGATGACTCTCCGGGTCGCATGATGATTGACCATGGTCGAACTGCTACCTTTGCAGACATCGAGAGCGGCAAGTCAGTGACACAGATTACGGTGACCAATGGAGGATCTGGTTATACGTCAGCGCCTACTGTCACGATTACTAATGATAGCACAGACACGACTGGAGCAGGTGCGACAGCTACAGCGAATGTTGTGGCGGGGGCTGTAGTGAGTGTCACGATCACCGCCAGCGGTAGTGGCTTTACGGCAACTCCAACGATAGGGTTTAGTGGACCAGGGACAGGCGCAACGGCAACCGCTACTATTGGGTTTAACCGAAAGGTGCGAGCGTTGTCTTCTCTAGCTGCAACTGACACAGGGAAAACAGTTATCGTTCAGGGGTATGATGAGAATGGCCAGTGGGTCAGAACACTGGATGGTGCAAGCTACATTGACGGCGAGAAGTTGACATTGGCTGGATCTGAAGTGAACAGCACAACCACGTTCACGGTTGTGACTCGTGTTATTAAGGAGGCCACCAGCGGGCGGGTTGACATGTGGTCTTGGGACAGCACAGCTAGCCTGTCGAGTAGGCAGATTGCAGCTTATGAGCCCGGTGAAACGCTCCCCACATACCGCAAGATGTTTGTTCCTGGTTTGCAGAATTATGACAGTTGCGGCAGCAACAGCAATTGCGACAACAAGTCTGTGACTGTGCTGGCTAGGCTTCAGCATGTGCCGGTAGCTGTGGACAATGATTTCCTTGTCGTGGATAATGCAGCAGCTATCAAGTTGATGGCTATGGCCATTCAGAGGGAAGAGCAGAACATGCTTCAGGAGGCAGCAGTCTACGAGGCAAAGGCGAACAGAGAGATCGAGGGTGAATTTCAAGCACATACTGGAGAAGGTCCAGTCGTTAACATCAGACACGC
>CAYRYW010000039.1:0-8116 GCA_964428725.1 uncultured Dehalococcoidales bacterium
AGCAATACGAAGTTACGAAAAACGATTTCGGAGATGAATTCATAAAGCGTTGGGAAGATACCTACAACACCTATCAGTGGGACACTCCTCATATAGCCAAGGCGACAATGCATGTGGTCCTCGGGCAAATACCGTCCGTGAAATATATGCGTTATTATACTTCTTCCACGAGATATGAAGATGGCAGAGTTCACGTTCTATGGCTCCAGCCAAGCGGGACAGGGAAGGACGGAGCGCATTATTTTATGAGCGATACGGTTCCGAAGATAGTTGCAAACGAGCTTAATATGAAATATATGGTTCCGGACGAATTCACCGATGCGGCTATGGTTGGAACATACGAATACATAAAAAAATATGATAAGGAATCTCGTGGTTTCAGAGAAGAGAAAATAAAAATAAACGGTTGGCTATCAAAGGGTAAGATAGATATATTCTCTATGCCGGAGTGTTCGGAGTTGTTTGAAGCGTCTTCTCAGCACAAGGAGGGGCTGATGACGAGATTCCAGAGAGCGATGGACCCTATAGGACGTAACAAGATAACCAAGATATTATCTAAAACCGGGGATGATCCGATAACCGTTGAACCCGAGTGTTCCTTTTTTCTAACATCGTATATACCTCCATCCTTTACAAAACGTGTTACGGAGAGAGGTTTTGTTCAGAGGATGATAACTATAATAAATGATATACCTATAAGTTCACGAATTAACGCCATGATTAAGGCCGTTGATGGACTTGGTGCAAAGAATTCTGATATAGAAAAAATGAATCATGAAGTTGGCTATCTTGCGAATTACATGTCGTTGGTGCATAAGAGATACAATGAAATAGGAACACCAAAAACAGACACCAACACAATGGGAAACCTGAAAGCAGTTGTTTATCATGTTCAGGATATGATAGAAAAGGTTCCAAGGTATCAGCAGAAAGAGATAGCCAAATTTACGAACAGGTGTTTGTCCCATGCCATGAAACTCTCATATCATCACGCAATATTACGAATGTCAGACAAAGTTGAGATAGATGATATATCGTATGCGGAAGAGTATCTTTATCCCATATGGAGGAAGCTGATACATCATTTCGAGGACGCACTCGAATCGGACCAAAAAGCGGTGGAGAGGGAAAATAGAGAAACTCGTTGGCTGAATACGGCCTTCCAAACACTCACAAACGATGGATACGGAATGGACGGTTGGGTGTTCGAACACCCTCTTATAAACACCCTATCATCAATGATGAGAAAGAACAAGGACTATGTAAGACGCAAGATAAAATCTTGGGTGGATGCTAATTATCTGGAGAAGGTAACGTTCAAGGGACACCCGATGGTGAAGAGGATTCAAAATCGTTAGGTTTAAATAGATTTTCATTTGTATGGTTAAACGGAATAGGTGTTTGAATGACAAAAGAAAAGATGATGTTAAGATCATTGGGATATCTGAAGCTTCCCCCTCTTATGAAAAAGAGGTTTGGATTAAACTCCAAGAGGAAGGAGAGGTTGAGGATCTTCCCGGAGCCGAGTTATGAATTACAGGAGACCGATGAGGAACTCCGTGTGATTTACAAATGGAAGAAAAGACAACTCGAAGAGTATGTAAGAACTGTAAGGGGTGTAAAGAAATGAGTCATGTGGTGCCAGAAGAAGTAAAAAAGGACTTGAAAAAGTTCTCGGAAGAATACAATCTTTCTATGGACGATGTTAAGGCTATGTTCAGGGAAGAGTATGACAAAGACTATCTTGCCGATTACGATGAGCAGAACGGAGATAGGGCAAGACAGGCGGCGTTGATAGTGAAGGCTGAACTTGCTGCGTCTGGTGTAGGGGATGTAGCCGTTCTTGAAGGAGTTGTTTTCTCCGTTAGCGGTGTCCTGGAAGCGGAAAAGAAAAAGAAACCCGGAGAAACATACAAATATTGTGACATTCGTGGTATGTTCAGCCCCAACCCGAAGAAGGAGGATTTCACAATGGTAAGGGTCAGGGTGTTCGATGGAAACTCTGGGATAGCAAGTGTGGCGAAGAACCTGCCAAGAAACAAACCCATCAAGCTGAACGTGTCAGCCGATGAATACAACGGCAGAATGTCTTACTCTATATCCAACTCCCTTCACTATCAGCAGGTGGAGACGGGTAAGGATGGGGTAAATCTCAGGAACTTCATAAAGAACAACATCAAACCCAGGAACGATGATGATACTGCGTTTGTTAAGATAGAGGAGATCCCATACAAGCTTTCCGAAGACGATGAGGATTACAAGATAGTTGAAGCCCGTGTAAAACGGTCCAACATACGTCAATCCGAGAAAGGCTTCACATACGTATCATACGTATTATACGATGACTTCAGAGGAACCGATGAGGTTATGTATGTTAAGGTTGGTTTGACCGATGAGATATTCGACACGGGAGCCCTCGTTTGGGTGATAGGCATCAACAAGGAGCCCGACCCGAATTACGATAATGATGCTCCGTCTATGTTTGCCGAAGCTGTTGTAGGTGTCATACCAAAAACGGTGAGTCAGGAGAAGTATGACGCTATGCTTTCCAACGCTTCCAAGGAAGCAGAGAGCAAGTCTGCTGGAGAGAAGATGGCGGAGAAGGCCAAGGACACGGACTTCTCTGGCTTGAAGAAGATCGCCAAAGACGGTGGCGACCCGAGTAAGCTCACGGATTGGTAAACATGACTTGGGGAGAAGGAGACGGTCTTGAAGGCCAGGACTGGACAAACGATTACTCGGACAACATGCTGATATATGGAGGTCCGAAAGAAGGAAAGACCACCATAGCAACCGCCAAGATCCGAGAGATGATGGACGATGATAAGACTGCTATATGCTATGTCATCAACACGGACAAGGGTTTCACGAAACCAGCCAAGTTCAACGGGCTCGATAACGAGAACTATCGAGATAGGATAAAGTATTTCTACGTTAACACTATCAAGAGGGCTATCGAGGTCATGGATGCCGTGAAGGAGGAAGTTCAGGAAAGAGCCAATCCGAACGACATAGTTCTGTTCGACCTGTTGTCTTGGTCGTGGGACGAGGCCCAGAAGGAGTTCGTGAACGAGATATCCGGAGGGGAGGTAGTTGGTTTCCTCACGAAAGCCATGAATGATAAGAAGAAGTTCGGAGCATTCGAGGGTTTGCAGTGGGGCTACATCAAGAAAGCCGAGGATATGGTGTCCAACTCTCTCAGCAGAAATCCTATATGCCGGGTTATTGCGCTTGCAAGGACCAAGGATATCAAGATGTCATACAAGCTTGGAAACAAGAAACAGGATATTTGGTATGACATAGGAGTTCCGGATACTCGGAAAGATATAGCA
This sequence comes from uncultured Dehalococcoidales bacterium, assembly GCA_964428725.1. Classification (GTDB taxonomy): domain Bacteria; phylum Chloroflexota; class Dehalococcoidia; order E44-bin15; family E44-bin15; genus CAYRYW01. Next base: position 3,333 of record CAYRYW010000039.1, read on the forward strand.
CACGAGTTCGCCACTATAGTTAAGATAGAGAAGTTCTCGCACGAGGGAGAGATATACAGGCGGTTCATGATAGTCGGATCTCGGGATTTCGACCCGGATTATCAGTGGCATGCCTACGATACACCCGACAACTTCTGGGAGCAGTTCAACGCGATACTTGGTGGGAAAGAAGTGGAACCCTTCAACGAATCTCTGGAGCCTCCAACGGTAGAGAGTGGTTTGAGCGATGAGGATAAGAAAGAACTCGTTGGTTGTATCAAGGAGAATTTCGCGAACAAGGGGTTCACCAAGGACGAAGTGATCGATATGTGCGGAGAACAGTTCGAGGACGTAGTGGATGAGATAATCCATCAGGGAGTGGACAACGGCGTTATATTCGTGTATGGAGAAGGAGTGTATTCTTTCACGGACCCCACGAAAGCTGAGCCCGAGCCCGAACAGCCCAAGGAGAACTTAACAGAGAACATATCGTTGGCTACCATAATGGTAGAGATAGACAAGCTCGATGATGGACAGGGTGTAAACGCAGATTCCCTGTTGAAGAACTTGACGCAATACTACGATGTGAAGGACGTGGAAGCCGGGCTTGAAGCATTGATCGACAAGGGCAACATCTACGAGACGAAGGATGGAAAGATAAAGAACACAGATAGCGTTGTGTATCAAAGCAAAAAGAAGGAAGAATCGGTCGAGGAACCCGAAGTCGAGGAACCAGAAAAGGAAGATGATGGGTGGTAAATATGAGCAAAACGATATCTGGGTTTGAGAAAAGTTTAGTCAATAAGTTATATGATTACCCAGAAGAAATCATGGAATGCGGCTCCATAATATATAATACTATGGTTGACATTATAGACCAAAAAAGTATATCAATGAAAGCCGTCCCAAGTTCTGAAGTGTCTATTACAGATGTTCTTGAAAGGCATGGAGATAGATGGGAGGCCCGTGTTGGAATTACGGATGAGTATTTATATACGGATGATGTGGATATTAGGGAAGCGACGATGAAAAATAATGGTAAAAGGAGCGGACTGGCTTTTTGTAACGGAATAGATGGAGAGGTAATGGAAAATATGTTCAAATATGCAAAGGCTCTTTCATCGAAAGGGTTTGAACACAAAACTCGGTTTGCTACAGTTCATTATAAAGAGATGAAAGGCGTAGACACTCATGAGATTCATTGGATTGGGTATGACAACAATGAAGGAGAATTAATAACATTGTTTGACCCAAAAGATAACGAACTCGTTTTTGATAAGCATAAATACGCCAAGCTCTACCATTCTCCCATAACATCTGAAGTGTTTAGAGATTCATATAAAGGGTTTTGGATGATATTCTTCCGTAAGTTTTTTGTGTTAGAAATTATGGATGAGAAAAAAGGATTCGTTTATAATAGGAAGTGAAAACCATGAGTAAGAAAACTATAACCATAAAAGGAAAGGCCAAGGATTTCAGCGACATGCTCAAGTATGGGAGCATAAACGGACTCCTTGATGAGATAGGCATGACCGTGAAGGACGGTAACATCAACATAGTTTCGCTTGATGATGCCGTTTCCGGTGGCAAGTTCACCCACGTTGGCCGATATGAGCAGTTCGATGTCAATGGAGAAGGCGTTTTTGGTATGAGTGCAAGGGATATTCAGAAGTACATATCCAACATATACAAGAACGATGACGACCTTGAGATGGAGGTCACCGAAGGAGATGTCGTGATAACCGGACCAAGCGACAGGATCACAACAGCAAGGCTTGACGCGGAGTCGCTTAACACGTTCATGGCAGAACCTCCTTTCAAGATGAACGAAGATTGGATAGCTACCTACAAGGGCGGCTCTTTGGAGCCAACGACACAGGTAGAGATGCCTTCGGACATCTTCAAGGAGATGGTGAAGAAGTCCGAGCTGGTCGAACAGACATACTTCCCGATGAGGTTCGAGAAGGACGGTGTGCTGTTCTACAAGGTAGGCACCAACAGGCACGACAGGACCAACGATGAGATATCATCCAAGGTTAGCGGGATAAAGGTGGAAGGAGAGGAGATGTCCGTGATAATGTCGGGAGGGTTCCCCGAAACTGTCAAGATCCTGAAGGGAGACATCACCGTAACGGGCATTACCAATGCGCCTATGTGGATACGGATGATGAATGACAAGATGAAGATTGGATACTTCTTGGCACCGAGGATAGAAGAAGAAGAACCCTCGGGAGAGAAAGAAGGAGAGACCGAGGGGGAGTAACTTCCCCCTCTTATTTTTTGATTTGTATGCTCAATCCACACTGGGACGAGATGCCACGGGCCTTTGGCAACCCCGGACAGTTCATCGTTTATGATTACGGTTATTTGCAACAGCTCATAAAAGAGAACAACGGCATCAACCCAGTTTATATTTCGCATAATTCTTACCCACACATAGACAGGCTTGGTGAACCTCTCGATGTGAACGTTACCAAGATAATAAAAGACCTTGACAACGAAGAGAAGCCGGAGAACGCCTTGCTCGACCTACGCAAACTTGTTCGACACGCTATCAAGAACAACATACCCCACGGAGGAAATTTCTCTGGCGGGAAGGGATATCATTTTCATCATTTCCTCAAACCGGAAACCTACGATGTTTCGCAAGACCTTGAGGAAGCTATCAGGGCCGTTCAGTTGTGGTGGCAAGGGTTAGGTAGGTGGGACGGAAAACACTATGCCACGGAGCTTCGCAACGATGATGAGAAGGTAATAGGCGACTGGCGTAGGCTTATCAGGGTGTGGGGCTCTCAATACGCTAAGTTCGACCAATCTACCCGAACCTCAACGCCGAAGGATACTCACTGCATACCGTTGACCGACGAGATGATCCTCGAATGGAACCACGAACAGATAGTTGAATTCAGCAAGAAACCGCGTCGGGTGAAGATGGACTATTCCGGGGATGAGTTTACTCTGAAGGAGTTCATTAAAAACTTCAGTGTAAAACGCCCGGAACATAAGATGGCGAAAATGAACTTCGGGGATGGGCGCATAATAGATTTCACGGATAGGGAGGATGAGGTTATACGCAAGATGTTCGTAGAGGACTGTTTGTATAACCAGATGATGTCGGATAACCCAACCCATTCCGCGAGGTTCGCTATTGCGGTGTATTGCAAGGAGGTTCTTGGGATGGGCCAGGAGCAGATATTCAATTTATTCAAGTCTCGGAATTGGGTAGATTCACACAGAGAGAAAGTTTGCATTTATCAAATAAAACATATATTCAAGAAAGGATACACGCGGTCAAAGGACAGACGGAAGATGTGCCAGTGGCTTGCAAGAAGGGATCTGTGCGTTGGAGATAGATGCAGGTTCTACAAGAAGTATGTAGAGCCGTGGATAAAGGATGGAGATTACTGGGAGAGTGAAATGAATGAGTAGAGAAATCAAGTTCAGAGTGTGGGACAAGAAACAGAAGTGTATGTGCAATCCAGAAATTACATTCTCCCAGAATCGGCTTGCGTTGGACCTCAGGGGGTATCCATTCTTTAAAGACAACCAAGGTTGCGACGATAGGGGTTATGTCGAAGAAACCTTTGAATGGATGCAGTACATCGGGCTCAAGGACAAAGACGGTAAGGAGATATATGAGGGAGACATTGTTCGTAAATTTAATAGGACATTTGAAAGCGATGTCTCAAAATATGATATGCACCCAGAGAGGTGGGTATTTATAATATTACACCACAATCTTACATGGTGCATCCAAGGAGCGAAGATGGAACTTCATCACCCCGACGATATGGTCTCAAAACCTATAGTGGGCGATGATGAATTTGAGTATTTTGATGAGACAGACTTTGATATGAAAATAATCGGCAACATCTACGAGAACCCGGAGATGATCGAATGAGCAGAAACATATACACAAGCAAATACAGGCCGAAGACCCTTGATGACGTGGTTGGCCAGGAAAGGATAGTCAAACAGCTAAGACGATACGTGGAAGCCAAGCACATTCCTCACCTTGGTTTCGAGGGAGGCCCTGGTATTGGCAAGACCACCTGTGCGTTGGCACTTGCGAGGGATCTGTACGGGAATGAGATGAACGTAAACCTGTTGCAAATAAACGCATCCGATGAGTCGGGGGTAGACAACATTCGCAAAAAGGTAAAAGGATTCTGTAAGATGGCCCCGATAGAGGCAGACTTCAAGATAGTTTTTCTGGACGAGGTAGACTACATCAGCCAACAGAGTCAGGCCGTGTTGCGTAGGGTCATGGAGGACTACAGTAAAATAACACGTTTCATTTTATCCTACAACTTCGCGTTCAAGATAATATCCCCCATCAAGGACAGGATGACCATATACAGGTTTGGAGGTCTTTCCAACGATGAAATAATATCCGTCTTAAAACGAGTAGACGAAGTGAAGATGGACCGCGACACTATGGAACTTATTGCCAAGCACAGCAGGGGAAGTATGAGAAAGGCGTTGAACATACTTGAAGACTTGTCCATAGGAAGGGATGCGATATCCTATGATGATGCCAAGGACATCGTTGTTAGCATACTCAAGCGGGATGACATAGAGGTGTTGGTGGAACTGATAGGCAAGAAGAACATACGTGGATTGCACGAGAAGACCTACGAGCTTACGGTGGAGAAGGCCATACCGCCACAGGAAGTATTACACGAACTGATGGAGTCGGTGGAGGAGTCTGAGTTGAGTGGGGAGAAGAAGATGAAGATGGCGTGGGAGATAGGCGAAACGGACTGGAGGATATCGCAAGGAGCAAACCCGAGCATACAGTTGTC
>CAYRYW010000039.1:8216-14358 GCA_964428725.1 uncultured Dehalococcoidales bacterium
TGGCATAAGAAGCAAGAACAACAGGAGTGGTGGTAAAAACGAAGTTCCTACTTCTCCACGGCTATGTTGAATACGATGACGATAAGAACCTTATTCACAACATTTGTAGATCCGACGACGGTAGGCGTTTCGATGTTGTGATAACCGATTTCGAGCCTTATTTCTATGCCGAATGCGACACCGACCACGAGAACGTCAAGCGTTGCGAACTATCCGACATACCTTCATATGATAATAAACAACTATACAAGATATACACCAAACACTCCGGCGATGTGCCTTCGGTAAGAAAGGAGTTCAAGATGCACTACGAGGCAGACATTCCTTTCCCGATGAGGTTCAAGTATGACAAGAAGATAAAGGCGTTCTTCGAAATACCCGGAACAACCCAGATCAAATCCGTAGACGAATCGCGAAACGAGATACACGTATCACATAATGACATAACCGCGATAGATCATTGTCACATCGAACCCGTTCTGTGGTGCGTTGATATTGAAACGTGGGACGTTGGTGGGTTCGTGGAAGCGAAAGACGCAACCGAACCTATTATGTCAATCGCGGTTAAGGATGAGTCTGCCGATAAATATGCTTGTTTCGTTCAGTATGAGGGTGAGATAGATAAGAACAAAGTTCTCGACATTTTCGAGGATTTCTTCGGTGAACGTCTTGAACAACTTACGATAATAAAAGAGCCAAACGAAGAAAGTATGTTGGCCCGTTACGATGATTCGCTCAAGAAGAAGATGCCCGACATATTATATGGTTGGAACTTTACAAATTACGATACCGAATACATCAAGAACAGGATGAAGAAACACCGCATAAAGTTCGACAAGGACATAATCAACTTCGATGCTCAGTATGCTTACCAGAAGTTGTCCGAGAACTTGCTTCCTTCGTTGAAGTTGGACGCGATAGCCAATGACGAACTCGATGTAGGCAAGTTGCCACGAGAAACCATCCACGAAATGTATGAGAACAACATAGAGAAGCTGATAGCATACAACCTCGGCGATGTGTATCTGACTTCCAAGATAAACAAGAAGAGGAACCTTATCAAATTTCATCTTACTATGGCCCAGATAGCCGGAACGGACCTTAACTCGTCCATTTACAATTCTATGTTGGCCGACTCGATGTTCCTGAACCTTGCAAACGGGGAGATGATACTTCCATCGTCCCATATAAGGAAGGTGCTGAAGCCGGGGAAGGGTGGAAAGGTCCAGCAAGCATCTACGGGAATAATAGACTATGTTGGAGGCGTGGATCTCAACAAAGCCTATCCGACGGCAATCGAGAGATGCAACTTATCTCCCGAAACGTTCTTGGGATACATGTGTGATGTGTGTAAGAACGATTGTAAGAGAAAACACGTAAGGATAGACAAGAACGACGAGGACGAGGTTGCGGGGCATCACTGCGAGAAGTTCGACCCGTCTGAACCCATTATAAAGGTTCCGTCCGGGCGGTGCTACATGCGGGACAAGGTTGGGATAGTTCCGAGGGCGGTCAGGTATATCATTAACAAGAGGAAGGAATTTCAGGCCAAGGAAAAAGAATATCTTGCGAAAGGAGACAAGGTAAACGAGCAGATTTATTTCGAGATGCAATTTGCTGCCAAGAAAATAACGAATAGTATGTACGGTGTCATGGGTCAGGTGGATAAGTCGGAGGAGGAGTTCGCAAGGGCCAAGTTCCGGTTGGCAGATGGACGGATACAACGGGACATAACTCACATTATACGGTTGCTCATTTATCACATCAAATGTTGTATTCAAAATTTAAAAATCTTAAAGAAATACTGCAAAATAGCGCAAGAAGAAGAGATGTTAGATAAACTTATCGGATATCAGGACGATATAAAAGTGGTGGCTGGCGATACTGACAGCGTTCTTTACACGGTCCCATTCGACAAGTTCGATAGTCGAGAATCGTGTATCGAACACATGCAATTAATAGAAGAGTTGCTCAATCGTTCCTCTACTGACTTCGCCATTGAGTACACAGGTATAGAGGGTATATACGGAATAGAGTTCGAGAAGTTCTATCAACATTTCTTTATGGGCGGGAAGAAGAAGAAGTATGCCGGATACTACCTGTGGAAGAAGGGCTACTTCATGGACGATAGGCCGGACAAGGACAGGATAGAGGTTCGTGGTTACGAAACACGGAGATCCGATTGGTCGGCATTGACCAAGAAGTTCATGGACAAGACCATTGAACTACTGTTAATACACGGGGTTACCGAACAGGAATACGGGAGGTTGGTCAGGCGGTGGATGAAGGAGTTCTATGCTGGCGAACACGACATGGATATGCGGTGGCCGATGGGAATAAACTCGTGGACCGTGGAAGGCGATGTTGATAAGAACGGAAAGCAGAAGTCGATAACCATGCAACAGAGGGCGGCCATGAAATCGAATGAATTATTCGGGACGCACTTCGCCGAAGGGTCTAAGCCGTGGTTGTGTTTATACAGAAAGTTGAAGAACGGCGAGAGCTACGACGTGGTGGCTATGGAGCCGGATGACGATCCGTCTGATTTCGGGGAGATAGACTACGATGCTATGTGGGAACGGAACGTAAGGAACCCGTTGGAGAGGATGGTGGATACGCTTGGGTGGAAGTGGGAATATCTTGAAAGCGGAGCGAAGCAAGGAAATCAAAGTGAGTTTTGGTAAATATGTGCGATAACTATTTATACAGGGAGGTTTAGACACATATGATATTCATAGAGAAATACAGGTGTAAAACGATAGACGAGTTCGTAGGCAACGATAACGCCAAGAAAGCTACCAAGCAATACATGGACAATTATCCCAACAATAAACCGGCATTGCTTTATACCGGACCTCCTGGAACGGGAAAAACCACTTTAGCCATTCTACTTGCACTGTCAATGGACATACCATATCACCACATCAATTCATCAGAGCTACGCAAACCCGATGTGCTTCGCATAGGGAACGGTATGTGTATGGCTTCCATAACAGGTACCAAGAAGCTAATCATATTCGACGAGTGCGACAACCTCGACAAGCGAACACAAAAAACCATAGCTGAACAGATACAACGCTCCAAGCATCCGGTCATAGTCATAGCGAACTTCCCGGACAAGATAGGAAAACCATTGAAGCAATTATGCAAACAGGTAAAGTTCAAGAAACCAACCGAGCTTGAGATAATGGTAAGGTTGAAGCAGTTGAAATTGGACGTTCCGGATGAGGTTCTCGAATCCATTGTGGAGGTGTCCGACACCATACGATCAGCATTGAACTCTCTGGACGCATACGTAACGTCTGAGGACATAACGGAAGGAGAGACGATACATAGCCTTACCAATTGGGATATAATGCGAGAGAGCGTGGAACACGGACATAGGACACGGCAGAAGTTCACGCCCGAGGAGATAGTTACTTACTTGCACGATTCGGGTTGCGACCCGAACATCGTTTCGGATCTTGACATTATCGCACAGCGTAGGTGGAAAACGGGAGAGTTCGACCAGTGGAGATATTTCTTCTCTTACTTCGATAATGTTCGTGTGAAAGAGTTAGTAAGGTTCCCTTATACGTGGGGCCTGATAAGCAAGATGAAGGCGAGGCGAAAGGTAGCGAAGCCGGAAGCCAAGCGTGAGAAGTTGAGCAAGAAAGCAATAGAAGCTCGAAAGAGCAAGTCATTGAGCGATTTCTGGTGATAGAACATGAAAACCTCTGAATTGAAGAAGCTATTAAAGGAATACCAAAAAAGATTGCGCCTGATGGATTGGAACATAACGATAAAATGGGACGCAGAACTTAATGAGAGGGAACGGTATGCTGAGTTGGACCTGTTCTACGAAGAGAAGTCCGCCAAGATAGGCATACTCCCGTTGGATATGTGGGGAGATGAGTGGAAGGATTGCAAGGACATATCAAGATACATGATCGAACCGTGTATAGCCCATGAGTTGTTGCACGTTCAATTCTTCTTCGTGGAGTTGTTCGAAGATAAAGTGGTTCCTTTATTGAAGGAACAGGCGGTAGACATTACAGCGAAAGCATTGGTGGAAGCGAAGTATGAGTAAGTTAAGGACGGTAGTTAAAACATTAACCTACAGGTCGGTAGGCACGATTGTTTTGTTCGGGTTAGCTTACTTGATGACGGGAGAGGTGGAGCTATCGATAGGCATAGCTGTGGTGGATATAGGCTTGAAGTCGGTAATGTATTTCGGCCACGAGTATGCATGGGAGCACACGAAGCTAAGGGAGTGGATGAAGTGACAAGGTGTAGCAGGTGTAGCAGAGAGTTGAAGAACATACCCGAGCCATACAAGGGAAAGATGTACGGTCCGGTGTGTTTACGCAAGATAAAAAGGAAGGAGAGAGATAAGATGTATCCAAGCTTGGAGGAATTCTGGTGAGTTACGATATTGTGAAAAGGATAGAAGAAGAAAAGGATAAAGTAATGATAGAAACATTGCATAAACCAAACAGGTTAATGATATGGGAGCCACATTACGATGTTTTATTTAAACGATTAAGAGAATATTGCTATCCTTTTGAACAGATAAACGAGTTCATGGACATGAATGTTATTATGATAGCAACGGATGATACGTGGTCAATGACAAAGGAACTCCGAGAACTGATTGAATCGAAAGGGTTTTTACTATACAGGGAGGGCGACGAGTGATAGACTGGAGTAAGATACACTACATAAAGAAACCCGAATCTATATATCTAACAATATTCCCAGGAGGCGTTAAGGTTAAGGCAATTCCTCCAATATTCAAGGACTCGCCGTTGGTTGGAAACCAGGACGGAACGGTTCGTGCTATGATGGTTACGGTTGACGAACCCGGATCTTGTGTAGGTTACGCTTGCGACGAACCAGATGAAGATGGGTTCGTGATAATGAGGCCACCGCAATGACCACAAACCGAGCAAGGGGCAACGCATACGAGCGTTACCTTATCAAGCGATCCGAAGCAATTGGCTTCATAGACGTAGAACGCCAACCGTTGTCAGGTCAGCTTTTCCAGGCAAAATACAAATCTGATGTTAAGCTATCTGCAATAACTCCGGATGAACGCAGACTTGACTTCATAGCTTCGTGCAAGAAAACCCTCAATCGGGACAAGATACAGTTTGCCGTTGATTGGCTTACTGAGAACGAGGAATACGGCAGGAACATGGGTAGGATTCCGATCTTATCGTTCAGCCTTGGAGGTAAGCCGGGACAGAAGCTATCCGTTCACATCGTGATTAGTAATGAAGAGTTCGTTAAGATAACGGGAAACATCAGGGAATTAAATATACAGGACTTGAAGTTCCGTGGCAAGAAATACATGACGATGACGAGGGAGAAGCTTGACAAATGCAGACATCGGGTTGGTGCTCGTGATAAGATATATGTATGTTCTATATTTCCGGGCAAAGAGTATTTTATTTTTGAATTAGAGGACTTCTACCAAGCGATTATGACCGAGTACAGAGAAATTAACGACGTTAATAGGTGGTATTAGCGAAATAGTTAAATATTGGTTTAACCTTATGGTTTAACAGAAGGCGAAAAAATGTATCGACAAGGAGATGTTTTGTTAGTAAAGGTAGACGAACTACCAAGTGGGCTAAGAAAGAAGGATAACATACTTGCATACGGAGAAGCAACTGGTCACATGCATCAGTTCAAATCTCCATCCGTGGCCGTTTATGACGGTGGCGATGTGCAGTATGCTGTCCTCGAAAGCGAAGCGATTCTTGAACATCAGGAACATGATAACCTGACAATTGAGAAAGGAATTTACGAGGTCAGGATACAGCGAGAAGTGGATTTGCTTCAAGAGGTTCGTCAGGTGATGGATTGAAGACCGAACTTTCGGAAGACGAGATCAAACTCATGGACGAAGTAAGGAAGGAGTGGATAGATTACTTCTTCTCCTTGAAGTTCAACGTCAATAAAGCAAAGGCAATAGTTAGGTTTTTATACAAAATATCAGACTTGGAACAACCAAAAGCAATTATTGTGTTAGATTCTCCAATGGCCTGTCAGATTGGCACTCCATACGCGGTAAGGCTCATAGAGGAAATATTAAAGGTCAGTGATATGGGGAATCAAGTCAGGAGCCAAGTCATGAGACAAGTCGAGAGTCAAGTCG
>CAYRYW010000040.1:0-14223 GCA_964428725.1 uncultured Dehalococcoidales bacterium
TTCTAATCTCTTTCTTTCTTCTTCCCCAGCTCTTTGAATTTTTAAATTGTAATCATCATTAAGTTTTTTAAGTTTTTTATTCTGTTCATCAATAATTTGTAAGTTCTGTATAACTGATGGTGCAACTGCTGCTACACCAATACCAACCATTACTGCTGTCTTTATTGCAGTTGTTATCTTAAAACCTGATACAGTTGTTGTCCCCGCTACTTTAGCAGCTCTAGCCCCACTTATTCCTCCAACTACTGCTCCCAATCCATATGATGCTACAACTGTTGCCCCCAATTCAATTGCTTCTTTAAAATAACCAGCATAAGCTTGCCATGTTCCAATTTTTTCAACTCTGGCAAATTCAGCTAATAGTTTGCCCTCAGCCCTAAATCTTCTTTCTTGTGCTTCAGCAGCTTCTCTAATGTTTTGTGCAGTTGGTGATATCTTCATTTCTACTTTTTCTTTAAACTCTGCTAACAATGGTGCTCTTGTTTCTTCTTTAACAAAAAACATACCAATTGTTTCAAAAATTGCCATAAGGGGATTTGAAGCTACTCTCTTTGCTCTAGCCAAACCATAAATCATATCATCATAATCTTGCCAAGCCATTGATAAAGCTTGTGACTTTGATATTTCTCTACCAGATGCATCATGAAATTTAGTGCCAGGGGGAGCATATCTAATCTCTAAAATAGTCTGCATTTCTTTGGGCATACCATCTGGGGGTATTAAATGGAATTTACCATACTCATCCATTGATGCTTCATATCCATGCTTTCTTAAACTTTCTAAACTAAACTCTAATTCTTTTATTTGGCGCTCATATATTCTTAAATGGTAATTAGCATCTCTAATTAATTGTAATGCTTCTTCTTTAGAAACTTTCTTCCCATCTATTGTATAAGTCTTTGTTGGGGATTGTTTAATTTTCTTCTCTTGCAATAATAAGTTACCATGATATTGAACCATGTCTCTTTGTGTTGGTAATTTGGTTGGACCAGGGATTGGTTCTCTTTTATACTTTGCTATTTCTTCCCGCTTACGGGTAACTGCTGGGGGCTCGGATGGTATAGTGGTTGGGACAGGTGCTGCTTCTCTTGCCTTTCTCTTTCTATATAACTCTAATGCTAACTGGGGTTTACCAGCTCGAGCCAATGCTTGCTCTTGAGGTTCTGCATCAGGGGGAAGTTGGATAGCCACGACTATTTCTCCATAGTATATATGGGACGTTTACTATTTATAATTTGTGTTGTATCAATTAGTATTAATAAAGAACTATCCAAAAGCGGAACTATAGAATGGTTTAAGCCATATCCCCCCATATATTTGTTTTGTTTTTTCTTTTACTATGTAAATTATATAATGGTATTCTAAAATAGATTGTTAGTATTTTAGAAATAATCCAATTTAGAAATATACATATACTACCCATTTGTATATACCCCATTCTAATAACTTATTTATCTTTAGATATTAGATGTAGTAGTAATGGGAATACTATTAGTAATCCAATGTGCACAATCACTAACATCCAATCCAATGGTGTCCAATTTTCAAACATATATATCAAACCATGCGGGTTATATAATATAATAATGTGTCCCTTGGGACACATTATATTATATAATAAACCCCAATCACTTAACTCTTATCCATCTAACCCCTTGAGATGTGTATAAAGATTTAGCATAGTCATCTTTAACTACTGGCATTACAAATCCCAACTCTCTTAATGTAACCATTTGCTCCATTATTGTTTCTACAGCTCTATTTACTTTATTAGATATTTGTGTTATAGTAAGTCCTTCTTTTTCATCTTTAAGTAATTCATGTATTTCTCTTCTTAGCATATTACCAGCACCATGTTCCATTTGTAAGAGTTTCTTATTGATGCTTGTTTGGTCAATTCCCATAGCATGTAATCCAATTACTAATGTTTGTAATTGTTTGTAAACCCTTGCAATATATTCCATTTCTATATTATCAACCAAAACCCCTTTATCATTTGTAGTTGGTTCTACACGCCATACACAAGTATTGTATGCAACATACTTAAGTGCAGTAGCATCAAATCCAGTTGGCCATTCAAAAGATATATCTCGGTGAGAATCAATAAAAGACTTAACTACTTTATACAATTCTTCTTTATCTTTATTTGTTGTGGGGAAGTCTAACATCCCCATTGGTTTTTGGACTTTGGGTATATTGTATACAAATTCTCTTGTCCCCATCTGTGTAGCAAATTCTATGTTATGTCTTACCGCTGGGGTTGATACTGCAAATGTATTTACTTTGATGTTTTTATATACATGTGATGCTTGTCCAGTGTGTCTTATACAATATCCATCATAAAGAGTTCTCATCATAGCAAATGTAGCTTCTGCATCATCCCCTGCTGCAATAGAAGCAAAGTCTGGAATAAGAATCATGGTATAATTGTTCTGCATCATACTTCCCAAGTCTATTGATGTCTTATCTTTTGATGCACTATTGAAAGCTTTTGATGTTGCTTGGTCTAATAAAAGTATTCTGTAATCCATAAATTGTTCTGACAATTTAATAAATGGATATAATTGCGTTGATGCTCCAAACCCGCTTGGCTTTATGGGGAAGAGCCATAATGGCTCCCCTTCCATATCTTTGGTGATGTATGTAGCTAATGCATTATCTATAAAATCAAAGTCTTCTAAATAAAGTTTGTCTTTATAGACTTCATGCACATCTTCCAATGTAGTCATAATTAGTCCTCTTTTAGATATTCTTCTGGTTTATAAATACCATAGTATTGTTTAATAGTTTTTCTTCTAATGGGTAATGTCCAACATTTTGCAACAAGTATACCAGTTGTAATAAAGCCACCAGCCCATAATAATTTAATCCATAATGGATAATCAAATATCACTATGTATAGTAGTGTAGCTATTACCGCTGCATATAGTATTGTAGATGATATCTTCAACCAAAACTCATCTTTTCTCATTGTGCCATCTCCATTTCAATTAGCCAATAGTCTGGGTCTATAGAACATTGGCAACAATATTTATATTCAAAGTTTACTAGGGGTTTACCACAATTTAAACAATGGTCCCCTGAACGCATTGATATTTCAACTGCTTCCATTTCTGTTTTTATGTCTTTTTTCATTTCATATCTCCCTTTATTAATTATGTCTTTAACGTAGTTAAAGACCATAATTCACATCTTCCATTTGAACAGGGGAAGAAAAGGGAGGCAGTCCCTAAGATGCTTATCCCCTGTGTTACCATGGAAGATATGCTTAAGATGGTAACTCTAAATTTGTGAATTCTTTTTCTAACATATCAGACCAGCTTCTATAACCCCTTGATTTCTTTACAATTAATAATTGAGCATAGACATCAATTGGTATTTGAATTTGTAATGTTACATTCTTTTCATTATCCATTTGCTTTACCCATTATACCATATATGTTACATGGTATATATAAGTTTGGTTAAGAAAAAGCTGCCTTTTTCTTCTTTAGAAAAGGGGGGTAGTAAAAATCAGTAAGTGTTCCCCTTAAACAAAAAATAGTAATCTATCTTTATAAAATGACCCTTTTCTAAATATTTTGAAAAAGGTTCCGTTATTTGGCTTGAAAATTTATAAGGGGAAGCAAGTGCCAATATCCAAACCTCCATTGTTTGGTAAATGGAACCATTTTCTAATATGTAAGTTTTAATGATTTCATATATAAGGAATCATGGTAACCTTTTTCTAATAGGGTAGAACACTAAAGAATCAATAAATAGTATATACTTTTACTAACAGAAATGGTATTTCTAATATAGAAAAAAAAGATGGGAAGTCAATTCCCATGGTTTAGTTATTTCTTTCTCTTTGTATGAACTCTATATGTTCCCTGTCCGCCTTTCTTACTTCCGCGGATATAATTGACTTTGGTAACAATAGTGTTCTTACCCTTGCACTTATTTCTAGCTGCCTTAGCTGTCCTTGCTCTTACTCTTCTACTACCCATGATATCTACCTCTTAACATAAGCATAGACCAGTCCAACTATTGTCATTATAGCTCCAATGATAAGAACTATCCCAACAATATTAAAGACTGAATTACCTGTCGTAGTTGTGTTTGATGTTAAGTTTTTGGTTGCATAGTAAGATTGGTTGTTTGCATTTGATGTTGTTGCTGATGGGGTTGTGTATCCCCTTGATGCTTGTAGTGATGATTCTGTTTGTTGTGTCACTGTGAAGAAAGCAAAGACACCAATGCCAAGGATTATAAGAGAAATGACTACAGTCATAATCATTTGAGGGTCCATGTATTTGAATTTCATATTTACACCTTCCACTTAAAACCTTTAGCTGTTCTATACTTAAGCCTTTTAGCTTTCATTTTCTTCCACTTCTTCTTTGCCATTGTCCTATCTCCTCACATAAGCATAGACCAATCCCACAATAGTCATAATGGCTCCTATAATGAGCACTATGCCTACTATGTTAAAGACACTATTCCCTGTAGTAGATAAGTTTCTTGACGTGTTATTAGAAGCTGCCCAATCAGCTGCAACTCCTGAGTGCATAGCTTCATTTTGGTCATTTATTTGCTCTAGGACAGTGAAGAAAGCAAATACACCTATACCCAAAATAATTAAGCTTATTACTACAGTCATAATCATTTCTGGGTCCATATACTTGAACTTAAGCATGGTGTATCACCTTCTAATAACCGCCAGGCCGTACATAGCTATAGACTAGACCCACAATTGTCATTATTGCCCCAATTACAAGGACTATACCGACAATGTTGAATACGCTATTACCTGTAGCTGATGTGTTGTTAACTCCAGCGTTTACAGCATTATCAGTTGATGTTGGTATGTTATCTATTGTAACAAAGAATGCGAATACTCCAACAGCCAAAATGATTAAGCTGACAACAATTGTCATAATCATCTCTGGGTCCATATACTTGAATTTCAACATAGCTTTTGGTCCTCCATTATTTCAGCTACCCCGATGGGGTAACCTATACTATACTATTACTTGCTTCTAATATTTAAAACTTTAATGAAATGATGATTATATAATGATATGGGGTAGAAATTTTATATAAAAACTATTTAATCTCCCCAATAAAATTTAAGAATTTGAGTAAAATTACCTGCCAACTTAATATTCATCAAAGTATATCTTGACTTTTTTGGGAGAAACTATCTTCAATTTATACCCTGGCTTTAAAGAAATCACACTCTTTTTATGTTGCTTGTTCCATGAGAAAATGATTCTTTCATCATTCTTTGCTTCCCTAAATCTAAAAGATAACATATGGGGAACTTTATTATCTTGCACATGTGCTCTACCATATTTTTCTAATTGTTTTAGAGTTGGCATAGCTCTTTCTCTTGTTTTCTTACTATTTGGACCCCTGCCTTTACCCAAAGTAAATGTTTCTCTCATAGTCTAAACCTTCTTCTATCTTTAGCATCCATCCAAATCATAACTATGTTGATTATATTGATAAAGATAAAAGCTAAGGCAAATGCATTAAGTGACCACTCTTGATATGAAGTATCACCTGGGACATGAATATAGAGAGACTGTGCCATTGTAATCATCCATAGCATCAAAGATGTAAAACTATACATTATACTTCTTCCTTCTACTCCCAAGATGAAGAGAATGAATGCCATTCCCATCAACATCATAAATACACTTTCTATCATTTTCTTTTTCTCCTTCTAATAAAAACATAAATTCCAAAACTACTAAATAACATTACTATCCCAACAATCCATGCATAAGATAATCCACCGCCCAAAGCATTATACTCTGTTGAATTAAGACATACACAACTTCTGGGGTTAGCCATTGTTGTCAATTCATAAATTGGTGAGATTGTATAATTAGAATCATGGCCATAAACTGATGCCCTTATCCACCATGTGTAATTGGTATTAAAATAAAAACTACATATGCACAGATAATAAGAACCATTTGTGCCATTGATGTATGCTTCTCCTATCTCATCATAAAATTCCAAACCAGAACAATTGTAAAAAATAGATATATTCATTCCCAAACCATCTGCTTGTGTTATGTTGGCACCAATTGCTTCACAACATGGACATATATCAATTGAATTGTTTGCTGGATATAAACCACTTATAACTGGATTTGCATAGTAAACAGGATTTACTTGTTCATCTCCCCATATTAAAAAGCCAGGGGTTTGTTTGGTTGTATTGTATGTTGCCCATATCCATGAACTATTTCTGTTTACATCACTTATTCTAATCTCATCTAAATAGCCAGGGAAGTAATAGTCTGGGGAACTACCCAATGCTCCCAAGTATAAGCTAGCACCAGTATCAACATTACCCAACCCAGCATTAGCTCCTGTTACAGATACTGCTGTTACATCTATTTGCATAATTAAATGAGTTAAATCATATCTCTTATTAACTGCATAGTGCCAATTGTTATCTCCTAACCCTGTTGCATCTGCAGAATAAACAACAATGGTATCTGGTCCATCATCTGCTACACTATAAAAGTCTTGGGGTTGTGCTGCTGGTCTTACTGAACAACTATGCCATCCTGAAGTCCCATCCTGTTTAACAAATACAAATCTATATTTAGTATCAAGGGCTGGCATATTGAACCAATGCTCAAGGGTGTAAAGATTTGTATCTAAATCACAAACATCACCAAAGTTAAAATATTCTGTTGACCCATCTAATTGAACACAATACCCTGCTTGGCCAGATTGATGATATACTGGTGTTCCAACTTCAGCTCCATCATTACTATTAGATGTTGAATCTGTTACACCACCTGCAGCATCATTCATATGCAACACAAGTAAATAATGTCCATCCCATACATCAGCTGGATGTTGGTCATCTGCGGCTGCTGCATTCCCATAATACATAAGTATAGTTGTGTAAGCATTACTTGATACAGAAGTTACATTAACCCATACAATCCTATCACTACCATCAACCCATTTCTCTATCTCATAATAATATTCTGTAGTATTATCTATCCCAACAAATCTTATGTCTTCTCCATTAGCTTGACATTCATCACCAATAGCATCTGTAATATTGATGCACACAGGGAAGTCATGTAAAGTAGCATCTATAAAAGCATCATCTATTGATATTGTTCTATAATGGTCCCAAGCACTATTCCACCATGCCCATTGTTTTAAATCTATCTTTTCATTATTAACTTCTACTTTTGGTATGATATCTGTATTCCAATGATTTAATGTTGCTGTTGTTTTACCAACTATATCCAATACTAAAAAATCTTTTTCTATATAATGGGAAGATAAAGAATCAATATCTCTCCACACATAATGATAATCTTCTACTTCTTTATATCCATTGATTACTTTTCTTAACTCATAAATTGGTTTGGGAGCTGTGCCATTTTTATTAATTCCCTGGTCTACTTCTACTAATTCTTCTTCTACTATTTTTTCTCTTCTATAGTAAGTTTCATTAACCAATATTTGGTATGAGAAATCAATATTTCTTTGTTTGGTCTGAGAAGATGTTAAGAGTTTATCAAGTGCAGAACTGGATAAGATATCATTGGTGAGGGAAGTATCTTTTATTATGAAAGGGAGATGACCTGTCACTAACACTTGCGGTGTATAAACTCTTAAATCTTCTATTCTGGTGATGTCTATGCCCAATTGCTTGTAATCATCTGTGTCATCAATTAATATGTATTCAGCATTACTTATATTGGGAACACTGCTACTCATTGGTACAATTGATGTAAGCATAAGTAATATTGATATCAATAGGATGTATTTCATTAGAACTCCTGTCTCTTAACAATAAATCCTTTGTAGAGAACAACTGCAAATAAGAATGCACCAAGCAAACCAAAGAACGAACCAATATGGAATGGGAATATAACTTGTCCAATAGTCCCCACTAATATTAAGAAAACTGCAGTAGCAGGAACTTTTTTATCCCCTGCATTAGTATATATGATTGCTGCCAACATACCAAAGAACAGTCCATAAAACCAACCACCAATTGATACTATGTATGGGTCAAATAAATTTCTTATTGGGTTTTGGGTAAAGTTTGATATGTTTATTTCTGCTAATATGAAAGATAAGAAACTATTCATAAGATTGCCAACCTCCTGTAACCATTTGATACAATCCAATTATTAATGATGAAAATACTATTGCAGAAAACACACCCACTAATATTAATCCACCAACACCCTTTGATATTGAATAGATTAGTATTGATGTGTAAGTCCATAGTGCAATATATATACCACTAAATGAACCATAGACAGCGGCATTCTGTGCACCAGGGGCAAATCTTGATAACCCTGCTGCCGCAGCTAATGCACCAACTACACCCACTACAGCTGACATAGTAAAGATTGCAATAAGTCCATTTGTATCACTTGCTCCATATCCAATGTTCCAAATACCCAAAGAATTAAAGATAGCAATAGATATGTTGAATAAGAATAGTCCCATCATAAAGTGATATGCCTTCAAGTTGGACCACCCCCAGCAAGAGCATATACAATACCCATTGTAATCAATAAGAACCCTACTGCAAGCCAAGCAAATGGTAATCCTGATATAAGTATATAAGCAACAATTAACCATATCCCTGGAGCCATGATACCAATTGTTGGATTATATACAATTATCATTCCCAATAAGATAGCAATAAATAAGATTATCATATGTGTCCAACTAATTGCTACCCCTGTTTCTGTATTATAGAATGGAGCAACACCAAAGATATCATAAAACATAGCATCAATAAATGCGGCTGTTGTTAATGTAGACATCCCTGGAGCTATTGGAACTTTAACTTGAACATAACCAAAGTCTCCATGCATTATTGTTATTACTATTTCATATGATGAATCATGGTAAGCAGCAGGCCATGTAAAATTATAAGCATCAGCATCACTTACATTTTCAGACCATTCATAACTCCCATCACTTGCATTATAGACTGTAACATTAACCCAAATGGTATTTGATTCACTATCTTCATACAATACCCATAATCCAGCTGCCCCTGAAGACCACCCATAATGAATATCAATAGCATCATCAATAGTAATTGTTTCTATGTCTCTTAAATATATGATTATTGTTTCTTCTGTTAAAGCATGGTTTGGTGCTAAGCCAATGTTTTCATAACCAATTAAAGTATCATTATCTGCAACCCCAGTAAAGTAAGCTTTTTCATAAAGCAAGACTGGATATACTTTTTGTGCTGAATCCCAATACTCTTGATGCACTATGATTTTATTTGTAGTATTAAAGAAATAGAAAGTAATGTATGTATTAAATGATTCCCTTATATCAAAGCTATGTGTTCTATCATCAAAGCTAAAGATATATGGAATCAAATTATCTTCCATATCATATTCTATTGATTCATTACCAAAGTATTCATACTCATCTAAATAAACTCTTCTATCTGTTACAAGATAAAATGTAATGGTTAAGTTCCCGCTTTCATTAGTAGCTGCATTTGGAGTTAATCTTCTTACATAAGATGTTGAATTGTATGTGCCACATCCAAATGATGCATTCCACCATAGCTCAAAGAACAATGGTTCTTCATCCAAATGATAATCAAAGCAACTACTATTACCATTAGCTTCATATATTGTAGCATTAAGAAATTCTATTTGTCTGGAGCCATTGATGAAGTGTATAGCTAAAATATGATTAGAGCATGGGTAGTGAGATAGATTAATGTATTGTTGATTGTATTCTTCATATCTTAAACAGAATCGGTAGTCTCCACCCTTAGTGCAACAGAGGATTGTAGATTTGATAGAAGATGTATACCAATCCCCATCACTTGAATTCCAATGTGTCCATAGTGAAAATGTATAGCATGTTCCTTCTTGTAATCCTGTAAAATTCATACTTTGGTTTGTTGTGTTCCCACCATAAGTTCCTTCTCCATACCCTGGTGCAGTATATCCTTCTTGATACCATACTTCAGTCCATGTTGTTCCACCATTGTCTGGTTTCTCTATCCATGTTATATTAAGTGTAGTTGAATTGTATCTTGTGCAATCACCACCTGTTGGGGGATTGATACAGTGTGTTGTAAATTCAAATATTTCATCTGTGTAATTACCATTCTCATCTACTGCATGCACCCACCAATAGTAAGTTGTGCATGGTTCTGTTGCATTTACAAATTCCATACAATATGTTCCATTTGTTACATTTGCACCACTAACATTCTCATCCCCAAGAAAAGCCCAATACAATCCATTGGCTGTCCAATTGTAAGTAAAATTCATATAACTATCATTTCTACATAAGCCCTTTGTTATTCTTATCTCATCCATTTGATAATTCATAAAACTTGCTGGTGCATCAGATGCCCCAAAATACCATGGTTGATTATTAGTACAACCAGAATCATAGTTTACATTAGTGCCAGTTGATATATCAAAGTTAACATCTATCCATTGAGTTCCTGTATTCCCATTTACATTATAAACATGGTTATGCCAAGAACAATCATCTATCCCAAGAGCATTACCTGATTCAATAGTTATTTGGTCACCTTCTTGGTCCAAGATAATTGTTCTTAAATCATATGCATTTGTTGATTTGGCTAAGTAAGATATAAGACCTGTTCCTGGGGGAGAAGTATATTGATAATCCATATATCTATAATTAGCAGCACTTAATGTTGGTGTTGTAAACCATCTTTCAACTGTAAAATATCCCGTACCAAATCTTAATGATGGGTCATCAATAACTGAATAATAATCACTTGTAGCTGAAGTAAAGTTAATTGCCTTACCATAGACACCATCTGTAACATTAGATGGGGAACCGCTTCTTACTCCATCATTCCCATAAGCTGTTGAATCAAAAAATTGATATGAATTATTACAATGATAAACTGCAACAAAGTATCCATCCCATACTGCTGTTGGGTTATCATTATCTGTAGACCCATCACCATATCTTATGTAAAAGACTGTATCTTTGTCTGAGTATAAATAAGATACATTTACCCATGCTCCAATAGTTCCAGTTACAGGGTCATAATATTCTAACTCATGTGCCATTTGGGATGAATTACTAAAATTCCAAAATTGTATATCAGCTCCATCTTCTCTTAATCTACCACCATTAGCTACACTCTTAAAATCATTTGATGTATTGTAAAACCATAATGGATAATTAACTAATGTTTCATCCACCCAATCATGGTCAATCTTACACTCCTTCCAATAAGTTGGAGTAGAACCATTTTGGCCCATATATTCCCAATTACCAGAAGAATCATTATACCAATACCATGTTAAATTCATACCACTTCCATAACTATGATTTAAATCAATACAAACATCTGGTGTTAAATTAACTCCTGTTGCACCATCCGCAGGACTTGGGTTACTTATTTCTGGAGCTGTCATTTCATACTGAACCCATAATTGAGGTTTAATTTCTACACCATTATAATTTTCTGTTCTTATGTAAGCTTGACTATCACTACCAGCTGTAATGATTCTTTTTATTCCCAATGCAAACCATCCCCTTGATAAGTTTTCTTCTAAACTATCTTTTGGGGATTGACCCCATACATAAGTTGCTGCCGCTGGAGTTTCATTTAAATAGTAGTGAGTTCCTGATGCACCGCCAGGCATACCACTTCCACCAGGGGTTAAAGAAAGACCCGCATCTATTGCATTCCAAATTACTTGTGCCCCTGCAGCATCATTAGATTGTGCTGATGGCATAGTCTCCATTGCATATACTGCTGAACTTCCTGTAATGGGGGCACCATTACTTATCCATTCAAATGATACTTTCAATATATTTGCATTAACAGGAATAGAAGATATGTTCCACTCAAAAAAACTTCTTATATCCCAAACAGAACCAACTGAAGACTTTCTTAATTCAGCTGTAGAACCAGTATAGTCATGTGAACTATAAGCTCCCCCAGAATATGTAATATCTCCATCTATTGTTGGGTCGTCAAATGTAACTTCATATGTATCCGCTGCTGCTGTATGTGCCATTACTACAAATAGTAAAATAAGCCCAAACAGAATCAATAACCATTTTATTTTTTTAGCCATAATACTCTTCCTCGTATCCACTTTTTTTATAAAATGCCCACACTATCATAGCAAGAATAATCCCTATGATGCATATTGCACTTGTAATTATAAATACTTGCTCAATCATAAGTAAAATTGGTAATGTATTGGTTGTTGCATCTCCCAAATCAGTATCTCTTATTGCTTCACATACATAATGTATTGCTAAAGTTCCTGGACCTGTAATAATTAAAATGATTACAAACATAGATGTTATTAGTCCAAATAGTTTAAACATTAATGGTCACCCCCAATATATTTGATTCCCAGCAAGAATGCAATTAAAGGGGGCATCAAGTGCCATACATAATAAACAAAGGTTGCTAATGATGCATATGCTACTCCAAATCTGCTTATTTCAGTCATATATGTGCTCATTCCAAAGTTGTAGAGATACATTACTCCACCAAATGCGGCAACTGCCATAATAAATGAAAACACGGCTTTAAACAATATATTCATGATTCCTTATCTCCTAATATTAATTTTCTTTTTTCTACGCTTACGTTTGATTTTAAGCCCCTTTAATTTGAATTTTTTTGGTTTGAAGGGAGTTGTTCTATATTTTTGAGCTTTAATCTCATAATCTTCTTGATATGCTTCTTTTTCTTTATATGTATTTGCTGATGTTTTAATAAATTTGTATTTTAGTTTATTCCATGTATTGTCATGTGTTGAGTCTGTTGTTGGGGGTCTGGATATTTTTTCTATCTTAAAGTATATGGAAGTTGTTTTATCTACCCGCTCTGCACCAAGACCAAGGGCAGAAGATAGTTTTAATGGATATGTATTTAATTTTACCCAAGTTCCCATCTTTTTAATGTAAACATTATATGCTATTGCAATTTCTCTCTTCTTTGCTGGGCCTTCGGGGAACTTTGGAATTGGTTTGGGTTTGGGTTTCTTTTTCTTCTGTGTTGGGAATGTTGTAGTAATTGTTGGTGTATATACTGGTGTAGTAGTAAGTATTACTGGGGGTTTTTTAGTTGGAGGTGTTATTGTTGGTCTATATGTTGGAGGTTTTCTCTTTGGGGGTTTAGCAACAAATATTGGGAGAATTTTTGGTTTAGTTACTTTTGTATAAGGTTTAACAAATGTAGTTTTTGGAATTGTTGGTTTAGTTGGTTTGTAATAAGATGGTTTGGGTTTAACTACTTTAACAGCTTTGGGAACAGTTACTTTTGCAGGTGTTGTTACTTTAACTTTTTTAGCTAATTCTGGCCACTTACCAAACTCTTGTGCATATGCTTGTCTGTATTTTATCCAATCTCTTCCCGCTAAATATCCCTTTGTTTTAGTTATTGGATTTAATGATGCTTTAGCTGATTGTATTTGGGATTCCATGTGCTCTGCAAAATCTAATACATCTTTACTTCTTTCTGGTGCTTTGCCAGCATAGTATCTCATAGTTTGGATTCCCTTTCTCATAGTTTGTTCACCAGGGCCAACTACTTTAACACCCTTTATGTATTTGGGTTTAGCTGGAACCCATTCTCCCATTTCATAATACCCGCCTGGTTTTCTAAAAGTAGGACCATGAATATCAATACCATGTTGTTTAGCATGTAAAAGTCTTTTAGCCCACTTTACTTGGGATTCTTTCTCCATATATAAATCAATATCTTTAACAACTTTAAACCCAGGTCTTCTATAATATTTAGTTCTAAATCCCTTTATTTGTTGATATGATGCTCCAGACCCTGTTAATGTTGCTTTGTATTTTTTTGCAAATCTTACAACTTCTGCTGTCTTTGCTTTTGGGGTTCTTGCAGTTGCTTTCAATGGTTTATAAAATTTAGTTGGAACTGTCTTCATTTTTCTTAAAGCTCTCATTCCATACTTATACATCTTTGCTTTTGGTGTCCCAGGAACAAAGTGCATTTTACCATACTTATATTGAAATCCCCTTGCATAACCCGCTTTATATCCCCTTCTACCATATTTAGCTGCTAACAATATTTGTAACCCAATTTGTATTAAACTACCATAAGCTCTGTCTATTGATTCTTCAATGGCTTCTTTTTCATATTCTTTCTCTCTTTCTAATCTCTTTCTTTCTTCTTCCCCAGCTCTTTGAATTTTTAAATTGTAATCA
>CAYRYW010000041.1:0-1844 GCA_964428725.1 uncultured Dehalococcoidales bacterium
GAGAAGGCAGTTAGCAACTGACCCCAGGGCTCCATTATGGCGAAATCAAGAGGACGACCAAAGAGACGCAAGCCCCCGCTTTCTGATGAGCAGGTGGCCGAACTGCTTCGCTACGCGGGCACTGGTGCCAATGACCGCATGCTGGCAGAGGCAGCAGGGGTGGCCCCTTCCACGTGGAGCACATGGAAGGGGCGCGCTGAGAAGGGGTTCCGCGAATTCTTCGAAAAGGTAGAGACCGCGCGCGCGAAGGGCGACATCGCGCTGCTTGCAGTGGTGCGCCGCGCTGCTGTCAAGGATGGAGACTGGAAGGCTGCGCGCTACCTCCTGGCATGCAGGCACCGCGAGTTCTCTGAGCGGCATGCTCACCAGCAGCAGGTGCAGGTTGAGCACAGCGGCGGCCCGGACATCATGGCTGTGCTGCGCGAGGCGGCTGCTGCTGCGCCTCGCGTGCTGTCGGTGGAGAATGGGCAGACGCTCGGGATGCCGGAGCCCGATGCCGACTGACCGCGCCATTAACGACTTCCAGGCGTGGCTACTCGGTCAAATCGCCACCGGCGCCCGGCGCATCGCTGTGGTGGGTGGCTGGGGGTGCGGCAAGACCCACGGCATCGCGCTTGCGATGGAGGCCCTGAGTCGGTCGAGGCCCGACGAGGACGGGATGCTGGTCTATCCTCGCGCCGCGCAGGCTGCCCGCGCCTTCGGGTCGCTGGCCGAGTCGGTGCTGGTGCCGCTGGGGTGGGTCTACTGCGCCACCTATCAGGGCATGCAGGCGCCGCACTGGCGCGCGCCCAACGGGGTCAAGGTGTGGGTCAATTCGTACCACCGGCCCGGCACGCGCGACGTGGGCGCCAACAGCCTCGAGGGCGGCAACGTCGGCTGGGGCTTCATCGACGAGGCGCCGGCATACGTCGGCGGCGATGAGGTCGCGCAGATGGCCTGGGGGCGTGTGCGCGCCGGCGCGCGGCCGTTCCTGTGCGTCGTCGGGCGGCCGTCGATGTTCGAGTGGTGGCCGAAGTGGGCGACCGAGGACGGCGGCGCGTACATCAGGGTGAGCTCGGCAGTGAACAGCCTCTTTATCCCGGGGTGGCCGCAGTTCGTCGCCGGCATGACCAAGCAGCAGCAAGAGGAGCGGCTACACTGCATGCCGCAGTCGCCCGAGGGGGCGGTTTACTCGCAGTGGCGGCCGACGCGCTACCCGGACGGCAACATCACGCCGCCTGGCTGGAAGTACGAGCCGGCGATGCGCGGTTATCTCGCGGTGGACTGGGGCAGGCGGCACCCGTCGACGCTGGTCATCGTGGAGGACCCGGCGCTGGATGCTGACGTCATCGTCGCAGAGTTGAACCCCGAGAACGTGTCGATTCACGAGTTCGCCGGCATGCTGTGGCGCATCGCGCGCCCGCGTCGCGACTGGACGGCGGGCGCCTATGCCATTGACGCAGGCGTGGGCGACAAGGCGGGGCAGGCGCGGCATGAGCAGACGGTGCGCAGCAACTTCGAGGCGCTGGCCCGGTCGCACGCGGACGGCGGCTTCGGGCTGATGCTGACGTGCACCTACCAGCGATTCGCGGAGCGGGTGAACATCGCCAACGGCGTGCGCCAGGTGCGCGAGCGCATCCACCACGACCACCACGGGCGCCGGCTGCTGATGACCCCCGAGGCATGGGCGGCCAGCGCGTCAGGCGACGGGGTGAGCTTCGCGCGGGCGTTGCAGTCCTACGTCTACCGACCGGGCACCGACACGCCGGCCAAGAACGGGCAAGAGCACCCGCTCGACGCGCTGCGCTACTTCGTGGCCGAGTTCCGGTGGTACGATGAGCCGCCGCCGGTCTACATGGGGCCGG
>CAYRYW010000041.1:1944-13391 GCA_964428725.1 uncultured Dehalococcoidales bacterium
GGTGCGCGGTGGGCGAGGTGGGTGCGCAGTCGGGTGATGGCGTCGGCACCGCCGCTCGCTTCTTCCCATCGTTCCGCTACTGCGCCAAGGCGAGCCGCAGCGAGCGCGAGGCGGGGCTCGTGCCGCCCGCCCCCGGCAAGCGCGCCAATCGCCACCCTACGGTCAAGCCCATTGAGGCGATGCGGTGGCTTGTGCGGCTTGTGACGCCGCCCGGAGGGGTGGTGCTCGACCCGTTCACCGGCAGCGGCACCACGGGCTGCGCTGCGGCACTTGAGGGCTTCGCGTTCGTCGGGTGCGAGCAAGACCCCGAGCACGCCGACCTTGCGCGTCGGCGTATCGCGCATTGGGCCGGCGCCCCCGCGCCGTCGGCTCCGCCTGTCGCCAAGGCCACGCAGCCTGAGCCGGTCGCGCAACTGCGGCTGCTGTGACTGGCTCCAAAATGGGGCACCACCTGCGCCGTTTCAGATCACCTTGCACCAAAATGGATCAGGTGCTAGCATTGCGGGCAGAACAGCCCTCGCGAGGCCCGCATGCCCATTCTCCACACCCGCGTCCCTGACGTTCAGCAGCAGGACACCTACCCGCTTTCGCTGCCGGCTGGCCCTGCGGCTGCCGCCGCTGCCACTGAGCGGGCGTGCGGCGCCCTGGTGCGCAAGTCCAAGGTCATCGCCTGCCACATCTTCCCCGATGGGGACATCGTGCTGAACGGTGGCTCGCCCAGCGTGCTGACCTTGCAGGTCGGTGCTACGGTCATCGGCACCGCCAGCAACGCCGCTGCGGGCATCACCGCGGCTGCCGGTGTCGCGCTGACGCTGGACGCGGCCGAGGTGGACCTGTCGGCCGGCGACGTGCTCAAGCTCGTGGTGACCAACCCTGACGGGGGCGCCGTCGACCTGTCCACGACTGCCTTCGTCGGCCACTTCACCGTCGAGCCGCGCTGAGGGGCTGAGTGAACCCCACCCCCGCACCGCTGGACAACGCCGAGCACGCGGCATCGGAGGCGCTCGCCCCTGAGTGGCTGTCGCCCTTGCTGCGGCGTCGCGGCGTGTCGGGCACCGTCCATAGCGGCGGGCGGGTGGTGCGGGAGTGGGACCGCTTCGGGTGGTTGGAGTGGGCGCGACAAGCCGACTTGATGCGGCTTGACCCGCGCGTGCAGATGGCCTGGCAGGCGCGTGCATCTGAGCTGCGCGCGGCTGACTGGACCGTCACCCCGGCAGACCACCCTGACGGCGAGCGATACGCCGAGCATGTGCGCAAGGCGCTGGGGCTCGATGGCGAGCCCGGCATGATGCGCCGCACGTGGGGCCAGTTCATCGACGAGGCGGCGTGGTTCGCCTACTACGGCGGGCTGCCCTTTGAGGTGGTGCTGCGGTACGACATCGCGACCGGCTGGGTTGTGCCGCTGGACCTCGAGGCGCGCATCCCGTCCAGCATTGAGCGGTGGGGCGAGGGCGACCGCCTTGGTCCGCTTGAGCAGTATCAGCGCGGTGGAGGGCCGACGCCTGAGCCCATCCCCGGCGACCGCCTGCTGATGTTCACCCGCGGCCAGATTGGCACTGACTGGACCGGCAACGGGCTGGCGCGGTCGGCGTGGGCGGCATGGTATCGACGCAATCGGCTGGTTGACCTGCGCACCTTGGCGCTGGCCCGGCTGGGTGTGCTGGCGCCGGAGGTCAGTTACGACCCCGAGGCCCTGCGCGCGATGTTCGCCCCGCAGGCGATGCGCGATGGCGGCAGCGGTGATCCGTCGTCGCTGGTGACCGGGGCCGTGGACCGCGCAGTCGACAACATCACGGCGGCCGATGCCGGCGAGCGCGTCACGCTGGTGAGCATCAAGGACGCGCTGGAGTTCCGGTGGAACACCGGCGAGAAGTTCGACCCTGCGCCGCTCATCGCGACGGATGAGCGCGAAACCCAGGAGATTTACGCCGCGTTCGGCGTCGAGTTCCTGGCGATGGGCATGGGCGGGGCGAGCAGCGGCAACCGCTCGCTGGGCGAGGTGCATGCGTCGTTGCTGCGCCGGATGACCATCGAGGACGCTGACGCCATGCAGTCGGCCATCAACGGCCAATGGCGCGACGGCGGCGGGCTGGTGGGCATGCTGTGCCAGTTGAACATGCACGACTTTGACCCGGCTGCGTTGCCCACGGTCGAGCACCAGGGGCTTGCGCCTGACACGTTCGCGGAGTCGCTGGGTGCAATGGCTGGGCTTGCTGCCGCGGGCATCTTGACGCCTGACGACGGGCTGGAGTCGATGGCGCGCAGCGCGATGGGTGCCCCGCCGCTGGAAGACGCGGACAGGCGGTCGGCGCTGGAGCGGCGTGCTGCTGGTGGCGACCCTGGCGCCCGGCTGATGGCGCGGTATGCGGCAGCGAGGGGGCGGCATGGCTGAGTCGTTCAAGCCGACCGAGGCCGTCGCGTCGAACGCCCGCAAGGGCCTGGAGATGCGCGAGCGCGTCAAGGCTGGTACTGACGTCGGCGTGGCCCGCGCACGCGACCTGAGCAACCGCCGGCCCGTGTCGCTGGATACCATCGGGCGCATGGTGTCGTTCTTCGCGCGGCATGGTGCGCAGCGGCCTGATGACGAGGGCACCGAGGCCAACCCGACCCCGTGGCTTGTCGCGTGGATGCTGTGGGGTGGTGACGCGGGCCGGCGGTGGGCCAACGCCATCTGGAAGCGCGAGGGCCGCAGCGAGTCGAGCCGGGGTGCGGTGCGCGAGTTCGCGCGCATGGACCGCCCGAAGGAGCTGCGCATCCACAACCCCAAGGGGCTGCACGAGGGCTCGCCGTTCCGCACCCTGACGGCCGGTGAGCCGGTGCGCGACGAGAGCACGGGTGAGTTGCTGGGCAATCTGGATGCCGCCGACCTGCACGAGATGGTGCGGGTGTTCTATGCGCAGTGCGACCGGCAAGAGGGCGCGCCGCGCCTGAACTACAACCACGGCCCATCCCGCGGCGGTCATCCCGACATCTACGGCGAGGCCGTCGGCCTGTTCGTCGCTGATGATGGCGAGCGGGGCGATGGGCTGTATGTGGTGCCGGGCTGGACTGACTACGGGCGCGAGTTCGTGGCGAAGCACCAGACCCCGGACGGCGAGTCGTCAGTGCTGTCCAACTCGCCCGAGTTCGTGAGGGGTCCCATCTTCGCCCGCGGCGGTGGTGGTGACGACGAGCACGGTGAGCTGCTGGGCGCTGCGGCATTCTTGGGTGCGGCGCTGACGCCGACCCCCCAGCAGGATGAGCGAATCATTGACCCCGTGCGGTTGTCGCGCGGTGGCGACACGGAGGCCCCCGGGCCAAGGAGCAGCGGCATGGACGCCGAGAAGCGCCCCGATGGGGGCATGGACGACCTGGAGGCGCTCAAGAGCGCGCACCAGGGCCTCGTCGAGCGGCTTGATGGCCTGGAGCAGATGCTCCGCGAGGCCCTTGAGCGCATCGAAGAGGCGGATGACGAGGCCGAGGAGATGGGCAGCGAGCCCAAGGCCGAGGAGATGGCCTGCGAGGAGCCCAAGGCCGAGATGAGCCGCGAGGAGCCCGCCGACGTGCAGGCCCTGTCGCGGCGCCTGGAGCTGGCTGACGGCCAGCGCGAGGAGCTGAGCCGCCAGGTGGCTGAGCTGCGCGCCGAGAACGTGCAGGCCAAGGCCGATCTGGAGCGGCAGCGCCTGCGCGCGATGGGTGGCAGCGCCGACCGGGTGGAGCGCATCGTGAAGCTCTACACCCGCAAGCTGACTGCGCCTGCCGAGTGGGCCAAGGCGGTGGGCGACGCCTGCCCCTACGAGGCGGCCGTGGCTGACCTGGAGGCCCGCCCTGACGTGGAGGTGGGCAAGCGTGCCGGCGTGAAGGCCGAGCCCGTGCAGGTCGAGGAGCACACCGTCGACGCCGTGTCGGCGTGGGCGCGTGAGAACAAGATCGGCGGCCGGTTCATCGAGCAGGCCAAGGCGTACTGCAAGGCCAAGGGCATCGGCATCGAGGAGGTGCGCTGATGAGCGCCGTGATGGGGACCTACTACTTCGGCGCGGCTGTCGATGGCAGCGGCGACGAGTACAAGATCGTGAAGCGCGAGGACAACGCGGACGGCAAGGCTGTGGTGGCCCTGAGCGCCGCGGGCGACGAGGACGGCTTCGGCGTGGTGCAGGACATCGGGCTCGGGTCGGCTGGCCAGTCGGCTGCGGTGTGCGTGGCCGGGCTGTGCAAGGTCAAGTTGGGGGCGAAGTTCACCCCCGGCACCGACACCCCGCTGTTCAAGTCGGACGCCAACGGCCTGGCCGTGCCCTGCGACACCGACCTCGACCCGGCCATCGGCTACCTGCTGATGGATGAGGCTGTCACCTACGCGAGCGGCGACATCGTGAACGCGATCGTGGCCCGCTCCACCTACGGCAAGTAAGGAGGCCATCATGGCTGGCATCCCCTCCCTGGCCTCCCTGCGTGGAGGCGTCAACCCGGTCCTGAGCCGCGAGCTCGCGGGCCTCATCAACGACCCGGCGCGGTTCCTGTCGCCTCGCATCGTCCCTGCGCGGGATGGTGTGGCGGCTGGCGCTCGCGAGTCGGGCACCATCATCACCAGCAGCGGGCTGTTCGGTGACGGCTCCACCCCGCTCAAGCGGGCCGTGGGTGCGTCGAACAACAAGAACCCGGGCGAGTCGCTGTCGGCTGTGACGTACACCTCCGAGGAGTACAACCTCAGCGACGACATCGACGAGCGCAAGATCGATGGCGCCCTCATCGACTACCTCCAGTTCACCGTGGAGGACATCGCGAGCCGCCTGAGCATCCAGCGCGAGGTGGACCTCAACGACCTGCTGTGCACGGCGGCCAACTGGACCACCAACAGCTTCAGCGCCGGCACCGCCTGGACCGACCCGAGCGCCGACCCGTTCAACGACATGGACACCCTGCTGTCGTCCATCGGCAAGTACGGGCGCGACGCCAACACCATCTACTTGAGCAAGGCCGCGCTGGACGCGGTGCGGCGCAACGCGGGCGTGAAGCAGTACTTCCCGACCGACAGCAACCGCAACGCCATCAGCAAGCCCAAGGTGCTGGAGTTCATCGCCTCGGAGTTCGGCATTGCGCCTGAGCGGGTGTTCGTGCAGGAGACGTCGCGCAACTCGGCCAACGCCGGGCAGGCCAAGAGCGTGGACTACCTGAACGGCAGCACCCGCTACTTCTGGGCCGGGCACGTCGACCTGAACGACGGCGTGGTCGCTGGTGACAGCGGGCTGACCGTGCGTCCGTCGGCCGTGTGCCGGGTGATGACCAAGGATCCCGAGTTCCGGCAGGAGGAGCAGAGCAAGCCCTTCCCCGGCATGTTCGTCCTGGGCTACTGGCGCGAGGCGCTGTTCCAGGTGAACGAGCAACTCGGCGGCCTCATCACCGCGTAAGGAGGGCGGCATGCGGTACGAACTGAAGGCTGGGCGTATCCTGTTCGATGGGGGCTTCATCCCCATCGGCTCGGTGCTCGACCTGAGCGACGACGAGGCGGCGCGCCACCGGCAGGGGGGTTGCACCCTGGAGCCGGTGGTCAAGGCTGCGCCTGCGCCTGCTCCCGTCGAGGCCGAGGCCAACGGGGCCAAGGTGAAGCCCACCCCGAAGCGGCGCCGCAGCCGTTCCCGCAAGCCCTCCGCGGCCAAAGAGGGCTGACCATGTTTCACGCTTGCCCGCACTGCGGCAGTGCGCCCGGCGGGCAAGCGTGGGCCACTGGTCCCGATGGCGACACCAAGGCCATCGCAGATTTGACCGCGCAAGCGCGCGACGCCAACCCCGAGTTGGGTCGCCTGCTGCGCATCATCCGCGACCAGATCCGAGTCCAGCGCGACGGGCTGCGGCAGGTGGAAACCGGCCTCAAGCGCGTGCTTGCTGACGTCACCCGGGCCATCGTGGATGACCTGAAAGCCGCACCGGGCGCCGACGTGCCCGAGAAGGTGCGGCGCATGAACCTCAGTGCCGAGGCTTTCGCAGAGCTGTTGAATGGCGCGCTTGACCCTGTGCGCGGCGATCTCGACGACGTGATGGCTGAGCTTGTGGTGCTGGCTGAGCTCCAACTGGAGGCGGGCGGCATCACTGACGCGGTAGACCTGTCAGCCATTGAGGCTGCTGCGCGCCGGCTAGACGATGAATTTTGGGGTGAATCCATAGTGCAGCCCACTGCGCAGCGCATGTGGGACGGGCTGTCCACTGCCGTCAAAGGCGACGACCTGGACACCGTGACGAGGCGCATTAAGCAGCAGTCGGGCGGCAGCATCGGCCGCGCGATGACCGAGGCGCGCACCCAACTAGCTGAGTTCGACCGCACGGTGACGGCGGTGAATGCGGAGGCTGCGGGTGCTGAGTGGTTCGCATACCTCGGTCCCAACGACGCCATCACGCGGCCCTTCTGCCGTGTGCTGGTGGACAAGGCATTCACCCGTGAGGCGGTGGGCCGGCTCGACAACGCGCAGACGGTAGTGTCGCCCATCATCAGCGGCGGCGGGTACAACTGCCGCCATTCGTGGTCGCCGCTGTCTGAGGTCGCTGTGGATGCGATGGGGCTGGAGCGTGGTACAATGGCCGACGTGAGGACCGCCAACCAGCGCGCGAGGGCTGCACGATGAATGCTCCAGACACCAGCCCGCGCAAGACCATCCGCGTCGGCGGCGGTCGCCTGTGGTGGCGGTCGCCCGGCCTCATCGCCACGGCAACGTCAAACGGCGCGCTTGGTGGCGAGTCGGCGTCGGTGACCTACCGACCCACGGCAGGCGCCGAAACGACGGCGCTCGCGCTTGCATGGGCCACCCTGATCCCCACGTCGCAGCCCGCCCGCGACCGCATCGTGGTGGACGATGTGACCGAGGCTGTCAGCGGCGTTGCCCCGTTCGGTGACGCGTGGCTCTACACCCGCCGGGATGGCGTCATCCCGATTCGGATTGCCCGCATTGACGGAACCACGCTCTACCTCACTGACCGGCTCAAGCGCGACCTGACGATTGACGCAAACGCCGTGATTCAGTCGGCACTGTGGTATGCCGACGAGGACACCGCAGCCGTGGTGGGCAGCGTCACCCGCACCGTGTCGGGCGACTTCCCGATTCCTTACTCGATCCCTTGGGGCGTGCTGCAACCAGCCAACGGCTCGGATGGCGCCTTCGGCATCGACCCGAACGTCCGGCGGCTTGAGGGCACCCTTTCGGTGGTGCGCCAGCCGTTCAACACCGGCCTGTCGTCCGATGGTGTGCGCGCTCGCTTTCCCGAGCTGGGTCGGCTGTCGCAGGCCGGCAGCGCGGGGCTGGAGGCGGCTATCTACGCCGAGCACGAGGCCCTGCGCCTGCGGGTGGGGGCTGCTGTGCGCGAGGCCGGCGCACCGGGCTACGCCTGGCCGGATGACGTGGAGGCGGCCCCGTTCGTCGAGTGTCACGCGGCGATGGTCGCGGCGCGCCTCATCGAGTCCGTCAACCCTGCTCAGGCTGAGCGATATGCGCAGCGGGCGGCAGTCTACTTCGAGCAGGCGCTCGCGATTGCCTGGACTGACCTGAACCGCGACGGCGTGGTTGATGCGGGCGAGTCGCCGGGGCTGGTTGGCTTCGCCACGGCCTCGCAGGCGGTGCCGTCGGTGGTGCCTGCGCGGGCAGCATGGTGGACGATGGGAGAGCGGCGGTGAACATCTCGCTTAAGACCACTGTTGCCACGTTGGACGTGGGCGACATCATCGACAAGCGCGGGATGACCACCTTGGGCAACACGGTGGTCGCGCTCATCAGGCGCCGCACTCAGCAGGGCGTAGATGCTGACGGCGACAAGTTCACGCCGTACAGCACGCGCCCCATCTACATCAGCCGCTTCCGCGGCACGGGTGCCCGTCTCAAGCCGAAGGGTGGCCAACCATCCCGCACCGGGGCGAGCGTCTACTACGCGGGCGGATACGCCGAATACAAGCGCCTGTCGACCGGCTCGAATGCCGTGAACTTGACCCTCAGCGGGCAGTTGATGCGCTCGATTCGGGTGACCAAGGCGAGCGCGCGCAAGGTGGTGGTGCAGACCAGCGGCGGTGCCATCAGGTACGCCCGCGGGGTGAACAGCCGCCGCCCGTTCATGGGCGTGCCGCCTGACGAGATGGGTGTGCTCGAGAAAGTGCTGGACGCAGAGGTCAAGCGGACCATCCGCGAGGCACAGGAGGCGCAGCGTGAGCAGCAACGCTGAATCGTCCCTGCGTCGCGTGTGCGAACTGGTGGAGTCCACCGCGCCGGCCTACGGCGATGCGTTCGTGTGGCTGGATCCCGACCACGGCGGAGTGCCTGAGTTGGGCGCCGCGATGGAGGGCGTAGACCGGCTCTTCGAGTTGGCGAACGTGCGTGCACTGGATGCGGGCGAAGGGGGCTGCGTGTCGGCCCGCCTGCGCATCTTCGCAGACCTGCGCATCCGATACCGCGACCGCGGCTCGCGCATGGGCCTCGCTGTGCAGCAGGCCGAGGACGTGCGCCTGTTGCGTGACGCCATCATGTTCACGCCGTCGGCCTGGAACTACGGCACCACCGGCCTAACCTCGGTGTTGTTCGGCGAGGCTACTGGCCCTGAGCCTCTCGGTGCAGACGACTCAGTTGAGCCGCCCGTACACGAGGCCATCACCATTCCCCTGACCCTGGAGGTCGATCCATGAGCAGCGCCATCCTGCGCTCCTTTGAAGTCGCTGCTGAGTCGAGCTTCGGCAGCATCGACAGCACCACCGGCCAGCCGTCGGCCGGCAGCTTGACGTTCTATGCGGCTGAGTTTGAGCGCGCGTCGGTGACCGTGTTCGGCGGCGAGTCTGAACTGGTGGAGGACGGCACCGCGGTACTTGGCCCTGGCGGGCTGCCGCCCGAGGTGAGTGCGTCGTGGACGGCCGCTGGCGCCCGCGTGCGGCGCCAAACCGGCGAAGTCACCGTGCAGATGCGGGTCAAGGGCTGGGGCGGTGGCAACACCGGCATCCCCGACGCAAACAGCATGCCCTTGAGCCTGATGCTCGCGAGCGGGTCGAAGTTGACCGACCACGGCGGCGGCGCGCTGACCCCATCGGGCATGGGCTCGAACAACGGCGTTGTTGACTTCGGCGCCCCTCCTGGCCTCGCGGACGGCGAGGTGGTGGTGGCGAACATCGACGGCTGCATGGTGGTCAACCGCGTGGTCAAGGTGGATGCGAACGAGGCCACCTTCTCGCACTACTGGCCGCGCGCCCTGACCGGCGCTGACAGCATCCAGCGCGGGCTCAACTTCGCGGTGGGCCGCTACACCGACACGGGCGCCGTTGGCTCGTCAGTCGCCATCCGTGGCACCTCGCTGGACGCGCAGTATGTCGCCTACGGGTGTCGGTGGTCGAGCGTGTCGTTCAGCAACGACAACGGGTTCTGGCTGGCCGAGCTGACCATGCCGGCGGCCATCATCATCAGCGACATCAACCCGGGTAACTTCACCCCTGTCACGGCCTCGCGCATCGCGTCGCCCACTGCCGTGGCTCGCGGCGTGGCGCTGTACCGCACCGCGGGCGGCACGGGTCTGGTGGACGCGGGCGGCTCGTCGGTGAGCCTGGATGCAGTCAAGGTGCCGTTCGAGTTGGACGGGCTGACCATCAGCCTGGAGAACACGCTGACCCCGGTGGGCACCGGCTGCCCTGCCATCGGGATGAGCGACATGGAGGTCAGCGGCTCCACTGCTTCGATGGAGTACGTCAGCCGTGCGCCGACGGACGCCGACGAGTTGGATCTGCTCAACCGGGTGGCGCGCGGCATCACCATCGGCGGTGCGCCCATCAGCGACGACACCACCGCGCTCAACGGCTTCGGGTTCAACATCCCGGCTGCCCACCTGACGGCTGACCCGAACGTCACCGCTGAGGACGACGGGCTCTTGCAGCAGTCGCGCGCCTACGCGATGGGCGACTATGTGGGCGACGAGGCCGGCAGCAGCACCCTGCGTAACGCGGTCATCTACCTTGGGGGCACCTGATGCCGTTCACCCTGCCGATGATTGACGTGAACGCCCGCTGGACCGGCCCGCTTGCGTGCCTGGACGACGACGCGGCTGAGGCTGCCGGCGATGCGTGGAGCGACGTGGTGGCCACCTACGTCCAGACGGGGCAGCCTGACGGCCTGAGCGATGGCGGGTGCATGGTCACCCTGCGCCCGCTGTCGGCTGCTGAGGACGACGCCTGCGAGGCTGCGGCCGGCGCCCCGGTGCCGCTTGCCGGCTTCGTCTACGAGCGCATGAAGCGCGACGGGGTGGATCTGGCTGACGGTGAGGCCGTGGCCCGCGCGACGGCTGCGCTGCCCGACTGCGACCGTAAGGCGCTGCATGACCACGACACCCGCCAGCGCCGCCTTCGGTGGGCGCGCGTGAGCCGCGCCCTGGTGGCTGCTGACTTCGTGCCCGAGGGCGAGGCGCCGGCCGATGCGCTGGCCCGCGTGGCTGGCCCGATGCGTGGCTATGTCGTTCAGGAGCTCGCCGCGCACCTCGACCGGCTGACGATACTGGGCGCGGAGGGAAAAGCGCCTGCTGGGGAGCAGTAGCGTGGGCGGGGTCGATGCCCGTGCGTCGGTGGGACTGCGCCGACTGCGAGGCTGACCCCGGCACCCACGAGGCCCGCGGTCGATGCGGCGGGGGGCTTGACCGCTACCCCGGCGCGATGCGGGATGAGCAGGGCCGCGCGTACATCTACGCCGATGAGGCGTGCGGGCGCGCGGCAGCCTTTGGAGATGGTGAGTTGCGCTTGTACGCCTGCCCCATTGCGCTTGGACGGATGCTGCCAGCGGCGCTGCCGGCGCTGTACGCAGCGAGTCAAGGCGGCCTGTCGCCCGAGGCGCTGGGGCATGGTGCGCTGACCCGCGGCGCTGTGCGCGCGGTCAACACGTTGGCCGAGGCGTGGGCGTGGCGGCGCAAGATTGAGGATGACGCCGACCGCGCGAAGCGTGAGGCCCAAGCCAGAGGGGCACAGCGGCGATGAGCAATCCGAAGGTCACAATCCGAGTCGCGCAGCGCGGCGCCAAGGAAACGGCCGCGCAGGTCGAGCGCGTCGCTGATGCGCAGCGTGACGTGGCCCGCGAATCGGAAGCTGCGGCCAAGGCGCTTGAGCGTCAAGCCGCAGCAGCATCGCGCTCGACCACGGCGGCCAAGGCTGCGGCGGCGGCCACGGATTCAGTTGCCGGCGGCGCCAGCAGTGCGACTGCGACCATCGGCAACCTGTCGGAGTCGCTCGACAAGGGGCTTGAGAACAGCGTGGGCCGCGCGTTCAAGGCCACCGACCGCCTTACCAGCATCATCGGTCAGGCAACAGGCGCCCTTGGGCTTGCCTCGCTGGCCGTGACAGGCCTCACGACTGTCTACACGCTCGCAACCAAGGCACTAAACCAGAACACGAAGGCACAGGAGTACGCCAACAGCATCCGCAATCAGGCGACGCGCGAGATTGACGCCTACCTCGCCGCATATGCCAAAATGCCACA
>CAYRYW010000042.1:0-13349 GCA_964428725.1 uncultured Dehalococcoidales bacterium
GCCGGTGCAGGGGGGCGACGGTGAAGGGTTTGGGGCCGGGGAGGTTGTGGACGAGGCCGGCCAGTTGGGGGTCGGCGGTGTGGAGCCAGGTGTAGAGGGCGCCTTGGAGGGCGCGGTGGGGGGTGGGGGGGAAGGGAGTCGCCGGTTTGGTTAGGAGGGGAAGAGTGATTTGGTAGGGCATTAGTTATTTATCCTCTGTTGTGAGCTTTAGCATTTGCTTTTGTCATTCTGGCCGTACGTCCTGAGCTTGGGGTTTCCCCTTTGGGCCTGTGCCCATGACATAGCTGACTCGCTGTCTTTGGCGCAGTGCCTGGCGACCTTGCACTTGTGAAAGATGGACAAAGATGTCTTTGCCTCCTCCATCAGGTGTAATGAAGCCATAGCGCCTGTCACCGTCGAACCATTGGACCGTACCAGTTAACCGATCGCCCACAGGATAGAAACGGGGCTGAGGCTTACGTACGGACCGGGGGACGCCGATTTTGTCTTCGATGGCATAGTAACGCGTCAGCCGGCCGGCCCAGCCCAGGATCTGGGCCATGACCTTTGGTTTATCTTGGTAGGGTGATAGGTACTGGCGGCATACATCTCGAATCTGGCGATAGTAGCTTATGGTGCGTTTGCTTCGCATGACCGTCTCGCCGTTTATGACAATAGTATCTAGAAATAGGAAAAAACGACGACCATCCTTTTCTTCTCGAAGAAAGGACAAGACTTTGCTCACCTCGTTTGGGTCGGTGCCTGCGCGCGCCCACTCGCGAGCTATGTCGTCAGCAATTTGTAGTTCTAGATCTTTCATTTTAGATGTGAGCCTTTCATCTCTTAAGAGCTTTCTATGATTCTACTGAAAAAAGGTGTTCCGCACCTAGGCAATGCAGACTGTTTTCAGTGTCAAAGTGGGGCATCAGTTTTATCGACTTGGTCATTCCATATTTTTTGAGATTACTATTTTTTTACTATAACGTCTTTTCAACAGCTTTTTTTAATCCTGCGTCTGTTAGAATATCTTCCAGCAAGTAAAGTTTGGGTGCATAGAAGCCGTTGTATAGACAGCCAGCCGGAAAGCTTAGATAATGTCTTCCCAAATCAATTTCAGTGGCTTGGATTTTGGCCAGATCTGTGAGGTACACAAATCCAACCTCCAATTCATTTTCAGATAGGAGTTGACTTTCAAATGTCAACAGTTGTTGCTCCTTGAGAAAACGCACAACCTGACGGCCGTACATATCGATCCCTTGCTCCACAGGTACAATGACAGTGGGACAAATATTTTTACTCAGTATTCTACCTATAATCTCTTTAGCCGCACTAAACGACCTGTTTGCTCTGCCGAGCCCGTTGGCCAGAGCAAACAGCTCATCTTTGTGGGCGTAAAAATGCCGATAATAGACGACATCTGTTCTGTATTTGCAATATCTATCTAGTTTCAGTACGATTTCGTCTTCTTCACCTATGTCATCCAATGGGGGTAAATTTCCGCCAAAAATTTTTTAGCGATTGCGCCAATATTCAGGGAATGCTTCAATGAGCTTCCTCCTTCCCTTGTATTGGTATTCTTCCTCACCCTCTAACAGTGAATGAAATGGACTCGGACGATCTAAATACCACTGACACCGCGCACGGTACTGTTCAGATTCATCTTTTGAGTAGCTGTTTTCGATACCCTTGATATTTTCAAAAAGCCCAGTTGGCGATTTGTCCTCTATCTTTTTCATTGCATTTGCAAAGGCATTGGAGATACTACTTTTATCTTTGGGATTGAAAGCTCTGTTGTAAAAACAGATGCAGACCTTCAAGATTGTTTCCAGGTAATTCCAGCCAAGTTGAGCAATTTCAACAACTTTTTGCTTTGTTCCCGTGGTCCCCAGATTTTCGCTATCTTCAAGACGACGGTTGATCCACTGAATCCCTTTAAAGATCGGGTGAGATTTAATTGGCTTTACTGAGATTGCTTCCATGATTTTGTTTACAGCTTCTTTTTTGGTGGCTTTTTCAGAGCAATAGTCGTTTTCACCCGAAATATCTTGGGCCAATCCAATCAGTTCCCTTCGTCTCAGAGAGAATTTGTCTGACAGAACACGATTAACTCCTCCATTTTCGATCCCCCCGTTTTCAATGAGGTATCGTCTTAGAGCTTGCTCGAATTCGTATTCGAAAGATTCAGGGATAGAGCCAAGCACCTGTAACAGATCAACTATCTCGTTTCTTGCATCTTCTGCAACGTGTAAAGATGTGGCCATTTTTTGACTAAGCAGTTCCAGGGGCGACAATTTGCTCTCGACCATCATCTATTGCATCCTCCTGGAGTGACAGCTAATAGTTGTCTCTGGGGCAATTCCGCTCTGGACGAATTTCCATTGCGCGGGCGAATTCTTTCACTGCCGCCGGTTCCAGGAGCGATTTGGCGGCATTCAGGTACTCGGGCATCACGGCCGGTGTGGGAGATGTCTGGTAAGAGGCGTACAACTCACCAGGTTCGCGCCACACTTGCAAGGCACGCTTCTGTACCACCACGGAGCCATAACAAGGGGGTTTACCCCCCCCCACCTTTAGCAGCCATTTCTCTGACCCCAATCCCAGCGCGGTGAGCAGTACCCCCACCTCGCCAGGTGACAGGTTGTCAAAGTGTACGCTGAATTCAAACATTGACTCGGGCCGGAAATTTTCCACCGGCGTGTTGGCATCCGTCACCGTCTGTCCATGACGGTAGAACTTGCGACCTCTGACTTGATCACCATCAAAATAAGCCCGGGTCCGGCTGCGAGGCGCGAAAAGGGAGGGCATCCGGGCGACTGCCAGCTGGTACTCGTCACCCAGCACCGCGTCGGTGAAGCGAATCTGACCCTCGTAGCCCATTGCGCCGAACATGCGGCATGCCAGGCAAAGCTGCTTTTTGTTGCGACAGGCGGCCGCACCCTCGGGCAGGTTGTCTGGTCGAGCGCGAGTCACCCGCACACAGGAGTGGGTGATGGCTTCCACAACGCTGCGCGTCATCCCTTTCAAAGTGGAAGCCGGCACAATCGGACGGCCCCCTCTGCGCGTCACCGAACGCACCAGGGGGTATGTGTGGCTGTTTGTCATACGCACGGTGCCCGAGGAAACGTGCAATGGCGTGACGACGATCAACGTGGCATCCAGATGACCGCTCACTCGATCTGGCAGATATCGATCATGGCCCGCTGGCGACTTGCGATCCGCCTGTTCCAAGGGCGAAATCTCGACAAAGGTATAGGGTTTTGGCTCCTGTGGCCCCTCGAATCTATGTCTCACGTTGCCACCTCCTTTTGACCCATTCCCCTAGGCCAGCCCGGCTGTCCCTCGCCACGCCGGCACACAGGCATCGGCCCACACCCTCTCAATATCGGTCTCCTTTTTTAATTCCAGCACTACTTCGGCCCACTTGTCTGTCGTTAGCTTGAGGCCATCGGGGAGCTTGACTTTTTCCAGTGCCGGTTTAGGATAGCCATAGTTCTCTGGGATCAGTTCCTTGAACGCGCCAACGCCGACTACCTCGTCGTGGTTGCAAAAGATTGTATCTGTGCCTGGCAGGGAAAGCCCTTTTTCGAGTTTCCCCATAGGGTAACGAAGGGCAAGCCGGTTAAAAGTCATCGTCACACGTCCCAATCCCCGGCTCTTGCCAAAGCCGATGCTCACGCGACCCAACTTTAGATCGCGGAGTGCCAGGGCCAGCAGGCCCAACTGAGCCAGGGTAAAATTTTTGACGTACAGGCGGGTCTTGAATTCGCCGGCTGTCACCACTTCAAAGTTGAATGGCCCCACTGCCACCGAGCCAAACACCCGGTCAATGGCCACGCCGTTGCGTTCTTCTGTGACCACTGTGTCTGGATCGTCGGGATAAGCGTCGGCCGTACGAAGGTGGCCCGCCAGGCTGGTGTGGCCAAAAAGCTGGCAGATGAAGCAGGATCGATGATAAATCTTGTCGCCCGTCCACTTTTTGCTCTTTAAGCGCTCGCTACAGCTATTTCTGTTGGCAAGCGGATCACAGCTCCAGATGGCACGACCTGCATCTGGTTGGTCTCCGCCTACCGAGCGGACGATGCGCTCACAGTGGGCGCGGATGGTACCTTTAAGGGTACTTCCCGGCAGGTAAATAGTGGGCACGCCGTTGCGCCGGGTGCGGACAAATTCCATGTCCGGGCGCGTTGGGTCGGCGCCACTTTCGCCTGCTTTCACGAGGATCGGCCCGTCGGGGCGGATGGTCAGTTCCAGGATCGCCTCGTTTAACAGTCGCTTATGCATCTTGTTTCTCCTTTGCCTCTCTCGCGCGCTCTTTAAGTTTGTCTCTAAATGCGGCGCGCCACGTTTGACGCCACTCCTGCTGTTGTACTTTGGACGCCGGTTCCTCCTGTCCAGGCAACAGATAATTCCGCACGGTCCGTCCTGAGCTGTTACCTGGTGCAGAGAAGATCAGTTGCAGGTCAGTGAGTTGTGTCCAACCCAACCCCCGGCTGCGAAAGCCGCCAAGGGCTGCCTCGCCCCGCTCAAAGGCTGCCAGACCAGCCAGCAACATGCCCTGTTGCCAGTTTTCGGCATTCTCTAGCATCAATTCGAAGGCAAAGTGGGTACCCGCTGGTAGTACCTCGTAATCGTAGAGTTTAGTGCCACTCACTGTCTCGGTATCACGGTCAATTGCCACTCCGTTGCGCACTTCTGTCTGGCCCAGCCAGGTCTTTTCTTCGACAGCCAGGTCTTTGATCCGCAGAGATGAAGCCAGC
The DNA here is from genome assembly GCA_964428725.1 of uncultured Dehalococcoidales bacterium. Lineage (GTDB taxonomy): Bacteria > Chloroflexota > Dehalococcoidia > E44-bin15 > E44-bin15 > CAYRYW01. The sequence goes on from CAYRYW010000042.1 coordinate 4,737, forward strand.
CACGGCGCGCCAAACGTGGCACAGACCAGGCAGGTTCTGACGATCAGTTTGTCGGTCAGCCACCGATCGGTCTTGTCCAGCTCTCGGGCTTTTCTTTGCAGATCCCTGACTTTTTGTTTGGAAAGACAGGTTTCTCGATCGTCGAAGGGATTACATGCTCCCCTCTTGCCCGGCACTACTGCCCGCACCAATGCCTCGACGCGGGCCCGCAGTGCCCCTTTGAACGACGCACCGGGGATAAATGGCCGTCCACGCCAATCTTTGACGATCGGCAGGTCTGTGCCTGTGGGAGCTGTGGCCCGACCGTCACCGACGCGCAACGCTGTCTGTGTGACTAGCGTGGCCGTCACGGTCAGGCGATTGCGAAAGACATCAAACATGCTATCCCCCTTTTCTCCCGGAGGCCTCGGATATGGCCTGTCGCAGGTGAGCCCAATTTCCAGTCTTGTCCACAAAGGCAAAAGCGCGACCTAGGTAACCCAGGTAAAGGGGCACCATCTGGCGGTGAACCTGCTGTACCATACCTGCGCGATCTGTCTCGTCTAACGTCAAGGCGGCGGACGCCGCCTGGTGAAAAGCCTCCTTCACTGCCTTGTCGGCCACGTCTCGCAACGTTCTTTCAATGTCTCTCACGACCTGCAAGCCAAAGCCGTTGTACTGCCACGGTTTGCCCTGAGGCATACGTCCCAACTGGTAGCGAATAAAGTTGACCACTACCGGCACGCTGTGGCTTTCGTTGGCCACGTTAATGACGTTGCGCAGTTGGTTGGTCCTCATGCCGCTGCTTCCTTCTAGGAGCAGGATGGTTTTCTCTGCTGCCAGTACGACGCGGTCCAACCACTGGTCAAGGCTCTCCTGCAAGATCAGGTCGCGCAGCATTGCTTCATGGGCTTGTTCTTTGTTCATCTCTTTCCTCCCGCACTCGTTGCTCTCCCAGGCGTGATGTCGAATAATTGGCCGTCTCGAGAGCGCATAAAGAGAACCGGCAGAGCCCACTCCATCGTTGGCTCGAAAAAATCTCCTTTACCGTTGATGGCCTTACGTGCTTCGGCCAGACACGCCTCTATTGGAAATCCCAGTGCCAGGCTGGCGTAAAACTCGTAGGTTAGCACCAGCGCTGCCTGGATACTGATCGGCCCCTGGTGAGCGATGATTGCCTGGAGACCTCCTTCCATCAGAGACTCGGCCACCCCGACAAATGGGTCGCCGTGAGGTGTCTGGGCTCCGTGGCAAGCATTGAGCACTACTAGGCGCAGCGTTGGTGCGTCGCAAAGCGTCTGCGCCACCTGACGGGCGGACACCCAGTGTTTTTGCCCGTCGTTATTTTCAAACAACAACTTTCCACCCAAGTTAGAATCGAACCCTCCGTGTCCGACAAAGTGGAAAACGTGTATCTCTTGCGATCGCAGATGCTTGCGGAGCGTGTCCAGCGTGGCCGGACCCTCGGGCACAACCAGCTCTGCCAGCCCTTCTTTTTCCAGCAACCGTAGCCCGGCGCAAAGTTGATCGATGTGCGCTTTCTCGACTGGCGCCGTCGAGCCGGGTGGGTTCGCCCGCATGGCCAATATGCGCAAAGGAGGCGTTACAGCCAGTGTCTCGAGGATTTGTTCTGGTATTTCGGGGTGACGCACAATTGGCATGCGCCAGGAAAGGGCCAGAAATTCACGGCGGTCGTGCAGGATCTCCCAGGTCACCTGGCGCAGGGGCAGGCCTCCCAAGTCTCCGTTTGATGGCAAGCGTAGGCGGAGGCGCAGGCCTTCTTTCTTGTCGATAGAGCCCCAAGCGGTTAGAAACCGGCTTTTTATGGAGGCAGTGACCAGACTGTCGAAGAGATGCTTGCCTCTCTCTCGAATAGCAGTGATACTTTTGTGGTTGAGGGATTGCAAAGACAGTTGGTCACGCAGATCCCGCAATTCGCTCCCTAAAAAAGGGGGCGAGATATCCTCACAAGCTTCCCCTGCAGGCGAAGTTGTTACCTCCACTTGAAAGTTGCCATCTGGCTTTTGCACCACGTGCAGCGCAAACTCTTTATACTCGCGAGGTGGTGTCTGGCGCTTCTCAGCCAGACGGGCAGTCCAGAATTGGTGGCGCAAGTCTTGTGGCAGGTCGATCAACACCTGGGGATGCTGGCGCAGGTAATCATAGATAAAGGCTGTCACCTCGCCCCGGGCGATGCGGGTCAACTCCTGAGGTGTGATGTCCAGCCGGACAAAGGGCAATTCTACCAGCCGCCCTTTGCCAGCACGAATTGGATCCAGATAGGGATTTCGTTTGTGAACTTTATTTCCCGGCACGCCGGGGCCGGGGATCTCGCGCTGAGTGATGGCATCCATCTCCCTGCTGGTGACGCGTCCTTTTTCCTCAATGTCCGAAGAAACATGGAGGTGACACAGCGCGTCGGCCCCATAGAACTGTGCGGCCATCGCAGCCATCGCGCCCAATCCGCTGCGTCCACCGGTGACAGCCACGACCACCTCCCACCCTTCCTCCTTGGCCTGCCGGATCTCGTCAGCAAAGGTCTGAAATACCCGGTACTCTGCATCGGTAGAGAGATCATCTATGCCTACCAATGGCAGCCACCGATGCTCTACGCGGCCCCGAAAAATATCGTTGAGGATGGAGAGCGATTCTCTCAGAGGCTCGTTCTCTTGATCGTCCGGCCCGATGGTCACTATGCGTTGGACATCTATATAATAGGCCAACTTGAGCTCAAAAAAGACACCGCTCACTGCCCCCGGCGAAAGTCCCAGCGGGGAGATCAGAACGGCCTGTTTATCAATTTCCATGCTGTGCATCCCTTTCTTTCCAGCTGGGTTCAAGGCATAACATTCGCATCCAGACAACTCCATCCTGGTCTCGATAGCAGCGGACGCGCAGCGCGACTTTTTCAGGCGATGAAAGGCCACCCACGTTGGGATAATGCAAAGGTCGGGGCAGGCGAGCTTCAAGCCAGACAGGATCGGCTTTTGTGTCCGGCCGTTTACCTGCCAGACGGATTTGTCCCTCGGCCAAGTCGAGATCGGGCAAGGCTTTCCATGACAAAGCTGTTTTCACTCTTTGCCACGGTGCACCGTCAGGCAAGGTAGGTTGTTCGGTCAGCAAGCGGAGGCGATAGGTCTCTTGTCCGGGTATTCCTTCACGCCACCAATCGACCTCCATAGTGGGGCCGAAAGCCCGCCCGTGTTGCCAGCGTGCCAAAGGAGGCAGGGTATCTACTGTGGTAAAGAGACTCTCTGTGACTCGTTCAGCATAGACCCAGCGGAGGTTCTTATTCTCCAACACAGTTTCCAGCGTGTCCACATCCGTTTTTTCAACGAGGTAGATCGTCAGGTCACTGTTGGAAGTCACGGGCAGCCTCCTTTTTCTTTTCGATAAAAGTTTCCAGCGCTGCTATCCAGGTTTCTTGCCGGCCTGACCAATTTGCTTCAGATTCGACTGGCCTGGCCTCCTTGCCGGGAAACAGGACATCGAGCAGATTTTCCCGGCCCTCGACATATTCACAGGTTGCCCAGTCGAATTCGACATGACACCAACCGGAACCCCGCGATCGTCCGCCGCCCAGCTGTATGTGACCCGACTCGAAAGCTGCCAATCCAACCCATACAGTACCCAATTCTTCTGGCATGGCATTCTCGACCACCACTTCGAGAGCGAATTCGGCGTTGGCTGGCACGATCTCATAGTCGTATTTGCGCCGCTTGCTCACGTGGGCCGTATCGCGATCTATGGCCACGCCGTCTCGCAACTCTGGTCGATAGTAGGTCGTGGGATCAATGACCAGGTCTTTGACCAGCACTTTGGACGCCAGCCAGGGTGCACCAAAGACCCGGCAAGTCAGACAGCTTTGGGCACGCAGGTCGGCGTCCAATTGTGCCGCCTGCCCGTTGTAGTGGGGATCGGCTTTCATAGCATTGACTTTGCTGATTGTCAGGCAACCTTCCGAATCTGCCGAGGGTCTCTCGCTGCGGGGTACCGATATGCAAGCCAGACCACGCACACAGAATCTTGTCTGGATAGCTTGCAGCATGCTTTCTGTATAGGCTCGCCAGACCCCTTTGAACGAGGCGCCGGGGATGTAAGGTTGGCCGAAGACATCTTTTAACACTGGAAGGTTTGTTGCTTCAGCCGTAATGTCCCGCCCGGCACTGACGCGCAGACCTGTCTCCAGGATCAACTGACCTCTCAAGCGCAGTCGGGAGGCAAAGCTGCGCATGTCTATCAGATCATTCATCGTTTTCCTCCTCGCTCCCTTTCTCTCCCCGGAGGGCCACGACCCAGCGGTAGAACTGCCCGGCATAGCCGCGCACGGCTGCAATGGGGTCCTCTGCATCTCGGAGCTTTGCCAGATCTTTTAACACTCTCTCGCCGAGCTGATCCGCACCCCACTGTTCCGGCTGCCGTCCCATCTGGACACGAATCCACAGCATGACTTCCTCGATGCTGGCTGTTTGAGAGGCGACGCGCAGCAACAGCTGTGCCTGTGTCGATTTGAGCAACAAAATTTTGTCTGGCAGATCCGGGTCATGGATGACTGCTTTGAGCGTTTGTTCCGCCATCCAGGAAAGACCTGTCGTCTCTCCACGTTGTGCGCTTTCGAGCATTCGCCTGGCGATCTCTTGACGCGGCAAATCAGGAAGCAATTGGACAGATTTCTCAACCACGGCCGACACGGGTTGAAGGTGAAAAGGAGCGCACACTGTCACTTGACCATAGCCGCGTTCTCGTTCTTTTCCGATGCCGCTCGTTTCCAGTTTCACCAGCGTGCTGGCTATTGTTTCTTGGTCCAGCTCTGGTGTGAAATAGAGATAGACACTTCCCCGTTGGACGGTCAGCTGCGTGCGGCGCGGCATCCGGTTGGCGTTGTCCCAGCCACCGATGATTTTTGTCCGTGCCCAGGATCGCAATCGGTAGAGAGCGAATTGACTGGATAGAGTCTGCTCCATCCTTAATGGCCAGAGAACCGGTTGGCAAAGCTCACCGGTAAAAATCGCCTCGGAACGTAAAGTGAGGGTAAAAAACGTTCCATCGGCCAACGTCAACCGCTCGTCGTCCGCAACGTAGGTTTGCAGCCTTTGGTGGATTTCTCGATTGAACTTGCCCAGTTTCTTTTTTAATTCTTCTTTTTTGTTCTCTGTTGGTAGGGGTATCACATCTATTCGCACCTTTCCCAACCCCCGCGACCGCCCTCGGCCTATGGATCTCACCTCCCGCAGGCCGGGCAGCAACTCTTGGCGCAGCTCGGCATCTTTGACCAGGTAGTCGGGGTGCAACACTGCCTGTCCGATAAAGTAGATCGAGCCATCCTCACCCATCGGTTCGATGGTCTCCTGAGTAAACAAGAGTGCTTCTTCCGCTACCCCTCTTGCCCGGTTGATCCCGACATGGGTGGCTCGGCTGATCTGAACTTCTGCGGCAAGACCTGGATGGTCGTCTCTGTCCAGCTGGTAATAGCCTTCTGATGGTATGACAGGACCTTGGCAAGTGGGACAACTTGGATCATAACAAGTCTGTATCTTTGCCCAATCCTTTCCCAGTTCAGGCAGTAGGTTACTCCGATTAGGAAATTCAGGATCGCTCACTAACTCGTAGACAAACTGGGAAATTAGCGTGTCAAAGACGCTGTGGCGTGGCCTATCGCCTGACTTGGGTTTGGGTCGTGGATAGTGGGGATAATGTTTGCAGGTGCGCCCAGTGAGAGGAAATGGGAACACGCGAGCGGTCCGTGATCTTCCGGGATAGCAGTGGCTAAAAATGGGTGGTTGCGTATGTTCAAACACCTGGCAATAGTCCCTCGTTTTCGAGTTAGGATTGTACTTTAACAAAACTTCTGCTACCGCTCCTCTAACTATGGAACCGGGAATGTAATCCAGTGTTTGCTGATAGTTGCCCAGACCAGAGTCATCGCCGATCAACAATTTGCTCAAAGGAGTGATCCGTACCAGGTGTACCTGCCGCTTTACCGCGCCGGGTTCGTCGCTCATAGTCTCAACTCCCTTCTGCCAAAGTCGCTCGCAACTCCTGGTCGCTCAGGAGGCGATCCTCATCGTAAACGGCCACCTGGGCTGTGACCCACCCCAGCCCGCCGGACTTGCCTCGTCCCACAGCAGGCAGCAGGCGCAAACCTGCCGCCAGTAAGGCGGCTTCCTGGCGAATCAGAGGTTTTTGGGGAAACGCTCGTAGCGTCGTCTGAAACTCCAGGTGAACTCCCGGTTCAAAAAGTTCCGTGGTATAGAGCAATTGGTGTTGGGCAACACCCCGGCGCCGGGAAATGGACACTCCGTAGCGTGATTCTGTCTGTGGGCGTAGTCTCTGCCGCTTTAGCGCCTCGAGTTTAGCTTTCAATTCGGGTGGGCCGCTCAATTCCACATCGGCGAACGGCAGCTTGCCCCGAATCCACGTCGACCCGAAAATAGAACAAACTACACAAGGATGCGTTATATCCTGACACATCTGGCGATGGGTCTCGCACACCGACAACGCCAGTTTCCGAGCGACTTGTTCTACTGCATGTCGCAACCAGCCTTTGAAAGCCGAAGCCGGCAGGTAGGGCCAACCGTATCGGTCTTTGATGATAGCCCTGTCAGCCAGGGTGCCGTGCTGGGCACCAGAGCCAATGTTTAACGGCGTTTGAAACAAGAGGGTCGCCTCAACCTTCATAGTCACTGATCTCCTCTCTATCCACAAAGTCATATAGTTCCGCAATGTCCCATAAGGGCGTCCAATAGCGGATGCCGGCTTGCCGCAGAGCTTTGGGTGCGTGGTACCAGGGCATAGGGTCTTGGGCATCATTGGCAGGCCAGAGGCTCGTCAGCAACTTGTGCAGCGGCATCATTTCCTCGGGTCGCCGGGCTTTTTGATAAAGATAGAAGAGTGAACTCTCCTGACGCCCCCGCGGCAATGATTCCACCAGCCGGTACATTTGGGTGCGTGACAGGTTCAACGACTGGAGTTGTTCGACCAAAGTGCCCAAAACGTTGGCCGGATAGGGCCTTGCCCACAAGCGCAATGTGTTCCTGTCGACATCGTCAAACTGATATGGATAGGCCCGGCGCACATTTCTTACCTTGCGTTCCAGCATGTCGGCTGACTTGAGGATTTGAAAGTCGATATAACCTATGTCGTCCGTGCCAGCGTCCCGGCGCGCTCGTTTGGCAATTCCTTTGAGTTCAACAGCGAGGTCATACAGGATGCGCACTGGGTTATGATCGTCGGCAATGACCACGCCGCCCGACATAGTGAACGTCCAGCTTTCCAGTTTCTGCCGTGTTTCAGCCGGGAGATTTTCTAGAATCTCTAGCCAATGAGTCCGCATTTGGGTTGTAAATGTCTCTGAAATAGAGGCGGCGATGGACAATGCCGCATCAGCCGGCACAATCAACACCACGTCGTCACCGCCGATGGTGATAATTTCAAATGGATGAATGTATATCCTGCTGTCTCGCGATATTTGTTCGCCGACTTGTTGTCGGGCTGGACTGGGTGACACTTTTTTGGGGCCTAGATTGATCGCCAGGGCAGCCATGACGGCGTTGCGCGTTACTTTTTCTATCGCCTCGCTGAGTCGTTGATAAGCCTGAGCGGTAGGCAACTTGCCAAAGAGAGAACCCATTTCGTCGCCGTCCAGGTAGATCATTGCCACATAGCCAGAACGTCTGCTCGCCTGTCCCAGTTCTGAAAGGTCTTGGGGGAGCCAACGAGGTTGTGAGGTGTTCTCAAAGTCATAGTCAGCCAGCGGTGGAAATGATCCTAATTCAAAATCGTGGTAATATGTCTTGCCATAGGTCTTGCGTTCAGGTGGTAGCATCTTGCGTTCAGATGGTGGCATCTTGCGTTCCAGAAACGCTTGAAACTCTTTGAACCAGGCATTGCGGCCGCGGTAGTCGCGTTTTGCGCGACAGATGGGACAGAGTGCCCAGTCGGTAAAGGACCTCTGGGGATTGGCTGGGCGGACGCGACAGGATTGGCAGCGGACGGCATAAGGCAGTGCCTCGTAGAACGGCTTTGGGGGTTTGTCTTCTTTGCGACGGCGTAGCCAGGTACCCGCCCAACGCACCAGCGTGCCAAAGGGCGCAAGGGTAGCGCGGGTGTCTGGAGGGTAGCCACCGAGCAGGTCTTGCGCTCTTACTCGTCGCCACTCACAGGTGACTGTTGCAGCACCAGTGGTCCTTAAGTAGTCCTCTTGAGTGTCGGTGACAAGTTGCTTTAAAAGATGCTCGTCGTCAGGGAGCAGTGCCAAAGCGGCTCCTCCACCCGAGAAGATGACAGCTTCTGAGCAGACACAATTTTTTACCCGCTCCCTGATGCGCTCGTTCAGATCTGTTAGTTGCCGGCTGGCTCCTCTAATCTCTGGCAACTTGATCGACTCGAATACATAGTCTTGTGAGCGATCAGCGTCGGTAGCTAGCAGAGCCAGACCGCCGTATTGCTGGACAGTTTCGTCGGTTGGCCTCTCGCCTTTCAACAACGGCTGGAGCACATATTTGTACCACTCGTGCCAATTATTTCCCATCCAGCTCCTCCTTCGCAGGAACAAAAAAACCGCAGCTCTTTCCCTTGACAGGGAAACGCTGCGGTCTCATGTCTCACACATGCGGCTCACGGCCGGCCATTCTT
>CAYRYW010000043.1:0-12023 GCA_964428725.1 uncultured Dehalococcoidales bacterium
TTATCCTCATGACACCATTATAAGTGTCACCAATCTATCTGAACTAGCTCAGGCGGTGTAAGAGAACCAGCTAAAAGGTTGTATGGACATGCGTGATATAATTGTAAAGTGATAGAATATGTCCGTCGACTCCCTCGGGTTGACATATGAGAAAAACAAAAGTTACCGCTGTAAGGCTCGTTGTATCATCATCGCTCCTCTTTTTGCCTGTCGTCATATCGCTGCTGATATTTTCTCCTTCCTCCAAGGCTGATTCTCCATTACCGCCTCCGCTGGAGGCTTTGAGTGTTGAGTTGGCCCCGACTTCAGAGGCAGATTCCGGCGCGCTAGAAGGCATAACCCTCAGCGCCGGCGATTACATCATGACAGAGGATGCCGAAGGTTTCGATGTCATCCAGATGGCTGGTTTCGGTGTATATAATGCCCCCGGCGAGCCCATGTTGCCCTCAAAGACATTTCAATTCGCCATACCCCCGGATGCCGTCCCGTCCAGCCTTGCTGTAAAGGTCGTATCTGTTGATAGCGTAATGCTCGACGGCTCATACGATATCAGGCCGGGCGCCGTGCCGGTAACGTGGGTTGACGGCAAGCTGGTAGAGGCCTGGGGAGAGGGACAGGACATAGTCGAGGGTAAGGATATGTCTGTGTATGCCGCAGACTCTATGTTCCCGGCGGACTGCGTCGACCTGTCATTTTCCCAGATGCGTAAATGGAAGTACGCCTGCATCGAATTCTTCCCGCTCCAGTACAATCCCGCCGCCGGCGAGCTGATACTGATTAAGAGTGTTACACTGGAACTCACGTACGAGCAGTCGGCTGCGGAGGTGGACGCCGTGCTGCTTCAGGACACGGTGATGGATAGCGTCGCCGCCGCTGAGATGGAGAACTACCAGCAGGCGCAGGATTGGTACAACGCGGGCATCGTGCCGCAGGCGCAGGGGGACATCGAGCCAGAGCCGCAGAACGGCACCTACGATTACGTCATAATCACCACCAACGCTATCGAAGCCAACAGCAGCAAGCTGGCAAGTTTCAAGAGTCACAAGGAAGGCAAGGGCCACAGCGTGCTGATAATCACCGAGGACGAGTGGGGCAGCATGACCGGCGACCCGCCGAACCACAAGGCGGAGAAGATACGCAAGTGGCTGCAGGGCAACTACTCGTCGATGGGGATAGAGTACGTGCTGCTGATAGGCAACCCCGGCCCCTACGAGAGCGGCGAGGGCGACATCCCGATGAAGATGTGCTGGCCGCGGATAAACGAGAGCACATATAAGGAATCTCCCACCGACTACTTCTATGCAGACCTCACCGGCGACTGGGATTACGATAATGACCAGTACTACGGCGAGTATGAAGACGATTACGCCAACGCCGGTGGCGGCGGAGTGAACCTGGCGGCGGAGGTGTACGTGGGGCGCATACCGGTGTACAACGCCAGTTACAGCACGCTCGATAATATACTGCAGAAGACCATGGATTACGGCAACGAGTCCAGCATCAGCTGGCGCGACAGCATACTGATGCCTATGGCTTTCCAGGGGGATAAACCTCCGAAGTACGACGGCGCCCAGCTGGCGGAGCAGATGAAGGATGACTACCTGGGCAGCCTGAACTACAGCTACTGGCGGATGTATCAGCAGGGTAACGGCACCTGCTCCTTGGACTCCAGCTACACCAGCGAGCAGGAGTTGAGAGGCGGTACAGGGGTCAGGGACAGGTGGGCGGCCAACGACTACGGCATCGTGTGCTGGTGGGGCCACGGCAGCAACATCAGCACCATCGTTGGCTACGACCCGTCGTGCAACGACGGAAATTTGTTCCACTACACTAACTGCTCTGCGCTGGACGACGACCACCCGTCATTCACTTACCAGTGCTCGTGCAACAACGGCTGCCCTGAGGAGAGCAACAACCTGCAGTACTCCATACTCAAGAAGGGCGGCATATCCACAGTGGGCGCCAGCCGCGTCTCCTGGTTCAGCTATGATGTACCCTACGGCAATTACGATGATTTCGGCAACGTCACAAATTCAGGCATCGGCTACTGGTATGTGAAGGGGGTGGCGCAGGATTTGCCCGGCGGCAAGGCTCTGTACTACACCAAGCAGGGTATATCGCCTAGCGCCAGCGCCTGGCTGATGAACCTGTACGATTTCAACCTGTACGGCGATCCGGCGACCAGCCTGGCTATGAACGGCGTGCCGGTACCGACGCCGACGCCAACGCCTACTGCCACCTGCGTGTGGAGCAACATCATGACCGAGGATTTCGAGAGTGGGTTCCCGGGTACAAAGTGGTCACTGTACGGCAACCCCACGTGGGATGACGAGAACTATCGGCCGCACAATGGGAGTTACAGCGGCTGGTGTGCCGGCAGCACCAATAATCCGCCGGGGCCTTACAACAACAGCATGGCGTCGTGGATGACATATGGTCCCTTTAGCCTGATTAATGCTTCCGATGCGGAGATGAATTTCTATTACTGGCATTCTACGGAGCCAAATGAAGACTATCTGTGGTGGCTGGTGTCACTCGATGGTTCACAATACCACGGCTGGACTTCAGACAGGGTGAGCGGCAATTCAAGCGGCTGGTTATACGAATCGTTTGACCTTACGAACACGGCTATAGGCAATGTCTGCGGACAGTCGCAGGTATGGGTCGCCTACTATTTCTACGCCGATGGTGATTCCAACACTTATGAGGGAGCGTACGTGGACGACATCGTGCTGAGGCAGTGCGTGTTCGCAGCCTCGCCCACGCCGACGGCTTCGCCTACGCCTAGCGTCTCACCAACGGTGAGCGCCACGATATCACCGACGTTATCACCAACTCCCAGCGTCACGCTCACCATCTCGCCAACCGTCTCGCCAACGGTATCGCCTACGATCTCACCTACCATCTCGCCAACGGTATCGCCGACGGCTTCGCCAACGCCCAGCGTCTCACCAACGGTGAGCGCCACGATATCACCGACGTTATCACCAACTCCCAGCGTCACGCCCACTATCTCACCAACTATCTCACCGACCATATCTCCGACTCTGTCGCCGACTGCAACCCCGACACCAACATCAACGCCGCTGCCGTACGGTGACGTCAACCGGGACGGCGCAATAACGACGATGGACAGGTCTTGGCTGAACCAGATGCTCGTTGGGGCTCGTGCTTTCTATCCTTCAGGGGATGTTAACATGGACGGCAGAATGACCACCATGGACAGAAGCTGGCTGAACCAGATACTTGTGGGGATACGGGCGTCGGTCTCCATGGATGAGAGCCAGTACGACTTTTCGACTGGTTCGGGCAGCACCAGGTGGGCCAAGAGGAATAACGTACCCTCGCCGCCGCCGGCCCTCAACACGACTTTCGACACTGATCCCACTGGGTGGGTCAACGCCACGTCGGGCGAATACACCAACATATCGATGGAAGACGGGGCTGTGTGGACAATAGCCGGAGCCAGCGGCAACTACACAGCGTTGCAGTGCAAGTTCACCGTATCCGAAGGGGCATACGCCGGGAACATCACCAGCATAGGGGTCACGTTCAACGGCACGTCTGAGGTGAGCGGCGATCTGCTGCAGATGTGGGCGTGGAACTTCAGCTCGGGGTCGTGGACGCAGGTGGATACAGACATAGCGCTGGGGAATAGTAGCAATCAGGGGTACACCCGGTGGACGGCCTGGGGCAAGGTGTTCGATGACTACATCGACGCCAGCAACTACATGTACATATTGTACTGCCACAACACATCGGACAGGAACCTCAATGTCGACTATGTCAGGCTGGCGATAGTATCGCCGCCGCAGTAGAGTTATAGTTACCGCATATCGCTGATTATTTATCCAATCGTTAGCCTGTACAAGATTCTCTTGGATTGTTATTTTATCGATTGACAGTAAAAATGCAACTGGAAGGGATAATACAGGTGGCAGCGCAGTACAAAGATCGTTCGATGTATTGTTCGGTAGCTAACAACATTTAGCTTGACTTGTTTGGAGTTTCCAGATACTATGGAAATACCCTATTTGAGAGGAGAAGGCTATGAGTCAGGATGAACGTTACGATATAGTTATCGTGGGTGGAGGCTTCAACGGGGTTACCACTGCAGCTTACCTTGCCAAATGTGGGCTGAGCGTATGTGTGCTGGAGGAGAGGGTTGAGTGCGGTGGTGGGTGCGAGAGCTCCGAGCCTATAGCTGGCGTGCGCATAAATCCGCACGCTATTATGATGTACGGTGCGCCGGCGCCGGGATTCGACCAGCTGGAACTGTGGAAGTACGGCTTCCGCATGGACTGGAACCCCAAGCTCGTAGATATCACCAAGCAGGTCGGCCGTGGCGCGCTTACCACCGGTGGGATGGCGCCGATGGCGGAGAAGGACATGATGGGCTGGGCCAGGCTGAGCGGCATGCTGAGCGACCCGCCCTTCCTGTGGGACCTGCTGCGCGCCACCTTCTGGTGTCCGCCGCACCCGCCAGAGGTGGAGGTGAACGAGGATACCATCCCATATATGCAGGTTTACAAGCAGCATGACCCCGGCATTTGGACAAAAGAGCTCCTGGATATGACCATGTTCGATCTCATGGACGAGTACTGCGAGAGCGAACATTTCAAGGTGCAGCAGGCGATGGTCGCGTGGTACTCGGGGGCTGCTGCCCACTGGGAAGGGATGGCCATCCCTGCTCTCGCCTGCGACTGCACGCTCACGCTGGTGGGCAAGGTGAGCGTGCCGCGCGGCACCATGCACGGCTATTTCCATGCTATCTTCCGTTGTGCTGTAGACCATGGAGTTATTATGCGCACCTGCTGCCCGGTGGACGAGATCATCGTCAGCAATGGGCGTGCCGTGGGCGTACGCCTGCGCGACACGGCTACTGTGAGAGAGAAGACGATCTGGGCGGATAAGGCCGTTATAAGCGATGTGGATATTAAGCAGACCTTCAATAAACTTATCGGGCCGAAGCACCTGGACAGGGCTTTCCTGCAGCGGGTAAACGATATCAGCCTCAAGGGAGGCAGCATCTACGTTTCGCATATCCTTACCAAGGAACCCCTTCGCTGCAAGCAGAAGTTCTGGAGCGAGTTGATGGAGTACGAATCTTCTCAGGGGCCATACCCCTGCGACTCGCGTGAGATCTACTATGAACATGCAGCGGATGTAGATGGGCACAAGGGTGATCCCACCATGCCGCCGGAGCGGCTGATGTGGCTGGGAACCCCGGCCAACCGGTTCAGCAACCACCACAAGCAGTGCACCATCCCCGACAAGTTCCTGATATCCCCGTTCTACGTATATGTCCCGCCTCCAGAGTACCACATTGAGAGCCCGGATGCCATCGACAAGAAGAAGGAAGAGCTCAATGCTTATATGCGCAAGGCGTTCAGCGAGGTGATAGAGAACATCGATGATGACAATGTAATATATCACTGGGCAAATACGCCTTACGAGTCCGAGTTTCGCAATTCGGGAATGATTGGTGGAACTTGGTGCGGCACTCGCCATTGCGAGGACCAGTGGTGGAAGGAGCGCCCCATGCCGGAGATGGCACGCTACCGCACCCCCATCGACGGGCTGTACATCTGCCACCAGACGGCGGTGCACCCCGGAGGCCTGTGCCTAATGGCCATCACATACAATATGATGCACATCCTCATCGAGGACGGGCTGGTTGAGCCCGGCGACTGGTGGTATCCGTCGCCGTGGTACATCCCGGAGAAGGGCAAGATATCAGCTGTGCCCAGGCACGGTAAGATAGCTGCTTAATAACAAATCGACGAAAGCGAACCAAGAGCCCCCGCCGCAGTGGCGGGGGCTTGTTTTTTCAGGCAGAGGTCTGTAAAATACCACCACCCGAAAGTTAAAGGATATAGTCATGGCAGTGAATCCGTGGTGGGCTCCGTGGGTACTGAGCAAAATGATCGAACCCCTGATGCGCAGCCTGATTATCCAGGTTCCCACACTGGCTGAGATGAAGGCGGGGGACAGGGCGCTGGATATCTGCTGTGGGACGGGAGCGCTAGCGCTTCGCTATGCGAGCCTGGGTGTTATGGCTACTGGAATCGACCAAGATCCCCGCGTTATACAGGTAGCTGATACAAAGAGGCGGAGACAGGGTATGGGCAACGCCTCATTTCAAACCGCGAATGCCCTGAACTTGCCGTTCGGTGACAGTCTCTTCGATCACGTCTCTATATCGATGTCAGTGCACGAAGTCAACCGGGAGGAAAGGGACAGGATAATTTCAGAGATGAAGCGGGTGGTGAAGGAAGGGGGCAATCTGATCTTCATCGATTACAAGGTTCCCCTGCCCCCGATCCCATCTTCATACACATCGAGGGTCGTGGAGCTGGTTGCAGGCAGGGATCACAACCAGTGTTTCAAGGATTATATACAGCAGGGCGGGTTGGACGGGATGTTACCAGGACATAAACTTCACGAGAAGAGGAGAGAACAGCTCGGGCCAATGTGGCTTATGGTAACATCGAATTCATTGAGCTGACCTGTATCTGGCAAGGTGTATTCCGGGCTCTAGTAAGCCCTTCTTCTCAGAGAAAGCGCTGCTAACACAGATATCGCCACTGCAAAGACGATGAGTATCCCCAGCTCGAATCCCACGTCGAGCAGGCTGCTGCCCTGGACCATGATGCCCTCCATGCCGTCTACCGCGTACGTCAATGGCAGGAACTTCGCTATCCACTGGAGCGCTGTGTGCATGCTCTCGACATCCCAGATGACCCCGCAGAGGAACACCTGTGGAAATATTATCAGTGGTATGAACTGTATCATCTGGAACTCATTCCGGGCGAATGCGGAGGCGAGTATGCCCAGGTTGACTGCCATAGTGACGATGAAGATCAGGAATACGAATATCTGCCACAGGTCTCCTAAATATGTCACATCCAATACGTAGATGGTGAACAGCAGCACGATGAGCGACTGTGTCAATGCGAACGTGAAGAAGCCCAGCAGGTAGCCCAGTACCATGTCCAGCCTCGATACCGGCGATGCCATTATGCGCTCCATGGTGCCCTGTGTGCGTTCGCGCAGGAAGCTAATGCCGGTGAGCAGAAAGCTGAAGAACAGCGCCAGCGTTGCCAGCAGGGCAGGCGCGTACTGGCTCAGCATGGCTTTGTTCTCGGGGAAGCTGTAGCTGATAAGGGTCATCACCACCAGGGGCACGATGATGATGAGCGCCAGCGTCCGGCGGTCGCGCACGATCTGGCGCATGACGCGGCCGGCGATGGGCAGGGCATTACCCGGCACGGGATTCCTCCTCGCGGCGTATAAAGTACAGGAAGGCGTCCTCCAGGCTGGCGTTTAGATCGCCGGTCGCCTTAGTCAATTCGTCGGGGGAGCCCTGGGCGATGACGCGACCCTGGCGCATAAAGATGAGCCGATCGCAGTGCGCTGCGTCGTCCATGGTGTGGCTGGATATAACGATGGTAACCCCCTTACGTGTCAGGCTGCGGAAATATTCCCAGAAGATTACCCGTAGCGCCGGGTCGACGCCCACCGTTGGCTCGTCGAGGAACAGCAGCTGCGGCCGATGTACGATGGCGCAGGCCAAGCTGACGCGCTGCTTCATGCCGCCGCTGAGCTTGTGTACCGAGTCCCGGCGGCGCTCCCACAGGTCGACCAACCTGATTGCATCTTCAACCAGTTTGTGTCGCTTCGCTTTGCTCTGTACCCCATAGATGCGGGCGAAGAAGTCCACGTTCTGGTAAATCGACAGCTCGCTGTACAGGGATGACAGCTGTGGCATGTAGCCGATAAAACGCGAGGTGCTTCTCGATGGCGGTCGTCCCAGTGTTCGTACGGTGCCCGATTGAGATTTGAGCAGGCCGACCAGCAGACGTATTAGGGTGGTCTTGCCCGAGCCGTTGGGTCCCAGCAGGCCGTAACTGATCCCCTGAGGCACCTCCAGCGAAAGGTCATCGACAGCTTTTATTTTCTTGTAATGGAAGGAGGCATTTCTGACTTCGATAGCGGGGCCGGTGTATTTGAGTCTTGGCATGGCATAACCTGTTTCGTATCAGATGATATGCCTCGCTCGTAGCTTTGTCAAATGAAAAGCCAGCGCCATATTACTATCGCGACGCTGGCTATTGAAATCGACCCGAATAGTATTGCGCTAGTCTTCCATCCAGAATTCCCACTGGCAGGGGATGTCGTTGGGGCTTTTACGCGGCGGAAGGATGGTTGGCCTGCACTTTATCTTGGGGTTCATGTATTCGCAGCTGGCGGGTATATAGGTTCCATCGAGGTCCTCGCAGGCGTGCTTGAGCAGCCACATGTCGTTGTGGCGCTCGCAGTACTCCAGCGTGCGGCAGCGGGTCACCGTCAGCGTGCCCTTCTTCTTGTCTTCGCTCAGCTTAAAGTCGATATCGAACATCACCGCCCAGCCGGGGTCGCACTGCCATATCTTGAACAGGGTCTCGATGTCATTGCCCCCGATGTTCATCGCCTTCCGCGGCCGGTCGACCTCGTGCTTGAAGTTATGGCTCCACACCTCCATGGAGATCTTATGTGCCACCTCCTCGCCATAATACTTGCGAATGAGCGTGTTCCACATACCATCGGCGCCCAGGTAGAGCTGACCGGCAGCTACCAGCAGCCTCGCCAGCGCCTCCGATGAGAAGTCCGTCAGCTTCAGGTCGGGCTTGAACGGGCCGCTGTAATCCTTCAATTCTCCCATAGGTGGCCTCCTTCTTTTTTATTTAATCGATTGCACGCTAATCTTCTATCCAGAATTCCCACACGCAGGGTATCTCGTCAGGGCTTTTTCGCGGAGGCAGCTTGGTGGCCTTACACTGCATTTTGGGATTGAACAGGCGGGCGGTCTCCGGGATGAGCCAGCCATCGAGTTCGTGGCACGCCAGGTTCAACAGCCACATGTCGTTGTGGCGCTCGCAGTACTCCAGCGTGCGGCACTTGACCACCGTAGCCTTGCCGTACTTGCCATCGTCGCTGAGCTCGAACTTCATCTGGAACAGCACAGCGAAGCCGGGATCGACCTGGAAGAATTTGAACATGGTGGCAATGTCGTTACCCTTTATGTTCATCGCCTCGGTGGGACGGCGCACCTCCTGCTTCCAGTTGGTGGACCATACCTCCTTGGAGCACTCCAGCGCCACGTCATCACCGAAGCGGCGGCGGATGACGGTGGTCCACATGCCATCAGCCCCCAGGTACATCTTGCCCGCTGCCAGCAGCAGCCGCGCCAGCGCCTCCTTGGAGAAGTCGGTGAGCTTAATATCGGGCCTAAATTCCCCGCTGTAATCCTTTAAGTCCATCTGCATAACCTCTCTATCTTTGATTATCCCTTCAGCTTGAACTCCCACCGGCAGGCAACATCGTCGGGGCCCTTGCGGGGAGGCAGCTTTATCGGCTCACACTCGATGTTGGGGTTGAACCGCCTGGCGATCCACTTGAACGCCAGCAGGTCGATCTCCTCGCATGCCAGCTTCTGAAGCGCGGTGTCATTGTGCCGTTCGAAGTACTCCAGCGAGTTGCAGCGGGTGACGGTCATGATGCCGTGGTTCCTGTCCTTGAGCTCGAACTGAACGCGGGGCTCGAAATCGGGCGGCGGCCCGACGTATATCACCGAGAACGCCGGCCCGAACTGCAGGTACTTAAACAGGGTGGGGATATCGTCCCCCACGATGTTCATCGCCTCGCAGGTCTGCTTGATGTCCAGCTCCAGAGCCTTGGAGAACCACACCTCCTTGTCGAGGTCGAAGGCGGCCCTGTCGCCGTATTTCTTCCGCATCAGGCCGGTCCAGATGCCGTCTATCCCAAGGTACAGCTTGCCCGAGGCCACCAGCAGGCGCATCAGCGCCTCCTTGGAGAAGTCCGGCAGCGTCAGGTCGGCGTCGAAATCGCCGCTATAGTCGTTCAGCTCTCCCATAGTACTCTCCTAGTCCTCTATCGTAAACTCCCAGCGGCAGGCGATATCACCCTTGTCCTTGCGGGGAGGCAGCTTGAGGGCGCGGCATTTCATCCGGGGGTTGATGTATTCGGCGGTGAGCTGCATCCCGGGAACGCAGATATCCTCGCAGGCGTGTTTCCGCCTTTCCTCGTCGCCGGATAGCTCGAGTATCTCCAGTGCGGGGCAGTGGGTAGCGGTGAGGATGCCGTGGTTGTCGTCCTTCAACTCGCACTCTATATCTATCCACCCCGCCTCTCCCGGGGCGAACTGGAACGCCTTGAGCAGGGTGGCCACATCGTCTCCGGTGATGTTCAGCGCGTCCATCGAGACTCGGATATCGTTCTCACAGCCGCCCCTCCTCAGCCAGACCTCCCGCTCCCACTCCAGGGCCTTATCCTTGCCTACCTTGTCCTTGACCACATCGAACCACAGCCCGCCCAGCATCATGTAGGTCGGACTGCTCGATCGCCAGAGCCGTAGGATGGTATCCTTGGAGAAATCCTGCAGACTGGCATCGGGCCTGAACTCGCCGCTGTAGTCCTCTAGCTCCGCCATAGCACTCCTTTCCTCGCGGTCGCCCGCTGGATTATTGGATTTAGTCCTCCAGGATATATTCCCACTGGCAGACTGGTATCTCGCCCGGGTTCTGGCGCGGTGGCAGCTTAAGCGGGCGCACCTTGATCTTGGGATTCCAGTAGTCCGCATAGTCCTGGAAAGCCGGCGGCTCCAGGTCGTGGCACAACGGCTTGACCCGATCAGGATCGTTCTTTTCGAAGTACATCAGGGACGGGCAGCGATAGATGGTCATGATGGCGTACTTGGGGTCGCGGATAAAGATATCGTACTGGTACAACCCCTCGGTGTAGCACGGGTCGAGCTGTACCGCCTTGAACATGGTGTACAGGTCGTTGCCCTCGATGTTAGCCACCTTCTTGAGCCCGCCCATCACGTGTCGTACGATGCGCCGCCATACCTTCATCTCCCACTCCCAGGCCTTCTCCCTGCCGACATCCTCTGCCGCGGTGCTGAACCACAGGCCGTCCATCAGCTCGTACAGGCGGCCGTACTCGCACAAGAGCTTGCCGAGGAACTCCTTGGAGAAATCCTCGTACCTGAAGTGTCGCATCCAGGGGCCGCTGTAATCGTTGCGTTCCTCTTGCATGTTACCTCCTTTTTTACTTTTATCGATTCGTATTGTAGGTTATGCTTTAACCTATTCTCGTTCGTTTATCCCGGTTTGAATATCTGACCGTATATGCCGCCGTCCACCTCCAGTATCTTGCCCGTAACCCAGCTGGATGCGGAGGAGGCAAGGTATATCGCCGCCAGTGCGATGTCCTCAGGCTTTCCCATGCGTTGGAGCGGCGTGCCCCGGATGATCTTATCCTTCGCTGGGCCCAGCGTTTCAGCACTGGTCTCGGTCCACACGGCTCCGGGTGCGATGCAGTTAACTCGGATGTATGGCGCCAGCTCGAAGGCCAGCGTACGAGTGAGGTGGTTCATGCCGGCCTTGGACACGCCGTATCCGATCATGCCCACCGCCGGCTGGTCTCCGGCGCGGCTGGATATGTTGATTATGGCCCCAGACTTCTGCTCAAGCATTATTTTGGCAGCAGCCTTGCTGCACAGAAAGGCGCTGGTCAGGTTAAGGCTGAGCTGCGTCTCCCAGGCGCGCTCGCTGGTCTCGATGGCCGGCTTGAGGTAGCCGCCGCCGGCGTTGTTCACCAGTATATCGATGCGGCCGAATTCATCGAAGGTCGCCTTTACCATGTTCTCCACCTGTTCCGACTGGCGCACATCGCAGGTGATGGCGATAGCCTTGCGGCCCATGTCCCTGATCTCGGCGGCAACGGACTCGATCTGCTCGGTCGTCCGCGCTATGCAGGCCACATCGGCGCCAGCCTCGGCAAAGGCCAGGGCTATGCCTCTGCCGATGCTCCTGCCAGCTCCGGTGATGATGGCCACCTTGCCCGAAAGAGAGAACATATTGAGTATCATCTCAAATCGCCCGTCTCACTCTACATCGGCTGATACTCTTTGCCGATTATCTCGCGGGAGATGTTGAGCTTCATGATCTCGGCGGTGC
>CAYRYW010000044.1:0-11804 GCA_964428725.1 uncultured Dehalococcoidales bacterium
GCGACCCACTCCGAGGCCATGCCCCAGGGGTCACAGGCCGGGATGTCGTCAGCGTCGATGCAGGGGTGCGCGGCCTCGTAGGCATCGCGCTCGGCGGCCATCTCAGCAACCTCATCGGCTGTGAGGCCGAACACCTCCGCGACGTGGGCCATGTAGTCGGCACGCTGCGGCGCCTCGCCAGGCAGGTAGTCGTTGTTCAGATTCATCGTGGCTCCGTTTCTGCGGGGGGCTCGACCACCCCGCCTCGTGAGAGTATTGCGCGCAGCGCAGGTGGTCAAGCGAGGCCAGCAGCCTGCGCAGCCTCGGCAAAGGTGCCCAGCACGCAGCCCTCAGCCACCAACCGCCAGAACTCGCCGCTGTCATCGATGACCCGCACCGTATGCTGGCCGGTCGTGTACGTCGTGTGAGCGATGCGGTGGCCCGTCACGGGGTGGCGATGGTGCCGCGTGTGGCCGTTGTCAGACTCGACGGGGCCAAACAATGCCGACGTGTCGCCCGCATCTGCGAACGCCTCAGCGCAGCGCGCGAGGATCGCCCGGCGCTTGCGCTCGCCATCCTCGGCCCGCTTGCGGCGCTTGAACTCACTCTCCCACATGGCGGCTCCCTTTCATCAGGCGGGCAGCGTCAGCCCGCGACCCCGGAGGGTTTCGCCCCTGCTGGGGCCGGGTGTGACTCAGGCGAGCCCGCATCACAGCGGAACGACCCGCACCTGCGACCGATGCAGACCCAGGGCGCGGGCAGCGACCGCTTCGGTGAAGCGGCCCAGGGTCGAGGCATAGAACAGGCTGCGTCCGCCCGGGCCAGTGATGGCGAAGGTGGGGCGGTCGAACATGGTTCCAGTCGAGCGGGCATAGCAAATCACCCGACCCTGAGCGCACCCGTCCGCAGGTGCGGCAGCATGGTTAACAGTGGTCATCATGGCCAACCCTTTCATCAGCGGAGCAGCAGCAGCCCCGGACGCCTTGCGGCGTTTCGCCCCTGCTGGGGCCGGGTGTCAGGCGAGCCGCCCGCGCTTGAACTCGATGGCAGGATCGATGCACCCGCCCGCGTAGTAGCAGAGGTAGACCGCGCAGTCGTCGTTCGCGGGGTTGCAGCAGGCGTCGGCAAACGCCTGCACCGCGTCACCGCGGCACTCAGGGTGAAAGTCCGCGCGGGTCTTGTCGAAGAAGCTGCGCTCGATGCTGACGAAGTAGACGGCGTGAGGGCCGTCAAACTCAGGGTGGTCAGCCTCGCGGGCCAGGCCGTCAACCATCCCACCGCTGATGCGGAGGGCGGCGCGGGCTGGCTCGGTCAAGGCGTTGCGCTCGATCAGGTCGATCTCGTCAGCCTTGAATGCGTTGAGCGCGGCCCAGATGGTCTCGAAGGCTGCGCGGCGCTGCGTCTCATTCATGTTGCTCATCGTGGCTCCCTTTCTCGGCTGGCCTCGACCACCAACCTTGTGAAGCCACTATATCGACCGCATTGTGCGATGATAAGGCCCTGGGCAGAAACTATGCCCCGCGAGGCTGGAAACAATCACCACCGCCAATCAGGCAACGCCTCGCGCAGCTCGGGAAGCCGGTCGCGCGCCGTCAACACCCGCCCATCCACGATGACCCGGCCCGCCTTGATGGGGCACAGCGACTCGTGCGCCACGCCGTCAACGCGGCGGATGATGCCCAGCCCCTGCTGCCAATCCACGCGCGGCGACGCAGCAGGCACTGCGCCGTCAGTGCGCGCGATGGTGCCCGGCGTCAGGGCGAACACCTCGCGCGACCCGTGCAGGCGTCGAGGGTCAGCCACCACGCGGGCAGCCATCTCGCGGCGGTGGACGTGGCCGAAGATGCTGGACACCGGGTCATCTTGCAGCGCCTTGGCAACGGACTGGCCGCCCTTGGCGCCGTACTTGTGCCCGTGGTGCAGCAGGACGGGTGCCGAGTCGCGCCACAGCCACCACGGCATGCCGTAGGGCGCGACGTACTCAACGTGTAGCCCGTCCATCTGCATAATGCGCGGGATGCTGACCATCAGCTCGCCTGTCTCCAGGTCCACCAGCCCGCCGAGCTCGCCTGCGCGCTCGGTCAACAGTCGCGAGATGCGGTGCTCGTGGTTGCCCTCAAGCCACACGATGCGCGCGCGAGGCGCGGCCTCGCGGAGCTGCTGAATCCACCACCGCAGCTCAGCCCGCGCGGGGTTGGTGGTGTCGCGGAGGTTCAGCGGGGTGGGCCAGCGACACGACCACGGCGCGAGGTCAAGCATGTCACCCAGCATCACGATGCACGTCGGCCGCAGGGTGGCCGCCGCCTGGACTGCCAGGTCCCACGCGCGGCGGTCGTGTAGCGGATCAAGCCGGCCGTGCGTGTCGCGCCGGTATCCGTTCTGGCTGTCGGGAATGATGAGCGCGCAGGCGTCGGAGTCGGCAGGGTGCTCGGGTGGGGCGGGGTAGGTCGGGCACGGCGGCAAGTCGCAGGCGAGCGCGTCAGGCATGCGCTCAAAGACGAACGACCTCGACCACAGGTTGACGATGACCGGCTCGCCATCATCGCCGCGCATGTACCCCTGATAGGGCTTGCCCTGCACCTTGACGCAGCGCCACTCCCGCAGGTCGAGCCCGTTGGCGTCGGCCACCTCCTCGACAGTCGCGGCGTGCTGCGCCTGGACAACGCGAACACCCTCGCACGAAACATCAGCCACGCTTGACGAGCCTGCGGCCTTTGCGCCCGCCGCTCGGCGCTTGCGCCACTTCGCTTGCGCTTTGCGCAGCCGCTTGCCTGCGGCCTTGTCGCCGCCCGCGATAGACGCCCACGACTCGCCTGCATCGTGCCGGCGTTGTGCTTCGATGCGCTCTTGCTCGGTCATCGTGCCCCCAGTTGCTCGCGTCAGTGTAGCGGCAGGGGCCTGCTGGGCAAAGGGAAGCGGCCAGGAGGGCCAGGTCAGAACGGGATGGGGTCGCCGTTTGCGGCGGTGGCGGCAGCGTCAGGGCCTGAGCCCCACCCGCCGCCCTGCTGCGCGGGCCTGTTGCCGCCCCAGCCACCGCTGCCCGAGTTGCCGCCCCAACTGCCGCCACCCTGCGAACGGCCACCCTGCGCGTCGTCGCGACCGCCAATGAACGTCACGTCTCGGGCATCGACCTCAAGCGACTGCCCGCGGCCGTTCTTGCCCTCGTACTCCCGCAGGCGGGCCGCGCCGGTCACGATGACCTGCCGACCCTTGCCGAGGTACTGCTGGCACACCTCGGCCAACTTGCCCCACGCAGCCACGCGAACCCACGTCGGCGGGTCGTCGCGGCGGCCGTTGACGGCCACCGAGAAGTTGCAGACCTGCCTGTCACCCACCTGTCGCGACTCCGGGTCGCTGCCCAGGTTGCCGCTGAACGTCCACGAATTGTGCGATGCCATCACTTCACCTCCACAGCCGCCAACGGCATCATGCCGGGCGGGTCAGTCTCCACTGGTCGCCGCTCGCGCGGCAGTTCAGGCCCACACCCGGCGTTGACCCACCGCGAGCATTGCAGCGCGGTGCCGCAAAACACCACGCGGCCGTCGGCGTCCACCACCTCGCGCTGGTACAGGCCGACCTTCGATGGGCGGTGGGTGAGGCCGCGACGCTTGAGGCGCACGGTCAGGGGGTCTTGCCGGTCACTCACTTGTCGCCGTCCTTCGGCAGCGGTGGAAGGGGGCCGATGGGGTGCGGCGTCGTCGGCTTGTCGCTCACTTGTTCTTATCCTTGCAGGGCCAGCACCTGTTCTTCGTCACACTCTCCACGCAGTTGCGCTTGCAATCGGCCTCACCCTGCAAGCGGTCTCGATGCGGGCCACCGCAGCGCGACTCGCAGTACCGCACCACGCATACCGGGTCGCACGTCAGCGGCGCATGGTCGTCAGCCTGCGACGCGCGCACGGCGATGAGCAGGACGCCCAGCACCACCGCGAGCCACGTCGCAAGCGTCACGCACCCGCGAGGCCGCGCAGGGCCGTCAAACTCGATCGAAGGAAACATCGTGGCTCCATTCCTGCCGACCTCGACCGTCGGCACCTCAGACGCTACTGGCTCGCGCAGCGCGCGTCCACAAAAAAGCCCGCGGCTGGGGTCGAGTCAGCCGCGGGCAAGCGCCCTGCACATCAACCCGAGCCACCGAGGGGATGCGCGGGCGCCTGCGTATCGAACCGCACGCAGGCGCCCGTGTCAAGACCTCAAGTCAAGCCGCCATCGGCGTTTGCCGTGATGCGTGCTCCAGCTCCGCGATCTGGCGCTTCGCGGCCTCAACCGCCTCCATGCGCCTGTCAGCGGCGCGGAGGGCGGCGGCGCTGCGAGCGTTTGCCCGCGCGAACGCCTCAGCGGCGAAGATCTTGCGAAGGTGGGGGCGGTGGTGAATGCCGCATCGGCATGATGACGTGCAGGGCGTCAAGCGCGCCCTTGCTCGCAGGCTTGAGCGCGATAGGCGCGAGCCCGCCCGAGATATGCAGCGCCACGGTGTCGCAGTCGAGCGCGCGCACGGCCTGGAGCAGATAGGCCACGTTGCACGCGATGACCGTCGGCTTGCCGTCGTCGGTCGGCGCGTCGCCCTCGTGCGCGATATGGGCGCACGCCTTACCCAAGTCGGGGTTGTCGCTGCTCGCCTCCACTTGGCCCGCCTCGCCCGCGCCGAAGTCCAGCCGCACGCCGTGGGTGCGCTCGCTGGCGAGGGTGCCCACCACGCCAAGGGCGCGGGTCAGTTCGTCAGCCTTGATGACCACCGGCTCCGGCAGCGCCTTCGGGATGACCTGCCGGTAGTCAGGGAACGCCGCATCGATGAGCCGGATGAACAGCAGCGCGCCCGTGGGCAGCGCGACCCCGAGCGTGCCGACATCAAAGGCGAGCCGCAGGTCGCCGCCCGTCGCGTGCTCCAGCAGCCGGTCAACGCCCTTGAAGGGCAGGATGCAGCCGTCGAACGGCTCGCCCTCGACGGCCGGCAGGCTGCACTGCGCGAGCCGGTGCCCGTCCGTCGCGACGGCGCGCAGGTCGTCACCGTGGCGCAGGAATACGCCATTGAGGTTCGGCCGCGACTCATCGGTGCTGACGGCGTGCCGCACGGCGCCGAGCAGGGCCGACAGGCCATCCGCGTCGATGGTCAGGCCGCCGTCGGGCATGGTGGGCAACTCGGGGTAGGCGTCATCGCCCTCGGCATTGATGGCGACCGTGGGGCCGCCCTCGGCGCTGACGGTCAGCCGCTCACCCTCGAAGCGCAGCGACAGCGGGCCGGCCGGCATCTTCGCGAGCACTTGCCCAAGCACCTTAGCCGGCGCGCACACAGCGCCCGGCTCATCCACAACCGCGTCGATGCGGTCGCGCAGCGTCACGTCGAGGTCAGTCGCCTCAACCCACAAGCGCCCATCCGCAGCACGCAGGCGCACGCTCGCGAGCACCTCCATCGTCGGCTTGGCTGGCGCCACCTTCGCCGCGCTGCGCACGGTCTGGAGCATGTAGCCTTGGTCCACGGTTGCTTTCATTTCTCGACCTCCTATGCCAACCGCTCAAGCGTGATGGCCTCATCCAACACCAGTTGCAGCGCCATGCGCGCCGCCTCCTGCATGGCTCGCGGGCGTCCACCTTGCACCAGCCACGCAGGCACCACAACCCGCCCCGGCCCGCGGCCTCGCACAGCCCGCACGTCAGGCGCGGAGTGCCCATCATGCAGGTCAGCCACCATCCGCACAGCCGGCGCAACTTCGACCGACACCGACCACTGACGCCGCTGGTCAGTGGCGCGCACACGCAGGGCCAGCAGCCCCACGATGCGATACGCTCCGCCCTTTCCGTCATCCACCCATGCGCTCATTTCTCGACCCCTTACGCCATCGCGGCCAGCGACTCGTCAGCCAAGTCCCGCGCCCACGCTGGCACATCGCCTGCCGGCTGCACTCTGACCACCGTTCGCGGCGGGCAGCCGCGCTCAGCGTAGACCTTCACGCTTCGGCCGTCTACCACCTGCGCATCATCGCCCCACAGGGCCGACAGGCCGTCCAGCAACAGCTTGCGCAGGTTGTCCACGTCAGGCCGCTTCGGCGCCCACACCAGCCCGTCGGGGTGGCGGCGGGGCTTGAGCCGGCCTGGGCGCTTGAGGACGAACACCACATCAAGCCGCAGCGGGCCTGTCAGCGGCTCGCCGTCGTAGACCCTGCGCGCGCACTCAGCCACCCACGCCTCGGCGTCCAGCGTTCGCTTTGGCGTGTGGGTCACCACCTTGCGCCCGCGGCGAGCGAAGCGCGGGCGCCCTTTGGGCACGGGCTGGCCTGGGATGGTGATTGTCAGGTCCATCATCGAATCCTTCCCGTCGGCGCGTCCCATCGCACCTCAGTCGTACCCAGCGGCCCGTTGCGCATCTTCCAGCGGTCAATATGCGCCACCAGCCCTGCGTCGTCGGGCAGGCCCTTGCCGGGCGTTTTCCACGTCCAGCAATACGACGCCTTTTGCTTGAGCGCGTTGCCCCACAGCAGCCCGCCGCCGTTGGCCTTGTGCTGCGCGCCGATGACCACCGCGCGGCCCATCGGGCACTTGTCGGTCGGTGCCTTGAGCGCGTCGAGCTGCGTCAGAATGTGGGCCATCTCCCGCTCATCCGACCGCAGGCCGCGCCGGCTGGTGGTCAGTTCGTTCCAATGGTCCACGATGACCGCGCGCACCGGGCCGACGGTCTCCTCGAGCAGCCGCACCTCGGACACCAGCCACTCCACCGGAGCAGACGGGCGGAAGCCGATGCGCCAGTGGTGGTCACCTGGCTTCTCTCCGATGCTGTGCAGCAGCCGGTCGAGCTCGCCGTCGGTGAGGTTACCCGACCGGATGGCGAGCCCGTTGACGCCCGACGCCGTGGCGATGTCACGCACGGCCAGGTCGGACCCCGGCACTTCGCACGAGTAGTAGACCACCAGCCCTGACACGGCAGGGTCAGGGTCAACGCCGTGCAAGTGCGCCGACATGCTCCGGCCCATGCGAACCATGAGCGCGGTTTTGCCGGCGCCGGATTCGCCGTCCACGACGCAGACGTGGCCCGCCTCCAGGCCGCCGCCGATGTCAGCGTCGAGTTGGGCAATCCCCGTGGGCAGCACGTCGGCCGGCATACCGCCCGCCTGTCGCGCTTCGTAGCGGTCGCGAGTGCGCTGAACTGCTGCGCGCTTCGCGTCGCGCATGGTGACCCACCCGCCGCCCGCCTGCTCGCCGTGGAGTAGCGCGATGGCCTCAGCAGCGACGGTGGACAGGGCGCGCCGAACGCCAGCGCCGATGCGCCCCTCCCCTGCGCCTTCGCGGATGGCCTGCGTCACGGCAGGGCGCATCTGGTCCAGCAGACGCACCGCGCGGCGGGCCTGCGCCATCTCGCGCACCACCTGGCCGTGATACTCAACATTCCCGCCGCCGCCTGCGTCGTACAGGTCCGCGACGTACTCAGGGCCACCGGCAGCATCGAGCGAGCCCGTGGCCTCCAAGCGGGTCACCACCGACGCATGATCTACGGGCTCACCCGCGGCCGACAGGGACGCCACGGCAGACCAGACGGCGCGATGCCGCCCATCTGCGAAGTCAGCGGCCGAGCAGCCAGTGCGAGGCATGGTGGCAGGATCAAGCAAGGCTGCGGCGAGCACCTTGCACTCGGCGTCATAAGCCTCCATCCAGTCCGGCAGCATGGTCACGACCCACCCCCCAGCGACTCAGCCAGCGCGGCGAGCCGTCGGGCATTCTCCGCGGCCTTCTCGGGATTGTCACGCATCCACTGTTGTGCGGCCTGTCGGCGCTCAGCCTGCCGGCGCGATTCGGCGTTGCGGGCCTCGATGATGCGCCGTGCCTTGGCCTCATTCTCCACCGCCTCGAGCGCGTCGGGCAGCAGCGACTTGAGCAGCCCGACCGGCGAGCGAATCGGCCCGCTGCCGCGCTCGACCATCACCCCGAGCTGCGCGATGACCGCCGTGGGCCGGCTGGCGAGCATGGTCGCCATTTCGCCCAGGTGGTGCTGGGTCGGCTCGCAGCCACGATGCCGCAGCGAGGTCAAGAGCCGCTGATGGGCCTTGGCCTTGCCGGCGTGCTCGTCGCTGTCGAGGTCAGCGAGGGTCGCAGCGATGCGCTCGCCCTGCTCGCCGGGGTCAGGCAGCGAATGGGGCTCGACCTGCTCAACAGCCCGCCCCTCGCGCGCGCCCGCGCGCTGCTTGCTCTCCTCTTCTCTACTCTTCTCTTCTCTCTGTCGCACATTGTGCCCAAGGTGTGCGCACAACGTGGGCACGGTGTGGTCAGGCTGTGCCGACTCCTTGCGCTTCCTGCGCACACGGTCTGCCCGCAACTTGCGCCGGACGTCGTCGCGCTCGACCCACAAGCCAGGGCCAAACCACACGCGCCCGGCGTCGTTGGTCAGCAGCCCGGTGTCGAATGCCTCGGACAGCGCAGCCTCGACCTGCTCGACCGCAGCCTTGCGCCCGTTGCGCTCGCTGAGGCCGGTTGCAACGGCAAGCCGGCGAGGGTCCAGGCACTCGGGCGGCAGCGACTGCGCGGCGCCCCACTGGCCAGCGTCGATGAGCAGAGTGAGCACGATGACCGCGGCATCGTGCCCAGCCATCTGCACCACCGGCAGCGCCCAAAAATTCGTCGGGACCATCGCCCACGGCAGCGGGGCGCTCACTTGACACCAGCCGTCAAGAAACGGATCATGCTCTCACCTTCCCTGCCCCGTCAGCCGTTCCCTTTCTCCGGCTGGCGGGGCGTCTTTGTTTCAGTCGTCGTGCTTCTCTGTGCGCTGCGCATCCCGCAACGCCTGCGTGCGGAGGTACGTCGCGAGCGACAGCCCGACGCGCCGCGCGGCATCTTCGAT
This sequence comes from uncultured Dehalococcoidales bacterium, assembly GCA_964428725.1. Taxonomy (GTDB): domain Bacteria; phylum Chloroflexota; class Dehalococcoidia; order E44-bin15; family E44-bin15; genus CAYRYW01. Next base: position 8,806 of record CAYRYW010000044.1, read on the forward strand.
GACGGCGTGCTCCCGCTCACTGACGCGAACGAAGATGGCCTTGGTTCTCTTGCTGCGACGGCTCATCAGTCCTCCCGTTTGTGATTATCATAAGATTGCGCAGCAGGGTCAAGGCTCACGCGTCGAACCCCTGCCAGCGCACCTCGCGCGACACCTCGACCCAATCGCCGCGCGAGTTGTCGGCGTAGGTGTGGCTGGTCGGCTCGTCGCCGTCCCACCGCGTCAACTGCAAGTATCCAGGCGGGCAGTCAGGGCGCGCGGATGGCGTGACCGTCAGCGAGTGCGCGGGACGGCTGCGGTCATGGAATCGGCGCTGGCCGTCACGCAAGGCGGCCTCGACGGCGAGCCGGCGCGCGGTGGCCTCGTGCATGATGGCGTCGATGTCGGTCACAGCTCACCCTTTCGTGCCTTCGCGCATCGTTCGACCCATGCCCGCAGTTGGGCAGCCTTGGCTTCATGTTCGTGCACGAGTCGCATGGCAGCAGCCTCGGCAACCTCGCGGTTCAGCTCGCAGCGCCCGTCGGTGGGCGAGTCCAGGCGCAGGGCATGCAGCGCCTTGCGCACGGTGTTCGCCTCATAGCCGGTGGCGGCGGCGAAGCGCAGCAGGTCGGGGCCGTTGCCAACGATGGCGCGCAGCTCGTCCGTCAGCCCAGGGTCGTCAGCCTGCGGCGGGATGCGCGAGGCATAGACCACCACGCGCCCCTCGCGCCGCACCACCCGCACCTTGCTGCGCGTGCGCAGCGTGTGCAGCCGGCGGTGAATGTCGCGGACGCTCAGGCCGGTGGCCGCAGCGACGTGGGCGGTCGTGGCTTCGGTGTTGGCGTGAATGGCCTGGTGTACGGCGTGGGCGCTCACGACTCACCACCTGCCGCGGCGTCAGCCTGCGCCGCCCATGTGCGCAACTCGCCTGCGCGGTCCTCAAGACGCTTCGCCAGCCGTCGGGCGGTCTCGGCAGCCAGCGGGCGAGTGAATACCTGCCGCGTGCTGTCGGGGCTGTCGAGCATGCCTGTGTCAATGGCCCGGTGCACCACCGACGCGCTCACGCCGGCGATGGCGCCCAACTGGCTGGGCAGCGTGTGAAAGTCGTAGAGCGCAGCCCCGAGGGCGTCGCTGATGCCCGGCGCGTCAACCTGCGGCACCTCTGCGCTCGCGTAGATGGCCGGCTGACGGCCGTGGCGAGGCTTGACGGTGCGGGCCTTGCCGTGGTCGCACAGCCACGACATCGCACGCGACACCACAACCACCTCCAAGCCCATACCCTCTGCGACCTGTCGCGCCGTGGCCTCGCCGAGCGCGTGCAGGCGGCGGTGAATCGCCAGCGTGCTCACGAATCCACCTCGCCTGCCTTCTGCTCAGCCCGTGCGCAGTCGCGCATGGCGAGGCTGCGCAGGTAGGCAGACACGCTCAAGCCCTGAGACTTCGCCCGCGCCGACACCTTGCCCCACTCGACTGCGCTCCACCGGGTCGTCCGGTTCGTGCGCTTGCTTCGCTTGCTCATCAGTCCTCCAGTCGGTCAATCCGACGCGCTCGACGCTATCGGCAAGGCAACGCGCTTGCAAGTGCGTTTTCCGCTTGCACTGCGTTTTGCGAGGCGCTAGCGTCCCGGTCAGGAGGTAGCGAATGGATGCCCGAGCCCGATACGAAGCGGCCCTCGAAGCTGGCCCGCCCGAGGCGGTGCCCGAGCCCTGCCCGGTGTGTGGCGAGCCCTTGACCGAGCTGATGGACGGCGGGGTGGAGTGCGAGGCCAACGGCTGCACCCCGTGCCCGGTGTGTTGGGAGGACGAAGCGACCGACGGCGGGCGCCCGTGCGAGGGGTGCTTGTGCTAACAGGCGTCAGGCAGTGAGCCTGACGCAGCCGGCCAGGGATGGCGTTGTTCCCTGATTGCTGCCTTCGGCTGGCGGTGTGAGTCGATGAGCAACAGACCCGCGCATGCGGGTGGATTGGAGCCGATGATGGACCTGGTTGTCTTGGAGCAGATCTGCGAGGCAGCAGAGGCACAGGCGAGGCGGGTGCCCGTCGGTGGTGTGCTGCGCGCTGATGGATGGCAGGAATTGCTCGCGCTTGACCTGCTGCTTTCGGTGGCACCATATGGCGCTTGCCTTGAGGCCGCCGACGACGGCCGCGTGTGGCGCCTTTCGGAGCGTGGGCCGTGGGAGTGCAGCGACGGCACCTCGTGCGAGGGCGAGACGGTCGCTTGGCATGCTCCGCTGATTGTCAGAGCATGGCCTGCGGGGGGTGGAGTGCGAGTGAGCAGCGAGCACGTCGCCTGACACAGCCGGCCGGGGTGGTGTTGTTCCCCGATTGCTGCCTTCGGCCGGTGGTGTGAGTCGATGAGCAATAGGTCTTGGGTCCAATGACGCCCCGCGGTGGGGCAACGGGAGGAGTGTGTGATGAGCGAGTGCGGGAAGCTGGCGGCGGCGCTGTGCCAGGCGCAGGGTGAGGTGGGCGGCGTCCAGAAGGGCAGCCAGAACACCCACCAGCGGTTCAATTACACGAGCATCGAGGAGATGGTCGTTGCCACCCGCGGCCCGCTGCGGCGGGCGGGATTGGTGGTGATGCCGACGGCGCACCGTGTCGAGGGTGAGGTGCTGGTGACCGAGTGGCTGTTGGTGCACACGTCGGGCGAGTCGATGCCGCTGCGGTATGATATGCCCATCGTGCCCGGCAAGGGCCGCCCGATGGACAAGGCCGCGAGCGCGTCGGCCAGCCAGGCGCTCAACTACCTGCTTCGCGACCTGCTGCTGTTGCCGCGTGGCGAGGCTGAGGACATCGACGGCCGCGACGACTCGGGTTACACGCACAAAAGCGCGACGCGGCCGCCCGCCGAGGCTGACGCGCTCAAGGCGGCCGGGCTGACGCGCGACGACTTCGACCGTTACTGCGAGGCGCACGGGCGCAAGCCGCTCGCGCAGATGCCCGACGGCGAAGCGGCCAAGGCGTGCAAGTGGCTGCGCGGCGAGGGTGGTGCGGTGGTGTCGGGCTGGTTGCAGCAGCAGGG
>CAYRYW010000045.1:0-6216 GCA_964428725.1 uncultured Dehalococcoidales bacterium
TCGCCATTTTCCAGCGTGGTGATTGCCATGTTGTTATCCTATGTTGAGTTGTGCGAAGGTGGTTTCCTTGAACACGGTCGCCACGCAAACATGTGTGATGGTCTTGACCATTGGCGATGTGTCTGATGATCGTGTTTCCGCTCTTGGCCAGAGGTATTGCCAACCCTTTTTCTGGATGCCCGATATGCCCGCCACGGTCAAATTGTCCTCGTTTTCTCGCACTGACCAGCGAAAGGTGATCTCCGAATCGACCGAACCGCGTCGCGTGCCACTGACGCCCATCAACAGCACTTCCCCCGGCTGCCAGCCCTGAAATTCATCTGCGTTGGTTTTGCCGACCGCTTTTCGCAATGTGGTGCGGTATTGCTGCGTCAGTGCCGTTGTGCGGATGCGGATTGTCTTTTCTTCTTCGTACACCGGCTCGAACACATCGACCCCTTCCGGTTCCTCACCACTGCCGACGTCGTTTAACATTTGTGGCGTCCAGTCGGCGGCATCAGTCGCCTTGAACACTGACACGGCACCGATGGGAATCTTCAATCGCACTGGCTGTAAACTGAGAGAAAAACTGAAATCAGTTTCATCGGATTGCGTCTGCCCTTGTGCCGGTTGCTGTGGCTGACTGCGTCGCTGAAACGTCTTCCAAGTCGATGTCACATTGTAGATATTCTGACCGCCCTCAGTGGCGTTGATCGTGTCCAGTACCAACGCCCCGATGTTTGGCGGATTGCCCAGCACCTGCAACAGATACGTGTTGACCGCTTCGACCGCGTCCTTATCCTGCGTGACGCCCGTAACGGTAAAGTTGCGATTGATGGTCGCGTTGCCGTCGGCGTTCAATGTGGCCCCGCTGCCCACTACCTCCATGACATTTGCCATTAAAACACCATCCCGCCTTCGTCGATTGCCCCGAAGATTTTATCGAGCTTGGATGCCAGCAATTCCCCGTCGGGTGTGACCTTGTCGACCTTTTCTCCGATGAACTTGGAAAACATGCCCGCCGCACTGCTGAACGTTCCCCCTTCCGAGACGGCTTTCACGGTGGATTGCTCCGGTGCGTCCTGCGTGGCCTGAATCGCTTCACTGGCTTTGGCGTACTGATCTTCAGTCAGCAAACCCTTATCCAGCATTTGCTGCAACGCGTCCGCCCGTGCCTGTAACTGTTCGGCGGCTGCCTCGTCTGGATCCTGCAACGCATCGCCAATCGCAGCGGCCACACTTTGCAGGCCTTCCATGCGTTCCTGCTCTTCATTGACCGCCTGCAATTCCGCGTGGTACTGGCGTAGCTTCTCGATCTCTTCGTCTGGCAGTCCGCCCTCTTGCAGCTCTTTGAGTTTCAGTTCGAACTCGGTTGTCTCGCCTTTGGCCAGTGACAACTGCCGTTGCAAGTCTTGCAGCATAGCATCAGCGTTGGATTGCGTCTGAATGTTGACGCCAGTATCGGTTTCGGTGATGTTGGTGCCCGGTCGCTCCAGTTCACTTCGCAACTGTTCCGCTGCGGCCTTAGAGCTTTGCAGTCGGGTCTCCATCTGCTCTAACGCCGCCTGTTCTGCTTCCAGAATCTTATTGCCAGTAGTGCGGTTCCAGGTGGTATTCAGTTCCTCGACAAGTTTCTGCTGGCCTTTGATACTGGCCTGCTGCCCGGCGATCTCCTTTTCCCGCGTGGCAATTTCCTCTTGCAGGAACTTGGTTCGGTCGGCTTCGTTGCTGAAACTGTCGGCGGTTTGAATTGTGGACTCCAGCCGTTTTGCGTCACGTGCGGCCAGTTCATCGTCCAGTTTGTTCGCTTTTCGCATCTCCTCGTTGAAAGCCCGAATGCTGGCGTTGGCATTGTAAAAGGCCCTTGAAATTGCCAGTATCGCGACAACTGCTCCTGTGACCCCCAAGAGCTTCGCTTGCAGGACACTCATTGCCATTAGTTTGTTAAACGTACCAAATGCCAGTGATGCGACACCGACGGCCTTGCCAATCGCCGCAATGGCCAAACCCGCTGCCACCGCCGTGGCAATCAGCTTGGCAATCGTCACGACCGTTTCGCGGTTATTGCTGATCCATTCAGCAATCAACGGGATGATCTTATTCAGCTTCTCGACGTATTCCGTCAGCAGTGGCAGTAATGCACTGCCGACCACGTCCTTCGTGTCTTCGAACGTGGCACTCAACCGCTTCATCTGATTGGCAAAGCTGCCACTGGTACGCAGTGCGTCCCCTTGTGCCGCCGTCGTCCCTGCCATGATGATATTCAGACGTGCCTGCACTTTAGCCTGATTGTCAGCCAGTGCCGGATCGATGCCCATGTTTAGCAGCTCCTGCTTCACCGCCGCTTCCGACACAATCACGCCGTATTTTTTCATCACCTCTCCGCTGCCAGTTAACGCCGCCTGTAAGTCTCGCATGGCGTCTGCATCGGCCATGTTGTTGAACGATGCCAGATCGACGGCCAGTCCTGTCAACTGCTTTGAGAGTGCCTGCGCTGCTCCCGGCTCGAACCCCAGTGGCACAAACAGGTCCTGTGACCCTGATAGAAACTCCGCAATCTGTTTTTTGGAGCGTCCCACTTCGGCAGCAAAGTTATCCGACCACTCTTTGACGTCTTTGGAAGCATCGCCAAACACCACGTCAAACTTGCCCATGATCTCCTGTAAATCGGACGCACTGCGAATGGCCGGGATGAACAGTGCTCCCATGCCTGCCGCGACACCAGCCAGCATTGCCCCGGATCGCGTTACCGCCGCACCGAACGCCGCCATTTTGCGTTGTGCTCGCTTCAGGCCTTTTAGCAGTTCGGTATCGTTTGTGAACAGCTCCACAAACGCCTTGCCTGCTCTGATGCCTTGTCCGCTTCCTGCCATGTTACTTCCCAAAGCCTCTGGCGAACTGTGCGATGGTCATTTTACTACGCTGTGGAGTGAGCACACGTTGCCGATACGGATTCAGCTTGGATGGATTGCGGATCATGTCTTTACGCGTCACCCCTTGCCGACTGTTCAGGATCGTGGCAACCAACATCGCCGTTTGATCCCACATAATGCGTTGCCGGGTCTCCACCATCCGCACCAGCTCCCGCAACGTGTACGGTCCCACGTCAATCCCTAAAATGGCAGCGGCATCGGCGATTACAGTCCATGCTGTTGAATAAGCTTGTCCAGTTCCCGGTCCATCTGCTCCGACTCCAGCAGTGCCGTCGCGTGCTGATTCAGCTTCTCGACGGCTTGTTTCGCTTTGTCCCATGCCGCCTGCATCACCTTCCGTTTTGACGCTTGGCGGCAAATAAAAACCAGCTCACCGATCAATGCTTCGAGTGCATTGTCCAGTGCGTCATTGACCAGTCGGCGGGCAAACCCCCGTTCGTCCAGTTTTCGCAAGCGTATCTGGTCGGTGCAGGCCAGCGACAGCACATCTACCAGCATGGCGTCGTCGCTGATCAATGATGCCATACTGTCCTTGTCCAGTGCCAGCAAATCCACTTTGGTGGCCGAACGAATCTCTCGACACAATGTCGTGTCGAGTGTAATTGCCCACTCTTCGCCAATCGCATCCGTAAACGTATGCATTACTGTCCCTGCTTAAATCGTGGTGCAATACCGACTCGCACATCAAACATCTGGAACGTGCCGTCATCGTTTTGCACACGCTGCCGTCGATATTCGTAGCCGTCTTCTCCGACCCACGGTTCACGCTTCCATGATTGATCGGCTTTTTCTTTGGCAATCAATTCCTTGACGGTCACGGGTGCCTTGCTGGTGGTCGGTTGTTTTGTTTCTTCAGTCATTGCTGTTCAGTCCTGTTAGACGGAGATGGTCACGAAATCGGCAGCGGTCGTGGCATTGGCCGCCGGACGAATGGTGATCGACACGGAGTTGCCTTCGTGTGCTCCATCATTGTCCCAACCCACAATAAACGCTTCAGCCTGAAAGCCTTTTTCGCCTGCCGTGGCCACGGGTCCAGTCATGGCGGCAATGCCAATTCTGGTGTTGTCCTCGAAGGCTGCTTTCAATGCGTCATAGTTGGTGTCGCCATTTTTCTTGGTCATCGTGATCGTGAATTCTCGGCTGGTGTGCGTCGGCACCACACCGATTTCCGCCACGTTGCGTTCGGCAATCTCGGCAACATTTTTCGATGCCGACTCCTGCACGTCCTGCACGCCGGGAATCAATACCCACGTCGGCGAGGCAATATCGCCGTCGGCGTCGTAGTAAATTTCTTCGATGAAGCCAACTTCACCTGCTCCTGCTAATGCCATCTCACGCTCCTGTTAGCGAATTGCATCTTTCCACAAGTCCGGCATCAGTTCGTCGAGTTGACGATCAAATGCTGGTGTCATAAACGGTCGGGATTCAACCGCAGTTGACCCATATTCCAGTGCTGGCAACGCTTCACCAGCTTTCTTAAATCCTGTCAGTCGTGCCGGTCCCACCACCACGGATTGCTCAAACTTGTCGTAGCTGAAAAACAGAAAGTTTTTAAGCAACCCCGTGACCACCCGTGGCGGTTTGCCCGGTTCGCTCGGTCCTTTCTTGCGACGTCGCATCGACCTTTTCGCGTCACGCCGTGTGTAAGCTCCGAACTTGCTCAACACCTGCCGTTCAGCTTTGGACGTCGCGTCTTCCAGTTCCTTGGTATTGAAAAAAATGGCGTTCGGTGGTAGGCGAAATTGCACTCCTGCCATCGTTCACGCCCTCAAAAATCGGTAAGGAATGCGAAACAAACTCAGGAAGTCCCCGCTGTAATAGGTGTGCGTGTCGTCACGACTCACACTGGCCTGCATCGGGTCCCACATCACGTATTCGTCAACACGCTGCAACGGAATGAACTGCCCCACATTGGCAACCACAAACACCTGCTTCAGATACCGTTGCAACACGGTGTCAATCAGCAGTTGCAAGTCGTCCATTTCACTGCGAGTCTTGGCGTCCAGTCGCTTGGCAAACCCGAAGTCGATGGAATACGTTTCCTGCGATGAGCTCCGGTCGCGTTGTTCAATCTCGGCAATCGGCCACGGGGCAATCAGGCATTGCAAATCGCTCAACTGCTCTTTGCCAATCCAAAGCGGTTTCCACACACGCTCGGCTCGGAAGTACATCGACCAGTCACGTGCCGCGGCGTTGATGTCAGACACAATCGCGTCACCAAGTTCAACGATAGGCGACGCCATTAAGACACCTCTTCCACAAACACTCTCAACACCTGACTCGTTCCGTCACTGTATTCCCAACACTGCCCTTTGCCGTCCGGCGTGCGGGCTTCAAAACGTCGGGAACCAATCACGAACTCGTCAATTGGCAGTGGCGTGGTCACTCCGCTGCCGAAGTTGTAGGTGGACGCAATCACGTGCAACACGGTGACGTTACGAGAGATGAGCACGTCCCTGCTGTCTCTCGTACGCACCTCCTGCTGATCCATAATCACCGTCATGGTGACTGTGGCAGAATTCCGACTGGCCACGGCACTCACCGCGAAGTCATTCGTGTTGAAAAACACCGTCGCCAAATCGGATTCCAGCAGTGATTGCAGCGTCATCACACACCATCAGCAGTGTTGTAAATCACTTCAAATTCGCGGATCGTCACCGAGGCCACGCCCGTACCAGATGCCTTCTGCAACTGCACGTATGGCTGCACACCTTGTGCTGCCGTGACGTTGCTCATGTCAAAGGTGGTACTGGATGCAACCCGCTCACCGTCCACGTAAAACTTGACGTCAGACAGTCCAGCTTCGAAGTCGATCACCAGCGTTTTCAGCGTGGCGGCAAGGCTGGTGCCGGTTGCCACGTCGTTATTGTCATTGGTGCCGTCGTCCGTCTCGACGACCAACGCTGATGTGGACGCGGAACCTTCCATGCGGAACCAGGCATGGTTCGTCACACTGTCGTCAGTGTCGTTTTGTGCCGTCGCCAGGCCCATCACCAGCGTCGTGACGGCATCGATGCCGCCAACAAGTGCCTTGATGGTGACAGACTGGATCTTGTCGATCGGGAACACCAGCACGTCATTCTGGTACGCCGTGACAATCTCCGCTTCACTGGTGCTGGCCAGTGTGAGCTTCAACCCGTCTTTGGTCGTCAGGTAGGTCGGCGTTCCGGAAGAACTGGTGTCTTTAACGGTCCAACCATTGTGTCCCGGTGTCGTGCTCAATGCTTGTGCTCGATCGAAGCGGTCACACCACTCCTGCACACCTCGTAAAACAGTCATCTCAACTCCTTTTCAGGATTCAAAA
>CAYRYW010000045.1:6316-8246 GCA_964428725.1 uncultured Dehalococcoidales bacterium
TTGTAATTGAAGGTCAATGCCAATGAACGGCATTCCACGGCGTAGGTCTCTTCCTCGTCAGCCATGCTGGCTTGATCCGGATCTTTGCTGTCGTTCCAGATCGGCAGATTCGGCACAGCTCCGAGTTGCATGCGGTGGATCTTTTTGAAGTCCGCCACCGACTCACCTTGACGCATGGGACCCCGCCAGGTTGCCGGATATTCACCATAGCCCAGCATCATGGACTTGTTGATGGCGTCACGCGTGATGTTCGGAAAACTGCCGGTGGTGTGGTAGCCTGCTTCCATGCGGATGCCGACTTGCTCACCGAATCCGAGTGCAGCCATTGCGATTTCGTCACGGGAATGCCCCCGCACGTCCACGCCATCCATTCGCAGGCACTCTTGGGCGATGTCAAACAGCGACGCATGCCGGAATTGTGCCCAGTCTTTCGAGCGTTCCGCTTCTGGAAAAATGCGGTCAACAGTCGCTTTTCGCCGTTCGTTGCTGCCGTAGTCGCCCGTCGGATCGCAACTATTCACGCAACGCATCAACAGTGCCGTGCGGACGGCGGATTCGTGCTTGTCACGTTGTGCCGGACCGAAGGTAATTGTGGTTGAGTGTCCAACCTGCTGCTGTTGTGCGGCTCGCTGATCCACAATCGCCGATCGCACGGCGGCAAGATCGGCCATGCCATAAAATCGCTGGCGTTGGCTGGTGTCGATGTCCAGTCCCGCCACTTCCAGCAGGCCATCCACTTCCGAACGGAATTGCTGTTGTTGTGCGGCTCGTGCTGCTTCCGCTTTGGTGACGGCATCGCTGATCATTTGCCGAATGGAATCGGCAGTCAGTGCCCCGTCAGCAGACGCTCCGTCACCGCCGATGGCTCGCTGTTGACCTTCGCCCGTTGCCGCTGGCTGTGGTGCCAGTGCTCCCGGATTGTCGACCAACCAGCGTTGTGCCTGATCGTCGTCGTGCTCGGCTGGCATACCCGCTGCAACGAGTAGTTTCCTCAACTCTTCATTCATCTCAAAACTCCCGTGAAAATCGGGTAATACCGACGGATCGAAGCCACGCAGCTTCGCTTGCTCATCTGCCCCTATCGGTGTCAAACTGACCTCCAACAATCGCCACTCAGTGACAACGTTGATCGGTCCCGTAAACTCTTTGCCGCGAACCCGTTTCGTTTCGCCTGGCTTCAGGTATTTCTTTTGCAGCACGCGATAGCCGACAGACACATCTGTCACATGGCCTTCGCGGACTTTGGTGAACTCATCCTGATTGACGCTGGAGAATGCCAACTCCGCCCGCACCACGTCGCCTTCCTGCGTCACGTTGCGGACACTGCCCAACTGCATCGATGTGCTGTGGCGGGAATGCGAATCGAGCAACGGCACCTGATTGGATGCACTGATTCGCATGCCATCCGACAACAGCACTTCCGGCACCACTTCCCAACGGTCAAAATCGTACATTTCCACCGGCGTTTCCGTGGAAATGGTCGCTTCCACGGTGCGTGATTCTTCGTTGGCTGTGGCGGCTCGAAAGGAGTCCACATGACGAAAATTCAGGTCAATTTTGCCGGTTTTTTGCCCGGTTTTTGCTGGCATTACACATGCTCCAAGAGTCGATTTGGACTGGAATTCGTGCCGATTTCGTCCGATTCGTCATCGTTGGCGTCGATTTCTGCCAGTGCTTCGCCGGTCGGGTCCGCATCTGCGTCTTCGGCGTCGATACTTGCCGTTCCACTCGGCACGTTGTCCATACCCATCGCGTTGTAAATCAACGCCCGCTTGTATTCGTCGTCAATGCTCATCGCGTTGACTTGCTCGATGTAATCTGCCAGATCCTGCATCAATTCCAGCGAGTCCCGCCCGAACTTGCCCGCCTCCACCTGCACCGACGAGGTCAGATTTTTCATCGCCATACGGGACGCGGCCTGATCGTCCTT
>CAYRYW010000045.1:8346-11474 GCA_964428725.1 uncultured Dehalococcoidales bacterium
GCACCGACGAGGTCAGATTTTTCATCGCCATACGGGACGCGGCCTGATCGTCCTTGGGATTGATCGATTTGGCGACTGGTCCCTGCCAGTTGCAGTTCAGCAGGTCGGTACGGTTGGCGGCAAATTCACCGGGAAGCAGGATGTCATCAAACAGCCCTTCGTTGATCGCCGCAATAATCACCTCTTCGTAGATGTGCTGCTGAAATGAACAGCTCCACCATTGCTGAATCGCTTCGATCTCCGGCCATGTTTCGTTGTCTGCGGACTTCTCGCTACTAAAACTGCTGTTGCGAAAGTCACCTGTTAGCGATGAACCTTTGATGCCTGGCACGCCGACGGCCAACTGTCGCAATAAATGTTGCGAGAACTCCGTGGCATTGGTATTTGGTCGCTTCGGATCGAACCCTTCCAATGAACCATTTTGGCCCAATGGAATAATCATCCCCGGCACCATGCGAGACAGGGCATTTCCGCTGCTGTCGACCGTGTCGGCGTTGGTCTTACGCACACCGACGCCGGTCGCCCCGGCCATGCCCTTGACACCCATCACAATGCAGGACGAGAGAACAGCCGCTTTCAGCTCGTTGTACGTGTAATCGTCAATGTCCCGGCTGGACGTCAGAATCGGAGCGAACCAGCTTACCCCGAAATACTGATCGATGTCGTCAGAAGTGAACACGTGCCCGATATCGCGTGCCGGGACCCGCGTCGAGTGTGTGGTACTGACCGTGTGAATCGCGTCGGCAGGATGCCTGTCCAGTAAGTGATAAGCCACGACCATGCCGGATGCATCCACTTCGATGCCCCGATGCACTTCGTTGCCTTCGTGCAATTGAATGGCGTTGTCGAGTCGATCTGCGTCGATGAGTTGCACCACCACCGGCAGCATCAACCCGCGTCGGCGTTGTTCGGCCCGTGTCAGCCGCTTGACCTGATACAGAACGTTGCCACTGCGAACCACCGTGGCCAGTGCCGTTTTGCTCTGATCGGCGAAGTGATCCCCGCCCCGCCCCGGCAGACCGCGTGCGTCGGATTGCTTCACCCACTTGGCCCAGATCTCTTTGGCCCGCCTGCGAAATTCCACGTGTGGCTTGCCGTCCGGTCGCGTCGCCTGCGGAATCGGACGCATGCCCGTACCAATAGTCTTGGTCTTGATCTGCGAAACGATCTTACGTGCGGCTGGACTGTTCCGCCAAAGTTGCTTGGCGTTGCTTTCCAGATTCAACAGGTCCGCATGCGGGACGGCATTCTCGTTGAGGTTCTGGAAAATGTTGTTCAGGCGGCTGATGTTCGCTGCGTTGTAGCCAGACAGCACATTGCCCATCAACTGATTGATGGACTCCAGCGACGCACGGGCAAACTCTCGGACACGCTCGATCATCGGGAATAAACTCCCAATTGCGTCCCGCCGCCACTATTAGCGACTTCGTCCTGCAACTCTTTTTCCATCGCCCGCAAGTCACGCAATTGTGCCATCTGCTGATTGCGTCCCGACTCCGTACTGTAAGCCTGCGAAGTCAGACAGCGATTAATCGCCTCCCTGACCGCTTCTAATCGAGTCGCTGCGTCGCTGGATGTATATGCCATGCCGACAACAATAAATTGCTGCTAACAAGACACTAATACCAGAATTACCCTATCTGCTAATTGACTCGATCTCTCGATAACGTACCACTAGCTCCGTCGTCTTAAATTCGACGTGGTAGTTGTGTCCGCATGCGTCGCATTTATAATAGGTCTTCATCCCGGCAGTGCGGTATGGTTGCCCCACACCACCTAGATTCGGATGGCAGATCGGGCATTGTCGGTGCCGCTCCACCTGTTTTCTTTGCTCTGTCGCTGGCGTTGCATCTTGAGCGGTGCTGGTCGCCTTCTTCTTTGCCATTAGCTGAGAAACCTTTCTAGTCGCGGATCGGTAAGCATGCTGGCGTCCACCTGTGGCACCGGCTGTGATTCCAGTAACATCCAGTTTTTCACGATCAACCGGGCAACGTGATTGCCAACGGCGGTATCGAAATAGTGGTTGCGTTTACGAATCGGATTCCAGCGGCTCACCTGCCCCTTGCCGGCGATGAACTCCGTGACCCATTCTTCCGCTGTCAGTTCCAATGCATATTGCGTGTGTTCGTTCGGATCGCTGCCGAACAACGTCACGGCCCCACTTGGCCGGTTGCCCTGTTCATCCAGCGGCACGATCAGCAGTCCACTTTGGATGCGATGCTTGATGGCGTCGGGGTTGAAGTTGGCGACCCACACGCCGCCGACATTCGACCAGTGCCAAAGCTGCGAACCATCTGCCGGAATCTCCTTGTCGCCTTCTTTGGCCAGCTTCGGGTGCCGGTATTGCGGCAACCCGTGCGATGGATGCCAGATTCCACCCATCATAGAAACGGCGTCTCGCACTGCATCGGACCAGTTACCGGCGTCCACAAGTCCGCATTGCATGTCTGGGAAACGTGCGTTCAATTGCTCGATCAAGTCCTTGACGGCGTCCGAAACAGCCACTTCATCCGCTTTTTCGTCCGGTCGGTCGGTTTCAAAAATGCCGTAGTCGACCACATGAATCCGCCGTTGCAGTTTGGACTCGACGGCCCATTGCAACTCCCGTTTGCCGCAATCGATAAACGCCGTCAACACCTCGTTGCCATCCGGGACTTGCCCCCGTGGAATGCCCGACAACCGGCCCGCAAAGCGTGGCTCGCTGCCCCGCACGATTGCCGCATTGAGCGGAACACGTTCAATGTTCGGATTCTCGGCGGGCAAGGCCCACACTTGCTGCAATCGGGCAATGTTGGCGGTCACGGGATCCTCCGCTTTGGTGGCAGTCCATTCCTCCCGGCATAACTTTTCCGTAGACGTCAACAGATTCTGAAAACCGGACCAGCGGAAGCCAAACGTATCTGTCTGTCGGATCTCGCCCGTAATATTGCCTTCCCTGTCGATCTCCTGCCCCGCGTGCAACAACACGGACTGCTGATTCATGTCGATCCGGTCCTGTTCGCTGTAGAACACTCCACAATTGGGACAAGTAAACCGACCATTCCGGCCCGCTTCAATGGCGTCTTGTGCGTCTTCCCAGCCGATTAAATGCTCTCGTTCTGGTGACACGTATTCACCGCACGATTTGC
>CAYRYW010000046.1:0-11263 GCA_964428725.1 uncultured Dehalococcoidales bacterium
AGATACACATCCGGATACATTAGTTGTTTCATTCGTTGAGCTGGTTGCAAAAGATGGTAAAGCCACTCACCAACACCAGCGCCAACAGGCCAACGATGCCGGCCCGTTCGGGAATCTCACCGCCACGGGTGTCTGTTAAAAAGTGCATGTCATGACCTCCTGTGTGAACTGTGATGTGTTTGAAACAAAAAACGGCCAAAGCATCGAAAGACACTTTGGCCGCAAATTAGACTCGGACTTTTGGACAGGCTATTCAATTATATCCAGGCAGACCTATTTTCGACCGCCTTGTCGAATCAAGCGTGCCACACATCCAGGGTGCGTGTCAACGTAAAAGACGCAGACTTTGGCCGAAAAACTGCACCTTTGCGCACCCCTTTGCCACTTCTCTTGCGGGGCATGACAGAATGATCTGCGACTTTTCATATATTTGTCCTCAACTCAACATTATACCTCGAGTTTCAGGGCCGTTAGAGGCCCCGAAAGAGTCAATTTTGGGTTCTTTCGAAGCCAAACTCAAGGCACAATGTCCATTATGTTGGAAATCCTCCAGTTGTTCTCCAGCCAGCTTGTCACTGCCTTTCCTTCAGGTGAGCGTCAATCGGCGGGAAGATCGTCTCTCACCCCGTTCTGAGAGGCATACATCACGATTACTCCTGACAAGCACCGGGCAGCGAACCTTTCCCTTGCGCTGCTTGAGAGCAGTTCCAAGGTTTTCTTCCTAGTCTGCTCCTGTCAGGGTGAGAGTGATGATCCTCAATTGAACAGAAACCCTCTACTGATTCTCCGCCTTGTGCACCATCGCCCACGAGTGACGTTCATCCTTCTTGGCCGAGTTTCGAACAGATGAGAATTTTTGGCCAGCGCAGGTGTGAATTTATTCAAAGATGGTTTGATAGGTTCCCGTATGCTATGATCTCGACCAACTGCCGAACGTTGCCGAGCTCACCGCCCTGTGGCTACCGTAATGATGCTGGCCAAAAAAACAAAACGCTGCAAACACGACACGCCCCTCAAGAAAAATCTCGATAGCGCGGTCGGGTGCAGCGAGTATTAGCGGTGCCAGGACACGCTTTCGGCGTCCTTCTTTCAGACCGTCGCAGGCAAAGCTGCGACCTGGTAGGCAACCCTCGTTTGACAAGAAACGGGCCAACTGACCGAGTTCGAGCCTACATCCACGTTGGCACCAGCACAGTCCCAACCATCACAGTAATGACTGTCTTGTGCCGATAACGCTTCCGCCGAATTCGGCAATCCAGCCTGGGCAAAATGGGCTGTATCACCCGGTTTGGGAAAACCCGATGTTGAAACCTCAATTACGCTTCTGGAGCGAGCGGTCTCATACGATCTGGCGGGACCAGACGCCATGTAATGCGGCCAACTTCTTCACGATTATAAAGCTGACGTACGAAAATCTCATGGGGCCGCTGACGTGATTCCTCAGGTATACTAACGACTAGTCTCATTCGCTCACGCAAATCACTCGGGAATCGGATGTTCTCAAATGAGTGGCGTCCCCGCGATCTTACCACAACTCTTTTTATTCCTTTTTCTTTATCACCTTCCAAATCGGCGGTTTCGCCCTGCAAAGCAAGCAAAAACCCTTCTCGGCCTTCCACCCAGAGTTGTGCTCCCTCGGGAAGTTGCGCTTCCACCTCTAACTGCATTGGAAAATCTCCAAATTGAGCGCCGGTTGCCAGGAACGGCAAAATAACCAAATCTTCGTCTTCGCCATTTCCTCCTTCGCCGCCTCCCCTTGGTTCCGGCTCCATGGCTCCACCGTCCACCCTGGGTCCCGGTGGGGACGGAGGCGGGGGCATTTCCTCTACATTGAAATTGCACCAGGTGACGTTGTTGTAATCGCGAATAAAACTATGATACTCGTTCCAAGTGGAGATTGCCGATGGATCGGGAGCAGGGTCTCTCGGGTTGCCGACTATGCCGACAAAGCAGTAATGCCCTGTGGACGGTATTGATGTATCTTGCCAGACTATTTCAGCCACTTTCATCTTCTTGCCTGGAATAAGCGTCAGATTGGCAGTTCCAATCTCACTCGCGAGCCAAGTATTCGGCGTAACAAGGGTGGAAACTTCCGACCAATAGACAGTTACTTGCACATCTTCAGCCGGGGCGGCGTCCCGATTGGTTACGCGCACATAGACATACTTGTCATTCCCATCTCTTATGATCAGTTCACCGAGTCCATTGTCATCCCGCTGGGAGGATGTCTCTCCGAATACATCGTCGTAATTTTCTACCTGAGCATTACGTACAATAATATCAGGGCTGGAACTTATGGGCCCTGTATGTGGGTCGCCTATGTCGTCTCCCAAACTCGGGGATCCCACAAAGTCTCGCAGGAATATGTCAGACTCAAGCCCCATCCTGTCGTTAATGATCTTTTTTAGGTCTGGCATCACCCCGATGAGATCAGTCATGGGGCTATTAGATTTTGTTCCATAGGGCGGATCATCGTCTGGTGGTGACCTCCTCCAAGGTTGATTGGTGAGTGGGTCAAAGCTGCCCAGAATTTCGCGTAATTCTGCTGGGCTATAAGTTCCATTTGAGTTACTCCCTAAACCGTTTGCCTTGGCAATGCCTTGCACAACCAGGGCGACTCCAGCGATGATCGCCGACGCACTGGAGGTACCACTGAAGGACCATGTCCAAATATCACTCTCGTTGTCAATTCCAGACCCTGTTGTTTTCACATATTCCCCCCAGGCGTAACAGTCAATTCGCTTGCCAAAGTTTGTGGGTGGCCCTGCAAAAACCGAGACAAGTCCACCTGGCCCAGTAGTGTTAGAAGAATCAAGGGGCGGGGATTGTGTGCGTTGGTGCTCAACCTTCCAGGTGGCCGCGCCCACCATAATGGCACCTGAGCGTTGGAAGTCAGAATTGGGAGGAGAAGGTCGGAAGTCAGAATTGGAAGGAGGATTGAGGATTTTTTTGCCGGTTGTCGTGCCAACGCTTCGTTTCTCCAGCGTGTCGAGATTTACCGGAGCAAGGTATGCACCAGAATTCTCTTTAACCGCGTTGCCGGCTGGCTCGATGACCGCAATGCCGTTGTTAGTAGCCAGTTCGATCGCGTGAAATTCTGCGGTGTAAACCTCAATGGGAGCGTAACCCTCATCAGGAAAAAACTCGAAATCGTCTGCGGGATCGCTCTCGTCTTCTCCCGGATCTACACGTGCTAGATTGCTTTGGGATTCGAGCAGGAGCACACTACCTTCGTATTCTTCAGGGGCCATAGACATAAGAAAATCCATAGCGGCCGTGATCGCATCTGCTTTGTCGGGATAAGGGTCAGAAGTAGTACGAAATTCTGAGACCAAATTGGTAATAGCGTTTTTGGCAATTCCGGTACAGGCACAATCTACTCCCGTTCCACATTTGCAATGAGTCCCTGGATCTTGGGCCAGGACAATGCCCAGCACAGCCGCACCATGGCCTTTGTATTCTCGGTTGTCGCCACCGCCTGGTTGTGGAATAAGGGTTATGCCAGTAGGGAGGCCCGGATGACCCAAATACCAGCCCTTCTCCATATCAATAAACCTGATATCATCCCCGTGTCCTCCTGGGGTTGCCCATCCGTATTGGGCATTAATGCCCTCCTTGGCCGGGTTAAGATAATTTTGGAAATCACGAATGCCATCAGCAATTGGTGGAGGGGCGGGCTTTGGTACAACATAAGCTTCGGCAACACTTTTCCAATCTGAAAGAGCACGCGCCAAGGCGGCAGGGTTTTTACCACCTACATAATCCACGACAAAATAGGTCAAAAAATTGGGCGGTTCGTAGATAGAGCCATATTTTCTCGCCCTGGCGACTGCCCTGGCGACCAATTCCTCAATCCGGTCTGGTTCAACTGTTTTGAAAAGCCTGCTCATCTCAATACCTGGGAACCTTTCCTGCAATTCAGACCATGGCCCGATT
This sequence comes from uncultured Dehalococcoidales bacterium, assembly GCA_964428725.1. Lineage (GTDB taxonomy): Bacteria > Chloroflexota > Dehalococcoidia > E44-bin15 > E44-bin15 > CAYRYW01. Next base: position 3,937 of record CAYRYW010000046.1, read on the forward strand.
TTTTCCAGGTATTCTTCAACATCGTCAATATACGGCAATTGGATCTCGTCCTTGAACTTGACGACCACCCGAGGGTGATAGATCACATCCCGACTCTTTTCTGATATAGAGTATTCATTGTTATTATCTAGTGCCATGGTTTTTCCTCCTAGAAAAAAGTTACTGAACCGTTTCAATAAATGGGAGACCCTTTCATAATTCGTTCCCAGTCTCTTGAGAGCCCGAATGAGCCAACTCTGACCGCAACTCCATCGCTCAGTCAGACGCTCCAGTCACCAGAATAAGGTTCCAGCGGTGAGATTCAACTTCAAACTAGAGCCGAGAGGACGTTTTTTGGGCCTCAAATCAGGCTTTTCGAGTGCCTGAAAGTGTTCAGTCTCGACCTTTGGCCGATCCTGCGTCCTGACTTTGGCGGCTAGCGAAGCCCATGAGACCTGAAAACGCATCGATTTTGAATTATGAAAGGCTCTCTAAATGGCAGAGATTCGCCAATCGATCATGAGGTAGGAGTGGGGGTGAAGATGGGTGTAGGTATAGGGGTGGAGATTAATGTAAGAGTGGCTGTGGGTGTGGGCGTGGAGGTGATGAGCGTAGGGATGGGTGTGGAGGTAAACGATTCAACTTCAAATTCACCAGCCGCAGTATTAACCCCGTTCCCACCTGTAACATAGACAAAATAGCCACCTGTGGGATCTCCAATTTGGCTTGTCCATTGAGCATCTAGATTCCCATTGCCATCCATTATTACCTGAAAATTGGCAACGCCAGAAGCCTCGTCTATAGACCACACATCTATTGTAACAATCTCTCCCGGGTCAAAATCTCTAATCTCGAATGTGTATATTGTAGGAATGGGACCTGTACCCGGCAGTACACTAACGCGTGGATCCCCTGGTGGTGGCGCGGTGGGCTCCTCTACGGGCGGTACCGGAGTTGGGGTGGGGATGAACGGCGGAGGCGGTGTATTAGTGGGAGGGCAAACAGGGATCGATGGCAGGTAAAGGGGCTTTCCAGCAAGGATGAGTGTACCCAGCAAGCAGTTGGCTTTTTGGATCTCTTGAACTGTTGTCCTTGGGTTTGTGCTCCGTGCCAGAGAAAACAGTGTGTCCCCCTTCCGTACGGTGTACCGCACCCAGCCATTGCGGCCATTCGGTGGGACACATACCGTCGGGGGGGTAAGCGAAACGGTAGGCGTGCTTGTGGGTGTCTCAGATGGAATCTCTCGTGGCTCTTGTCCGCTTTCCTCAACCGTGGGGGTAGGCGAAACGGTGAGTGTGCTTGTGGGCGTTGGGGTAGGTTCGGGCAACGTAGGCAACCTAGGGAGGGGTGGCTCTGCAGTCCCACATCCCAATAAAAACGTCAAGAGGAGAACAGTTTGTAGGGTTCGTTTCAGATTGTTCATCTTGTACCCTCTAACTTTAGCTTTGCTTATCTTGACGACGAAATGTCCTCTTTTTCCTATGCCAAATGACTTTATCTTTCATGAAGGCAATCAAAGAGCCGCGTTCCATTACTTGCGTAACTCGTCGAGACGATCCCGAGCTTTCTTTGCCAGGTCAGGGTTGTCCGTCAGGCGCGATGCCTGTTCAAGGACCTGCCGGGCAATCTCGCCTTGCTCGGTCTCCTGGTAAATAACGCCAGAGTAATAATACGCCCAGGCTGCTGCCTCCCTCAAGCTGGCTTCTGGGCTGCTCCGCTGGAGATAAGAATCGATCACCACTTGGTAATTGTCCAGGGCACAGTTCGCCAGCTCGATCGCACCTGTCCAATCGACAGGCTCATTGCGTATCACATGTCCAAACTGAGACATATAGCTGTTTCCAATACCCCAACTGGCCTTTTCGACGATGTAAGCCCCAAAAGGCTGATCTTTGAGTTCTTTCGCCTTCCCATAAACCTTGATGGCCTTATACAGATTCCCCTGGTCGTAATAAATGTTGGCCTCGGCCACATAACCGCGCCCATAGTTTTCATTAAGGGCCTTGGCCTGCCCGAGGTATGCCTGAGCCTCGTTCAAGTGCTTTTGCCGCCGGGCGATGTCCGAAGCAATGAGATAGAGAACTTCTTTTCCTGCAAAATCTCCATAGCTTTCACCTTCGGCAATGGCAGCCTCGATCGACTCTCTGGCTAGCTCCAAATCGCCAGACCTGCCTGCAGCCGAGTAAACCAGAGCTTTGGTGAACTCGGTCAAGATCTTGGAACTCTCTTCCATCTTCTTCAAGGCTTCAGGGGAGGGATTAACCAAATCTTCCTTAGGCAAGCTGATACAGGCAGCCAATTCCTGTTCCCCACTCAATTCTCCAACATCTGACTGGTGCGACTCGACCACGTAGAATTGTGGCGTAACCAACACCTGATCGTCTATCACCGTCACGTCGCCATAAACTACCACGTGGGCGTCGATCTTTTCCGCTAGTGTGCTGGCCTCTTCTGCACCGACGATGACACCAATTTTGTTGTGGACGACTTGTACATTTTCAAAACTGATCTGGCTGTATTGTCCATCCAGAAAGCTAAAGATGCGCTGACTAACGATGGAAGCGACGGGATCTGCCTCACCCGTCTGTACGAATTCGGCAACCGCGATATTAAAGTTACCGGTCATGCGCCGCGGCTGGCGGGACCACCAGGTGACATAGGCAATTCCTGCACCAACGACCAGAACAACTGCAAGAAACACCAGGACTTGCTTGACGTCTCGGAAGACACTTAAGATATCTCCGATATGGATATCACCGCCAGCCGATACCCTTTCGAGTATGATGGCAACAGGTCCTGGCCTCGGGCCTGTTGCCTCTATTCGTTTGGGGGCTCTTCCCTCCCGGCCCCAGCCCGTACCTGCCTAATTTCGATGTCACCGGTTAGCTCAGCGTTTTTCACCTTTACCCCGGCACCCTCGGAAATAATATCCTCAATCTTCAGCGATGCCCCCTTGATTTCTTCGAGGTCAACGCCAATTACCTTGGCCGCACCAGGTGCCTGAGAATGGACAGCGTCCAAGAGCTCTTTGGCTTTAAGTAGCAGCTCCTCATCTTGTCCCGCATCGGCCTTTGCCAAGTCTTCTTCAACAACAGCTCGTCTGGCCTTCGATTTCGGATCTCCCTCTAGCGTCGCCAAGCTCACGTCAGAGTACTTGCGTTGGATCAGCGCTTTCAATCCTGCGTAGCTGTCTTTGACGGCCTGTTCCGCTACAGGTTTCAAGCCAGCAGCAGCGCCCAAGGCCAATGCTGTCACAACAACAGTGATCGGATCCATAGTCTCCTTCCTCCTGAAAAACAAGCAGCCGACCATCCACCAGGATCGCCCCCAAGTTAGGGTGTCGGCTTCCATCTACTTCATGTTACCCTCCTTGCTTAATCTCTTGTACAATGAGGTCCACGGCGCTGACAGGCAAACCTTGTGTACAATTATACCATACTTTCGAAAAATACACATTGTAATTTCTTAAAACACAGGTTTTTGATGAATATGATGTCGTCGACTTGATGCCGAATTCGCATTCGGCGATGTAACCACTGAGGTTTTCTTATGAACACCATGCATAGGGCGCAGGGAGTGGCGTACGGTTGTCCGCACTCAAGCCCTGCTTCGTTACCTCAGTCAGCACCCATGCCACAGCAATATCAGATTCGGGCAACATCAGTTCATAGCCACGTTTGAGTTTTCTACGTACCTAACAGATTGCCTGACTAATTCAGCCAATCGAGTTTCAAGAGATAACTCAGACGCAGTGGTACGAATATCAGACTAGGTTTTTAATTCAGTTCGAACCCTGGCAAACACCTCCTCGCGCAAATGCTCCTCTTCATCTTTGCCGAGTCGAGAAATGACCCATTCAACCACATGATCAGTCAATTGGGCAGCCCGGTTGATATCGGCTGGCAGGCCAATCAGTCCATCCGAAGGCGGCAAGATGAAAGAATCGCTATCGATCACAACTGAACTGAGAAAAGTCTCTCAGTCTGCTCGAGTCGAAATATTGGTATAGGGTCTCCCAACGATCATCTTTTCGCTATTAACATCCTGGAAACCCATCGCTCGAGCGAGACTGTCTTGCGCCTTTGTGATAAATGACGGCGTCGCGTGAATGGCCATCTTGAACCTCTTGCCACGGCGCCACTGCTCCATGAATATCGGGTACTCGACTGCGCCGTTCGCATTTACACCGATTGCACCGCTGACCACCCGGAAACCACCGTGCAAGAAGGAATCAGCGTGCAGGCTTCCCCAGCAGGCTACAGAGTAAAGAGCGCGGAGTTTCCTCCTGAGACCGAGCGCTCGCAGATCGGCTCCGATTTCTTTTGCATCTTTGGTGCCACCTTTGAACACGGGTCCGGCCCTATCGCCGTGGACGAGAAGAAAAACATCGAGGGCCTTCAAGTCGGGATCGGAGGCCAGGTTTGCAATCCGGTCCATGAAATTGGTATAGGTTGCATCATCCCCTTCCAATGTGGAAAAGTTCCGATAGTGGTCTGCTAGCATTTCCCTGGCCAGGTCCACTCCCAGATCCTCTGCCCATCGGAGCAACCACCGCACATTGTCAGCAGCTCTCTCTTCCAGATAGCTGACGACAAAAAGATCTCTCTCACGTTCGCTCACTGTCATATTGCCTCCCTTGATGCCATGCTCATCGCTCCCCGCCCCTACCTCGGGGGCGTTCCCGGCAAGAACAGCCCAAAAGACATCGTGCAGTCCCGCCGTCAAACTGCCTCCCCCGCGCGGCGCAACCTCTCAACAGGCATCGATCGCACATCGATTCTCCCCCTGCCGCTTCAGTAGGCCGGCCAGAGGAAGCGCGTCCCCTTACTAGGATACCGCATCACCGCGGATACGTCCATTTGGAATAGAATCTCCTCACACACAGGCAAACGCAGCATGACGAGCCATTCAACGCCAGACGCCGCCGAAACGGGGGTGGGCTCAATTCCGCTGGACTGCCCCGGCAACCTCCTCTGTATTCACTGCCAGCCACGCCCTCGGAAGAGAGGCACATACGCCTCAGGGACAAAGAGTCGATCCTCCGGGTTTGGTATGACATAGTACTCCTCCGGACGGAGCAACGTCATAGTGTTGGGATCCGAGAGGTCGATGACCCACCTGTACAGCGGTTCTCGGCGTGCCAAGAGCCGGAGCTCAAACGGCTGTAGCATAAGAGGGTTGCTGATGTCGAATATACCCAAGTGGTTCTTCCGTGCATCCCGAACCCACTGGCGCGCGATGCCAAGGCCGCCGGCTCCATCTGCGACCTGGCCGATGTTTCCGGCCGGTGGCACTGCGTTGATGAGAGATGCCGCTCGTCGGAACGGATTGACGTTCGGCCAAATAAAGTACGGACTGGACATACCGGCCTGGAGTGCGCTGGCCGATCTACTCGCTTATCTGAGCATCAGCAATGATCGGGCGGAATGGCTGTGTCTAATCCGGCCAGAGCGGTGAACACTTTAAACGGACGGGATCTTTAGCCAGCATGGTCATTTACTTCCTTCTATTTTTTGCGCTGATTTGGCACCACATCCGTCTGCTGCCACAGGTAATCGAACAACGCCTCCAGGCCGGCAAAGCCGACGCGCTCCCCTGTCTCTGCACTCTGGAGAGACGCTCGCCATACCGGCCGGTCGTCGTTGCTCACCCGCCACAAACGCAGCAGGTACGATAGGTACGTGGGCCCGCCTTTGCTCATGGCCACCCCCAATGCCCGATCAGAATGCCTCCATGATAGCACACCTTTATCAGGAAATTATCAGGAGTTTACCAGGAGACCTTGAAATCTGCCTCCAATTGCGGTATAATGGGCACAGTACACGCAAAACCCCCACCCTCGCACCCTCGCACAGAAAAGTCCCACTGCGGAGGGCGCACGATACCAGACGTGAGTCATGGCTGCCTCTTGATATCCTTCACGTTTCCTGTTTCTCTTTTCACCCAGACCCGAGAAAGGAAACGCCATGACACATTTATCCCTCTCCCTCTTGGGCCCCTTCCAGGCCACCCTGGACGGACAACCCATCGTCGATCTCGAATCGGACAAAGTGCGCGCACTGCTGGCCTACCTGGCCGTCGAAGCGGCGTGTCCCCACCGCCGCGAAACGCTGGCCGGCCTGTTGTGGCCCGAACGGCCCGAGCGCAGCGCGCGCCGAAACCTGAACCAGGCCCTCTACAACCTGCGAAGCGCCCTCGGCGACCGCGACGCCCCCTACCCCTGCCTGCTCGTCACCCGCCGGACGATCCAGTTCGACCCCGCCGGCGACTATACGCTGGACACAGCGACCTTTTCCGCGCTGCTGGCGGGCTGCAAAGCGCACCGCCGCCGCCGCCTTTCCGCCTGCGATCCCTGCCTGGAAAACCTGAGCCGGGCAGTGGCTCTCTATCGAGGAGAATTTCTCGATGGCTTTTCGCTGGGCGACAGCCCGGCCTTTGAAGAGTGGCTGCTTTTCCAGAGAGAGCGATTTCACCGCCAGGTCATAGAGACGCTGGGCGATCTGGCCGTCGCCTGCGAGCAGCGCGGCGAGTACGAGACCGCCATCCGCTACACCCGGCGGGGATTGGCGCTGGACCCCTGGCGCGAAGAGACCCACCGGCAGTTGATGCGCTTCCTGGCCCTGAGCGAGCAGCGAGGAGCGGCCCTGGCACAGTACGAAACCTGCCGCCGCGTCCTGGCGCAAGAGATGGGTATGCCCCCCCAGGACGAGACCGTTACCCTCTACGAGCATATCCGCGATGACGCCGACCTGCATGCCCTTGCTCCCGGCCCACCGCACAACCTGCCTGCCCCCCTCACCCCCTTTGTTGGACGGAAGGCGGAACTGATCCAGATTGCAGAGCGGCTGCGAGACCCTGCCTGCCGCCTGCTGACGCTGTTCGGCCCTGGCGGGGTGGGCAAGACGCGTCTGGCTCTGGAAGCGGCGCGCGACCTGCGAGAGAGCTTTGCCCACGGCGTCTTTTTTGTCCCGCTGGTTCCCCTCCAGTCCGTCGACGCCATCGTGCCTGCCATCGGCGGGGCACTCGACTTTCCTTTCTACAAAGAGAGAACCAGCAAAGTGGATCGCTCAAAGCAACAGTTGCTCGATTACCTGCGGCACAAGCAAATGCTCCTCATTTTGGACAACCTGGAGCACCTGCTGGACGCCGCCGGCGTGATAACCGAAATCCTCCAAACGGCTTCAGAAGTCAAAGTCCTGGTGACCTCGCGGATCCGGCTTAACGTCAAGGGCGAGCACCTTTTCACCGTCGGTGGCCTGGCCTATCCCTGCGCCGGCGATGCGGGCGGAAAAGGGACACTCGATTACGACGCCATCCGGCTGTTTCTGGACGGCGCACGCCGGGTGCA
>CAYRYW010000047.1:0-7163 GCA_964428725.1 uncultured Dehalococcoidales bacterium
AAAAGTGGTGAATTGACATTCTGAGCTATGTGTGTTATGCTAAGTTAACCGGGTAACTCCCCGGCTATGCCGGGTAGACACCCACAGTTTGACAAATCCGGAAATATGTAGAATCTCACTTTGGTGAACCGCTCAAAGCTCCTCAAAGGAGATTCTATATGCATGAAGGATATCCGGAGTATAAGCCATACAAAATGGAATTGCAAGTATCATGTTGTCTGGAGACCCAAGTATCGCAAGAAGAGGCTGTTTGGTGAATTGCAGAAAGTACTTGGGCCGGTGTTGTGTGCGTTGGCTGCGCACCGAGAGAGTGAAATCATCGAAGGACGATTGTGTGTGGATCACGTGCATATGTTGATCGCGATTCCACCTAAACAGGTGGTAGTGTCTACTAATGCCCATATCCGCACCCAGTCCCTCTATCGCTGGCTCTTCATCTAAAGGGCTCTTGTCGAAGCAAGAGCATCTCCTTGTGTTGTAGTCCGTTCCATTGGAGAATGAAAGAGTTTATAGTAAATCATGCTGCGACGTGACAGAGCTGTAGTCGATCTGGCAATCGACCGGTTCAAGACCGAAGGAGCGCTGACTATATCTCAGCTTCTAACCACGCTACCCGAGCTTGCTGCTGACTCGAATGGCGCGGATATACTACGCCTGCTGTTGCGCCTTGATTGTCGTCTGTGTCTGTTAGCAGATGGACGGTGGACACTTGCTGCGGTATCAGAGACTCCAGAGCGGCGCATTCTCGCCAGCGCAAAAGCGTATCTTGATGCTTTGCCCAGCAGTGGTGCGATGTTAACCAGTGTTGTAGCTCATATAGTCCGTGAAACGGATTATGATCAAGCCACCGTGGATTCTGCCATTCGACAGAGGTTTGTTGTTCGTGGCCGAGTGGTACTGAACCGACCCAAGGAGACCATATGACGTCACCCACGCTGTTCCCATTAGAACATCCTGCTCTGCCCGGTATGCACGAAAGACTGTTTGTGTTAGGCTATCACGACTTACGCCCTGATTATCCTCTGCTGCCCTATTTAGATATGAATGAGAAAGCTGCGCTGGTTGCGTTCGACGATGACGATCCTGTCGTGTTGTGCTATCCGGTGGATAATGGAAAGGTCCAGGATTCCGTCTTTCAGGAAGCTGCCAAGTTCCAGGCTTGTTCCATTGGCGAGCAAGAGGCCCAATTTGTGTGGGTCAGTGATGGCGAATCTGACTATTTTTTCGATGTGGGGCGCGAGACCGCCATTTCTGCGCTTCCTGCAAGGGCTGATTGGCGAAGCGAGGTACGCGAAAAGCTTTCTACTAGCCGTCGGAAGAGGATGCAAGCTGAAGCGCAGCAGTTCGACTATTACGCTGATATACAGCACAAGTTCAATCAGCTTCACGAAGAAATCTACAAGAAACGCGCCGGCGTCAGTACGACCAACGAAGCAATCGACGAGGTTGGTAAGATCATATTCCTCAAGATCCACAGTGAACGCAATCCGGACTATTCGTTTGAGGGACGTCGGCTGGTGGATGTTTTCAACAGCGACTATCTTCGTTCCAACGGTACACAAGCTGTGGATTGGTTGGCAAGCGCATTCAAGCGGATCGCCGCTCTTCCTCAATATCAAATGCCAGATTTGGCCAACGGAGGTCGGACGAGCATTTTTCCGCCGGATGAGCCGTTCCGGCTCAACAACCCCGAAGTGGTGGCCTATGCAGTTGGCATCTTTGAAGGCACTCAATTAACCGTGGATCGTGACGCGGACCCGAATGATCTGTTAGGATGGGCTTTCAATACTTTCCTGCGTGGCAAATACGATTCTTCGGGTGGATTGGCGACCTATCTGACGCGCAAAGAGGTCGTCGATTGTATGGTCAAGATGGCCTTCCACGACATTCCTGACAGTGTCTTATGGGATGGATTTCCCGTTCAGCCAACCTTCCTGATGGGCGATATCTGCTGCGGTACCGGGTCTTTTTGTGTGGGAACTCTGGCTGAGATGAAGCGTCGAGTGCTCCAATCGGCCAGCTATGACCTCGACCAACAACTTCAGTGGCTGCAAAAACTAAAAACGCACAGTTTGTTTGGTGCAGATGCTTCACCCGGATCGATTACGAAAGCGCATCTCAACTTGCTGACCTTTGGCGCCAGCTCACATCGTCTACTAAGAGTCCAAGACTCGATCACTGATACGACTATTGACCAGTTCAGAGACCAATTCAACCTGTTGTTGACCAATCCACCTTTCGGCAAAGGCAAATATGACGATCCTGTTGGGCTGGAAAAGATGCGCAGTGGCGACCTCGAGTTGGGTTGGAACTGGCCTTCAGGACGACCTGACCGAAGGAAAGCGCTCAAAAAGGCTGATCCTGCTGCATTGTTTGTCGATCGCAATCTTGACCTACTCAAGCCCGGTGGCCAGCTGCTGATCGTCGTGCCCGATGGTTTGCTCTCTAATGCCGGGGATCGATACATTCGCGAATATCTGATGGGAATCAAAGATCCCGAGACAGGACAATTTCACGGTGGTAAAGCGATTGTGAAAGCGGTGGTTAGTCTGCCAACTCAGACATTTGCGATCAGCGGAACGGGGGCCAAGACCAGCTTTCTCTATCTGCAAAAGAAACGTCACCGGGCCGACCCGCAAGGTCCGATATTTATGGCAGTGGCCGAGCACGTCGGATACATCAAAAAAGGAAATACCGAGGTGCCCGATCCAGAGGGCAATGACCTAACAGCGATAGCCGAAGCATATATGAGGGGTAGATAGCGCGTGAGCCATCCTGATCCCAGCACGTTGTCTCCGGTCTTGCATCACCTCTTGGTATACGGCGAATGCTATGCCCCAGAGCTGGACCGTGACGCGCAGCGCTGGCCTCTGCTGCTGGCCAACGCTGGCTGGGTGATGGAACGAAGCCAAGGGGTATATGCTGCGACTCAGGCCAGCCTTGCACTCGCGGACTTGTCCGAGTCTCAGAGGTTGCGTAGGGTCTGCTTTGCTGTTCCGGCATATCGAGGCTATCTGACCGCAATCCTGGCACAGGGATTGGTCCAGGCCGGACAGCTAGAGGGATACGATGACAAGGTAGAAGGGTGGGTCCTGGGTAGCTTGGGGCCTTTGGCTCAAGAGATCAATGCACTGCTAGATGAACTAGAGTCGGGGCAAGGGCGAATGATCGAATGGCCTGCAGCAAAGGTGTCAGAGCGCTTTGCAGACTGGCATGCCGGGCATGGTTCGTTTGTCGAATGGGATCGAGCTCTGTTAGGGATCAGTGGTACGCCAGCGCAGCTTTTTTCGGCTGTTTTGGGACATGCCGACGCGGTTGTTGATCTACATGTCGTTGACATTCCTGACGACAAGCCCATAGCATTGTTACCCGATTTCGAGTTAACCCGAGATGATGTCGATCATCTGGCGCTACCCGGTCTGGAGCCATGGGCAACTGCCCGACAATCAGTATACAGCAGCCTGCCCTTCTTTGATGCTAATGGAAAGCCACTTTATGACCCGGCTCAGTCGGAAGACGTTGTGTGGCAGGATGTACTGGCTCAACAACCTTACTATCGCGCCGTGTTGCGCACGGCAATTGCCGTACGCATGAGCGGTTATGACCAAGAGTTGATCACGCTGTTTGTGCACGATGAGCTTGATCATACTCAAGTGCTGATAGGGAATCGAGTACGGGGCACATTGGCTAAGCTTCTCCCGGATCTGGTCACAGTTATGGGGTACCATGCGCAGTCCAAGCTATCACCCAGGCAAGCAGGGCGTGTTCTAGAGCACTGGATAGCGGTCGGCACACTGGAGCGTAGGGATAGTCAGATCGTACTCCGCGAGTCCTATGCACGGACTTTACACGAGCGGCGACGTGCACGAATGCTGTTGCGTGGTACAGTGAGAGATGAACAAGAGCGATTAGAGCGATTTTTGAAGGAGAGTCATTGACGCAGATTAAACGATTGGGGTTGACAAAACTATTCCTTTGGAGCGAGGCGGAACGTTTCCAAACGTATCCACAGGCGTTGGCTCGGTTAGTACCTGGGCGTACGTACACTCGACAAGCGATCGGCACCGAGTTGTTCGGATTGGTCTATGCAGAGAAGGATAAGCCACGGCGAGAGAACGTAATAAGCAATTTGTTTGGCGGACTGCAAATTGCCGAGGACAAGTTCCTCTTGCGCGGTATCAACTTTTTCCGTCGTCTTACACCGAATGGGTCTCATCGCGTTTCGGGGATAACCGTTTGGGAGCGTGCCGATGATAAGTGGAAGCCTACGGAGGCTGCACTGCGTATAGGCAATGTTTATCGTCAGTCTCCGAACGAGATTGAATGGCAGCAATTGCTAGCTGAGCAGTTGGCCCGGTATGAGCCGAGAACCCGTGCGTTGTTGTACTTGCTCAGTCACGACCATGTGTTGCAGTTCGAGTCGCCCGCCTATTTTGCTGGGAACACGCAGCAGGCGCAACTAGTTGGTAGAGATTCCTATGCGCTTTTCGGGGATCGTGGCGCAGCGTTCAATCGTCTGTTGTTTGAACGCCAGGATATTGCCATCGGCCCCTGGTGGCGCATAGAGATTGAGGACGCAGGATTCGAGTTAGCAGAGGATTTTGCACTGCAGGGCTCTATCAACCGTCCGCCGTCCACAAACTATATCAACTCGGCACTCAAAACGGCCCTGTATGTGTTCTATGCGCTGGGTATTCTGATTGAGCAAGCCGGAGGCTGGCGCGTAGATACAGACGCGTTTGCACGACATCTATCTTCCGATCTCTGTCGTGAGTTGCTCGGCAGTAAATACGTCGAGCCACTGGATCTTTCGGATGAGTGGAAGCGATTGGCTTATGTCTTGGACGAACTCGTAGATGAGCGAGGATTTGTCATCGCCGCCGAAGTAGCCAATCGCTGGGGAGATCTGTCCGGACTGCGGCCCAATGAGCGGGAAACGACTTTTGATGCCTTGGTCCGGCGCGGCATCTTTGAAGATCGAGTTCAGGTCATAGACAGACATACGGGCCAACCGCGTATGGGGCGTGGCTTGCTCGGCGATGACAATATGCGTTTGGTCAAACTACGAGTGTTGACATAGGAAGCAAGATGGCAGAGACAAAACGACCGGATTTAACATCAGATCTGTTGATCCAAGCGCTTCATCCTCTGGCAGTGGCGTATCAGGATGCCATCGTTGCCCGGGAGCCTGCGGAGCGGTTTGCCCGTTTGGGATACCTGCACGAGGTTATTCTCAAGTGCATTGCCGCGCAAATGGTTGGGCGCGTGCGTGCTCTGGAACTGGACGCCTCCGAACTTTTGGACTTTTTGCGCGATAGCTTTCGGCAACCCAGTACAGGGCACTGGGCTCAACTGCTGGCTATGAGCCAAAAGTTGCTCACTGGTGCTCGAGATCACCCGGCACAATTCTTGGGTGGCCGTTTAGGCAAAAAACTGCACGATCCAGCAGTACTCAAGTTGGATCAGATGATCACAGAGTTGCTCGGGCACACCTATCGAAGCAAGAACAAGGTCTCGGTCGCCGAGCTGTTCCAGTCTCTTGTCGAAATGCGTAACAAAACGCGTGGACACGGCGCGCCACGACGGGCTTTTTTCGAGGACGTAAATCCCCTGATAGAAGCAAGCCTTCTCTTGGCGATTGAAGTGCTACAACCACATCTTTGGGGAAAGTTGGCATACATCGAACAGATCACGGACCAGGATGGAAATGCTTTGCTGGAAGGACAGGTGCTCGTAGGCCTAACACGGCATCCTTGGCAGGCTACATTCGTCCCTGCGCCGTGGATCCGGCCGCAATGTCTCTATTTGCTAGAGAGCACGGAAGACGCACAGCAACTCTATCCGCTTGATCCGCTGCTGGTTTGGTCTCCTCGTGACGAGTCGGTTGGTTTCTACAATGGGTATGTCGAAAGCAAGCAGCAGATGGAATATTTGCTGTACGCGCGTGGCAAGTCCTGGCACGATCGCTCGCGTCGGTACGAAGAGGCGTTCGGGTTGCCGGCAGCCCAGGAGGTAAGGAGTGCTGAGACGATGAAAACAGTCAAGCTGTGGTCCAACAAGGGCGTGGCCCTCTATCCGGTAGATTTCCCGTTGGTTGGACAGAATGATGTATTCAACAGTCTGTTCAAGTTTAAGCAAGCTTTTACGGGAAGCCAGGCTGATGACATCGCTGGCTTTTTTGCGTTGATCGGCGATTGGGGGCTGGGCAAGACGCGGATCGGATACGAGCTCTTTGCCCAAACGTTCAACCATGTCGAGCGTTGGGTGCTGAATCAAGACGAGTTCATTGTCCCCAATGCTGCCGATGGCCGTCTGTTGCAGCCGCAATTGGCAGAAGGGATACTGCCGCTCTATGTCCGGTATGATATGGTATGCGATGAGGATCTCTATGCTGAGAACTGGATCGCTCGTATGGCCGGACGGGCACTGCGGCTGGTTGCACAGCACCCCAGCGGCTATGATGTGCCTCACGCGCTGTTGGACGAATTGCGAGCTGCTCTCAAGACACGCGGTGTCGACCTGGCGGCACTGGATGAGGTATTGGGTGTGACAGGCGAGGATGATAACACGCAGTTATCCGCAGCGATGGAAATCTTGCGCGCGGCCGGTATCCGCTACTTGTGGGTTGTGGTAGATGAGGTGGAAACGCTGGCCGATCTGAAAAAAGGGCTGCGCACGGATGACCACGAACCCATCCGTGAGGATTATCTGGACATGGTTTCCACCGTGATCAAACACGAGAACTATCGGCAGGCGCACCCGTATGTGAATTTCCTCGTGTTGTGTTCTTTGGGCATGCGGGACAAGATCGAGATAGGCCCAAATCGTCGTCGCACGGATTCGGTGGAACTGGAACCGAACCGGATAGGGGATGTACGTCGGTACGTGGACTATTTGCGCGATCAGGCAGAGGTATTGGGCCAGGCTGTGGACTATCCTCCGGGCACGCTGGAAGGGGCGTTTATTGCCTGTAACCGAAACTTTGGCTGGCTCAATGTGATGATGAGTTCGATCCACGAGAGCTATCGATTGGCTCGCGAGCAGGGAAAGGATGTGAAAGCATGGCAACTGGTCGAAGAATTCGCCAGGGCCGAACCGCGCGCCAAGTGGATCTTTGATCTGAGTGTGCTTGACCTGTTACAGGGAGTAAAGCGGGCGCCAAA
>CAYRYW010000047.1:7263-9770 GCA_964428725.1 uncultured Dehalococcoidales bacterium
TTGTATGAACGTCCCACCGTGGATACGCCACAGATCGCCGAACCGCTGCACGGTGTCTTTTGCAGATACCAGGAGACCGCGCGCCGCTACCTTGGGCCATCTTTTGCCCTGTTACAGCGTCTGGACATTCTTCTTCAACGAGAAGTAGGGACAGTTGCTTTTCTGCAGGATGCCCAAAAGGACACCGAGTTGACCAAGTATGCAGACGCAATGGACAAATCAGAGCGTAAGCGTCAAGTTGCCATTTGTCAGGGCTTTGCACGCCTGCTCGACGATACTCTGAGCGCAGATGCGTCTGCTGTCGCTCAGGTTCGGTCAGCCGCCGCAGTGACCTTTATCTCTGGTTTCCAGTCCCCGCGCTTTGAAGGGTTGCAAGTGACGCCCAAGGGGCGGGTGACGATCGTATACGGTCAGGACCTGGAAAAGCTAAATCAGGAATTGGGCGATCTGTTGGGACAGGAGGGCGTGCATCCGATCATCGTCCTTTTGCCTGCTGGGGCATTGGGCGACTGGGAGCAAATACGTGCGCTGCCTCGTGTGCGTTTGTGCACCATTCCGCGCACTCTGACGCGCATTGAGGAGGCTTTCCTGGTCAAATACTCTGGGCGCGGAACTGTATTCGAACCTCAAGATCTGCTCAGTGCCAAGACGCAGAGCATCAGAGGCGTTATGGAGCAAAACTGGCGGCGTGATACGCTAGCCTGGCGCGAGGACGTCGAACGTAAAGGCTATTTGCTCCGGCCATTGTGGCACTCGAAACGTGTCTCAGAGGTGGATTTTGGACGAGGGTACCGGGCTATGCTCCTCAACGACTGGAATATCGATCAACTTGCGCCGGATGTGAACCCAGTCAATGGGGCCTTTGACTATGAAAACGTGCGCAAGGCCTGCCAGTACAATGCCGATCCTGGGCCTGGCCAGGAGCCGTTGTTGGAAGTGATCACTCGCGCCGAACCATATGAACCACTGATCCCACCGGCCTTTGGCGCATTGTTGCAGGAGCTGAAAAGCCAGGCTTCGCTGCAGGTACTCGCACGGCGCTTTTTCTTTGCCGTGCCGGAAAAAAAGACCAAGGCCGTCAAACAGCTGGAGCAGATCCTAGAGTTACTCCGCGCGTTGGGGCTGGTGACGCTGGCTAAATCGACGTACCGTGCCGTGGATGTGCAAACGCTCAAAGACTATCGGCAAGCGACGTCGGCATGGCTGAATGGTGAGTGTCAAACACTGTTGGCCGAGTTGGGAGACTTGTTTACTCGAGAGACAGTGGGCAAATTGCAGAAACAGAGCACGAGTTTCGCACCCAAGGAACTGGAAGTGGTCGAACAAGTAACGGCGCAGGTCGAGTTTGCGCGCATCGTTGAACTAGGAGGCAGTGTTCCATTGGACGATATCTGTACACTGGTGCGCCAAATCGGCGAGATCGAACACCGTTTAAGCACCATCTGCCCGTCTGGGATATACCAGCAAACCGGGGCGGTTTTTGAGTGTACGACCGATCAGATCGCAACGGTCGAGCAAAAGCTTAATACACTCTCGCTATGGGAGCAGGTTCATTTCTTTCATTGGCTGCGCGAGCAATACCGTCAGCGCCGCGATCAGCTGGCAAATGCCGTCGCGCAACAACTGTCCGAAGCAAGTGCGTTGGGCACGGTGGGTGGACACCCATTCCCGGTCGCTGCGCTGACGCAACCATTGAAAGCCATTGAAGAAGAAGTCAGGAGCACGCTATCGGCGGGCGCCATGAGCTCTCGCGGTGCAATTCCTGTGCCCGGTTATGCACATCCCACCAATGTTTTTCTCTTTATGGGACAATATGCCAATGCTTGGCAACGTTTGACAAGACTAGGGCAATATGTCGAGCGCGCACAGCCGACGTCATTCTGGGCGCGGTTTCAGGCAGTGCGGGACATTTGGGCAGAGCGGGTGAACGATTATGAGAGGACCAATGAGGCGTGGGAGGCGGTGTCCAAGTTTGTCGGAGACGCATCCTCACCTGCCTGGCAGGGAAAGGCAGTCAAGGCGGTTCGCGCCAACCTGGAGCAATTGCGTGCACTTGTAGAAGGCGGCTTGAAGCAAACGGTAAACCTAGAGATCGACCACGGCGCGGACAAGTTGATAGAAGCCTTGGAAGAAGAGGTGCATGCGGCAGCCAAGTACGCAACATTGCCGAGCGAGATTGATGTGTTGCGCCAAGAGATTGTAGCCGAACTCAAAGCGATCATTGACCAAGAGCGGCTCCAGGCTCTGTCGCGCGTCCTGGCAGCCAGGCGACGTTCTCAGTTGGCCGTGCCGCCATTGGCAGCGACCTATACCGAGACCAAGGCTACTTATGAGGCGTTCAACGTGCAGGTGGTCGAAACCGGACGCCGTTACTTTGAGGACGCAGGCAAAGAGACTCCGTGGGATCGCTGGGTAGAGATCTATTTGGCACTGCGCGAGGAACGGTACGCCCCCTCGTCCGAGGATGAGACAGCTCTCCGCGAGTTGGAAGAAATGAAATTGGTCGA
>CAYRYW010000047.1:9870-11106 GCA_964428725.1 uncultured Dehalococcoidales bacterium
TGGGCCGAGGCACAGATGCGTCCAGGTGACACGGGAGAACATGACGAGGGCATCAGTGTGGATATCCAGGCAGCGGATCCCGCATTGTTGCGTGCCGTCGTGGTTGCCTGGGCCGTCCGACCGGACCTGGATCGTCAGACGTTGGCAGATTGGCTGGTAAGACAACTTTCAGTGCGAACTGATGAGTCCAGCCTAGAAGCCGTATTGGCGACATTGCGCGCCGACGGCGCGCTGAATGCGGATGACGAACCGCAAGCGGAGCGATTGTCTGCTCTGGTGCAACTCTGGGGGGTGCGCGCTTGGGTGCGCGAAGCACGCCGATTGGAGGAGTCCGTTGAGCGATGACTTGGACAACAGCGTAACCCTTTCCCAATCGATCGCCGCGGCGATGCAGTTGCGACTGCCAGGCACAGCGGGTCGCGTGGCGCGCAAGATGCGCTATATTGACGAGGTAGCGCCGCGCTTTCGCCAGGGGGGACTGGTGCGTGATGTACCTCAGGAGCGCTTTGAGCGGCTGTGGACGGTGGGCATTGCCTCGGCCAGCAATCACGTCCCAGCATTTGGCGGCGTGCTCTACGGCGCGGCGGCTTTGCGCCAGGACGTGTCGGTGGTTAGTGGCAAGGCGACGCCCAATTACCAGGATAGCCAGGTCGACGTGGCCGATATGACTTTTGTTCAGGTCGGCAACCGCCTGATCTGGAAAGAGTATCATCTCACCTACGCCTTGCTGGAGGACCTGTTCGAAGAGGCCGAACTGCCCGATCTGATCCTGCTCGACCTGCCGTTGCTGGTGGTGCGCGGCCTGCACGCGGCGACGCTGGCCGATGAGGACGTGCGGGAAGAGTGGGATGACTTGCTGGCCTTGATGACCCGCTTTTGGGGCCGGTACGCCGGACGCTGTTACCCCCAAGACCCACGTGGACCGATGGTGGCTCACCTCGGCCGGCGGCACTTTGGCGCGATCCTGACCGCCGTACACGCCGAGGGGGTCAAGGGCGCAGTCGACCCGGTGACGCCGGAACTGGCCCGCCTGGTGGCCGACGAGTGGGATGACCTGCGCCGCGCAGGGGTGACCCGCGTGCTCAAGGGGCTAGTGCGCCCCGGCAAGCGCACTGCCGCCTACCCCTACGCCGCATTGGGACGGGATGCGTTGCGTGCTGCACCCCAGTTGCTCGGCGAGCAGGGATTGGTCGGCTTTCATATGCAGACCGGATACCGCACGCCGATCTGGCAGGT
>CAYRYW010000048.1:0-11067 GCA_964428725.1 uncultured Dehalococcoidales bacterium
CGGCAGCGCCCCGCTGGCGTGGGTCAGGTAGTGCAGCAGGGTCAGCTGCAGCCATACGGGGGGCTCGCTGTCGACATCCGGCTGACTTACATGGATATCGGGATAGTGTACGGTGAAGTCGCGGTTGAAGAATCGCAGGGTGAATCGGTCACCGTCGAAGGACGCCCCGCTGTTATGCGCCATCTCGGATGGGTCCAGTGAGGCCATTGCTTGCCGGGCTTTCTCGAACGCGGGATCGTATGACATGTAAGCTTATCTCCCTGAGGTCAGTCCCCCATCGATATATATGTTCTGGCCGGTAACGAAGTCGGAGACGCCGGAGGCGAGATTCGCATTCTCGTCAGCTGCCATATCCACCGGCACGATATCGGCGCCGCCATCCGCAAGCGTGAGTGCGATGCCCCTGCTGATGCCGCGGGCTGCGCCGGTCACTATGGCCGCCCTGTTTTCCAGGTTGTATTCTTTAATCATGTCGGTCTCCATACTGCTCAAGCTGTCTGAGTCGGCTTGATCGTAAAGGGATCATTATCGAAGATGCATGCCTTCAATATCCTATCCCCTGCTTCGGTGTGAGTCAACCTGCCGCTGGATACGCTGTCGTGGTTTGCTGTCGATCGCCCCTTGACCTGAAGCCCCGTAATGTGTATATTAGCCCTACCCTGAATAAAACATTCGAGAGCAGGTGAGGCGATGCGTGTAATGCGAGCGCTGTCTAAGTCGATAACGGTAGTACTGCCGACGCTCCTGCTGCTGGCTGCCAGCGTGGCGATGCCCCCCGGCGCGATGGCAAACGGGGATGGCTGGAGCCGGATGAATAGCGGCACGACTAAAGACCTCAACTGCATCTGGGGCACGTCGTCATCGGCGGTATTCGCCGCCGGTGAGGGCGGAACGCTGCTGCGGTACGATGGCAATGGGTGGCAGTCGCTGATAAGCGGTACATCGGCAGGCATCAACGGCATGTGGGGTATATCGCCTACGGACTTCATCGTGGTTGGCGGGAATGGGACTATACGCCGCTATACTCACGGGGGCTCCTACGCCATGGCAGGTGGCACCGCTGAGAACCTCACTGCGGTATGGGGCAGCGCCATGGATGACGTGTTTGCCGTGGGGGATGGCGGCACCATATTGTACTACAACGGCAGCGCGTGGAGCGCGATGGAAAGCGGTACCACAGCCAACCTCAACTGTGTCTGGGGAAGCTCGCCGCAGAGCGTGTTCGCTGCCGGCGATGGTGGTGTTGTGCTGCGTTACGATGGCAATGCGTGGCTCCCGATGATATCCGGGGTCGCAGAGGACATCCATGATATGTGGGGGTTTTCCGCCAGAGAGATCGTGGCTGTCGGCGACGGGGCCACGGTCATCAAATGCGAGACTGTATGGACGCCGATGATCAGCCCCGGCATCCCGTTTTTCTATGGCGTGTGGGGCACCAGCGGCAGCGATATATTCGTTGTCGGCGGCGAGAATCAGACCGGCGATGGCCTGATCTGGTATTACGATGGGAGCAAGTGGTGGCAGCCTATGGACTTAGACGACAAGGACTGGCTGTTCGATATATGGGGCAGCGACAGCGGCGATGTTTTCGCCGTGGGGGAGAACGGCACCATACTGCATTACCAGCGGCAACCTGCGGCTCCAACGGGGACACCTGAGGCAACTCATACAGCGGTGCCGACCGCCTCAACGACATCAGTGGTGCCTGTCGCCACTGCCACGCCGACCCGGACGGTCATCGGTACGCCGACGCCAACGCCTACAGCCACGCAGGCGCCCCCCGCCGGCGGCGGCGTCAGTTCATCGACGTGGACGGCGATAGCTATCGGCATCGTTTTCCTGCTGGCGGTGGCCGCTCTTGCAGGCTGGGGCATACTGAAGTGGCGGGCGGAGGCTGCCCCATCGGTTGTCGAGGAGCAACAGGCAGAGGCTGCTCCTGCGGTCGCTGAAGTGGAAGAAACAGAGGCTGAGCCTGTGGTCGCTAGGGAGGAGCAGGCAGAGGCCAGCGCTGAGATTGTTACCGAGGTAGCGGTGGGCGCGAGTCTCGCCGGGAGGCTGTCGAGGGCGTGGCACTGGCTCGTGGATAAATCGAAGGCACTGGGCAGGTGGATAAAGCTCACGGTCCAGAGATCGTGGGGTAAAATCGGGAAGGTCTTCAAGCGCGGGGCTGAAGAGTAGCCAGCATTTAAGTACAAGAGGTCGCATCCCGTGTCAGTTGCGCTGTCACCGATAGATTTTTGTGGAGGAGAGTTATGCTAATAATGCGCCTGGGTGCCGGACTGAAGTCAAGAAGGAAGCTGTTGTCGATATTGGCAGTGGTCGTTTCCTTAGCGCTCCTCATAGCGATCGGGATCATCGTCGGCAGTGAGGGAGCCGTCGCGCCCTGTAGTGCAACTGTCCTGGCGGAGCCTATCCCGCAGGACGAGTACTACACGCTGCTGACTGATGCCGAGAGATTCATGAGAAACCCGGATTTTCCCCAAGCCTACCAGAATCCCGTATCTAATATCGTTCCGTCGCAGCATCCGTACCTTGCGCCAAATGCCAATAATAATATGCACTGCGATGCCTACATGACGGATACATACCAGGTGAGCGGGCCGCTGGGGATCAACCCAGAGGTTATCTCCACCTACCGCGGGTTTGCCCAGTGTGCCACGGTCACTTTCGATAGTGACGGCAGGATATGGACCGTAATGGTAAACCTGAGCGGCCCTTATCTGCTGCTGCTGGACCCGCAGACGCTGGATGAGATCGACATATACGCCCTGCCCGTAAGGCATGCCCAGTGGGCCGACGATCCTATAGGTGTTATGCAGGACACTTCCGGCGGCGCCTATTTCTGCCTCGATAACCAGAATCGCGCTGTCATAGCCACGCACAACCATACGATTCAGGTGATCGGGTTCGACGAGAGAACCTGCAGTTTCAGCCTGGTGCAAGAGTACGACCTCAGCGGCCATGTTGTGCCCAAGGAACTGCCGGCGAGGGACAAGGTGGGGGCGGCGCTGCCGGACTGGAGCGGGCGGTTGTGGTACGTGACGCGATACGGTATCGTGGGCACAGTCGAACCGGCGTACGGCGCTGTGCATACGATCGAGCTCGTGGGCGAAGAACTGCAGAACTCCTTCACGGTTGGCGAGGACGGGGTTTACATAGTCTCGGATTATGCCATGTACCGCTTCCATGCGGATGAGAACGGGGTGCCGGTGCTGGACTGGCGCACGGAGTACGACCGCGGTAGCCAGCGTAAGTCCGGCATGATCAACCAGGGGTCGGGCACCACGCCTAACCTGTTCGGCGACATGGTCGCTATCGCGGACAATGCCGAGCCCCGGATGAACATACTGTTCCTCGACCGCCACAGCGGCGAGCTGGTGTGCAGCACGCCGGTTTTTGAGGACGGCCTCAGCTCTACTGAGAACGCCCTCATCGGCGTGGCGCGCCCGGGCCAAAATGGCACGGAGTACTCGGTTATCGTGGAGAACAACTATGGTTACACCGATTTCGGCTCGACATCGCTCGGCAAGTCGACGGTGGGCGGCGTCGCCCGGGTCGATCTGATCCCCGATGGTGCTGGCAATTACACCTGCCATGAGGTTTGGTATAGCCCAGAGATCTCCTGCACTCCGGTGCCCAAGATGTCACTGGCGTCGGGGCTGATATACCTCTATACCAAATACCCGCGCGACGACAGGATCGATGCCTGGTATTTCACCACCGTGGACTTCGAGACGGGTGACACGGTGTACAGGTTCCTTACCGGCACCGGCATAGGTTACAACAACAACTACGCTCCGATAGCGCTGGGCCCCGATGGCGGAATAGCATACGTCGGCACCCTGAACGGGCTGATCGCAGTTCGAGACAGGGCGGATTAGCCGTAGCGTCGGCTGTCGAGAAATCGGTTTCCGCTTTTACATCGGGATAACCTGACACTCTGGATTGCACTCGGCTTTCCTGGTCGAGTCAGCATCTACAATACATAGCACAGGCGAAGATTGGTGCAAGGAAGCAGGCGCGGGTCGCATCGCCGCCTCTTGCCAATGCGTCAGCTTGTAGTTATCATGTTACAAGTAGCTGGGTGGATGCAATTATAAGGGCAGGATGAACTACAGAGGATTCAAACAGTATAACGATTTGACCATACTCGTGCTTATCGCGATAAACGTTGTCCTGTTCATCATCCAGCAGGCGAGGCCTGACCTTGTACAGATGCTGGACCTGACAACCAGCAAGTGGACCAGCGAGCCGTGGACACTGATCACCTGTTTATTCATGCACGCCGGCTATTTTCATATCATATTCAATATGCTGGCGCTGTATTTTCTGGGAAGTTACCTGTGCCGGCTTGTTGGCGACAGGTGGTTCCTGGCCATCTACCTGATCGGTGGCATAGCGGGCAGTTTCCTGTTCATCCTGCTGGGGGATGGCATCGTGGTGGGCGCCTCCGGCGCCATCTTCGCGGTTGGAGGTGCGTTCGCGGTCATTGCGCCACAGCTCAGGGTGATCATATTCCCCATACCGGCGCCGGTTCCTCTGTGGGCCGCCATGATCGGCATCTTCATCATACTCACCGTGATCCCCATGGCCAGCCCGGGGAGCGCTATAGCCTGGCAGGCACACCTGGGCGGGTTCATCGTCGGTCTGGCGCTGGGTTATTACCTGAGACGGTGGAGAAGGGCGAACCTGTGGCAGAGCCGCTTTATGCGGTAGGATCGGTCGGCTGCATAGTCCTGCGATACGCATAGCAGGGATCGCCAGTTTTATCGGTGAGTTCTGCAGGTCAGACTGGCATGAGCATACCGGCATGGCCTCTGAAACACCGCACATCATTTCGCAAACGCGGCTCTTTACATCAAGTAGCTTCGATTTGCCTGGAAACGATAGGTAGAAGAACTCCCTGCACGGCGATAATCAGTCCCTGTATTGATCGCGCCTGCGTATCAAGGAAATGCAGTCTTGACCTTTTGCCCGCTAGAGAGTATAGTATCGCTACCTCAGTAGTGGTTGCCTGATTCGATAAAGGAGGCTGGCGATGAAGAAGAAGGGGAAAAGGCGGATTTCAACGTCCCTCCTGATAGCAGTGGTAGTGCTGGGCTTCGCTGTAGCCACACTGTCGATACTGTTCCCCTGGCTGGTGGATTAATGACGGATGAGATCAAATCGACTGTGGGTGTCGTTGGGAAGTCACTGTCGTTTGTTGTTTACCTGCCCGGTATGGGGTTGTCCCGGCCGCAGCGAGGGCACTTGATGGCTTTCCCCTTGTAGTCCGGCGGGACCCTGAAGGCCGTGCCGCACTGGCAGGCGAGCGCGGTATATTTATTCAGTCTCTCCACCAGATCGGTGACGTCCCTTGCCCGCTCCACCTTTTCCACTGCCGGAGGCCTCTTCTCCTCAACCGCAGCGGCGCGGGATTGCACCAGGCCGGCAGCACCTTTAAGGGTTCCCGCGGGTATCACTCCGCCGCTACCGCCATGCACCTTCCGATATGCGCGGTCGTAGGTGGCGAAGGCGGCGCTGTTGCCCATGGTGCGCAGGATCTTGATCCGTTCCGATGTGGAAGGATGCGTGCTGGAGAGATCGCTGGCCTTGAGGCCTGCCTTATGCAATGGATTGATGATGTACATTGGGGCGGTGGCATCGTTTGCCGATGCGAGCACATGCGTCGATGAAGATATCTTGTCCAGGGCTGAGGCCAGCCCCTCGGGATAGCGGGTGTACAGGGCGGAGGATGCGTCGGCGAGGTACTCACGCCTCCGCGAGAGGGCGAAGTACATCAGCCGGGAGAAGATGGGTGCAAGTATCATGAACACCAGCGCCACTAGGATCAGGATCGCTGCTCCTCCTCCCCCCCCGCCTCCGCTGCTTCTCCTGCTGCTGCGACCTCCCCCTCCAAGTATTAACAGGTACCACATCCACTTAGCGATAAGCACGATGGCTCCAACCGTGACTCCGGCTATTATCATGAGGAGGATGTCCCGGTTCTTGATGTGCCCCAGCTCATGGGCGATGACGCCCTGCAGCTCATCGCGATTGAGCATCCTCAGCAGCCCTGATGTGACGGCGACGGCTGACTTGTAGGGGTTTCTCCCCGTGGCGAAGGCGTTGGGGGCCGGGTCATCGATGATGTATATGTCGGGCATCTTGGGAAGCCCGGAGGCGATGACCATCTCCTCTACTATATTGAATAGCTGAGGATGGTCTTTTTTCTGTATCTTCTTTGCCCTCGCCATGCCGAGGAATATGCTGTCGCCGGCATAGTAGGCTATGAGGTTCATGATGACCCACACGATGGTTGCGAGGACGATGCCGGAGATACCGCTGTCGAGGAAAGCAGCCCCCAGGAAGTAACCCATGGCCAGCAGAACGGCACCTATCGACACGATAAGCCACAGGGACTTTATCTTGTTGGCTCTTATCTGTTCAAACATCTCTTAATCGGCCTGCACATATCCGCAGGGGTGAGTCGATCGATATTAGGAAAAGCTTACCTTGGGAACCTCCCGCTCCGCCTTCAATTCGATCTCGAAGAACTCCTGAGCCCTGAACCCGGTCATGCTGGCAACAATATTCGAAGGGAACATCTGCACCTTATTGTTCATATTCATCACGCTGTCATTGTAGAACTGCCGGGCGAAGCTGATCTTGTTCTCCGTGGAAGTCAGCTCTTCATGCAGGGCGAGGAAGTTCTGGTTGGCTTTGAGGTCGGGATAATTCTCGGCGAGGGCGAAGAACTTGCTGAGGAATCCGCTGAGGTCTCCCTCGGCCTTGGCCTGCTGGCCGACGCCCTTGCCGCTGGCGGCGACGGCGGCAGACCTGGCGTTGGTAACTGCCTCGAGCGTCTCACGCTCGTGTTTCATGTAGCCCTTGGCCGTCTCGATCAGGTTGGGTATGAGGTCGTGGCGACGCTTGAGCTGCACGTCGATCTGTGACCACGAGTTACGCACCTGATTGCGCAGCCTCACCAGCGAGTTGTAGATGCCGAAGAAAATGATGAACGTCAGCAGGATGAGGGCCCCAATGATGACTCCGACTATGATTGCCATATTTCACCTCCCAATATATTCGCCTGTTATTCTGCCTTGAACACCTCTCCGAGGAAAGTGACCACGGGCTCGACCTCGCCGCTCTCTTTTGGCGAAAGGCTCACTAACTGTTTTATGACGTGTGCCACCTCGCCGCCATCGAACCACAGGCCCTCCTCGCGGGGGCAGGCGTCAATGACCACTTCCGGCTCGTGGCCCACGGCCACCTTGCGCATCTTCTTGCGGCATAAGGGGCATTTGCGGCTTGCCTCGTCGATCTTCTTCTCCGGCAGCGACATGATATGCTTCATATTGAAACGGGAAGCGTCCAGGTTCGCCGCTTCAAGCATCAACTCCAGCTCGCCGGCATCGAACCACACGCCGCGACATCTGGTGCAGTAGTCCAGCTCAATGCGCTCGTGCTCCACGATGATCATGGGGTCTTTGCATACCGGACAGTACAACGTTTGCCTCTTATGTCGAGATACTGTGTTCAGAATAGCAACTAGCGGATATGCTTGTCAATAGAGGATAAATGGAAGTTCGCATGTCTTCGATTGGCGACTCGAATTTTTACCTATCGAGTTAGTCGTTTTGCGATTGCCTCGGCGTCGCGCACCAGCGTATCGATGAGCTCCCTGGCGCTCATCACCCGGTCGATTACGCCCACCGCCAGCGAGCCGCCGGCTATCCGCAGCGCCACCTCTACATCGATGCCACTGTCCCAGTCGATCTGGCCGTCGGGCGTGTGGCGGAACATCACGCTCTCCAGCTGCTGCAGCCACTTGTCCATGGGTATGTCGCCGCGCGCCCCCATGAGCTTCTGGTACTCCTCGGGACGTGGCGGGGTCAGGGCGCGCTCGCGGTATTCCGCGTCCCACGGCTGAGCGTTTACCAGCGCCTGCTTGTGCTTGTCGGAGATGGGGCATTCCGTCGTCGCCAGGAAACGGGTGCCCATATACACGCCTTCTGCTCCCATGGTCAGTGCGGCCAGCACGCCCCTGCCGTCGCCGATGCCGCCGGCGGCGATTATAGGTATCTTGATGTGGCGCACGGCGGTCGTGATGCTGGTCAGCGTCGGCAGCTGGTGGATGCTCTTGAAGGCGGTGCCCTCCAGTCCCACGATGACAACGGCATCGGCCCCCTGTCGCTCGGCGGCCATGGCGTGCTGCACCGATGCCACCTTGTGCACCCACTTGAGGCCCGCCTGCTGTACGCGCCTGCCGTAGTTATCTGCGCGGAAGGCGGAGGTGAATATGGCCGGCACACGCTCCTCGATAGCCGTCTCCAGCATGGCATCGACGTTGGGACACAGGCCGATGGAGAAGTTTATGCCGAAGGGGGCATCGGTCATGGAGCGAGCCCTGTCGATGTCCTCCTTCAGTCGCTGCGGGGTACGCAGGGCGCTGGCGGTGATGATGCCGAAG
Organism: uncultured Dehalococcoidales bacterium; assembly: GCA_964428725.1. Classification (GTDB taxonomy): domain Bacteria; phylum Chloroflexota; class Dehalococcoidia; order E44-bin15; family E44-bin15; genus CAYRYW01. Next base: position 8,456 of record CAYRYW010000048.1, read on the forward strand.
CCGCCGGCAGCTGAGACAGCGGCCGCAAGGTCGGACCTGCCGAAGCCGCCGAAAGCGCCCTGGATTATGGGGTATCTGCTGCCGAGCAGTTGGGTTACCCTGGTGTTCCAGTTCATGAGATTAATTCTTCACTTGACCTTCGAATCAGGCGTGTAGTGACGCTGCTTCCATTCCACGCCGGAGCCGGTGTAGCGGCCGATGATACCTCGGAAGCAGCACAGCACAAGGAAAGACACGCCGGCGGGGTGCAACAGGAGGTAGCGCCGCGACTGGTTAAAGTGCAGGTCTATGAGCAGGCGCATCAGCAGTGTGAGCGCCACCTGCAGGGCGATCACCGTTGACCAGCCCCAGTCGGGGAGTATGGGGATGAAATGTCCGGCTACGAGGACAAATGGGACTAAAAACAGGCCGGATCCAACGATGATAACCAGTATGAACAGCAGCGGCGACAGCGAGGTCATGGAGTAAAAGATTTTGTTAAGGCCGTGATACAGCTCGCCAACGTTGGTATACATGCGGCAGGCAACTACCTGCGACAGGTCAACCACCCCCTGACGCTTGCCGCGGCGTGCCGTTTCCAGCCCCAGCCACAGGTCTTCCACTATACGCGATTTCACCACCTCATGGCCTCCCATGGCGCGATAGTCGTCGGCCTTAAAGAACAGGAACTGGCCGAAGGCGAAGCTCGGCCTGGGCTTTTTGAGCCTCTGCAGCCACCACAGTGGAATCAGGCTGAGAAGGAGGAAGTAAATCACGGGGATGACCATCCTCTGAGAGAACGAGACTGTGAGCTGCATGGGGAAGCCGGAGAGCAGGGACAGGTTATGGCTTTGGGAATATGCCAGCGCGCTGCTCAACATGTTCGGCGCATGCACCGTATCGGCATCGGTGAACAGCAGCCAGTCGCCTCTGGCTTCAGCGGCAAGCTGAGTGCAGGCAAAGGGTTTACCCGCCCACCCCTCAGGTAGGGGTTTGCCGTGCAGCAACCTTACCTTTTGATGTCTGGCCGATATCTGCTCTACGAGGGCGGAAGTGTCATCGTCGGAACCATCGTCCAGTACCAGTATCTCGTAAGTGGGGTAATCCTGCCACAGCAGAGAGTCCAGGCAGGCGATTATATTCCTTTCCTCGTTACGGGCGGGTATGAGTACAGAGATGAGCGGCAGCGTCCGGGGCAGCTCGCCATCGTCCTTCCCCAGTCGATGCAGCGTCCTCAGGTTGAGGATGAGGTTGACGGCGAGTATCGACAGGATGGCGGTGATGATGCCCTGATAGATGTAAAACATCGCATTACCTGCTGTAGGTACCCAGCGCCTGCGCCTGCACAAAATCGTCGCTCTTCAGGCGGTTCTTTATCAGGAAGAAAGCGCACAGCACCGCAGCGGTGGCGGCGTATCCCCAGGTGTGCTCGCCCAGCCCGAATATCGCCGGATTGAATTTATATGCCAGCAGCAGCATCGGCGGGGCGATAAGGTGCCAGGCCACGTTGCTGAAATAGTAACGCTTGGTGGCGAGGAAGAGGGCAGCGAAGACTGCCACGGATGCCAGGAAGGGGAGGGGGCACAGTACCAGAAAACCAGCAACGAATAGCGTTTGCCCCCGACCGCCAGACCAGCCCAGCCATATGCTCCAGATCTGCCCGAAGGAAGCGATAACGAGCATGAGCAGCATGGCCCACAGCGCTCCGCCGGATACGTAGTATGCGATCGTGAGACATATGAAAGTCTTGATTATCTCGCTGGCCAGCGAGATGCTGCCGATAAGCCTGCCGCCGTGGAGCATGACGGCGGTGGAGGTAACGCTGCCCGTGCCGATCTTGCGCAGGTCTCGGTGGCGGGCGAGCCGCATCACGATGTTGGCAGTGGGGATACTGCCCAGAAGATAGCCCGATACTATTACTATGGCAACTTGAGCTACAATGTTCATGCTGCCTCCGGCCGGGCTATTCCGGCGTTTGACTTAACCCATTACGCTATGGTATCCCCTCGGGGGGCTTATGTCAATAGGGGGTAGTCGCCGGGTTCTCTTGCATTGGGGGTTGAGTATGTTTACACGTATTGGTATACTCCCGCTATCAAAGCAGTAGGGTAGATAAGAATGCTGTTGTAATGCTATTCGGTGTTCTTTCTGACGCATTTTTTATTGCGCTGATAGAAGGGGCGGAGGGATGATCTAGGATCACAGCTGCAGGTGTCTTTGCTAGGTCATCATTGCTTTTTGGCTTTATCATTAAAAGTAGGGCCTGGCAAATTATACTAGGCGTATTCCAGCGCACTGTCATCAACCCGCTGATATAGGCTTTCGGCGGTGACGTCGAAGGCTTCAGGCAGGCCTGCGAGTCGCTGGGCGGCCGATATCTATCGAGCAGCGGCGATGCTCACCTTCCTGGCGCTGCCGCGCCTGCCCATGGCGGTCGTGCTGTACCTGGACGAGGAAGGGCTGTCGCCATCGGTAAACGTGCTGTTCGATGCGACGGCAGCGGAGTACCTGCCCACGGAGGACCTGATACTCATCGGCGAGTACCTGAGCGCGGCACTGCTGGCGCACAAGGGGGCTGAAGTCGCCGTCGAGCGTATATCTATTTTAACTGGAGGGATGCGATGGCAGAAGTT
>CAYRYW010000049.1:0-10882 GCA_964428725.1 uncultured Dehalococcoidales bacterium
TCTCTGACCATTCACAGTTCTCTGGCGCAGGGGCGGAACAGGTGATTATGTCTTGGCCCTGGTCGGCAGGGGCGTGTTCGTTCCAAGGTTTAATATCAAACCACCGATTACACCCAAGGCATTCGCCAATCATATGTTCTGAACCCTTGACAATTCGCTTGAGTGTGATATGGTCGCCACAGGAACACATTATTTCATTCTCAAGAAGCAAGCGTTCGCCCTCTGAGTCCTTCCCCTTATCTTCTGGGGGGGTGTCTATTTTCGTGATAAGGTCGTTACCACAAGAACAATAAGAACCGTCATCCCATTTTACATCAACCCATCCAACAGCGTCCGGCCCACCAACAACCTTCCCCCTATGCCCACTAAGGTTATGAATAATAGTATCCCCAAACTTTAGTTCCTTCCCCTTGTCCTCAGAGTCCTGGTCGGTAGGGGCGTGTTCTCTCCTATTCCATTTTCGTCTTGCATCTTCGATGGAGTTTCCGTAAACCACACCACAACATTCGGGACAGTGAACATTACTACATCTATCCTCACTCAATTCTTCAGCCTCACCACCACAATGCGGACATGGTTTCAGTTCACCCTCAGAGTCCTGTTCACTGGCAGGGGGCATCGCAGGCTTCGGTGGACCCTGTTCTGTTGGTACTGCACTACGTTGCCCACTCTCGCGCGAGCGTTTTTCCAATTCTACGAACGCCACATTGTTCTCAATAGGGTGTCCGATTTCGTAAATATATTTGCACATCTTCAATTGTTCAACTATTTCACTAAGGGTCATTCTCTTTGGCCCCATTGGGCATTGTCCGACAGCTTGCATATCTTGACAGTGGCCCCCTCGTAGTTTGCACTGTATCTTGAACCCACAGCAACCACATAGTAATAACTCTGGACACGTTGTAGAACCTTTATAATTCTCTGGAAATTGACTCATTTCTTCACCTTACCTATTAATTTTGGATATATGCGCTTACAATATTTGAGCCAGTCTATCGCCTCTGATATGGTGGTAAACTCACGCTTGGCCTTGAATCGGTCAATGTCAATCTTTACTGTTATCTCTATCATAGTCATTGTCAATCCCTTCGTGTGTTCCATGCAACGCCAAACAATCGTTGCACCGATTCTTACATTCTATATCCCTATCTTCCAAAGGACAATACTTCTCTTTCATTGCTCATCACCTTCCTTTGATTCTGGATACCATCTCTCACCAGAGCCATCACAGTAATCACACTGACGGCTATCAACAAAACCATACCCATGACACTTGGTGCATTCAACAGCCACTCCTGGCTTCTTGCCCAATGATAGCAACTCATGAAATCTGTAGCTCATTCACTCGCCATCCTTTGGTGTCAAACATTTGGAACAGTGTTTCGTAGTCGAGCCACATTCTTGACAGTGGCTTTCCCCCCACATGGTGCCTCCACATTCAGGGCATTCTTCTTCACCTCTCTCTTCACTGGCAGGGGATACGGACTGGGGCTTTCCCATCTTTTTCTCCCATTGAGGGCAGTGTAATGTATCTAAGGGTTCATCTGTCATAGCATCCTTGATAATGGCACTTGGAACTTGACATGGATTAAAAGCAAGACCACAATTATTGCAACATTCCACCTGGGGCTTCTCTGTCTGTCCTTTACATTCTGGGTCGGGGCAATTATCAGTAATCTTTAAGCTGTGGCACGTCTTCCCTGGAACTATATCGGGGTGACAACATAGATTCTGGTTCTCCCACTTTCCCTTCTCTGACTCCTCGGGCTTCTCTGTCTGTCCTTGTCCTGCTACGCTGGAAGGGGTGGGGCCATTTTCTCTTACCCTACGTGTGAAATCATCACGGGCCATCTCATGGATAATATGGGCAATATTGGCGATAGCGGTCTTATATTGAGATTGGGTGTAAAACCCATCAAGTAATGATTCCAATTCTCTCACCTTTTTTAATAATTCATTTAGCTTTATCATCGGGTCAGGTTCACCCTCAGAGTCCTGTTCACTGGCAGAGGATACGGACTGGGGCTTCCAACCTAACTTCTTCGGGCAGTTGTATGTTTCCCTCAACCTCTTACAAGAATTGGTTATAATGGTGCTACCGAGCTTTTCAAGGTTCTCTACGGTTGCCAGTCTGCACACTACACCGTTACGCTGTTCGCATTCCACCTGTGGCTCCTGCTGTTCCTTCCTCTTAGGGGCCTTGTGTGTCTCCATCCCGCTTGAATCGTGTCCGTTACGTCTCATTATTCCTCACCTTTCTCCTTTCTTATTCATTCCTCAGTCCTCCAAACTCTCACTTAATAGTTTTAAGATTAGGTCCAATTTTTTTTCAATTCGTCTTTCATCTTTATTATATTTTTCCTCACCATTATGGTATAGGTAATACTCACACCTATGCAATAACATTTCATACTCCTTTTTGTTCATTCCTCAGTCCTCCAGTATAGGCTTGCCGCAGAACGGACAATACGTGAACAGGAAGTTTCCTGTTTTGGTTCGTTTACTCAATGTTCCGTCCGTTTTAAGCGGATGGTAAGTGAATGTTAGCGACCCGCACTGAACGGTGTCCATAAGATCCTTATTGGTCCTAAACACAAAGTCCCAATCGTATGTCTTACCATACTTCTCTTCTGCCATTTTCTTTACTTTATTGTGACATTCACAGGTCATTCTAAAATCCCCTCACTTCTGGAACATCAAGTCCTTTTTCTTTCATCAGTTTCATGTATTCCAATCTCTTCTTACTGATTAAATGATATTCAGTTCCATCGTCTACGAGTTCGTAATCTTCTTTCTTATAATGATATCCGTCTTCTCTGGCTTCGTTACGGTCTTCGTAATCCCAGCGGAAACTAATGAAGAACCCGCAATCAGGACACCCGAAATCGACCCAATAATCCATCCACCCACTAAATTCCATTTCGATTTGTTTGTTGTGGACAGTATGACAGTAAGGACAGAATATTTGGGATGTCGTATTATATGGCGATTCACCAAGTCTGCGGCACCACTCCTTCATGTCTATCAGTTGTTTTGTTTCGTGGTCATAATGGATCTTATTGATGACCTGTGGCATGTTCCATAGTGTCATTGACATGATCTCTTTCTTGCCTCCCCAATCCTCCCAACGTTTCCAGAAACCGGCTAAACTATAATATGTCTTGTTTTCATATTTAAATTTATGTTTGAATTGATTGCCATTAATATAAGGAATATCCCATTTCCTATATAATGTCGTGTAATCAGATGCTCCAACTATTATTTCTTCTTCCGGCCATCCATGTTTATTTTCACCACGAATCAGTTTTGCTTCAAACCGAAAAATCCCGTTTAATCTTTCTATTGATTCGAGATGTTCGACCAATTTTTCTTTTTCTTCTTTCGAATCCATTCTAAAATCCCCTACTATAATTCACCTTCTCGATTATCTGCATCCTGTCTGCGACATAGGTGATATCGCCCCTTCCGTATTGCATTCCTTCTCCGAACACCCCTCTCAGTTTGACCTTGTAAAACATCAAATCTTTTCCAATACACCAGTCCGGCAGTTTTCTGTATGCATGGAATCCTCTATTGTATCTTTCATCGCAAGCCATCCTTCTGAGTTGCCTCTTTGTCATGGTTTCTCTTGCCTTGTACCACACGCCGAGCTTGTATGACACGGGCGCATAAAGAGAACCGGGCGTGTCTTCTGACGGCTCGTGGGGTTTGTATTTTATTGATGTTTTATCGTATTCTTGCATTTCTTCAATTGGAGTCACCAGCATTAACTTGTAAGCAATTACTTCATCTATTTCCACTTCTTCGTATTCGTATAAACACATTTTTTCACGTCCTTATTTAATTTTACACATATCTAAACATCTTTATTAACCTTCCTATTTTTTCATCCATATAAACTTGAAAGTATCCACTTTGGTTTGAGTTCTATTTTATCGTCCTTGATGTATTTCTTACAGAAGTCTATTAATGTTTTTAGATTGTATTCATCCACATCGAAGTTATCTATGGTTTTTGGATATCCTCTGCTGGCAGAGTAGTATGTCCCCTTGACAGCGAGAATATACATCCCGTAATCGTAAGAACAATGCAGAACACACGCAATTGGAAGGGGATGTTCATCATCGAATTTTTTTCTATGGTCATACCATTCATCAATTTTTTCCTCTGGGGGCCTAACCCCACCGACATAATCACCACCATCATACAGTTGAAATGGGGGTTCATAGCCGTTCACAAAACGCCACCACTCTTCGATGTCCCCTTCAAAGTTTTCATCATCCCAAGGAAACTCATAACCATAATCGAATTCAATTCCGTAACACAATTGCCCGTCGCTTGATATACTCATCTTTATTCCTCCATTGGTATGATGATTAGCTTTATCTTCTTACCATACTCCATACAAAACATAACTTCTTCTACTTTCCTTATCAAATCAACTACCTCGTCATGTTCCCCAACAACTCCCTCTATAACTACTGCGTTCTCTGGGATCTCTGGTTGTGGCTTCTTGGTCTTTCTCCACAATGCTTCCTTTAATTCATATGTGGAATATGTTGTAAGGTGTTTTATTGTCTCTTCCTTGTATTCATCTTCGTTGAGTGGGTTGGTATCCTCTGTCCCGCATACCTCGCATATCCACCCGCCTTCGAACTTCCTAACATCACAGAGACAAACCCTACAATATCTAATTGGAGGTTCCTTCTTATCCTCAGTAGTATTAGTCATTTCACTCATTCCTCCTTCTTTTGTTCAAACCGTTCTAAGACAACTATTCTTTTGTGGGGGTCAATTGCTAATGTTTCCCAGTCTTTCTTCTTTAGTTCTTCTGCAACATACACCCGTATGATTTCCTCAAACGTTACCTTAAGATATTGAAATTCTCCAACATAATTATCACTCATTCCTCAGCCCTCCTTCTATCTTGCTTCCCGTCCAACATTTGAATATAGTCGCTTGCCCAGTTCTTCAGGCTTGCCGGTTTGTCATCGTGTATCGCTATGGCCAACAGACGCAGCTGGTGTTCGATGTTCTTACATCCTTCGCAGTCGTTGTTGGCGTTCTCCTCATTAGTATCAGTCATTCTATTTCACTCCTTCCTTTAACCTGTATTCCGCTTCTTGGTATGTTCTTGGGGGGATGTCGAAGATCCTGTATAGCCATTCCAGCTTGACGTGGTTGGTCATTTGGTTTCCTCCCTTCTCTGCCATATTACGATGATTACTATGTCTATGAGAACTAACACAAAGAAGAGTAGGCTAAGCCAACCCCACTTGGGTTTAGTCTCCACGTTCCGCAGGACGAGATCCCCGCTCTCATAGTCACATTCCACGACAATATCGTCTTGTGCCTTGGCTTCCTTGGTCTCGTTCTCCATAACGATGAGCAGGTTCCCGTTGGAAAGCTCCCTTACCTCCTCTACGTCCGTGTAGTGCCTTGTCCTTGTGTCGGTGTCGAACATAGCGAGCGTTCCGAATATGGATAATAACAACATGAACAATATCAATAGTCCAATAAAAGACAATCCTGTAAAGTCTTCGAAGTCCATTACACCAGCTCCTTCTTTAACCTGTCAAGAACGGCCTGGGCGAGTGTCTTGCAGGTTTCGCAGCCGTCATGGACGTAGTGGCATCCGTCAAAGTGTTCGTCTGCTACGTGATAACTCCAAACAAACCACTCTTCACAGCAACCGCCCCAACATTTACCGCTCTTATGTAGTGGGCAGAAGTCCTTGGTGTCCTTGTTCAAGAACCGTTTGCACAGAGCACATTTCTGTGATCCCCTGTACACGCCCTCGTCCGCAACTATGCGCTCCCACTTCTTGATGGACCTTTCAAGTGCTTTCTTGGTTGCTTTCAGCATTGGTTACACCTCCAAGGACTGTATCTTCTTGTTGAGCTTCTTGGTTGTATTCTTTTCGGTTCATCTTACCACTCCGTTTCGTCTATTATCTTCCTGAGCTTCTTCTTCTGCTCCTTCTCCTTGTCGAGCCGTGCGTTGTATCTGTTCATGTCCATGTTGTCCTCGATGTGTCTCCTCACCAACCTGTCAAGCTCGTCCGGCCTGATAGCGTCCACCTCCCATGATATCTTTCCGTGTTCGTTGATGTATCCCGTAGCCCTCGGGTCCGTCACCTTCGCGGGGTTGGGTGGTGGGTTGAACCTGTCTATCTGCTCCCTCGTCAGCCCTATCCTCTCGAAATATATCTCCGTGCCGAACATCTTCGTCAGCCGTTCCTCTATGTCTCGGTCCATGTCAAGCCCCGATGGGTCATGATCCCCGAGGTAGAGTATCATTACATCCATCCCAGTGGACCTGTATCTCTCGAACCTCTCGTACGCATCGTGCATCGCGGACAGGGAGCTGTAACCCCTGTTCACCATAAGGGTTACATGATATTCATTGGTTATTGGTTTGAGGACCGACGTTAACGCATCCTTCTCGGTCCATAACTCGATGTGGGTGGGTTGATCGCTGTGCCTGGGGAGACGGAAGGAGTGGAGCGCGGAATCCATAAGGCTTGCCACATCCGTCCACTGGGACGGCCTCTGTGGTCCTCTGGTGCGGTCCTCTATGGCCTCCCAATCCACCAATCCGGCTAGCCTTGCATCTCCAAGTATGGTAGATAACTTGCTGTATTCAGACACTTTGTTCGGGATTATGTCCCTTGCTACGAGCTGGTAATAAAGCTGTCTCAACGTCAGGCAGTACCCCCGTGCTTGATAGGCTTCGACGACTTCGATGATCTTATCGAGAAGTTCAACGGTCTTGTTTCGCGGGTTCCACGGCTTGAATTGTTCCTTCATTTGGGTCCCTCCATATCTATTGTAAGGTATTAATCCTTATATAATGCTAAATGTTCTCCCACAATCACGGCAAGACAACCACACAACGCCATCATCTTCTTTTTCTTCCATTTCTTGATTGCATCCGCCGCATATAGCTATCTTGATTATTTCTATTTTCATATATCCACACTCCATTTAATAGGTTAATCCTCTTTTAAATTATTAATTCCTTTATTACATTTTGGACAGCCTTTTGATGGGGCGCAATCGGATGTCCCCCTCCATACTAATTCAGTTCCGCACACAGGACAGTTATCTTTTGTTGGGAATTCGCTTACCATTTCGTCATAACTCACTCTATCCCCCCCATAAGTTCAGCAATCTTGTCAGTGAGCCACTTAATTTCATTCTCAAGCCAACTTACTTCGTCCCCAGAAGCAGACATAAGTTCATCTTCATATCTATCCAGCTTTTCTTGATATTCTCCAATCTTCCGCTTAGGACATCCGCAAGGGGTGCATAGGTCATTCTTAGAATGCTTGCACTTATGGAATGCTCCAAACCCTCCCCTTTCATCAGAATAGAATTCACAGCTTTCTGGCCAGCTTATTTCCTCTTTAGTCATATTCTTCATTCCTCCATATATCCTGTATTAGAACTCCACCCCTGACAGCCTCAGCTCGTGCTCCATCTCTTCTCTCCACTGCTTTCGGTCATACTCCACGGGAGTAACCGTAGATCCGCACACCTCGCAAGTGTTGTAGGATATACCCCACTCACACCCGCATTCCGGACAGATCATTATCGTCGTCATTTGTATCGCCTTATCCGTTGTTTATTATTTCGGCTATTTCGATAGATTTCTTTGGCGAGATGCCCGTTGAGAGTATCTTTTTAGCCATATCAAGATATCTTTTATGGGCGTATTTTTCACAACTATCCTCGTAGAACCACGAACACCCATCAGAATGATTGGTCTTACACATGACGGTGTGTAGATCCGTTGCCAATTTTTCTTCCGGAGATTCTATTTCTTTTAACTCCTCGATATCTTTTTGAAGAGCTTCTATCCGACTCTCTATTTCTTCTATAACTTTATCTTTCATTTGTATCGCCTCATGCCCAGGTTATGCCCGCGTCTTCTGAATATCCGTCCGGTGTCAGGAACGTGTTCAACCAAGCAATGATCTTTTCTTCGTCCGCTTCATTGCAGATAAGACTCCCCTCTAGATCGTCCAGCCTTACACCGACCTCTATATCCCCGGCCTCGTTACAGCAAGGACATCTTACATCCACTGACGCGGTTTCGTCGCGTTCTCCCGTTGTTGGGATGGACAGATCGATAACGTATCGACCGCTTCCATTACACATTGGACACCGTGCAAGCACACGTATTTTGTAATCGTAGTCATCAAATTTTTTCATTTGCATCACCTTTCGGGTTTTATCTTCAATTATATAAACAGACATAATGTATATAAATGTTTCTCTATTTTACAAAAATGGAGGGGCTTGGAAAGGCGGAAATGAGGGGTCGAGAGGGGTATTGTATTACTATACTATCTTTGTACATACTATTTGATTCATGTTAAGGGGGTTAAAGGGGGGGTGGATCTGGTGGTAAAATGGCTTTTTTGGCCGTTTTGGCTAAAATAATGACGATAATTTTTGGGTGTTTTTTAGGGGTGGAGATTTAGGTAACCTAAAGACTCGAAAAAAATGGCAAAGTTGCTACGATTTGTCGGATTCTTGCTACGATTTTTGTTAGATTTATTGCAAGGAATAGTTTTGTTAGATTTGTTACAAAAAATAGATAGAGAATTTTTCGTGGGATTAAATGCATATATATCATGTAATGATATATGCATTTACCAACCCGTAGGCGATAGGAGGATATGCTTATTCTTATTTCCTTACTTTTATTCATGAGATAGGGGGGTATGGTTATAGATGCCGATTGTCTAAACCTTGGGGTTTCTGTGGATTTATTGGGGGAAAATGATCTGCGAGGGGTGTTGATTGGGGTGGTTTTTGGTTTTTCACTTTTTTTGTAAACGTTTCTGCCAAAAAATTGAGGGAAAATTGGAAGTGGGCAAAACCTGTTTTCATGATATATAAAGTTTGTGTAAAAATTGGGTGTTTTTTGGGTGATTTTTGGGTGGTTTTTGGGGTGGTTTTGGGGGGCCTATTTTTGTCAGAAAAACGTTATATTATAACAATAATATAAGAACATAGATACTTTGGCGAAAAACGAAAATAGTTGCGTACGCAACTATTTTGTGAAATGAGCCCCCCCGGACTTTCTTCGTCTAGTTGAATATTTTACCTATTGCTTACAATATTTCACCTAAACGTGTCAACTTTTTACACGTCTAGTTGAATATTTTACCTATCACTTGCAATATTCAACAGGTTTGCGTATCCATCAATATAAGCAAAACAGCGAAACATTTATATAAACCCTTCGCGTTTATCTTATTGTGGCGCAGTCCGCCACGAGTGTTCGAACAGCAGGCATAGATCGGGTTCGGGCGGTGATCCCTTAAAACCGCCCACCATACGCAACCAGGTGGCGGGACACAGGGGATTGCGGGCGTGGAACGGGCATCCCATTAGGTTGGCCAACCTACGTCACACGGCGAAATAAGACCCCCCGCCCGATACCACTTGGTTGCGTAGATCCATTTAATTCGCTCACTCGCCCCTGGGGATTATAACTGGTTTTTTCTAAGCATTCCGGTCTCCTTTTGGCATTTCCTCCCCCGGGGGCACTCTTTTTGTACCCGGGTAACCCCCACCCCTTAGTGCATCCCCCCCCCGGTACCCCCCCTGACCCCCCCATACCCCCTTAGCGTTGAGCTGGGGCTACGGTCGTGTTCGTCTTGGTGGAAAACTCTTTATTCGTCCTACCTATTCGTTCTTTATTCGTCCTCTTTATGCCCTCTTTATGGGTGGCCGGAGGTCGAGTTAGGTGTGTTACGTGATAGGCGTGACGGTGTTACGTTGTATGGGTAACTTTGTGATCGTGGACTGATTACGGCCGAAAGGTTACCGAAAAAGCATTTTACCAAATTAACAATTGTTAATCGCGGATCGGCGGATTCACGATTGTTAAGCTGCCAGGTATACAACCTGAGGTTAACAACCTGCTTATAGAAATAAGCGTTAACGATTGTTAATGGACTTTGTATTAACACTTGTTAATCACCTTTGCGTTAATGGATCGTCTATCCATGTATACAACGGTGGAAGTATTTAAATGCTTTCGGTATTTTGCAATATCGGGGAGATTTGTAAAAAGTTAACAATTGTTAATTTTTTGTACATAGGTTGCTTGCGGGTGCGTCTCCGATAGGTTGGCTGAGGTAGCTGGGCCGGATCACGTCCACCAGTCTACATGTATATAACTTATATAGCTATATAAAGGGAGGGGGAATTTTACAAATATTGCCGAATTTGTAAAATGGAGAAAGCTTAAATAGGTGAATTTCGTTGTTACTATTGGAGATCGATAAAATGGAAACAAATATACTGGATTTGTATGATGATTGGTTCATGTTCAAGAACGGAATACGTGAACCATATGTGGACGATATCGGAAACGGATTCCTTCTTTCGGATTGTTATTTCCATCCCGATGGGACCAAGTGTTTTAGGCTTGAAACGGCAAGGCGATATGATACGTATCAAGAGGCTTATGATGATGCATGCCATAATGATATAATCTATCTGAGCATGGAAATGGAGGTAGCCGAAAGATATTTCAATGAACTCACAATGGCGGACCATGCGGAACAATGGTATATGAGCCTTGGAAAGAAGATCCCAGAACGCGATACGGATTCCTGGCATAAGATGTATGAGGCATGGGTTATTATGGCCTTCGAGAGGATCGGTGACCATGACATGGAATGCGTCCGATGTGGTAAGCGGTTCGATTGTTCGGAATGCCCAGAACAATGCCCTCATCGAGATAAGTATGATGAATGTATGTGTTCCGCTTGCTGGTCTGCAGAAGAGGAGGATTAAGCAAAAAACCGAAAGCTTTATAAGTAGATTATGGTTCTTTAATATGGAGATCGATAAAATGA
>CAYRYW010000050.1:0-10746 GCA_964428725.1 uncultured Dehalococcoidales bacterium
GCGATGGTGTAGCCGTCAGCGTTGGCGTCGGCGATGGCGTGGCCGTCAGCGTTGGTGTCGGCGAAGGCGTTGGCGATATGGTCGACGAGATAGTCGGCGAGACGCTGGGTGTAGGTGACAATGTCGGTGTCATAGTCAGAGAGAACGTGGGCGAAGTAGAGGGGCTAGCCGTTGATGACACTGTAGGTAAAGGCGTCGCTGTAGGAACCGGTGTTCCAGTAGGCATCGGTGTTGACGTCGGCATAGGTGGAAAGTAACCGCCACCACCTCCCCCACCACCATCATCGTAATACTCCTCCTGATCAGGCGGTCCCGGCATCTCACACCAGTCAGGCCACTGGCCAATAATAATCCTCTCGATAGCAGTCACGTCCTGCATGTTAATCTTGCCGTCTTTGTTTGCGTCAGCGCCACAGGTTGTATTTCTCGTCCCCATAATCATGTATTCGGTACGCAGCACATCCAGCATATTGACAACACCATCGCCATTCGCATCACCGACAATACATGGTGGAGGAGAGGGTACAGGAGTAGCAGCTGGAGCTGATGCCCCTATCCAGCTATTGACATCCGGATAGGCTGGAACGACGGATGCCCCGATGCGGATCCCGGCTGGCAGAGCGGCATACTTATCCAGGTCATCGATGATCCACGATATGTTCTTTGACACATTGAATGAAGCGTTGATCCATGTTGCCGGGAGCTCACTCTCATTCGAGTCCCCCAGCAGCAATATGCCTATCGGCACACCGAAGTTATCCACAAATCCCAGCGTACAGGAAGCCCCATAAGAACCTACCACCCGCAACTGGATCACGGCCAGATACCCGGAACCGGTCAAACCCTTCGTCCCGGGGGCATTATTCAGGACCCGGATAGCTCCCGGCTCGCAAGGCAGCTGGTAGCCCCACATATCGACCGGCATGATTTCATTGCCGATATATCCGCCCGAGACATTCAAGACTTCGAGAACATTGCAGTTGTAGATGATGTCATACTGGGCCAGATCCAGATTCCATACTTCAGTGATATTCACTGTAGCATTGAACGCAGTTCCTTTGGGAGCATCGGCGGGAGCTTCGATCCATACGACTATGGGAGGCATTGTGGGAGTTGGCGTTGACGCAACAGGCTCAGGACCCGTCGGGCCGGAGCATAACAGGATAAACAGGATTATCAGCAGGATTATCAGCAGGCTAGTGCCTATGAAGATAAGTAAGCGACGTTTCCGTTTTCTATTGTCCGCATATATGTCACCAGTCACCGATACCGCCCTATCGTGCGCCCTGCTAGTTCCAGCCGGACGCACAACCCCTTCGTTGAGCTACCAATCAACGCAATTTTACTTACGAATTCTAAAGCGCCAGCGCAACATTAATATACTACCAGTATATCGATATGTACTGCCTACTGTAAACAGTGTAAAACAGACGATAACAATTTACCAATCCAATTAATTATAATTACCCTCAAAATGTGTTAATGCATCCCTGCGTATCGATATGATTGGATTTTAAAAAAGGGGGGCATAATTGTCTGTGACTATTATCACAGGTCATTCCAAAGGTTGTTCCCGGGGAGAATGCGGACATCGGATTGTCCATACAAATGCTGAGTGGCGGCCGTCTCTCGACTCGCCGCCACTCAGTTTCCGTTTCCCTTTATCCTTTCCGTTTCCCTTACCTCCTCTCTCTCACTTTATCGGAGCCCCTGTTTCCCCGCTCAGGCTGCAGCATGGGCATGCCGCGCTACGGTTACTCTTGCCCTTGCCTTGGCCCTGTGCTCTTTCCACAGACCGCCGACCGTGATGTACCCTATGAGAGCCGCAGGGATCAGCATTACCAGTACTACGATTGCCAGGGCGATTATCTGTGCAGTCATCTTCGTTACCCCCTTTCTAAGGCTTCCTGCCTTTTCTTCTTTCCAACTATAGTGTAGCACCACAACACTGCCGCCGACTTCCGCCGCAATGCCCGTTTTGACCTGCCGAAAGGGCTCAATCTATGTCCCGAGCCGATGAGCATTTATGCCTGTACGAGGACCGCTGCGATTTCCTCCGATGTGCACAAGCGGCGGGATTTTACCCCCATCCGGTTGTTGACAAACCCATTCCATCGATGTATCTTATCCGCACACTAGGCAGAGCGTGGAGGTGATATACGGTGAACTGGCTCAAACGTTACGGGATCTGCATCTTTATAGCCTTATTTTTAAGCGCTCTTGTTGGCTTTTTGGTTTTTCTAGTGTTGCAACCAGAAGTCAAAGGAAGGGCAAATGGGACATGCATGGACTACCACACAACCAAAGGCCAATTATACACTTGGATAGAATATTACATGGATGATTATGATGAGTTGCCTATTGTAAACGTAAATGCTACTGTTAGGATAAATGAAAACGAATATTACATTATTGATGTATGCACGCTGGTTGAATATTTTGAACATCAAGATTTGTCATTTAAGGTACCTTATAGCTGCATAGAGATCGAAGGTCCAAATAATGATAACTGCGATGGCGGAAATTGTAGTTGCTACCCCGACTCCCATTACATATGGACAATAGATGATAACGGAACAATAAACTCAACCTGTGTAGGTGAAGAATGTTATGCCAACAACGAGGATGGCTTTCAAGACGTCTGGACTTGCTATGAAGAAGCTTATAATCGGCCCTCAAATTTACATGCTGTAATAGGTGGAGGTATCAGTTGCATCATTGCTTTCCTCCTTATTTTAATGTTTTGTAGATATGCTAAAAGAAAAAGGCAGAATGAATGAGAGGAAAATAGAGGATCGCCTGAACGTGATTAGGATGAAATTCAATGAATATGTAGCTGGCCATTGGATTAGCCAATGAAACGGCAGATCAGGATCACGGCAGGTGCGGTGACGGCGCTGGCGGAGCTGAACGGCACAGCGACCGCTGCGGCCATATGGGACGCCCTGCCGTTTTCCGGCGAGGCCAGCACATGGGGACATGAAGTATACTTCTCCATCCCGGTCACGATCGGGGCGGAGGACGGCCGGCAGGTTGTCGGTCGGGGCGAGCTGGGCTACTGGCCCACGGGTAACGCCTTCTGTATCTTCTTCGGGAGGACGCCGGCCAGCCGCGGCGACGAGATTAGGGCAGCCAGCGAGGTGAATGTGTTCGGCAGGCTGGTCGGTGACCCGGAACAATTCGAGACGGTGCGCGACGGCGACGCGGTGACCGTGGAGCGCGCGGAACACAAAAGCTGATGCCGGCAGCATTAATGAGCCGGGGCACCCCCGCGAGAATGCCCCGACCCTGAATCGATAGCTAAAACCGGTTGGCTAGAATTTCAGTTCGCCCACCTGCTCCCAAGTGACCTCGTCGTAGACCACCACGCTCCCGTCACCGACGATGTACAGGTAGTCGTCCATGTACAGCGCGCGCTTCGCCCGGATATCGGTGACCGCCTTGACCAGCGTCATCTGGTTGCCGGCGTAGGAGAACACGTATCCGCTCTCGCCCGCGGGCAGGAAGAATATCTGGTGCACGTCGTCCAGCATGAACGCGTGGTGCGTGCTGGATACGTCGGTCCAGTACTCGGCCATGGTGTACTTATCGATCTCGACCGGGTTGGCCGGGTCGGTGACGTCGAACAGTGACAGCTTGACCTGCCAGTCCTCCTGCCCGATGCCCAGTATGATGTCCTCGCTGATGGGGTGCAGGTATGAGGAGTATCCCGGTATCTTGAGCTCGCCCGCGAGCCGCGGGTTGGCCGGGTCGGACAGGTCCAGCACATAGAACGGGTCAACCTGTCGGAAGGTTACCACGTAGCCCTCGTCGCCGATGAACCGCACCGCGTATATCCGCTCGGTGAGGCCCAGGCCCTGCACCACCCCCACGACGGCCAGCGAGCCGTCCAGCACGTAGACATCGTTGGCGCTTTCGCTGTCGAACCACCATATGCCCATGAATGTGCCGCCCCACGTGTCTCCAACGGTGGTGGCGATCCTCAGGTAGCCGTTATGCTCGTCCAGCGAGAACTGGTTCAGCACGCTGCCGGGCACGCTGCCGGTGGCCGATGTGGTGAACCCGGCCAAGTCTATCTTTACGATGCCGGTGCGCTCCAGGTCGCGCTTGTGCAGGTCGTAGTAGTCCGCGAGCCGGTTGGCCAGGTCGTTCTCGGCCACTGCCCGTGCATCGCCGCTCAGCGAGTTGAGCCAGTCGCCGATGATTACCTGTATCTCGGTGAGCTTGGCCGTGTCGCTGATGTCGTACCCCTGCAGGGTGTTAATGCGGTCGATGACTGTCTGGGGCAGCAGCCCCTGGCAGTAGTTGATGCAGAAGTCGAACGCCAGCGGCAGGATGTTCTCCTGGTATGTATATGTGATGTAAATAGCGCTGGGCGACATGTACACTACCGAGGTGTACGCCTGCCCCACGAACGACATCGAGCTCTCGATGGCGCCCGTGTCCGGGTTGACCACCATGGCGTTGTAGGTAGCGTCCGCCGGCACCGGCGCTATGGGGTAGTACACGCTGGCGTAGCCGATCTCCACCGGCACGCCGTCCACCTTCATGGGGACGATGGGCAGCGGGTCGTAGCTATTGAGCCAGGTCTGCGTGACCAGGTACACCTTTCCGTTGTACAGCCGCGCCGCGACCGTCGATGTGCTGTCCTCGATGTCGATCTGCCACTTCTGTGCCGGGCTCTGCGGGTCGGCCACGTCGTATGCCGTGATGCCGTCCCAGCCGAACACCATCAGCGTGTCGCCGTACAGTAGCAGGTCGCCGCTGAGGTCTATCTCGCCGATTACCGACATGTTGGCCAGCGGGAAGGCATCTATGATATCGATGCCGCTCCTGTCCTCCACTGTCGGCACGGGCCATATCTCGTCCTCCGTGCCGGCGACCTCGATGCGGATGCCGCCGTAGAACCACCAGTCCTCGTGCGAGAAGTATATGTTCGTGCCGTCCGTCTTTACGATGTCCGGCTCGTCGATGCCCTGCACCTGCACGTTGGTGCCGGACACCCGGTCCGCCTGCGACTTGGATTCGTCGCCCGATGCGATGGAAGCCCCATCGTTCGCGGAAGGCACAGGGGGTAACGCCGGCGACTGCTCAAACGCACCGCCCCTGAACACGCCCCCCAGCCCCCACGCGCCCGATGCGTACAGCTCATCGGATTCCTGCAGGTAAGCCACCATCGCCGCCTCCGAATCGAACGCGGCGATCTCGCCCCCCGCAGTGTTGATGCCCGTGGGCGGGTTGATCACCGCGCCCCCGGTGAGCGCCGTCACCAGCCCGGCGGCCACCACCGCCACCAGCAATACTGACGACACCGCCGCCAGCGCCACCTGCCGGTTGAACACCGGCACGAACGGCGCGAACGCCCATCCGCGACTCTCCGCCTTCTCGCGTCGCGCGTTGAGCGCCTGCTGCAGCTTCCTGCGATTGGCCATCTTGGCCCCCGATGTCGGCGCTGGCTCCACGTTGTCCCGCAGCCCGTACGCCGCCTCCAGCATCGGCCTCAGCTGTTCCGCCTCGCCGGGGCAGCCCGCCAGCGCCTCGTCGAGCGTCTGGCCGCGGTTCATGCGGTCTATGCACTCATCCAGCAGCCTGTTTAAATCCCTGTCCTTCATATTCCTCACCGCCTTACTTTAGTAAGCAAGCGCGCTCAGTCCCGCACCAGCCCCCGCAGTTTCTCTATGGCGCTCCGCTGCATCTCCCGCACCGCCCCACTGCTCTTCCCCATCACCCTGCCCGCCTCCTCCGAGGTGAGCCCGGCGAAGAACCTCAGGCCGATGACCTCTCTCTGTGCCGGCGTCAGCCGGTCAAGGGCCTTTGCCACCGCCTCCAGCTGCAGGTTGCGCTCCGCCGTCTGCTCCACGTCCTGCGCCTCCACTGCGTCTGCCGGTTCCAGCGGCACCGTATGCCGCTTGCTCCTTTTCCTGTAATAATCCACCACGATGTTGCGCGCTACCCTGTACACCCAGAAACGCATCTGCTCCTGCGAGCCCCGGAACGATCCCAGGCTCTTGACCGCCCGCAGGAACACGTCCCCTGCCAGTTCCTCCGCATCTGCCCTGTCCCCGATGCGTACGAAGATGTAGCGCACCACGCTCTCGTAGTGTCCGTCGAACAGGCTGGCGAGCGCGTCCTCCTTGCTGTGTGCTGCCGGGTTGTGCTTTTCTTTCAGTTGAGTCCTCCGCATTTCCAGTTGAAGCATTTTCTACCCCCGTACAATACTGCAAGATTGGGAGCGGCGCAAGCCGCCTGCGTTTCCCTGTTTGATATATAAGACGCACGGCGACGAATTGTGTCAGGTTCTGGAGGGGGAGGATGATAAACAATATATTGAAGTGTTTAACCAAGGTCACGAAGTAGCGTTCTGTTTAAAACGTTTCACATAGTTACTCCTTACCCCTCGACATACGGAAACATAAGTGGCATTTTCGCCACATAAAAAAATCGTTTACGAGGTAAACGTAGAAAAGGCAAAACCGCCGAAAAGTGGCGACCTAGCTAAGGGTTACGCTATTGCTCAGGTTTGTGCCAGCCTCATGGTTAACGCCCCCGGCTCGCATACCAGCGTGCACAGGCCGCATCCGAAGCACTTTTCCTCGTTCGCTGTGGCTGTGGCTATCCCGCCCTGCGGGGGCTTCACCATTTCGATAGCTCCGAAAAAGCACCGCTCCACGCAGTCTTGGCACCCGGTACAAAGCTCCTGGTCAGCTGTAGCGCGAAAGCGGCTCTTCTCCAGTACCTGTTCTATATTCCCCACCTCCATGCCGATAGCGAAGATGTCACAGCAGTCCCGGCAGCAGTTGCATATCGCGGTCAGCCGCTTCTGAAGGCCGGAGGCCCAGGTGTGTACCAGACCTGCTTCCTCCGCCTCGCCGGCGATGGCGATGGCCTTCTCTGCAGAGATGCGGCGGCCGGCGCCCCGGTTTATAGCGTAATCCGCCCCCCGGTTGAATTGAAGGCAGACGTTAACTGGTAGATCGCACCCCCTGACAGATCTGCGGCAGGTGCAGGGAACCACGGAAGCCGCCTCTGCCCCTCTGATTAGCTCCCTGATGTCCTCCTCTGGCAGGAGCTTATCACGGTCCGGGCTGCGATCCATAGACTTCCATGCCGGAAGCACCTTAATGAACTGCACATACGATTCCCCGAGCCCGCCGGCCATGGTCTGTTTCCACTCAGAGTTGCGAAAATCCCGCCACAGGTCGAGGAGCTCAGTATCGACCCATTTATCCGCGCTGGAGAGGTTGGCGTCGTGCAGCTGGGTCATATCGTGGGCAAAGTAATACAATCCCTTGCTGGTGCGGATGACAAGCCCCCGCTCCATGAACTCCTCTAGTTTCCGCAGTGCCGCCTCTTCACTCCTTCCCGATTTTTGGGCCAGTTCCGCAGGCTGCGCCGGCAGCTGGAGCAACAGTTCCCCCTCCTCAGGAGTCACCAGCTTCTGCAGTATGCGTTGCAACCGCTCAGACTGAAGGTACTGCAGTCTCGCATTCAATTCCGCATAGATATCGCCGATGTTCATGTTGAACTTCTCCCTCTTTGTCAACTTCTATTTGCATTCATCAGCCTGGGATTCGTTACTCTGTCGAGAGGTGCTTGCACCCAGCGGTTGAATCTGATTCTTGATATCGGAAACCCCTCATTAGCTTCGCAGCTATTTCCCGACCGTTACTTCCAACCCTTGAGATTCGAGAATACCCTTGCACTTTTTCGCCACATCACTATCAGGTTCAAGGATGCCGTCTGCTTCAGTATAGCCATATTGATCTCCCAAGCTGGAATATTTGCCTTTCCCCCACTCATGATATAGCAGCAGAGATATCTTTTCCACTCTAGTCCTGGAAGCAAGTTCGGCTGTCTTTTGTATATTTGATTCCGAATCGTTGAAGCCGGGTATTAGCGGGATTCTCAACCAGATTTTCGTCGCTGTCGTGTTAGCAGCTTTATCAAGATTCTCTAGAATCAGTTCATTAGATACTCCGGTTTTTTCCTGGTGCTTCTCAGGATCCATGTGTTTGATATCAAATAGAATCAGGTCTGTGTACCTGAGAACCTGTTCCATGCTCTCCCATGGGGAGTAGGCCGTCGTATCAAGTGCAGTATGAAGACCGGCACGTTTGCATTTATTGAATAAGTCCCGGACGAATTCCCATTGAAGTAGTGGCTCACCTCCGGACACTGTTACTCCACCGCCAGAAACGTTATAGAAATCCCTGTCCTGTGCAACTATCTTGAATGCTTCATCCACTGTCTTGTACTCTCCCATCACCTGGATGGCATGGGAAGGGCATACCTTACCACACTCCAGGCAATTGGTACACAGCTTCCAATCAATGGTGCGGAGATCGTTATCGAAAGAAATGGCGCCTGCGCTGCAAGCTTCGGCACATCTTTTACAGCTTATGCATTTGCGCTCGCCCACCATAATCTCAGGTTCGCTGCTTATTCCTTCAGGATTACTGCACCACGGGCAGTTTAAAGGGCATCCTTTCATGAATAGCGTAGTCCTAATACCAGGACCATCTTGAATCGAGAACTTCTGGATATTGAATATCAATCCCCTTTGTTCATCTGCACTGTCTGACATCATTTGTACCTCTGGTGATCCTGCGCTTTTGCGCAGTGGATAAAACGGGTGACTCCACTCGGGTCTTCCTCAGGAGCCTCTATGAAGATAGCGTGGGGGAACACACCCCCCACGCTATCCTGTGCGCACAACAACTGCACTCTCGGGCACGAACTACGTGAGGGCCTGTTCTGTTCTTTCGATTATGCTGTCTTGGGTCCACACGGGCAGGTCAATGAAGTGGGCACTGTAGCCCGCGACCCTAACGATGAGGTCGGAATGTTCCTCCGGCTTCGCCTGTGCCTCCCGTAGCTTTTTACTGCTCACCACGTTAAACTGGATGTGCGGACACGTTCCCTTCGCATACCATACCTTGAGATAATCGGCGAAGAGCTTCTTGTTCTCTCCTTCCAGGTAGGTGTGCATGAAGCGCTGATTAAACAGCTCCGAGTGCATGAAGGGCACCTTGCCCACCGAGTTCAGCACGGCAGTCGGCCCCTCGTTGTCGGTTCCCGCCATCGGCGACCGAGAGCCATCGGCCAACGAGGTGCACGCCAGTCTTCCATCCGGGCTGGCGGGGGCCACCAGACCCATCATGGTGTGCCCGGCGGCAGTGCTGCCATCCATCGTGAATGAACAGCCCCAGGCATCCTTGAACTTGCTGACAGTCTCCCATTGCCCGACAAGGAACCGCCTTGCCCAGCCATCGGCGAAGTCGTCGTCGTTGCCGTACTTGGGCGCATTGAGGAAGTCCTGTCGCATTACCTCGTACCCGGACCAGTTGGCATCCAGCGCCTTCAGCAACTCATCCATGGTGTATCTTTTCTCGTCGAATACCACGCGCTGAATCGCGGAAAGCGAGTTCACAACGTTAATCACACCGAAAGGAGTGACCTCCGGCCAGGTATCATGCTCCTTATGAAAGTGTACGACGTCTATCCCCCGCTCGAGCGTTCCATCCAGGAGCAAGGAGTAGCACGGGTCGGGCTTGCGCTCCATTAACACCTGCTGAGCAATGTTCCAAGAAACCGTGAAGATCCTCACGTAGTACTTCAAACGCTCGAAGTAGGTCTGCATAATGTCGTCTGCCGAATGCATCTCTGTCGCCTTCTTGCCGGCAGGCAAGACCACGGGGCCGCAGCGGGCCTCCTGGTCGTTGAGGTGCAGGACCTGGTCGAGAACCGCGGGACAGTTCATCTCCAGGCCAGGCGCCAGGCCGGAGAGCAGCATGCCGGTGCCCTTTACGCTGTAGGAACCGCATGCGATCGGCATGACCTGATTGGCGTCCTCCACACTGTATCTTCTCATGATAGCCCACCTCTTTAACAGATCCATGTTGAAGTAGGAGGGGTGTCCGAGGCCTGTTCGGCAGAGATCAATCGCCGCCGAGATGAACTCCGGCGAGATCCTGGCGTGATATTGGACTGCCACCGGCGGCTGGGTCAGGTGCAGGTTGCCGAGCGCCTCCAGTACAATGAAGCTGAGCTCATTGGTGGCGTCTTCTCCTTCGTCGGTTGTGCCGCCGATATTGGCTGTGTACATTGTACCGGTACCGGCTACTCCGGCGAACTTCGCCGGCCACTCAAGCGGTGCGCCGATTTCCTGTATCTTCAAGAAGAGGCACTCGACAAGCTCTACCGCATCCTCACGCGTGATCCGCCCGGATGTGATGTCCGCCTGGTAGTATGGCCACCAGACCTGGTCGAACCTCACACCGCTGCCGTAGCCCCAATGAGCGAAATAGTGTGCGGTGACCTCGACTGTCCAGTAGAACTGCAGGCACTCATGGAAGGTTCTGGGTGGATTGGCAGGGACGTGCTCGAGGATGTCCGCCATATCCTCGAGTTCCTTTCTCCGCCTCTCGTCGGTCGTTTGGGCTGCCTGCTGCCGAGTTGTTTCAGACAGCCTCTGGCCATAGCGAATAATCGCCTTGCCACAGCGCACCATCGCCTGCCACTCGTAGCGCTTCGCCAGATATTCGGCTGGGTCCAGTTCCTCGACCCTGGCGTCCAGCTCTGCGAGTTTAGCCTCGGCCTTCGCTATTCTGGCAGCCAGTCCCTCGCGGAAGAGAATCTCGAAGTCCCAGGACGGTATTACGAGCCCCTGCTCCCATACGTTTAATATGGCGGCTCCATATGTTGTGATTGTGGGCGCCATGTCCTCAGGCAGCGAGGACTTGATCA
>CAYRYW010000051.1:0-10590 GCA_964428725.1 uncultured Dehalococcoidales bacterium
CGCCGCAGGAGATGGCTTCGGTGTTCGCCGGGGACATCCCGGAGAACGTGGTGTTTGAAGAGGGATTTGCAAGGTTGATTCAGGGCGCATAGCTCAGTTGGTTAGAGCGGTTGGCTGATAACCAGCAGGTCGTCTGTTCAATTCAGACTGCGCCCACCATTCGTCGAGACACGCTTCAGCAAACGGATACTTCAACTCTACCACCTATGGGTTGTGGTGTAAAGGAGCACGCCGGGGTCACGCCCCGGAGGAAAGGGTTCGATTCCCTTGCAAAAAGATTCTGTTGGCGACTATCGGTGTCAGACGAACTGCTTCGGGTGTATAATCGGACATGATTGAATTCGATATCAGAACCATCGGCGACCGCAGTCTCGGGAAGGTGAGAATCACCGAGACCCGGAAGTATCGCAACAAGAAGCGGTACTACGAAGTCGAGTACACGGACAAGAACACGACGCATCGGACCCGAGTGCTTCAGCGGTATGAGGATGGCGTCCTGACACTCATTTCCAAGGCGGCGAAAGCCGTGGAACGGGTAAGGCGGAAGTTCTACCATTTCCCGCCGGAGAAGGTTACATGGGTAGCGAAGCGAAGTGATGGCGTCGTCTGTGTGGCTCAGGAAGAGGACATGGCTGGCAAAAAGTCTGACTCTCACGGTTTGATGCCTGTCGTTTTCCCGGAGGACATTCCCGAGCGATACAAGGAGGCGTTGATGGGTTGGCTGACGGGTCAGGCTGGACCCGTTGTGAGGGGAAAGCCCGCTTCTTACTTGTCCGATGTCAACCGCTGGCTGGCGAAGAACTTCGTGGACACGGTTTAGTTGGAATATCACTGGATATCACAAGAGGCTCTTTGGGGGTCGAATTGATGCTCAGTGATATCACTGGGTATCACAAGAAGCACGATTGGAGGTCACAGATTGTGATTTCCCGTGATACGGGAGGTTGCCATGAGCATGATGTTTGGCGGGTGGGCACGTGAGGAGCGTGAGGAACGTGAGTGGCGTGAAGCTGACAAGGTGAGACGGGCGATGGCTCGGATAGCCCGAGAGGGTGAATTGAGACGGCAGGCGGAAGACCGTGACCGCAGTATGTTTTTGCATGACGATTGGGGGCCTTTAGCTCAGTCGGTCAGAGCGGCTGGCTCATAACCAGCGGGGCGTCAGTTCGAGTCTGACAAGGCCCAGGTTGACAAGTCAGGCACCTCCGCGTGGTGTCAACTGGTAACTTCCTTTGGGAAGGCTAAGAACCTGACAGGCGGGTATTGATGATATCTGTGATGATGTTCAGGAATTTGCGGGCTTTGTGCTCTTTGAAATACTTGAGCGATGAATTGTCGATAATGCAGAGTTCGATACCCGCTTCGTGACAAGCAGCGAACTTGCGCTGGTCATTGGATTGAATGGCATCGAGTTTGCCTTGTCCGTAGATGGGTTCGTAATGGAAGATACCGTTCAGTTCAAAGGCAAGACGAAGGGACGGGATGAAGATGTCCAGTTCGGACTGAATGGCATCCTTCCGGTTGAAGTGGATTTCAAGGGTGGGATAGACGGCAGTGAGCTGTTCTTCCAACCACTTTTCCAGCTTGGAACGCCGAGTTCCGTGCTTCTTATGAGCGTTGTTCCACTTGGCTGAACAGGACTGGTTGCAGAACACATTACCGGATTTGGAAGATTTGATGGTAGACCGATGGCGTTTTAGAGGGGAATGGCACTGAGCACATTCTGTGTCAATCTGTTCTCCGACATCGTGTTTCCGCTGACAACTGTTATCGCAGAAACGGCATGAATCGCGTTGTCGGCTTGGGTTTGTGGCCGCATGGATATCGTGCTTGGTGCGCGTAAAGGTGTTGCCGCAGTATTCGCATTTGAGGGGAAGCAGGGTTCTGGATTTCGCTTCGTTGAATTCGGTTTCAGTGTAGAGCGGTTTCATGTGGCCTCCTACATACAGAACGGAATATCAAGAAATTACCGACTTTTGAGTCTGACAAGGCCCACCAAGTCGAATCGCGTCATTTATCGCGTCATTGTGGCGTGATAGGATTGAAGGAGGTTGTCGAATGAAAGTTGGATTTCAGATATGCACCCCGTATCGAGTACGATGCGGGTGTGTAGCTCATGCTGGTTAGAGCTTGGGGCTTATACCCCCAGAAGTGTCTGATAAACACGAGGACGCGGGTTCAATTCCTGCCACACCCACCAGCATAATGGGGTAGCGAGAGACAGAAATGGGGTAATAACGGGGCATCAGTACCCGGAAAGGAGGCCGGTATGAAACCGGATGGCAAAGCATGGTGATGGACGTATAGCTCAGTTGGTAGAGCCCTCGACTTTTAATCGAGATGTCCCGAGTTCGAGCCTCGGTGCGTCCACCAGAAAAGTTCTTGCAATGAACCACTGTTGGGTGATATGACTATCATGCAAAAGGAGGTTCAGATGAAAGAAAGAGAACAGGCGAGACGGAGAAGGCGTCAAGGGTGTTCGTTCAAGGAAATCGCAAGAGAGATGGGCCGGTCACCCGGAACGATTCATCGGTGGACTTCTGACATCGTTCTGCCCGAATCCGTCCGACAGGAATTGGCTGCCCGAGGTGGAGAAAAAACGGCGAAGCAGCGGAGGGCGTCAAAAGCAGAGAGGGTCAATGCGGTTGCCCTTGAAAGCCAAACGGCTGACAAGGGGAGCAACTATAATCCGAAGGGGGTCGGCGAGAAAAGCGAAGCTCAGGTTATTGCAAGGCTTCTCGCTGCGGACATGGCGGTTCTGAATCCGTTCGGTGATAACCAGCGGTACGACCTCGTGGTAGATGAAGAAGGGGACTTCATTCGTGTCCAGTGTAAGACTGCTCGTTTGCATGGTGACTACTTTGAGTTTGCTACGTGTAGCAATAACTGGAATACGAAGAAGAAACGGGGGTACGAGGGAGAAGCGGATGTCTTCGCTGTCTATCTAAGGGAGACACGGGGTGTCTATATTGTTCCAGTGAGTGGGCAGAGCCGTTCCATGAGACTTCGTTTGGCATCGTCAGGGCGGAAAGGCGAGAAGATGGCTCGGGACTACGAGTTCTTGAGGGGTATCTCTCTGAGGGACTATCCACGAGACCTTCCCCCGATGAAGGTTCGCGGGAAAACAGGATGTAGGAATACGGAGCCCTGAAATGCGAGTTCGACTCTCGTGGCATCCACCAAATTGCCCTTGTGGTCTAACGCCTTCACGTAGCAGGAAGCAACCATGCGTTGCGAGTATGCGTGAATGCGGGAAGGCATGTCGAAGGCGGTCGGTCTCATACACCGGCAGATGTTGGTTAGAATCCAATCTCGGGCACCAGAAGGACACGCTTCATGCGGGTGTAGTTCAGTTGGATAGAACGTCGGCTTTCGGAGCCGAAGGTCGGGGATTCGAGTTCCTCCACCCGTGCCAGACGGTGACAGAGCGGAAAGACGCCGGGGGTTCATAACCCTGCTCTGGGATAAACGTGCGGCGAGATGCCGCACGGGGGCAGCCGGAAGTCCGAACCAGATGCCGTCATAATACCCGGTTGGTGTAATGGATAGCACGTGTGGCTTCGGACCACACAGTAGGAGTTCGAGTCTTCTACCGGGTGCCAGTTACCATACGGGTTCCGCAGAAACGATGTTGTATAGTAACGGGTCCGGTTGCGGATAGGTTGCGGATTTCAAGGCAGCGTATAGCTGTCGTCGGCAGGTGTGGGGATAGCCAAGGCGGTCGCGTGACCAGCATCGTCATTGACCAGAAAAGCAACCTGTCGAGGTCATTGGGGTTGTAGCTCAGTTGGTTAGAGTGCTTGCCTGTCACGCAAGAGGCCGCGAGTTCGAGTCTCGTCAACCCCGCCATTTCAGATTGCCCTCTAGTGTAAAGGTAGCGCACATGGCTCTGGACCATGGAGTAGAGGTTCAATTCCTCTGGGGGCAGCCAACTGGAATGACTAAGGCCGGGTGATAGTCCCGGTAGTGACCTCAAGCCTGAGTCCCCTGCTGGCTTGAATCGGCTGGGCACGTGGGGACGCAACCCCGAGGGGTATCTAAACCCTCAAGTCGTTCCACGTCTTTACAATGGGCGGTTTCCCGCAGGAGCGTCGTCCGGGTCCGGGATGATGCTTCCATCCGAAATGGTAACGGACAACCGGGCATAGGCAGCGTTGGCAAATATGTTGTGTTCATAGTCCTCCTGTGTACAATGGGACGTTGGAGTGATGTTTGGGACACGAGATACTTTGACTTCCAACAGCTTTTTTGATAGGAGCGGGATATGAACTGTACGTTACCGCCGAGACATCTGAGAAAGTGCGGAGCAGTCTTTCAGGACGACGAGCACTTTTTTCGTTCTGCCGAGCAGGAAGCTGACAGGCTTGTCACCGAATGCAGTCTTACTTCTGAATCAGTGTTGATGGATTTCGGTTGCGGGGCTGGCAGACTGGCTATCGGGATTGAATCCATAATGGGACACGTCCACAAGTACATCGGGGTAGATGTGGACGAGAATGCCCTGACGTGGGCAAGGAAGCGTTTCCCCGGTGGGATGTTTGATTTCCGTATCTCCAACGCACACAATGCCCGGTACAACAATCAGGGAGTGCGGGGGCTTGTCCCGGTTCCGGTTGAAGATGACTCCTGTGACGTGGTGTACTCCTACTCTGTTTTCACGCACATGGTCATGGCTGACGTGCTGCATTACTTGCGCGAATTCCGGCGGGTGCTGAAAGACGACGGTTGTGCCTTTTTCACCGCACACACGGCAGACGATGTGCCGGAGGTGGAAGTGAACCCTGACAACTATCCACAGCCGGTTCTGTCCGATATGAGAAGAAGAGGGGCTCTCCATTGTGTGCGTTACCGCACGGATGTTTTTGCCGGACTTCTCAAGCAGGCGGGTCTGTCAGTAAGAAACACTTCGGGTGAGTGGCACTCGCAGACCGGTTATTACTGCGTGCCAGATGAAGCTGAATCTACAGATTGAACTGACCAATCAGTGCAATTTCCGTTGCCGCTATTGCCCCCACTCCCTGTATGGCGAGACCTTGACTCCGGGCGGTAACCGCTTCACCCGTCCCCTTGGCTCTATGTCTCCGTCGCTGTTCAAGAAAGCCACAAGGGAAGCAATGTGCTGTGCCGAGCATGTCAGTCTCGGTTTTTTCGGGGAGCAACTGCTTCATCCCCGATTTTCTGAGTTCATCTTGTCAGTGCCCCGTGAGCGTCCTTTCTCGTTGTTCCTGAATACGAACTGGTCTCTTGCGACAGAGGACATGCTGGATGCTCTAAGGCGTTTCGACGTTGTTCGTATCAGTTTGGACGCAGCCGACAAGGAGACATGGGAGCGTTTGTGTCCCGGAGGTGTGGTAAGGGACAATCGTGGGATACCGGGCAACGGTCGATATGAGACCTTGACTGAGAAAATCCGATGGTGGTTGAGCCTTGAGGACAGACCGAAGACGTGGATTGTCTGTGTTCGGAAACAGGGCAATGAGGGTGAGGATGAAATCGTTCGTATGTGGAAACCTCTTTTGAGAAAGGGAGATTGTCTGGTCACGAAAGCCATGCTGACTTACGGCGGCGTAATGCGTGACCCCACTATGAAGCCTCATGCTTGTGACGTTCATCAGGGTGGGCGGTTTACCGTCGGATGGGATGGAACCTGTTCGCCGTGCAATCTGGATGTGAATTTGGAGTTGAGCGTTGGCAATCTGAACACACAGAGTGTCGAGGAAATCGTTTCAAGTGAAAGATGGACCGATGTGATGGAAGACATCAAGGCAAGGAGGGGGATTTGTGCCAACTGTTTTGATGCCGGTAACCATTCACAGCGATTCTATCATGGAGAGTGACGGCAGTTGTTGGCCACCGACCGACCGGGTTGGGACTTATGATGTACGGTCCCGGCACTGGGAGTAGGCTCCATTAGCCAGCGGTGCGGGTTTCGACCTCTCGGGCTGCCACCAATGAAGAGGGTACTAAATTTCAGGCTGACAAGCACGTTCCTGTTCTTCAATTGGGTGTTGGGTTCTCCGCATAGCTGGCATTGGATATGGGCGGTGGGCGTGGCGGATATCGCCGTGTTCGCATGGTGCCACTACGGACGCAAGGTTTGAGGTTGAGTTGTAACGCTGTGTGGTGTAGAAGATTTCGTCGGGCGAGAGTGTGATTCCCGAGGGTTTTCCCGAGGATTGACCCGTGGTGTAATCCGGTAGCACAAGTGACTTGATTGAGGTGTAGTGTAATCTGGTAGCACACGACCCTTTGAAGGTCAGAGTTTGGGTTCAAATCCCAGCACCTCAGCCACTTGTGGATGACTCGATGATTTTCTGGATAATAGCAAGAAAGCGTTCGGCTTTCTTGGGCTTGAAGTAGTTCATGGATGACGTGTCGATAGAGCACAGGCTGATGCCTGCTTCATGGCAAGCAGCGAACTTGCGACGGTCGTTGGATTGAACAGCATCGAGTTTGTCTTGTCCGTGAATGGGCTCGTAGTGGTAGATGCCGTTGAGTTCAAAGGCAAGCATGAGCGATGGGATGAAGATGTCGAGTTCTGACCCAATGGCGTCCTTGCGATTGAAGTGAAACTCAAGGTCGGGGTAGAGCCGTGTGAGTTGTTCTTCAAGCCATTTTTCGAGCTTTGAGCGTCGGGTGCCATGCTTCTTGTGGAGGTTCTGCCAAGTGGCATTGCAAGAGCGGGAACAGAAGTGCCGGGGCGACTTATTAGCTTGGAATGGCTCTTTCCTGAACTCTTTCCCGCACTGAGAGCATGTGACGACAAGTGGTGGATATTTGTGCAGTCCGAGGCACTTTCGGCTACAGTATTCGCACGAGTGATGGTCTCTGCCTGCTATAGCTCTCTGAATGACACTTTTGGGTCGAGAGAATGGATTTTGGCATTGTCCGCATTTGAGTGGGAGTGGGTCTCGTGACTTGGCTTCATTGAACTCGGTTTCGGTGTAGAGTGGAATCATGTTGTCCTCCTACCCTTAGACCGAATATCAAACGATTATGAAGTTTCAACTCCGGGCTCTGGCTCCAGTCCTGCCCAGATTTCTCCCCAAAAAAATCATTCTCCTCCGTTGTCGGGGTGTATAATCCGACAGATGCTTTGTGGCAACTAGGCAAGGAGGCGAAGGATATGAAGGCTGGGAGTGGTACGTTGAGCTTGAAGAGCGAGGTTGACGAGGCGAGAAGACCAATCGTAGAGAGGCTTCTCCAGCAGTGGAGAGACCCGGAGTGGAAGGAAGCCTACAAGGGCATAAGGTGCGCGGTTGGAGAGTTTTGTGACAGAGTGGCCGAGATGCACGACGGGTCTCCGGTTTACGAGGGAGGCCCAAATCCAATCAAGAACGCTTACCAACGTAAAAGGATTCTCTCGGGAAGGTGCGAGAGGACTCTATTCTCCTGTGAAGAAATTGCAGGGCCTTCGCTGTCAGAATCTGACAGCCGGTCGTTGCGTGAAGCGGCCATATCTATAGTCAGGGAGAACGGTGGGAGAATTAAGGGCTCAGTCCCATCTTCCGGGAAGAAGTTGGCTAGATATGCGACCAAAACAGAGCAGGAATTCGACCAAATCATAGACTTCTTGGAGTGGGCTCATGGTGAATTGCCACTTCGCAGCGGGCAATACGACGAGAAGGGGCTTGTTTCCTTGATGAAAGCTCTGTGTTCTCTATATGTGGAGGCCGTGGGAGCCGTGGAAGGAGGGGGGATTTTAGAGGAAGATAAGGGCGCTGTGGAAGTCTGCGGGGGGATATCTCATTTCGGGCGGTCTGTTCCGCCCGAGGAGGAGTCTGCCATCATCAGAAGAAGGGCGAGGAAGATTCTTGCCTCCAAGAACGGGAATCTACCGAGCGGAGAGACTGCCGTTGGGCGCGGAGAGAAAGAGGTGGCCCTCGGCGATTCTTCTATCGGTCAGCAAGAGGATTGTCAGTCTTCCGGGGCCAAGGAAAAGGTTCAAGACTCGGGTCTGTCCATAGTCAACCTGTACGATGGTCTGGTGATGCCTTCTCACCGTGCCGGACTTGCCGGGATGGGATTCATTCGAGAATCTATGAAGTGTGGGAGTGTTCTGGGATTCAGGGCTGACGAGGATACTCTGATTCGGGCAGTGGTCGTTGGGGAGTCGGAGTCCGTGCCCGGAATGAGAGACTGGACAAAAGTGAACAGCCCCGTGGCTATCATCTGTGATGGCCACTACATATTCGGGATAACTACTGTCCCGACTATCGCTCGGCTTCATCGTCTGGAATGGTGGGACGTTCTATGTGGTGGCTCAGTGTCTTTTGAGGTGGCTGACAGGCTACTCGGGCTGGCCATATCGGAAGGAGAAAAGTTCTTCGTGAGGAATCTGAGGAGACAGGGAATCTCGCCGTTCTCGTTCTCTGACAATATGGGGACTCGGCTTGGGGAGAAAAGGACTAATCGCCTCACCAGATTGATAGGCGAGTCTGGCATCTTTCTGCCCAGCCATTCCGACACTCATATCACGGGGGATTTGGTGTTAGGGGATGAACGCAAAAACGACATCGAGACTGGCAAGCTGAAGGGGGCGTGGCGGCCTATTCGGCAGGAGGGCAGTGGGAGAGTTGGATTCACTTTCTGCCGCAGGGTGGTTGGGAAGAAGAAGAGTTTGGAAGGGGTGCTGGTGTGCGTTATCGAGCCGAGTGCTTGTGGGGGCATGGAAATCGTTTGCGGGACAAAGACAAGGGTTCTCCGGGACGGGAAATGCAGACTCCACGCTCGTCGTCCGCTTTACACTCCATCTAGTGAGCCAGAGGAGAAGCGGGCTGGTGTAAGTTGGTGGGGCCGCATATTCATCAATGAGGCGTTGAAGGCCGATGGCGTTGATGAAGGGCCGCGCAGGAGGATTATCCTGACGGAAGGCCCCCTCTTGGATGAAGCGCGTGCCATCCACAGTCATCTCCTTTCTCTCAAATACGATTCACTTCTTGTTGATGTCGTATCCGAGGGGAAGGCTGAGCTTGCGAGAAGGAGCGCCAAGAAGCCCGAGGTCAAGAAGCCCGAGGTCAAGCAACCCGAAGCCAAGCAGTTTGGGCAGTCTCAAGGGGGCGAGACGATGAGGGAGGAGAAGGACGGGGCTGGAGGCGATGTCGTTGTGAAGGAAGAACAGCCAAGCATTGACAACGGGGGCCTTTCCATTGAGGAAAGGGTCGCAAGGCTTGAGGAGAAGAACGAGAAGAAGCGCAAGCCCGGCAGGCCAAAGGGTTCGAGGGACAAGGCTCCGAGGAAAAAGCCTACCCGGTCGAAGAAGGACGATAGGGAGTCCGAGTCCGAGTCCGAGTCCAAGAAACCAGAGAAAGATTCTGAGTCCAAGTCCGAAGCAGAGTCCAAGAAACCAGAAAGGGACTCAACTTCTGAACCCGATGTCGGTGCTGGTCGTAAGCCTGAAAGTGCCACGGGTGGAGCCATACCACTTGACGAACTAGACGGGGCCATATCTGCTCTCAAGTGGGCGATGGGCAGCGGTGCAATCGGAGCCGAGGGGACTGTCATCTTGGGAGGTATGGTGCTGAGTAAGAATCTTGGGCAGGAGTATGTGCCGGAGGGGAAACTCAGCGTGGACACGACCAAGAGAATCCGAGGGAGTGTGGATGTCGTTGTCGGGAATATCGGGATTCTATTAAAGAACAACATCGTCGATAAGGATGGGGCGTTGGCGGTAGTGGGGCGAGTGTCGTCGCCTCCCCCTAAGCGGCGAGGGCTCTCTCGTTTCTTCAGATAGTCTTTCAGAATCGCCTGCTTGTTGTGCAATGAGTGGGCAAGATGTCCTGCGTGCTGAGGCTCGGAAGAGGCGATTGCAAGGTCGCTTCCAGAGCGTATAAGGCATTTCGGCAAGGCACGGTCCCTAAACGGGATAACCGTTGTCCGTGGAGGCATTCCCGGCAACGTACAAGGTAGTGGCGTAAGCCACCTTCTCGGGCTTGTGTACAAAGCCCGTGGCCAGCCGTGCCGGTATGAGGTTCGAGCCCTCTGCGGGACACCATGTTGAGGACGCAGGAAACTGCGTCCTTTTTCTTTCAGAATCCGGCTCTTCCCGTGCAATGAGTAAGTGTGAGAACGAAAGAGCAGATTCGGGTTGGTGACAGGGTGGGATTTTCATACCGGGGATTCAACGGTGAATTTCTCATCGGAACGGGGGTTGTGACCGAGGCGGATGATGTCTTGGCAACCATCGACACGGGTGAGTGTCATCGGGTTGAAGCCCGAGTGGACATCTGGAAAATCGAAACGGTTTCTCAGAATTCGGCTCTTTCCGTGCAATGAATGGTTGGTGAGAGCAACAGACAATGGAGGATTGATGATGAAGGTTGCGAGTTTCGCGGACGTGATGGGCGGGTACGATAGTGCCGAAATCATCTGTGCCATGAAGGGCACGGTCGTTCGCACGCTGACCAAGGTGACGGATGGCGAGCGACCCTTCAATACCACGATTCACATGGCGTGCCCGAACGGGGATGCCGTGGATGTTGAGCCCGAGACCCCGCTGGTCTATGAGCCGTGGTTCATGGACAGGGGCAGTATCTTGTTCAACGGCAGCCTGAAGCTCTGTACGGAGCTTGACCGTGTGCGTTACCCGGA
>CAYRYW010000052.1:0-10297 GCA_964428725.1 uncultured Dehalococcoidales bacterium
CACTGGCAGCGGCCAGCAGTGCACCGACATGGTTATTGACGTCCTCTTCGTGGATTGGGCTGCACAACGAAGCACGGTTGGGCTGCACAGGCACAGGCATGCCAGCCAGCATCCACTCAAACTGCCACGCCGGCAAGCCCCCATACGAGCCATAGTACACGTTCATCCGGGCGATGGTGGTAGGCAGATCCAGTTGGCGGGCGGCGAATCTGGACACTGCCTCTTTCGCCGTCTTCGACATCACATACGTTGGACAATGTGCCGCCTGTGGACCGTTAAGGGGGTCATTCTCCTTGACGGGGTGATTGGCATCCTGAGGCAGTGCGTAGACTGCACAACTCGACATGATGAGAGCACCTTTTGCCTTGCGGCAGTGCGTCATCAGCAGGCCGGTGCCCTCGGCATTGACGCGAAAAGCTTCGTCGAAGTCCAGCCCTCCCTCCTGATATACTGCGAAGTGAATCAGGTAGCTGAAGTCATCCGGCAAGTTCCGGTAGTCTGGTCTGGCTAAGTCCATGGTGCGTGTCTTCACTCCCGCCTGCTCCAGCCGTTTTTTCTTGTCTTCATCTCTGAAGATGTCTATGCCCCAGACTTCATTCTCCCTGGCCAGATGTAAAGCCAGAGGGAAGCCGATCTGGCCCGTCAGCCCCGTGAACAAGATCTTCTCATCACTCAACCTTTTCATTCTCCACTCCTTATGTATCGTCGGCCTGCACTTGAAGATTGATTAATCGATATTAACGATATCTATGTTGAGTTCTTGCGGCATGACATTGTACCATGTATAACACATTGCTGTCCCCATATTAACTTCAAGATAGGGCGAACACAGGTGTTCGCCCCTACAGAATTTACCGTCGTCATTGTGAGGAGCATCGCGACGCGGCGTTCACCAATATTCAACCCCCTGCCTCCGAACCTTTTTTGTCATTGTCTGACTTGATCAGACAATCCAGAAGGGCGAATGCCATTCGGCCCCTACGCTTGGATCACCCGGTCAAGCCGTATGATGACATAGGGGACACCCTCTGCATACCCTCGTTAACGTTTATCATAGCTATCCTCTTCTCTTTACTAAAGAGAGGGCCAGGGTGAGTTCGCATATCCCCTACGTGTTGGTCACCGGGTAGGGGCGTATGGCCATACGCCCTGCGGTTATCGATATCGCCGGTTATTTCTCCAGATATATATCCCAGATGCAGGCGGGCTCGTCCTTGCTCTTGCGCGGCGGCAGCTTCACCGGGACCCACTTTATACTGGGGTCGAACCAGTCGGCGGAGCGCTGGTTGTAGGGAATGCAGACCCGCTCGCAGGCCTGTTTCAGGAGCTCCATGTCCCCGTGCTTCTCGAAATAGTCCAGCGCGTGGCACTTAGTGATCGTGTACCTGCCGTGTTCCTTGTCGAAGAGCTCGCAGTCGATGTGGAAGAGTCCTCCCAGCGAGGCGCTGGTCTGCACATACTTCATCACGGCCTCCACGTCGTTACCCTCGATGTTCAGCGCGCCGCGGGTGCGCATGACCTCCCCCTTGGTGCCGCCCTCCCATACGTCTATGTGGTATTGCCACGCCTGCTTGTCCCCATACGTCTTTCGCATCAGGCCGAGCCATAAACCGTCGATGCCGAGGTAGTCCCGGCACGCCGCCTGATACAGCCGGATAAGGGCTTCCTTGGAGAAGTCCTCCAACTTGATGTCCTTCTTGAACGGTCCGCTGTAATCCTGTAGATCCGCCATTAAAACCCCCATAATTTATAATATTTGCTTTTCCATTTGCATTAAAGGTTCTTCGTCGGGGAGATGAGCAGGTCCTTGACCACCTTCAATGTCAGCATGCTCTCGTAGCTTGCCAGCCCGTCGATGCCGCCCAGCTCTAGGCGGATGAAGCCGGACAGCTCGTCCGTGTCGCGGAACACGGCCCATGCCACCATGTCGTACGGGCCGGTGGTCATGAGCGCGTAGTGCACGTTGGCGTATGACGCCAGCCTGTCGGCCACGTCGTCAATCCTGCCGGGGAGGACCTTGATGCCTATCATGGCGCGGACGTTATAGCCCAGGGCGTGCGGGTCGGCGATGGCCACTATCCTGATTATGTGCTCGTCGAGCAGGCGCTTGAGCCTGCGGCGCACGGTGGTCGCTGCGGCGCCGAGCTTTCTGGCGATGTCGGCCTGCGGCTGCTGGGGATCGCTCTGCAGCTCGCGGATGATCATAAGGTCCAGCGCGTCTATCCCCGGGATCGATGTATCTAACGACGGCAGCTCATCCGCCGTCATGAAGGTGAACGAGGCCTTGACCATCCTGAGTGCGACCATGGTCTCGATGCTGCTAACTCCATCGACGGCGCCGAGCCGGTTTATCAGGAAGTCGGACAGTCTATCGTTATCGGCGAAGACCGCGCCCAGGATTATATCGTAGCGGCCGGCGCAGATGATGACGTTCTGTACCTCGACCACGGAGGCCATCTCCTCGGCTATTGATTTCACCCGGCTCGGCAGCACCTTGAGTCCGATGAGCACCCCCATCTTGTAGCCTGCGGCCACCGGGTTGTGCACCGGGACGATCCTGATGACCTTCCGGTCGAGAAGTTCCTGCAACCGCCACTGCACCGTGGAGCGGCTGCGTCCGAGCTTCCTCGCCAGATCCGTCGTCGTCTGGGTGGCGTCCAGCGCCATCTCGCGCAGCAGCATGAGGTCCAGCGGTTTGATGTCGCGGGGGAGGGACTTATTCATCTCGAATCTTCCTTCTGTCATACTGTCCTGTTGTGACAAAAACCGTCGATAAAGCGAATTATTGACATTTTCGCCGTTATTATACCATATATTTGACAAAAACGCCACATAGTGGTATCGTTGAATGTAGCCCGACAGGACATGCGGGTTAAAGGAGAGCGGAAGATGGCAGGACAGCCTGATGCACCGTTTAAGCTTCCACCGATCTATCAGTTGGGCTATGTGGTCTCGGATGTCGAGAAAGCCGCCGGGCACTACCAGTCGGCCTTCGACATCGGGCCCTTCGCCGGCCCGATAGTGGTCCCCATGAAGAGGGCGGTATTCATGGGGCGGACAGTCGACACCAAGATCAAGACAATGTTCGCCAGGTCGGGTGGCCTCCAGATCGAGCTGATACAGCCGCTGGACGGCGACAACCCCTACATGGAGTGGCTGGCAAAAAAGGGGGACGGCATCCACCACCTCGGATTTAAGGTCGATGATATGGAGCAGGCGAAGGCCGGGCTCGACGGGAAGGGGATGCAGCCCTTCTTCAGCTGCGACCTGGTGGTGATGAAGTTCGCCTACTACGACACGGCGGAGTTCGGCGGGCTGGCCATGGAGCTGCTGTGGGGGCAGACGGAGATATAAATGCTGCGAGGAGGTATTCACAGATGCTAAAGGCAATAGTGCTACTGAAGAGGAACCCCGGCCTTTCACCGGAACAGTTCCGCAAGCGCTACG
Source organism: uncultured Dehalococcoidales bacterium (assembly GCA_964428725.1). Taxonomy (GTDB): domain Bacteria; phylum Chloroflexota; class Dehalococcoidia; order E44-bin15; family E44-bin15; genus CAYRYW01. Next base: position 3,448 of record CAYRYW010000052.1, read on the forward strand.
AGGAGGTTCACGCGCCTTTGGGTAAAAAGCTCTTCCCTTTCATGAGGAAATATGTGCGCAGGTATATTATCGCTGCGCCCTTCTCGCCCGCCGGTACAGAGCCGAAGTTCGACTGCATAACTGAGGAATGGCTTGACGACAACGATGCATTCAAGAGAATGCTGGACATATACATGAGCGAGGACGGTCGTCCCATCCGGGAGGATGAGAAAGAGCTCTTTGATATGACCAAGATGGAGTATTTTCTTGTCGAAGAGGTGACGTGAAGATAGATGCTGAAGAGGAGGGCCCCAAATGTGTGCGCAGGCGAGAGCGACGGTGATGAAGAAGAGACGCGGACCCAGCACGGACAGGACCGGGAGGCTCAAGGCAGCCTACATGGGACATAATCCCACCATCTGCCCCGAGCGCAGCGTGCTGGTCACCCAGTCGTATAAGGAGACGGAGGCACTGCCTCCGGTGCTGCGCCAGGCGATGGCTTTTGATAAGGTATTGAGTGAAATGCCCATCTGGATACAGGACGGCGAGCTCATCGTGTCCAACATCGCCTCCAGGCCCAGGGGGGCGTTCCTGTTCCCGGAGTACGACGACAGCTGGCTGAAGCCGGAGCTGGACACCATCTCCACCAGGAAGGGGGATCCGTGGCTTCTCAGCGATGGGGACAAAGCGCTGATCGCAGGATGCATGGACTACTGGGAAGGGAGGACCTTGGCCGCCTTCGCCGACGCGCTGACCACGGACGAGGTGCGGCAGGCGGAGAAGCACACCTTCATCGATATCCGCATGGGCAAGCATGGCGGCATCGGCCACATCGCCCCCGGCATCGAGGATGTCATCACGCGCGGGCTGAACGCATTAATCGAGGAGGCCGAGAGCCACATAAGTCGTCTCGATCTTGCCAACCCGGAGGACTACGCCAAGCTGCCCTTCCTCAAGGCGGTGGTCATCGCCGATAAGGCTGTCATCAAGTGGGCCGGCAGGTTCGCGGCGCTGGCGCGGGAGAAGGCGACCGCTGAGAAGGATAGCGAGAGAAAGAGGGAGCTGGAGCGTATCGCCGATACGTGTGAATGGGTACCGGCCAACCCGGCGCGCAGCTTCCGCGAGGCCCTGCAGGCGGTGGCCTTCGTCATGGCCTCGGTGCAGATCGAGTCCAACGGTGTATCGATAGGCGCCGGCAGGCTGGACCAGTACTGCTACCCGTATTATCAGAAGGATATCGAGGAAGGTGCGATCACCCGGGAAGGGGCGCTGGAGCTGCTGGAATGCCTGTGGCTCAAGATCGCGGAGTCCAACCGCGTTGCCTGCGAGATCCTGACCTTCGCGCACAACGGGTACCCCTTCTGGATACAGGTGCCCATCGGCGGGCAGACCCCCAACGGCTACGATGCCACCAACGATCTCTCCTATCTGTTGCTCGACGTATCCAGCAATATGCAGCTGCACGAGCCGACGGTGTCGGCGCGGATACACAAGCGTACCCCGGACAGGTTCCTGCTGGCCTGCTGCGAGGCGATAAAGGCCCACGGCGGCGGGCACCCGGCCCTGTTCAACGACGAGGTCATCATTCCCAGCCAGCTGGCCTACGTGCCCGGCATAACCAAGGAGGACGCCTACGATTACTGCATCATCGGGTGCTCGGAGATCGTCTTCGCAGGGAAGGGGACGGAGGGCCAGCCATACCATGCCATCAGCCTGGGACGGATGCTGGAGCTGATGCTGCAGGGGAGGGACCCTGCCACCGGCTCGCCCCTGGCGTCGGGCCCGGGCGACATGCTGCAGTGGAAGACCTTCGACGACATGCTGCAGGCCTTCCGCCAGCAGGCCGTGATGTGGAGCCGGATCGCGTTCATGCAGATGCTGCCGCTGATACAGGCGCATAACACATACCGGCCGTGCCCCTACCTGTCATCGCTGACGGAGGACTGTATCGCAAGGGGGGTGAGTTATTACAACGGCGGCGCCAGATACGGTAACCGGGCGGTGGTCGTCTGTCTCGTGGGTATCGCCACCCTGGCGAACTCGATGGCGGCCATCAGGAAGCTGGTGTTCGACGATAAAGCCATCACCATGTCCCAGCTCAAGCACGCGCTGGAGACCGACTTCGAGGACATGTCGACCGACCCGACGGGAGCGGCTATACGCGACATGTGCCTGAAAGCCCCGAAGTACGGGAACGACGACCCGTACGTGGATAACATCGCCAAGGACTGCCTCAACATCATAGTAAAGGATCTGCGAAAGCATGAGACCCTGCCGGGGCAGGGCTACGGCGTCACCATCGCGCCGGTGGCGGCCCATATCTCCTACGGGCTGATCTGCGGCGCCACCCCGGACGGGCGCAAGAAGGGAACCCCGCTGAACGATGCCTGCTCCCCGTCCCAGGGCAGCGATGTCAACGGGCCAACGGCTACCATTAAGTCGGTGGCCAACCTGGAGCACATTGACGTGGTTCAGGGGACCATCTTCAATATGAAGATGCACCCCGGCCCTCTGGAGACCAGCGCGGGCATGGCCAAGTGGGCCAACCTCATCCGCACCTACTTCGACCTGGGAGGCTGGGAGATACAGTTCAACGTCGTCAGCGCCGATACGCTGCGGGAAGCGCAGGCACATCCGGAGGACTACAAGGACCTGGTGGTGCGGGTGGTGGGATACAGCGCCTTCTTCGTCGAGCTGGAGAAGGTGGTGCAGGACGATATCATCCGCAGGACGGAACACGGTGTGTGAAATGGTAGGGGCGATTAATTAATCGCCCCTACAGGGGATTACCATGAAAGGTGAGACAACCGGGCGGGTTTTCAACATCCAGCGGTATTCCATACACGACGGCGCCGGTATCAGGACGCTGGTGTTCCTCAAAGGGTGTCCGCTGAGGTGCCTGTGGTGCTCCAATCCGGAATCGCAGAAGGGCCAGCCGGAGCTGGGCTTCATCGAGTCGCGATGCGCTGGCGTCGAGGCATGTGGCGCCCCCTGCGTATCCGCTTGTCCGGTTGCAGCCATCCGATTGAACGAAGCGGGCAAAGCGGTTATCGACCGGGGGAAGTGTGACGTTTGCGGCATGTGCGCTGAAGCCTGTAGCAATGACGCCCTGAAGGTCGTGGGGCAGGAGATGACGGTCGCCGAGGTTATGGCTGAGGTGGAGAAGGATCGGCCGTTCTACCGGCGATCGGGCGGCGGCGTAACTATCGGGGGCGGCGAGCCACTGGCGCAGCACCGCTTCACCGCAGAGCTGCTCGAGACTGCTCGTGAGTCGTATCTGCATACCGCGATCGAGACCTGTGGTCATGCGACGTGGCCTCACTTCGCGGCGGTGCTGGAGCATGTCGACCTGCTGCAGTTCGATGTCAAGCACATGGACCCGGTCAGGCATGAAGAGCTGACCGGCCAGTCGAACGAGCTTATCCTGGATAACCTGAGGAAGGTCAGCTCGATAAAATCCCCTCAGGATGTGATCATACGGATACCGGTCGTGCCGGGTTACAACGATTCGGTGGAGAACATCGGGGCGACAGCGGAATTCGCCGCCGGGCTCGGTTTCAGGAGTATCGAGCTGATTCCTTATCACCGGATGGGAACGTCGAAATACGCCCAGTACGGCATGGCCTATCCTCTGACTGGATGCGAGCCGCCGTCCGACGCCGACATGGCACGTCTTAGAAAGATAGTGGAGGAGATTGGAATGGTGGAAGTGAGCGGCAGCATCTGAGACGGGATCGTATTTGAGGAGTGAGATAATGCGAGGCGTGTATTTCAACAACGGCGAGGTCGAGCTGCGTGAGGTCGGCGCACTCACGGGCGATGGCGTGCGTGTACGCGTGCGCTCCATCGGCATCTGCGGCTCAGACCTGCATATGCTGGACATGAAGTTCCCGCTCAAGTGCATCGCGGGACATGAGGTCGCTGGCGTGCTCGATGACGGCACCCCCGTCGCCGTGGAGCCCATGTCGCCATGCAACGAATGCTCCTGCTGCCGCAGCGGTGACTATAACCTGTGCCAGGGCGCTATGGCCTCGACTCTGGGCATCGGGAGGGACGGCTGCATGGCGGATGAGCTGCGAGTGCTAGGGCGAAGCCTGGTCTATCTGCCGTCGAACGTTGATGTGAAAGACGCCTGCCTGGTCGAGCCCCTCGCCGTAGCGGTGCACGGCATGCGCCGGGCCGGACTGGAATCAGGTCAGCGTGTGGCGGTGATAGGCGGGGGCACCATCGGATTATGCGCAGTCGCGGCTTCCATCGCAGGCAACGCCGTGGTGGGGCTGTCGGCGCGCTACGAGCATCAGGCGGCCGCCGGCAGGCTTCTCGGCGCTGGGGAGATCTCGGGCAGGTACGATATTGTCGTCGAATGCACCGGGGCAAAGGACACGATGAAGCAGGCCTTCGACCTGTGCCGCCCCGGGGGAAAGGTGCTGCTGCTGGGCGCATACTGGGAGGGGATCTCAATACCGCATATGGTGGCGATGCTCAAGGAGATAACGGTAATATCTTCTTATATGTACTCGGCAAGCGGCGCGGTGCGGGATTTCGATGTGGCGGCGACGCTGCTTTCGCGTACTCCCGGGATCGCAGGGGCGCTGATCACGCACCGTTTCTCTCTGGCAGAGGCCAAGCAGGCGTTCGCTGTCGCCCGCGATCGCAAATCGGGCGCCATCAAGGTGGTACTGGAGCCATAGTCGAGCAACTGGTAGCTGATTGGAAGGGGGTACTGATATGTTGATGAAAGGGGCACGAATCATTTTACCGATGGTGTTTTTGATTGCCATGCTGGCTATGGTCGCCTGCGCGCTGGAGGAATGGCCGCGGGCGAAGCCGGAGCTGCCGCCCGAGCTTGAGGCGGATACCCTGGTCAATTATACCGAGGTCCGCGAAATCTGCGATTGCCGCAGCGAATACAGGAACCTGTATTTCGGAGACCTCCACTCCCACACCACGCTGTCCTACGACGCATACATATGGAAGACCAGCACCACCCCGGCTCAGGCTTATGAGTTCGCCAAAGGGAAGGAGCTGGCCCTGACCCCGCTGGAGTCGAACGGCAGCGACACTCGGTATGTAAGGCTTTCGCGGCCGCTCGACTTCGTCGCGCTGACCGACCACCAGGAGTTCCTGTCAGAGTATGTAATGTGTACTGATAAGGAATCAGCCGCATACGATACTGCTATCTGTCAGGCATATCGGGAGGGGGGGTATCTCAATCTGATGGAGTTCTCCACTACACTTTTAGAGACATCCCCCTCACACAACGAGGAGCTGTGTAATACGCCGGGTGTCAATTGCACGCAGGCCGCCCGGGAGCTGTGGCACACCATTGTGGAGAATGCGGAGAGTGCTTACGACCGCAGTTCAGCGTGCACATTCACCGCGTTCGTGGCCTACGAATACACCCGGAATACAAATTTAGCCGACCGCAACCGCAACGTTATTTTCCGCAACGCGCAGGTACCTGTGTTGCCTCCCTCTTTCATGGAGCAGTGGGTTGAGCAGGGACTCTGGGCGGAGTTGAATGAAACGTGCCTGCAAGCCGAGAATGGCTGCGATTGTATCACGATTCCGCACAACTCGAACTGGGCCAATGGCAACAAGTTCACCAGGCTGGACTACGGGGATACCTCGAGCCTTGAAGATCAGCGAGAGGCTGCCGCCCTTCGCGCCCGGATGGAGCCGCTGGTCGAGTTCCACCAGCACAAGGGGAGCATGGAGTGCAAGAATGGTTTTGAGGGGATACCGGACGATCCTCTATGCGATTTCGAGCAGATACGCGAGGCTGATTTTGAAGATTGCGGCGATACGCCCGGTGAGGGCGGCGGGGTAGCCGGATTCGGTTGCCTATCGAGATACGACTACATTCGGAACGTCCTGAAGCTGGGACTTTCGGAATGGGTAAGGACTGGCGTCAATCCATACAAGCTGGGGATCGTTGGTGGGACCGATAACCATAACGGGCTCCCGGGCAAGGTGGAGGAATACGATTACCCGGGGGCTATGGGCATTAACGATGATACGACGGAGAAGCGGCTTGGCGCAGTTCGCGAAATTCTCCTGCCTTTCGAGCTGTTCAATCCCGGTGGGCTGACAGCGGTGTGGGCGGTTGAGGACAGCCGGGACGCCCTGTTCGAGGCTTTGCAGAGGCGCGAAACCTACGGTACCTCCGGCACCCGAATTGAAGTGCGCTTCTTCGGCGGATGGGGGTATCCTGCAGACATGTGTGAAGACGATGACTTTGTGGCGATCGGCTACGAAAAGGGGGTCCCTATGGGTGGGGACCTTCCAGCGAGACCCGATACGACCAGCGCGCCGACGTTTGCTGTTATGGCCATGAAGGATCCAGGGGTCGAGGGACACCCGGGAGCCGATCTGCAGCAGATTCAGATTGTCAAAGGGTGGATAGATGCTGATGGCAACGAGATGGAGAAGGTTATCGTAGTCGCCGGAAATCCCCAAAATGGCGCGAGTGTTGATGCGGAAACCTGTGAGAGGATCGGCGATGGTTGGGAAACACTCTGCGCTGTGTGGACAGATCCCGACTTCGATCCTGATGCCCCCGCTTTTTACTATGTCCGGGTTATCGAGAATCCAAGCTGCAGCTGGAGGCAATACGACTGCAACACCTTTGCCGAAGGGGAGCGTCCTGAGAGTTGCTCGAATCCCGCTGTCGAAAAAATGATTCAGGAGCGGGCGATAACTTCACCCATCTGGTATGAACCTGGCATGTGAACTGTTGACATTCATTATTGATGCGAAAGCATATCCGTTAAAAGACTCAGGAGGCGATCATGAAAGTACTGCTGACCGGCGCGTTCGGCAACATGGGGCCGAATGTGGTTGAGGCCCTGCTGGAGCAGGGGCATGAGGT
>CAYRYW010000053.1:0-10022 GCA_964428725.1 uncultured Dehalococcoidales bacterium
GCCGTCTCCGTTTCCCACAGGTCGATGACCACCATCCAGTCAAGTTTGCTCAGGTCCTCTATGGTTTTTGCGCTGTTAGGCCCGCTTACCACCGGGTTCATCCCCCAGCAGATAAGCCCCTTTATCTGTCCCTTACCCATCGCATCAAAAAGGTGCATCCATGTATATGATCCGCCGGTCTTCGGCAGATATGGGAAGGCTTCTTCGGGAGCGATATCTGCATACCACGCTTTGAGCAGACTGACTATATGCTTGGGGCGATCCGTCCACGGGCTTATTGTGCTCGGCATTATCGATGCTGATGGGGTGGCCCCGCTCGTGTATTCACTCAGTGTCTGGTGCTGGGCTGAGGGTGGCGGGAATGTCCCCGGCATCCAGTGAAACAGCCGCCCCTGAAGCGAGCAGCCGAGACCGTTAACGGCCCCGGCGATGCCGTTTACTCCACCGCCGGCGACACCGATGTTGCCAAGCAACAGCTGTAATATGTCATAGGAACGCACATTCTGGGCTCCATGGCTGTGCTCACAGGCACCGGAGGACAGGATGATGGCTCCCGCCTTTCCGCGTGCCCCGGTAGCGGCGTAGGTCTGGCAAACATTGAGAAATACTTCTTTGGGGGTGCCAGTGGTGTTGCAGACAGTATCAGCATCGTAGCGGGCGAAATGCACCTTCAGCAGTTGGAAGACGCAGTCGGGGTCCCGGAGCGATTTATCCATCTTGGGTACGCCGGCACCGTCCACTTGATACTGCCAGGTGGATTTGTCATAGCTTTTATTATCGGCGTTGTAGCCGCTGAAAAGGCCGTCCTCGAAGCCGAAACCGGAGTTTACCAGGAAGGCGGCATTGGTATACTCTTTTACGTATTCCATGTTGTAGTTCTGGGAGTTTTGTTCCATGTCGTCGAGCACATACTTTATTATGCCCCCGACGAAGGCTACATCGGTGCCCACCCTGATGTTGGCGTATATGTCGCATTTGGCAGACGTGCGTGTGAAACGCGGATCGACGTGTATAAGCCTGGCCCCCTTGTCCTTCGCCCGCTGCATCCACTTGAAAGCGATGGGGAAACTCTCGGCGGGGTTGCCGCCGACGCACATGATGCAGTCGCTGTTAGCTAGGTCGGTCCACTGGTTGGTCATGGGACCCCTGCCGAATGTCTCCTCGTTGGCAGCTACAGCGGTAGACACGCAGAGCCTGGCCTGGTTCTCGATATACACCAGCCCCAGGGCACGCTGAATCTTGGTCATCAGGTAGGCTTCCTCATCATTGGGGAACACGCTGCCTATCGCAGCCAGGGCCTCAGTGCGGTTAACCACTCGTTCACTTGAGTCCGTGCTCACCCAGTTTGCATCGCGGGTATCTTTGATCCTGCGGGCGATCTGAGCGATAGCCCAGTCCCAGCTCTTCTCTTCCCAATCCTTGGCACCGGGGGCCCGGTATAGGACCTTTTTCAGCCGCTGTTCATTATCAGTCGTCCTATAAATCGACTGCCCTTTGGGGCAAAGGGTGCCCTCGCTGACCGGGTGGTCCGGATCTCCCTCAATGTGGGTGACCCTGCCGTCTTCCACCGCCATGATAGCGCTGCAACCCACACCGCAATAAGGGCATATAGTGGTCGTCTCCCCTATTTGCTTATGTAAGGGGATGGGGGATGATGCTGCGACTTTGCGCCAGTCCACCCCCTTATACAAAATAAATCCGGCTGTACCGGCACCGGAAAGTTTGATAAAATCCCTGCGATTTAGCTCTAAAGACATTACTCCCCCTTTTTATGTTGTATTGGTAGGCTTTTTACTCAAGGCTGCATGTTATAATGTAAAGGAAAAGCTAATTTACTGGCGAACATTATACCCTAGGGGGGTATAGTAAGTCAATGCCATCTGCCGGTGGCTTTATGGAGGTTAAGGTGGCAGAGGAAACGATATCAAGCGAAGTACTTTTAAAGCGATTGAAGCGGATCGAAGGTCAGGTGCGCGGGGTGCAGAAGATGATTCAGGATGGGCGCGATTGTGAAAGCGTCATCACTCAACTGGCTGCGATACGTTCAGCGGTTGAGGGTGTGGGTGGGCTGATATTGAAGAATTACATGAAGATCTGTTTCGAGCGACAAACAGGTGCTGAGTGTGACAGCATGGAATCTCTTGCCCGTGCTATCTCAATATGGGGCAAGGTGCATGTTGGGGATTAGGGATTAATGTTTCCTGCGAGTGGTGCCTTCCCCATCCCAAGAACTGCAGGTTTCGGCCTGTAGTCGTGTCACAACGATTTCCCATTTGCTAGCATAGTCGCAATCGCATGACAGAGTGCCCTCCCCTGTTTGACAGGCATCAGCCATTGTTATATCATTTCCGAACATTACACAAAGCAGGGGGTATCTACTTCTGTGTATGGAGGAAAGAGATAAGCGCTGAAATCTTGATATACATCGGGGGCGCGTACCAGTTGCTGTGGGCGCTGTCTCACCTGCTGTTCCCCAAAATGCTGGACTGGGGGAATGCGCTGGCCCCGCTGGATGATTTCAACCGTGTCCTGATGCTCATCTTCAGTAAGCTTCTGCTCTTCTTCTATTTGGGCACAGCCCTCATCTGCTTCATTTATGCCAGAGAGCTGCGCGATACCGATATCGGAATAGCCGTCCTCGCATTCCTCTCAGCATACTGGCTGGTAAGGGCGCTGCTGCAGGTGCAGCATTTCGGCCTCAGGAAAACGAGCAGGTTGAACGTTAAGCTGTCGGCGCGGGATGTTTCGAATCAGACTGTATCGATAATCCTCTTCGTCATGTTCCTTGCCGGCTTCGGGCTTTTCCTTGCGCCGGTGATCATCGCCAAATTATAAATTTGCATGGCCATAGATTTAAAACCTCATATCGCTCACATCATATCATCGGGGGGAACTCATGGATTCGCTTTACTTTGAAGATATCCGCGTGGGACAGAAGATTATCGTGGGGACGCACGTGGCGGATAAGGCTGAGATGGTGGAGTTCGCGCGCAGGTGGGACCCGCAGGTGTTCCACATGGACGAGGCGGCGGCGGGAACTCATGAGGGACTGCTCGCCTCCTCCAACTACACCATGTGCGTCGTCACCAGGGTCATCGGGCTAAGGCTGCACATCAGGACCTTCGGCGTCATGGAGTACAACGAGATAAAGGTGAACGCTCCGGTGCGGCCCGGCGACGTCCTCACCGTGAGCATGGAGTGGGAGGACAAGCGCGAGTCGCGAAGCAAGCCCGACCGGGGCGTGGTGCTGTCGCGCATCGAGGTGCGCAACCAGCGCGACGAGCTGGCGCTGAGCTATCTTGCCACGATAATGATGATGAAGCGCGGCGGTTGAAGAGTCGTCTGCCCTGTAATCTAGGGAGTCGATTTTTTGGTCGTGTTATAATGGGGCTGTGAAGGTCTGTGGCTCAAATGCAACCCAGATTGCTGCTATCGGATATGGCATTTTTACTCAGAATCCATCATTGACCGTGAAATGCCGGTGGGGGAACCGGCTTCTGTAGCCTTCAGGAGAAGCCTTAAGGATGATACGCAGGACCGTGGTTCATCCGTCAGTGCGCGGCGCACTGGTAGTGTCGTTGATGACATTATTCGTTGCATGCGCCAGCTGTGCTGCAGGGACGTCGCCGGATGGCTCAGTTTTCAAGGTCAGGAGTATCCAGAACATCAGAGACTATGCCAAAAGTGTGGATTGGTCACAGGCCAACGGGCTTATCGCTTCTGCTAAACTCGGCGACGATGGTTACTTCGATGTGATGGTACTTGATCCTGACAGCGACTGGGAACAGTGCCTCACCTGTAATAAGAGCGGGATCCCCCAGAAGCATATCGGTAACCCCTGCTGGCACCCCTCGGGAGAATATATCGTGTTCACGGCAGAGAAGGCTGACGTGCCTGATATGTACGATTACTTCGCTATACCCGGCAAGGGGCTGAATAACGATCTGTACATCATGACATCAGATGGCAGTACATTCTGGAAACTACATGAAGTTGATTATTCGGTTGATGAGAGTGCAAAAGGTGTCATACATCCCCAGTTCTCACACGATGGCAGTATGCTCCTGTGGGCAGAGAGGCTTGGCGCTGACACCGACGAGCGCCATAATTTCGGTGAATGGGCATTGAAGTTGTCCGATTTTGCCATCGCCGATGGTGAGCCATACGTAAGCAATATCCGCACTATACAGCCCGGGGGACAGGCTCAGTTCTATGAGACTCACGCATTTTCACCGGACGATGCGAAGGTACTGTTTTGTGGGAACCTGATATCCGGGCAGCTGCCGACGGGTATGGATATTTACGAATACTCTATTGCCGATGGAACCCTGAGGCAGTTGACCGTCACTTACGACGACTGGGATGAGCATGCCCATTATTCGCCAGATGGTACTGTCATAGCCTGGATGTCCAGTACCGGTTTCTACATCGAATACGATGATATCGATCGATGGGCGGATGACCTGATCACCGAGTTATGGATTATGAATGCAGACGGTTCGGAGAAGACCAGGCTGACGCATTTCAATGATCCGGGATATCCGGAACATACCGGTACGCGTACCATAGTGTCCGACTCGTCGTGGAGCCCGGAGGGCGATCGACTGATTATGGCTGTCACCTACGAAGACAACAGAGGCAGGCTACGTTACAGGGAGCTAGTGATGATAGAGCTCCAATGATATTTACAGCTTATTCAGATAATGGCAACGATGAGGTGATATGACGATTCAACCGCTGCTGGAAACCGGGAGACTGCTGCTGAGGCCGTTCTCCATGAAGGACGCCCCGCAGGTGCAGCGGCTGGCGGGCGAGCGGGATGTCGCCGCCAACGTTCGGAGCATACCGCATCCCTACGGCGACGGCGTGGCGGAGGCCTGGATCAGCAGCCACCGCGACAAGTTCAAGCACGGCGAGGTTATATATGCGATAACCCTGCGCGAGGGGGGCGAGCTCATCGGGGCCATAAGCCTGATAATCGACAAAGAGACAGAGCTGGCCGAACTGGGGTTCTGGATAGGCAAGCCGTACTGGAATCAGGGCTATTGCACGGAGGCGTCCGAGGCAATGCTGCGTTACGGGTTCGGCGAGCTGGGGTTGAACCGCATACACAGCTTCCACATGAGCCTTAACGTGGCTTCGGCGCGCGTGATGCAGAAGATAGGCATGAGCCGTGAGGGTCTGTTCAGGCAGGCGATGAAGAAGTGGGGCGTGTTCCAGGATATCGAGCTGTATGCCATATTGAAGGCCGACTATGCTGAGCGCCAATCGACTGGCCGATAGGAGCCTGTCGCAGGTGAGATCGTGAGCCACTATCGACGCTCATTGTGATATAATGATACTCACCAGAATGTCCCCGGGAGGTTCGCCATCCATATCTCCCATTTAAGCCTTACCAACTTCCGCAACTACAGCCGACTCGAGCTCGACCTGCCTCCGTCCATCGTCGTCCTTCAGGGCGATAACGCCCAGGGCAAGACCAACCTGCTGGAGGCGATATACCTGCTGGCAACCACCAGATCGCAGCGGGCGAACCTGGAACGGGAGATGATCAGCTGGTCGATACCCGCCGGTGACCCCCAGTTCGCCCGGCTGCTGGCGCAGGTCGAGAGGGCGAATGACAGGCTGCAGGTTGAGGTCGTCATCGAGGCCAGCGATGCGGCGCAGGACGCCCGCGCGCGCAAGCGCATCAAAATCAACGGCCTGGGCCGCCGCGCCATCGATGCGGTCGGACAGATAAACGCGGTGCTGTTCAGCTCGCAGGATATCGAGGTCATTAGTGGCGCCCCGTCGCTGAGGCGTCGCTATCTGGACATCGTCATCTCCCAGTTCAATCACAGGTACCTGCGCGCGCTTCAGCGGTACGGCAAAGTCGTTGAGCAGCGCAACCACCTGCTCAAGCTCATCTGCGAGGGCAGGGCCGATGACGGGCAGCTCGAGTTCTGGGACAGGGAACTGGTGGAACACGGGACATATCTGACCGAGCAGAGGGGGAGCACCATCGACGATCTGAACCGCCTGGCCGAGACTATCCATTACGATATCAGCTCTGGTGAGAGGCTGCATATCGATTACCTGCCCAGCTATAAGAACGATTTCGCCATGGAGTTGAGCGCGCTGAGGGGCAGGGAGATCGAGCGCGGCATGAGCCTGCTGGGGCCGCACCGTGACGACATGGGATTTCTTGCCAGCGATGTCGATATGGGCACCTTCGGCTCGCGGGGGCAGCAGCGCACCGTTGCCCTGTCGCTGAGGCTGGCGGAGGCACGATTGCTGCAGGACGAGACCGGCGAGCAACCCGTGATGCTGCTGGATGACGTCCTCTCCGAGCTCGACGCCAGCCGTCGGCACCATTTGCTGTCGTCGGTTGCGTCATACCAGCAGGTGCTCATCACCACCACCGACCTGGACCACTTCGATCCTGATTTCCTGTCGAGGTCAGCCCTGTTCCATGTGAGCGCGGGCAGTATCGAGTCGGCATGAAGCGAGGAGACAATTGAGATGACAGCTTTCGACAGTGATAACCCGAGGCTCGAAAGGGCAGCGCGGCTGCTGTTGCAGTCGAAATACGCCATAGCCCTCGTCGGCGCCGGCATCAGCGTGGAGAGCGGCATACCGCCGTTCCGCGGACCCGGCGGGCTGTGGACCAAGTACGGCGAGCCCGACGGGCGCAGCTTCGACCGTTTTATGGACGACCCCGCAGGCTGGTGGCAGAGCTATCGCAAGCGGGAAGGATACGTCGCCGAGCTGGTCGACACCATCGAGAGGGCCGAGCCGAACCCGGCACACCACGCCCTGGTCGACCTTGAGAAGATGGGCATAATCCGGCACGTCATATCGCAGAACGTCGATAACCTGCACGTCCGCGCGGGCAGCGTCGAGTTATCGGAGATCCACGGTAACATGTTCAAGCTGCGCTGCATCTCGTGCAACCGCCGCTTCGAGATGGACGAGCTCGGCGTGGACGAGCTGCCGCCGCGCTGCCCTGGCTGTGGCGGCATCGTTAAGACAGACGGGGTGATGTTCGGCGAGCCGATACCGCCGCGCGTGCTCGACAGATGCCAGAGCGAGATAGAGAAATGCGACTGCATGCTGCTTGTGGGAACCTCGGCGACGGTGTATCCCGCCGCTGGCTTCCCGTCGGCGGCTGCCAGGCGCGGCGCGCGCTTCATCGAGGTCAACCTGTACGAGACGCCGCTCAGCGATATGTGCGACGTGGTGCTGCGCGGGCCTTCCGCCGAGATATTGCCCGCTATTGTCGAATCGATACGGCAATTGCAGGCGTAGGCGATTCACTCCCTGTCGACTAACGTTTGCCGCACGAATACCAGCGCGGCGGCGGAGACGACGCACAGGATGGCGGTGATCAGGAAGGCCAGATCGTAGGAGCCGTATGCGTCGTGGACGAAGCCGAACAGTATAGGTCCGATGGCGCCGAATATCCCCGCAGTGATGAACAGCATTATGCCCAGAAGCGCCGGCGCGTTGGCCACACCGAACAGGTCGCCGAGATATGCGGGGAATACCGCCAGACCGATCCCAAAGCCGAAACCTATGCATAGCGACACAATTAGAAGACCTGTCGCATCGGTAACATTTATCGCCAGGAAACTGCCCAGGGCTACCGATAAAGTGCCCACGTAGAGTATCGGTTTTCGCGATATCTTGAACCTGGCCATATACCAGTCCGAGAAGAACCCGCCAAACAGCCGCCCGACAACCGCTGCCAGCACCAGGTAACTCAGATAGTTAACCACATCGGCGCGGGGCAAACCCAGGTCCTGGCTGCCCCAGAAAACGATGTGAGCCATGATTCCGATAACCGCCATGTTGAAGAACTGGGATAACATGAGCAGCCACCACGCAGGTTTGCGGAATGCGTCTCCAATCGACCAGCGCTTGTTGCGGACGGCGAAATCGCTCCGCTCCATCAATTCCTCCAGCGATAGCTCTACGCCGTCGGGGTGTGTCCCACTCGACTCCGGGTCCTTCCGCAGCATGGAGCCTCCAATCGTGGCACCCGCTACCATCATAGCTCCCAGCACCAGGTATGTATTCTGCCAACCGATGGTGTCGATGAGACGCTGGAGAAGTGGTATCAGGATCACCACGCCCATACCGGAGCCGGTCATGGCTATGGCCACGGCCCAGGCCGCCCTCCGCATGAACCAGCGCCGGACAGTCGCCACCATGGGCACCATGAAGCACAGGGAGATGCCCGCCGGGGCGATGAACCCGAATAGAAGGTAAAAATGCCATAGCGTGCCGGTGAGGCTGAGCAGCGCCGTGCCTGCCCCACCGACGATCGCTCCGACGATGACCATCCTGCGCAGCCCGATGCGGTCCACCAGCATCCCGGCCAGCATACCGAAAACGGAGATCACGATCGTGTTCAGGGTATAGGCCCAGGATGACATCACGCGCGTCCACCCGAACTGGGCCTCGATCTCGGGCGCAAAGACAGTGAATGAGCTGATAGCGGCTGCGCTGACGAACATCGCCAGCCACGCGCCGCCAACTATGTACCAGCCGTAGAATATTCGCGGTTGCGCTGGTGTTTTCAAGACAATCGGTCCTGGTTATGCAGATTCGATGATAGTAGACGCAGATTCGGCCTTCGTCACTTCAGGTCATTAAGATCGTTCAGGAGTGCGCCTGTGTTTAAATATGCCCCTACCTTAATGACCTGAATAATCCCATCGCTGTCTATCAGGACAGTCGTAGGTGTGCCCATCAGGTTATAGGCATTACTGACCGAGCCATAGTAATCCAGTGCGAAGGTGAAGGTGAATCCGAAATAATCGGCGAACTCCCGTATCAAGCTGCCGCTCTCCCCGATATCGATGGCTACGATCCTGACGTTCTGCCCTATCTCCTCGTGGGCTTCCTGGAAGAACGGCATCTGGTACAGGCACCAGCCACACTGGGTGTTCCAGAAGGTCAACACCACAGGCTGTCCCCGCAGCTCGCTGAGCGTGAGTGTATCACCGTCGATGGTGGACAGGCTGAAGTCCGGCGCCTTAGCTCCCACCTTTGCCGCTACCTCTACGGCGCAACAGGCGGCACACAGTATGCTAATGCAGCACAAGAGGGTCGCTGTGACGGTAAAAATATATCGCTTCATGGTGTCTGGCATCTGTATCTGACTCCTTTACCGATCCTCGAAGCTGTCTAGTAGGTGGTTGGAAATACGCTAGCAAGCATCAGGATGCCTATGACGACAAGCACGATCCCGCTGATAACCAGCATTATAGCTGAGCGGCGCTTGAGCCAGTTAAGCACCGGCAGGGCGCGCACAAACAGGAGACTTATAGCCAGGAAAGGTATCCCCAGCCCGAGGGAAAAAACGAGAAGTAAGTACGCTCCCTTCCACGCTGTCTCAGAGACCATTGCCAGGCCAATTATCGACCCCAGTATCGGCCCCATGCAGGCTCCCACCGCAAATGCGAATACTATGCCCATGAGTGCGGAACGCAGATACCCGACCTTTCCCCAGAAAGGTTTGCCAAGTCGCGCCCAGAAGTTTAATCGTTCGAACTTGATGGAGGCAAGCAAATATATTCCGAACACGACCAGTAGCGCTCCGCTAATAGTCGTACGAGCCTGCAATGGAATCATGTACCCTATCAAACCTGCGGACGCGCCGAGGGCTGTATATACGATTGTGAAGCCGATGACAAAGCTGAGGGTGTGGAAGAAGATCGTCCACCGTTTTACTTCCGGGGACAGCGATAACACGCCTCCCAGGTTCGCCAGATATATCGGCACCAGCGGCAAAACGCATGGAGTGATAAAAGCCGCCATCCCTGCCCAGAACGCTACCGGCACCGAGGTATCACTCACCTGCTGCCTCTGCTGGAATATCGATTTCCGCTCATCGACATATTTTACGATTATATCACATTACAAATCGGTTGCACGACGGCATGTTCCGCCATTGCTTGAGGCATGCAGGTGCAGTTGCAACAAGTGAGCTAGTTCAGATAGATTGGTGACACTTATAATGGTGTCATGAGGATAAA
>CAYRYW010000054.1:0-7949 GCA_964428725.1 uncultured Dehalococcoidales bacterium
TTCTGGTTTGATCAAGATAGCAATGAGCGTATGAGGTTAGAGAATGGAGGATTGGTTGTAGCAAATGGCATATCGTCTGGCGGTGGAATGGCCTCTGGAGGAACGATAACGGCATCTGGTCTAATCACTGGTTCAAACTTTGCTTGCTCAGCTGCTGTGGCAGCATCGTCAAATACATCAGCATTTATTGAAACCGATGTGGCAAATGCAACATTTTCTATCGAGCATCCAATTAATAGTGGTTTAATCCTTAGAAAAGGTAATTTGGGCGAAAATTATGCGGGGTTCATCACCTGTAGCGAAGCTTTAAATATTACTACTTCTTCCAATTTATTTATTTCTACTAATAATCTGTCGCTCGCTAATCCAACAATTCACGGTGTGTCTTGGCAGTTAAAGCAGAAAGACAAACTATTTCAGTTTGGAGTAGACCATCCAGGAAACACAAGCATTCAAAATCCGTTTTTCAATTGTTTTAGTAATAGTGGGTCTGAAAACTTTTGGATAAGGTACCAGAGTTCTGATAAAATGTGGGTTAACAGTCAGGAGGCTGGTGCCTATAGATTTAGAATTGGAAATGAGACCTACACAGGTTCTACACCTAATCCGAATAATTCGCCAATTGCTGGAGGTGCTGCTCCACTTAAGGTAGGCGGGAACGGAGGAGGTGGCACATACATTAATGACCATGTCAAACTTGTATACTATACAGCTGGTTCTAGTGGCGATAACTATTCTGTAATCGTAGATCACACTGATAATTTCAGTGCGAGTATTTTGGCTCAATATGACATTGCCACAGAAGGAGTTGTTAGAGCTGTTTCCGATGTTCGCGTTAAGCGAGACATTCGAAGCCCTAATGAGGATGAAGCACTTGATTTATTCCGACAAATCCCCATGCATAGATACAAATACAAAGATGTACTCTTGAAGGGTATAGCAGAAGTCTATGGCGTGATTGCCCAGGAAGTTGAATCTGTTGCGCCGTGGATTGTAAAAAAGCAAGAAGAATACTTGCCAAGCATTATGATGGACGCATCTGTTCAGATAATCCAAATAACAGAAAACTTGGACGCTTCCTATGCTGTCCCTGTTACAACACTATCTGAACCTATCTATGATGAGTCGGGGCAGCTATTAGAACAAACTGCAGTAACGGATTATTATGAGTTCAAAGTATTAGGTTCTTATGATTTGTCATTGAATGATAATGTGAAGCTACTTGATATCTCAAATAATATTTACTATGCCAACGTAACGAGACTAGATGCTGATGGTTTTTGCGTGGATGTGCCGGTCAAAGATAATATGTTTGTATATGGTCAATATGTTACAGATAGAAGAGTAATTAGTAAGGACCAGTATTTTATGATCACAGCAGGAGCTGTAGCAGATATCGATAGAAAACAACAGGAGCTTGTAGACAAAAATCTTGCATTGGAGAGTAAAAACCAAGAATTGACAACTCGCGTATCAAGTTTAGAAAGTCAGGTAGCTACTTTAACCCAAGCTCTAATAACAGCTGGCTTATTAGCATCAGGAAATTAAAGCGTGTAGATGTTTGACATCATTATATCCATAATTAGTATATAGTGATGGCACAACCCAATTTGAATAGGAAAGATGTGGCTTGGAATGTCTATGGAAATAGTATTTTTTCGGTTGGAAACGCTAATATGACACTTACAGCTAAGGATGGTAGTGGCGTGATGACTTTGGTTGACGGTGCCGTCCTAATTCCAATAGGCATATCTGATGAGCGTCCAGTTGCAAGTTCTGGTGGGATGATTAGATATAATACTACAGATGACCTTGTAGAATATTATAATGCTAACGTCAATCAGTGGTTGCCAATTAGTTTGCCACCTCCAACGTTATCAACTGTTACACCTAATTTTATAGCCGAAAACGCTCCCAATGCTTATTCATTGTTTGGAAGCAACTTCTCAACAGATGGAGTTTCCGTAGTGTTTACTGGTCTTAATGGATCTGGAACAACCTTCACCCCCGATTTGGAAACAGTGTTGAATGACTCAAACGTAACAGTATTGTTTGACGCTAGTAACTCACTCGTAGATGCATCAAAT
This sequence comes from uncultured Dehalococcoidales bacterium, assembly GCA_964428725.1. Classification (GTDB taxonomy): domain Bacteria; phylum Chloroflexota; class Dehalococcoidia; order E44-bin15; family E44-bin15; genus CAYRYW01. The sequence goes on from CAYRYW010000054.1 coordinate 2,088, forward strand.
CAGTTGCCGATGTCTGCTACCCTTACGAATGACAATTCTGGTTTTTCATCAACATTACTAAATGCAGTAACCGCTTTTAATATTGGCCCAACATTTGTAGCTCCTCCTAACCCGGCTCCAGCGATAATTAATACTTTTCCTGTTCAAGATCCAAGTGCCTCTTTTATCCTACAAGGTATCGACTTAAGCACGCCAGTTCACTATCCACTTACTTTTTCCATTGCAAGTGGTAATCCAGCAGGAATATCTGATATATCATCGCTTGGTGACTTGTCTGCTGTTTTTAAGGTTCCAACTGGCAACCGTACAGACCCATCAGCAGGAACATATAACTTTTTCGCACAAATTACGGACGCAAGTAATGCAAAAAACGAACCTGTTCAATATAGGGTAAGTTTAGCTAATCCGAGTATAGCTTCAATTGATCCATCTTTTATTTTAGATACATCTGTGGTTGATATTGCTGTAAGTGGGTCAAACTTCGTGATTGATAGTGATATAAGCTTTATAGATACAGGGCTGCCAGCTGCCTTGACAAAAACAGGCGTAACCTATAATAGTTCTAGCTCCCTAACAGTAAACGATGTTAGTGCGGGTGTAGTCGGCGCGTATGGTTCCTCTGTCCGGAATGGCAGTGTTTTAATCAACATTCCAGCGATAGTTTTGAGTGTTATTAAACAAGTTGATTGGACTGTAACCGGATATTCAGCTGGTTCGACTTATGAGATCGCCTATTTAGATAGCCTTGTAGGAACGGGAACTTCTATTGGGTCTCCAGTCATTGGAGGAAGTACAGTTTTAACTTTTAAAGGAACTGCTGGTTCTGGAGGAACTGGTAATATCTCATTTAATGTCAGTGGTTTAGACGCATCTTATCTTATAGTAGCAGGTGGTGGCGGCGGAGGTGGGAATGATGCTCCTAGTGTAGGTGGTGGTGGAGCAGGTGGCGGAGGAGGCGGTGGATTATTGGAAGGGACATCAGCTCTGAGCACTTCAACATTAACTCTAAATGTTGGAGCTGGAGGGGCAGCTGGAGGCTCCGGTGGTTCGGCAGGCACTCTAGCAAGTCAAGGAGGCAATTCAGTTTATAATGTTTTGACAGCGACTGGTGGGGGGCGAGGAGGTCAGGCAGGTGATGGTTCTAGTGGCACGAATCCAAATTCAAACGCTGTTCCAGGTGGTGCGGGAGGAGCTGGAGGCGGAGGAGCAGGAGTGAGTTCTGGAAATGGAGGAGGCGGTTCTTCTGGTGGTTCAGGTAGTCAAGGAGGGAATGGTGGCGGTCCTCCTGGACTTACATATTTCAGATTGGGAGCTGGTGGAGGAGGAGGCGGTCCAAGTGGTCAAAATGGCGGAAACCCATTTGATAACGGATCAGCTACTTTTGGAGGCTCTGGAGGAGACGGAACTGTTTCCGTAATAAGTGGAGCATCTGTAACATATGCTGGAGGTGGTGGTGGTGGAGCGGGTGCGGGCGTTGTTGGACTTGGGGAGGGTGGTGCAGGCGGAGCAGGTGGTGGAGGAAATGGTGAAGACGATGGTGGTGGCGATGGGTCAAATGGCACGGACTTTTTAGGAGGAGGTGGTGGAGGTGCTGATGATCAAAGTGCCAATTATTATAGAGGCGGCTCTGGTGTAATTATTCTACGATTCCCTTCTTATGTGACACCATAATCGTTAGTTTATGAGAGCAACATCATTATATCAATATAGAGTATATAACGATGTCAAACAAGTCATTTAATGACCCTAATACAAATTGGCAGATCTATACTAATTCTGTTAGCTCTACTAACAATAGCAATTTTGTTTTGACCGCAAAAGACGGTAGCGGAGTGATGACATTAGTTGATGGGGCTCTTCGTGTTCCCTTCGGAGTCTCATCTGAAAGACCTATAATAAGTGGAGTGGGAATGCTACGTTTTAATACCACAGAGGACTTGTTAGAATATTTTTCAGGTACTTCTTCCTCTTGGGTCCCTGTTAGCCAACCACCGCCATCTATTACTTCCGTAACCGATTTAGAAGGAGGACCAGCTATCCTATTCGTTCCGTCAGGTAGTGATCAATCATTCACGATAAATGGAGATAATTTTGTCTCCGGAGCATTTGTCCAATTTGTTGGTCAAGACACTACTGTGTATAATGATGACTCAACAGCATTTATAAGCGAGACTGAGCTAACGGCAGTCTGGGACGCTAGCAATGTGATTTATGACGCATCGCAAAATGGCCCTTGGTCTGTGCGCGTGCAAAATCCGTCAGGATTATTTTCTACTTTAAACGATTCTGTTTTCTGGAACGACAGGCCCGTTTTTACAAATGTTAGCGACAATTTAGGTTCAGTCGACAGTAGCCAGAATGTTTTTGGATTATTGACGGACCTTAGTGGGTTTGACCCTGACAATCATTATCCTCTTTTTTTTGATTTGTGTGGAGCTGCTCTTCCAGGAACCATTGACTTGTCGAATTCAACAGGTGCCTTCATTGGAAATTCTCCATTAATCACTGCTACCTCGCAAACCTATAATAGAATATTTATTATTACTGATTCATCTAACATCCGTTCCCTGCCACGAACATTTAATTTCACAGTCAATGGGCCTTATCAGTTTTCAACAAGTGCGACTAATGGTACAATAGACATCTCTTATTTTGACACAGACGGAATAACTCCAGTTGCTTCACCAACATATGGAGGCTTCAATCTCTTCAAATTCAAGACAACGTCAAACTCTACCGATGCGACATTTACATTTGAACCAACATCGACTTCATTCTTAGAACCGTGTGAGGTTCTTATTGTAGGCGGTGGGGGAGGCGGTGGCTCTTGTGCTGGTGGAGGCGGTGGAGGCGGATTTATCGAGGGATATGGATATTTTGAGCAACAATCATACAACATACAAGTAGGCGCGGGTGGTGCGGGAGGAGCGGCAGGGAACGATAACGCAGGAACAAATGGTTCTAATTCATTTATAGAAAGCGTAATTGCCTTAGGGGGTGGAGGTGGTGCTGCTCTACAGGCAACGATTGCCGGTCAGGGCGGTTCTGGAGGTGGCGGTGGCTACGATATTAATCAGGGAGGCAATACATTACGACCGGGAATACAGGGATTCAAAGGAGGAGATGGGAATGACAATTATGCTACCAACTATGCTGGTGGTGGTGGTGGAGGAGCAGGCGGAAAGGGTGGAAATGTTGTTTCCGCGACTGTTGCGCCTAATGGAGGTATTGGAAAATATTCATATCTTACCGGTGTAGCGGTAGGATACGCTGGCGGAGCGGGAGGGTCAACACTAGCAGGTGGAACAGCTGGTTTTGGTGGTGGGGGTGCAGCCAATCCATTTGGAGCGGCAGACGGACTTGCAAATTCAAGTTCTGTAGGAAACGATGGAACACAACATACAGGTGGCGGTGGTGGTCCGGGATCGAGCACTAACTTGGTATCAACTACACGTAGTGGTGGAGGGAGAGGAGGTGCTGGTATTGTAATGATTAAGACTCCGTCTTATCCACTCCATACTGGCATAAATCTTATAGATGTACCTACGAGTTTTGTATACGATATATCATTCCTACAATCAGATGCTGCTACTCCTAGTGGAAATCCAAGTTCTGATGGATATACAGTTTACTCAATTACGGCAGGGAACGGAACCATAACGCCTAATTTCACTACAGATGCCTCTTATTTAGTAGTCGGAGGTGGAGGTGGAGGCGGGACTTCAAATCTGGATGATCGCGGATGTGGCGGTGGTGGAGGAGGAGGAGTATTATCAGGTATAGTTAGTCTAGTGGGAAACACATCATATGATGTGGTAGTAGGGTTAGGAGGAAGAGGTGGACCACGACAAACACAATATGCGGGTAATACTCCGGCACCCAATACTGATACTGGAGGTAATGGTCTTCCTGGGGGTGATAGCTCTTTCAACGGCATAATAGCGTTTGGAGGAGGTTTTGGAGCCGGTGATTTTGGGGCGTCTAATGGAGGAAATGGGGCTTCTGGAGGTGGTTCGAGAAATGGAGGTTCGGGCGGAACGGGGACTCAAGGCAATAACGGAGGTGGTTCAGGAAGTCAAGGTGGAGGTGGTGGGGGCGGTTCTGCTTCTGTAGGCTTAGCTGGCGCAACTAATGGTGGGGCTGGCGGAGCCGGCACTATTTCTACAATAACTGGACAGACGGTTTATTATGGAGCTGGAGGTGGTGGAGGTGGTGCTAGCTCCTCTAGTGGTGGATCAGGCGGGACCAATACAGGTGGAGCTGGAGGTACTGGATATGCTGCTGCTGTTAGTTTTTCAGCAGCTGCTTCGCTAGGATCAGATGCTGTTGCTAATACTGGCTCAGGAGGAGGTGGTGGCGGCTCTAACTCCAATACTACTCAACGAGGAGCCTCTGGTGGAAATGGTTCCAATGGAGTAGTCATTTTACGGTTTCCATCATTTTAAGCCTTATTAAGTATGTACCTCGTAACTTTTAAAAAGATGATTATATCCATAATAAGTATATAGTCATGTCAAAACCGCTAAATACTAGCAACAAGGATTGGCTTGTTTATGTAAACAATCTTAATTCCACCTCAAATGCCAACATGACATTTACTGCAAGAGATGGTTCTGGTATATTTACACTAGTGGATGGAGCACTTCAGTTGCCTTATGGTGTTTCAAATGAGCGACCTTTAGCACCTGCGGTTGGGATGATTCGCTTTTCTACTACAGATCAAGGTATTGAATTTTATAACTCAAATCAAAACCAATGGGCTCTTTTAAGCGTTCCACCAAATATAGTTTCAGTTTCACCAACACATGTATCGGATAATAATCCGAGCGGCTTACTTACTGATGCAAGCGTATCTGTTTTTGGCACCAATTTCGGTTTTACACCACCACAAGTTACATTTATCGGAACTAACTCAACTGAATTTTTGTCTCCGTCCACTTACTATCTTTCAGGAACCTCACCTGTAGTCGCGGAAGTGCCTCAATCATTATTCGATAATTCGAATCTCTCACCATTCGGTATAAGAGTAACAAGTGCTAATAACTTATCTGACACATTATCAAATGCTGTGGAAGTAAATGATGTACCCTTTTTTACATCACCTCCAGCTGGAACCATTGGCTCTGGATTCATCAGAAATACTTCCGCTCTTGCCGCGTGGACTCTATCAGCAGAAGATCCAGAAAATTTACCTATTACTTTTTCAAGTCCTGACCTAAGCATTAATACATCGAGTTCTATGGACATTAGCGATAATGGAACAGTATTTGGTTTGTTTCCTAATATAAATGGAGCTACATCTGTCCAAAACTTCACTTTCACTGGCAAAGCAGTAGACACCTCGGGAGGTATAGGATTCAGAAATTACAATTTTAATGTATATGCTCAACAGCCTTATGTTCAAAGTGGAGGTAGTGTTTCTTATATTAGCACTATATCTGGTGATGGTGATATAAGTTCAAACCCTTATGTGGATGGTTCAGTGCTTATAGAATATACAACGCCTGGTTCTGGATACTCATTTACACCTTCTATTTTCGACGTGTCAGCTGAGTATGTTGTCATTGGAGGTGGGGGAGGCGGTGGCGCATCAGCATTAACGTCTGGAGGAGCTTGTGGAGGAGGCGGAGGAGCTGGAGAAATAGAAACAGGAAGGTTCAATGTGTCAACGAGTGGCATTAGTATTACTGTTGGAGCAGGTGGCGAGGGTGAAAATACTGGTGGCCCAAGTGTCGCTACCAATGGAGGAAATAGTGTAGCGGGATCAATAATAGCCATCGGTGGTGGAAGAGGAGGAACTAGTAATTTTTCCGAGAACGGTCAAAATGGTGGCTCGGGTGGGGGCGCTGCTATAAATGGTCA
>CAYRYW010000054.1:8049-9933 GCA_964428725.1 uncultured Dehalococcoidales bacterium
CCGGCCGTCAATGGCTTTGCTGTATCTGGTGATGCTAATACCGTAACTTCCATATACTACGTCGATTCAACCAACCAAACGCGTACATCTCCAGTGCCTAACGGATTTACAATTTATCAGTTCCGTACATCTGCTCCCCTCACATCTTCACTCTTGTCTATTACTCCAAATCAAGACCTATTTGTTTCTTATTTGGCGATAGGAGGCGGAGGGGGTGCACAAGCATCCTTTTCGTCAGGAGGTGGTGGAGCTGGTGGTCTTTTAACTTCGTTTGAAACGGTATCTAATGTCTATGGTGGAACTAATGGTTTTAGGCAAGGCGATTTGTTCATGGAAGAAGGTCAAACATATCAGATAGTTGTTGGAGGAGGAGGTCAGGGTCAGTGGTTCGATAGCGGTAACGTGTATCCTGATGGAGGAAAATCTAGTAGAATCCAACACGCTACTGGACTCATTGAAGCTAGTGGTGGAGGGTTCTCGGCTCAGATCCCTGAGAATGGAACAATAGCTGGAGGGTATTCAAATGGCGGATTCGCAACAGGTGGAGCTCCACGATGGGGTTCTTCGGCCTCTTCAGCAGCAGCAGCCACGGGAGGAACAGGTAATCCTTTCCAAGGATACGCCGGAGGTAATACAGGTACAGGCAGCGGAGCAAATTCTTTTCCAGGTGCTGGTGGTGGCGGAGTTGGAGGTGTAGGCATTAGTTCTACTGCGGGTGGAAATGGAGGAAATGGAGGAATTGGCATAGAATCAGACATCACTGGTGTTTCTTACTATTACGGAGGTGGTGGAGGTGGAAGTACGCAGAATATAACAAATACTACTCTAGTTGGAAGTGTCCCAGGAAATGGTGGTCTAGGTGGAGGTGGCAAAGCAGGTTGGGGAGGAGGAGGAAGCGGCAATCAGGCACGACGTGGAGAAAACGGGACCAATGGTTTAGGAGGTGGCGGTGGTGGTGGAAGCTCTACTAGTACTTCAGATCAAACCGAAGGTGGCGGAGGAGGAGGAGGAACAGTGATCTTACGTATTCCTTCATTTATTCCTACAACTCTTCCTAATTTCTTAAACATAACAGCATCTGATAATGGATTTGTGGATATATATTATGTAGACTCTACTAACACTCCTTCCGCATACCCTCGTACTGATGGTCGCACAATTTACGCTTTTAAATGTGAACTTCCACCTATATATGCATCAACAAGAACGGCCGATTTTTCTTTTAACACAGGTGCTGTTTCTTACGACATAAGTTATCTGATGGTTGGTGGTGGAGGTGCTTCATCATCTAGCAATGGAGGTGGAGGCGGAGCTGGAGGTGTCATTATCGGCTCGGTTAACTCCTTCTCAGGTTCCCACGGCATTTCTGTAGGCCAGGGAGGGGTAGGCTATTTATCAAATGGCTCATTAAATAACTTGGGTTTTGATGGTTCTGCAACTGTTTGGAGTACAATTGGTTCTACTGCAGGAGGTGGTGGAGCGGGAGGCGTTTATACAGCTGGTGGAGGAATTGCTGCACGCAATGGCCAGAGTAGTATTGGTGGAAGCGGTGCTCTTTACGTTTATGGCGGAAGTGGCGGAGGAGAAGGCCAAGGCACAGCGGGTTCTGGATCAGGTGGTTCAGCCTCAGGAGGTTCTATCCTGAATCAACCAGGTGGAAACGGGGGTGCTTTTATAAATCCAACAACTGGAGGAGGGGGTGGCGCAGGTAGCAGCGCTACTAATTTAACACCAGGCGATGGAGTTATTAGCACTATATTAGGTAACTCGTATTATTGGGGTGGTGGAGGCGGAGGCTTATCTTTCGGAGCTGGAACAAATGCAGCAAATGGTGGACTTGGTGGCGGAGGAGGAGGAATGTCCTCAAATACTGGTTCGGCTGGT
>CAYRYW010000055.1:0-9139 GCA_964428725.1 uncultured Dehalococcoidales bacterium
TTATCCTCATGACACCATTATAAGTGTCACCAATCTATCTGAACTAGCTCAGCCCGTGTCGCTGCCCTGCTTCGATATCGGGGGTCTGTCGAATGGATCTCCTGCCCGTGGCCGCGCGGTGGGGTTTTCAGGAGACATGATCGTCCGATGGAGATTAATCAGCCGTCGCGGTCGCAGGTTTACGTCCGCAGTTCCTGCAGGCGCTGGGCGAACAGCATCAGGTTCTCGCGGGGGACCATGCCGATGACCCCGCCGTCGCCGATCACGGCCACCAGGTCGACATTGTCCTGTTCCATGCCGTCGAGCAGTTGAAGCGCGTCGTCGGCGGGTCGCACCCCCTTGATCCTCTCGATGGGGATCATCGCCTGTGCGGCAGTCGTCGCTTCCCAGTTCCTGCGCGGCAGCCTCTTCACCATCTCCCATGTCAGCACGCCATCCACCCTGTCGCCGTCGCCGACGAGGAAACCGGCGCTGGATGTTGTCAGCATCACCCGCTGCACCAGCTCCTGCATCGTCGTGCTGCCCGGTATGCGGGGGAAATCGGCGACCATCACGTCGTGCGCGGTGTAGCCCTTGAGCGCCTCGCGCAGCACGGTCTGGCGGTAGGCGGTGCGGGTCGATGTATTGAGGAAGAATCCCAGGAATATGAGCCACAGGCCGTTTATCAGTCCGCCGAAAAACAGCAGGAAGATGCCGATACCGATAAAGGCGTACGAGACCACATAACCTGACTTCATGGCGATGCGCGACGCCCGCATGTAGTTGCCGGTGCGCTTCCAGATGACGGCGCGCAGCACCCGCCCCCCGTCGAGAGGGAAGCCGGGTATCATGTTAAAGGCGGCCAGTATCCCGTTGATCATTCCCAGCCAGTAGGTCATGGCGCTCACGTACTCGAAGCCTCTGGTGGCGTAAGATATGCCGATAAATATGCCGCAAAGGACCAGGCTGCACAGCGGCCCGGCGGCGGACATCTTCAGCTCCACGATGGGGTCGGAGGCTTCTTTGCTGATGTGGGCCACCCCGCCGAAGAGGAACAGGGTGATGCTCCTCACCGGTATGCCGTACCTGATGCCCACCAGGCTGTGGCTCAACTCGTGCGCCACCACCGAGGCGAAGAACAGGACGCTGGTGGAGATGCCCACGATCCAGTAGTATGCCGTGGCCCATCCGGGGTAGCCGCCGGGGAAGATGTTGAGGGCCAGCAGCAGGGTGATGAAGATGAAGATGAGGAACCAGCTGAGGTCCAGCCGGAAGGGGATGCCGAAGATTTTGCCTAACTGTATAGAGCCGCCCAAATCGATGTCTCCCAGTTCACCATACCGTAACGATGTGCGGGTGTCAAATAAAGCGGGATGGGGGTATAACTATTGACATAACAGGTATATGGCGGTATAATAATGTTTCTTTCAGAAGTTTGTTGAAGGCTGGCATAAAGCAGGTGGGGGTATTTGCACAAAGCACGGTTTTTTTGCGACAGTATATGGAGAGACAGATGTCGCATACAGGGATGGCGTGACCCTGTAAGATAACTGTGGCCAGTCGTGGCGGAATGAAGGCAGAGCAGTCAAGGAGGCAGCCATGTCACGGTTAAAATCTATCGCAGGATACATCGCTTTAGTGGCACTTATCGCAGCAGTGTTCGGCGGGCTTGCAGTATCGCTGACAGCGCATGGGGCGGAAGCCGCGGGCGGCTCGTTTGGCGGCGGCAATGGAAGCGCAGAAAGCCCGTTCCTCATAGAGGACGTCGATGACCTGCAGGCGATGAACTGCAACCTCAGCGCGCACTACGCCCTGAACAACAGCATCGACGCATCCGCTACTTCCGGTTGGAACGGCGGCGCGGGCTTCATGCCCGTAGGGAACGATTCCACTCCATTTACCGGTAGCCTCAACGGCAGTGGTCACACCATCACGGGATTGTTTATCGATCGTGCTGCAACAGCCTACGTTGGACTGTTCGGATATACAAATGGGAGTGCGTTGAGCGATGTGAGCCTTGTCAACATGAGTATAACCGGCGGTTCATATGTCGGCGGACTTGTAGGGTACAGCGCCTCCGGCAATGTATCCGGTTCATCCGCCGCGGGCAATGTGAGAGGATTCATTTACGTCGGCGGGCTCGCGGGTTCCCTGTACCAAGGCACGGTTAACGGCTCGTACGCAACGGGAGATATCAGCAGCTCGATTGGTGGCCCACAGCTGCTCTACGCAGGCGGGCTTGTAGGCGGCAGCAACGGAAGCTCCATTGATAATTCATACGCAACAGGCAATTTATCCGGACTTGACTACCTGGGTGGACTTGTGGGTCATAACTACCAGGGCACGGTGAACAATTCTTACGCCGCAGGAACAGTGACCGGAGATGAATATGTAGGCGGGCTCGTGGGTAACAACTCCGCTACCAGCAACGTGAACAACTCTTACGCTACCGGGAACGTGAGCGGAGGCTCCCATGTAGGCGGACTAGTGGGTTACAACGAAAATTTTAGCACGGTGAACAACTCACACGCTATCGGGAACGTCATCGGAGGAACGTATGTCGGCGGGCTTATCGGTTATAATTATATAGCTAGTTCGGCATACAATTCATACGCAACTGGCAACGTGAGCGGAACATCCCACTGTATCGGCGGGCTCATCGGCTGGAACTCCGTTGCCTGTGCTGTGAACCAATCGTACGCTACGGGGGAAGTAACCGGAGGAGGGGTCTTATCTGACCATATCGGCGGGCTCGTGGGGTCAAATCATCACAGTTCGGTGGATAACTCATACGCTACGGGCAACGTGAGCGGAACATGCTACTACATCGGCGGGCTCGCGGGCAGTAACAGCCCGGGCACGATTAGCAACTCATACGCTATCGGTAACGTCAGTGGAGGCACCAATGTAGGCGGGTTAGCTGGTTGGACCTCGGGCGGCTCGGTGAACCGCTCTTACTCCAAAGGAACTGTGAGCGGCGCCGGTAATCTGGGCGGTCTCATAGGCGCCAACGGCGGCTGTTCAGTATCCGACAGCTTTTGGGACATCCAGACGTCCGGCCAGGCTACCAGCGCCGGCGGCACGGGCAAGAACACCTCGGAGATGAAAACCGAAAGCACCTTCACCGATGCGGGCTGGAATTTCGATGACATCTGGGATATCGATGCATTAGAGAATGACGGCTATCCGTATCTGATATGGACTGGGCCCACGCTTACAGCAACGCCCACACCTTCGCCCACACCATCGCCATCACCCACACCTTCGCCAACACCATCGCCAAAGCCCACATCTTCGCCAACGCCTTCACCAACCGCAACGTCGGTGCCCGATCCCGGCGATGTCAACGACGACGGCGTTATCAACTGCTGCGACATCACGCAGGTGGAGCTGTGCATCCTGTATCCGGGGACATATCCCAAGGAGAACTACCCCGGCTGGGACGCAGACGAGAACGGCGAGGGGCCCAATTCAGGGGACATCCTGGCGGTTGAGCTGCGCATACTGGAGCTGTGGCCGCCGTAGGATTCCGGGCTATCTCCACCATTTGACAAAGCGGCTGTCTGGGTGTATAACAGGCCTGCAACACGAAGTTAGGGGAGTCGGTGAGCAGAGTTAAGGTTGTAATAGGCTTCATTGCAGCTTCGCTGGCGCTGTGCACGCTGTTCACGGTTTTGCCCGCCATAGCCGACAGCCCTACCGTCACCGAGTTCACTATCTGTGACAATTCATCCGATCAGTTTGAACCCGCCATCTGGGGAGACATCGTAGTGTGGCATGATGACCGCGACGTCAACTACAACATCTACGGCTACAATTTGTCGTCATCAGACGAGTTCACAGTGTGTACCAACTCAGCACATCAGTCTTATCCCTCCATTTCGGGGGATATAGTTGTGTGGTGTGACTACCGCAACAGCAATGCGGACATATATGGCTATAACCTTTCATCCTCCACAGAATTTCCTGTTTGCACCAATGCCGCCAGCCAGAGAGCTCCTTCAGTGTGCGGTAACATTGTTGTGTGGGAGGACTATCGCAACAATAATTGGAATATATACGGCTACAACCTGTCGTCCTCCACCGAATTTTCTATTTGCACCAACTCGTTAAATCAATACTCTCCAGCAGTCTGGGGTGATATCGTTGTATGGTATGACTGGCGCAATGGAGGCAGTACAGATATCTACGGATACAACCTGACGTCATCCAGCGAATTCGCAGTGTGCACAAACTCATCGGACCAAGATTATCCCGACGTCTGGGGTGACATGGTAGTTTGGAGGGACTATCGTAATAGCAATCCGGATATCTATGGGTACGATTTATCATCCTTAACCGAGTTCCCTGTATGTAATAACTCCTCTGCCCAGTATCAACCTGCAGTGTGTGGAGATGTAGTGGTGTGGCAGGATGCACGCAACATAAATAATGACGTGTACGGATATAATCTGTCATCCTCTACCGAGTTCCCCATCTGTAATAACTTGTCTCCCCAATCTTGTCCAGACATCTGGGGGAACATCGTTGTGTGGCAGGATGCACGTGATGTCAGCGATGACATCTACGGCGCCACGCTGGGGGGGCCAACTTCTACGCCAACGCCAACCGTGTCACCCACGGTGTCGCCTACCGTGTCGCCGACGATTTCGCCTACGGTATCGCCCACAGTCTCTCCAACGGTTTCACCTACAGTGAGCGCGACGATATCGCCGACCATCTCACCTACAATATCGCCAACACCATCGCCAACGCCCACATCTTCACCAACGCCAACGTCGGTGCCCAACCCCGGCGACGTCAACGATGACGGTGTCATCAACTGCTGCGACATCACTCAGGTGGAGCTGTGCATCCTGTACCCGGAGACATACCCCAAGGGCAGCTACCCCGGCTGGGATGCGGACGAGAATGGCGAGGGGCCCAACGCAGGGGACATACAGGCGGTGGTGCTGCGCATACTGGGGACATGGCCGCCGTAGGATTCCGGGCTATCTCCACCATTTGACAAAGCGGCTGTCTGGGTGTATAACAGGCCTGCAACACGAAGTTAGGGGAGTCGGTGAGCAGAGTTAAGGTTGTAATAGGCTTCATTGCAGCTTCGCTGGCGCTGTGCACGCTGTTCACGGTTTTGCCCGCCATAGCCGACAGCCCTACCGTCACCGAGTTCACTATCTGTGACAATTCATCCGATCAGTTTGAACCCGCCATCTGGGGAGACATCGTAGTGTGGCATGATGACCGCGACGTCAACTACAACATCTACGGCTACAATTTGTCGTCATCAGACGAGTTCACAGTGTGTACCAACTCAGCACATCAGTCTTATCCCTCCATTTCGGGGGATATAGTTGTGTGGTGTGACTACCGCAACAGCAATGCGGACATATATGGCTATAACCTTTCATCCTCCACAGAATTTCCTGTTTGCACCAATGCCGCCAGCCAGAGAGCTCCTTCAGTGTGCGGTAACATTGTTGTGTGGGAGGACTATCGCAACAATAATTGGAATATATACGGCTACAACCTGTCGTCCTCCACCGAATTTTCTATTTGCACCAACTCGTTAAATCAATACTCTCCAGCAGTCTGGGGTGATATCGTTGTATGGTATGACTGGCGCAATGGAGGCAGTACAGATATCTACGGATACAACCTGACGTCATCCAGCGAATTCGCAGTGTGCACAAACTCATCGGACCAAGATTATCCCGACGTCTGGGGTGACATGGTAGTTTGGAGGGACTATCGTAATAGCAATCCGGATATCTATGGGTACGATTTATCATCCTTAACCGAGTTCCCTGTATGTAATAACTCCTCTGCCCAGTATCAACCTGCAGTGTGTGGAGATGTAGTGGTGTGGCAGGATGCACGCAACATAAATAATGACGTGTACGGATATAATCTGTCATCCTCTACCGAGTTCCCCATCTGTAATAACTTGTCTCCCCAATCTTGTCCAGACATCTGGGGGAACATCGTTGTGTGGCAGGATGCACGTGATGTCAGCGATGACATCTACGGCGCCACGCTGGGGGGGCCAACTTCTACGCCAACGCCAACCGTGTCACCCACGGTGTCGCCTACCGTGTCGCCGACGATTTCGCCTACGGTATCGCCCACAGTCTCTCCAACGGTTTCACCTACAGTGAGCGCGACGATATCGCCGACCATCTCACCTACAATATCGCCAACACCATCGCCAACGCCCACATCTTCACCAACGCCAACGTCGGTGCCCAACCCCGGCGACGTCAACGATGACGGTGTCATCAACTGCTGCGACATCACTCAGGTGGAGCTGTGCATCCTGTACCCGGAGACATACCCCAAGGGCAGCTACCCCGGCTGGGATGCGGACGAGAATGGCGAGGGGCCCAACGCAGGGGACATACAGGCGGTGGTGCTGCGTATACTGGAGCTGTGGCCGCTGTAGGCACGGTCGCCTAAACGGCCAGCCCGATGAGCTTGTACGTTAGCCTGGCGGCGAGGTAGGTGCAGGCGGCGGGGCCCTCATGGGGCGCCAGCTCCACAACGTCGAAGCCCACGATATGCCTTTCCTTCGCCACCCGTTTTAACAGTCGCAGCACCTCATACCAACCCATGCCCCCCGGCTCCGGGGTGCCCACCGCGGACATGATGGACGGGTCGAACACGTCCAGATCGATAGTGATGTATACATCGTCGGTCAGGGAGGAGACGATTTTCTGCTCATCGGCTTCGCTCAGCGGGGTCTCTTTAGCGTAGAACGGGCGCATCTTGTTGCGCCGGATGAAGTCCTGGTCATCGGCGCTCATGCTGCGGATGCCCACCTGCACGATGGGGCACATCTCGACGACGCGCCGCATGGCGCAGGCGTGGTTGAACCGCGAGCCTTCGTATTCGTCGCGCAGGTCGGCGTGGGCGTCCAGCTGCAGCACCGACAGCCTGTCGAACCTCTCGCGGTACGCTCGCACCACTCCCACGGTGAGCGAGTGCTCCCCGCCGAGCATGACCACGAACTTGTCCTTCGCCAGCAGGTCGCGCGTAACCTGATACACGCGCTCCACCGTCTCCTCCGGCCCCTTCATCGATGGTATGAGCTGGGGCAGGGTGTGTATGCCCACCGTGTAGACCTCGCGCTCCAGCTCGTAGTCGTACTGCTCCAGGAAGTGCGAGGCGTCGATGATGGCGTTGGGGCCGTCGCGGGTGCCGGCGTGCCAGTCAACGGTGCTGTCGTAGGGTATGGGCAGGACGACGACCTTCGACCTGTCGAAGTCGGTGTACTCCTCAGGCGGGAAGGCGAAGCTGCGGCGGGGGTAGAATAGCTGGCTGTCCATGGGGCTACCTGATGCTGATATCTTTGCCCAGCTTGTAGACAGGGGGCTTCCTCTTCTCGATGAGTTTGGCGGAGCCCTCGGCCAGGGCGCTGACCAGTATGGGCAGGGCGATGGTGGCATCGGAGTATATGGTGGAAGTCGAGGCGTCGGAGGTTATCTTGCCCCACGAGCGCGCCTCCTCAAAGGTGCAGCCGCTGAGGCCGCCCCACTGCGGGGCGTCGGTGGTGATCTGGATGGCGTACTCGTGCCCTTTGAGCGCCTTGCCGAACAGGTCGCCGCACAGCTCGATCTGCTGGATGAAATTCTTGGGGGTGCCGCCTCCGATGAAGATGACACCCGTCGATTTAGATTCGCAGGCTATCCGTATCAGCTCGACGAGGTCCTGGACCAGGTCGAACAGGACGCCGCTCTTGCCCTTCACGCGGGCGTCCGCCAGCGCCGTGCCGTACACGCTGTCCACGATGGCGGGGCAGTAGATCGGCACGCCGGCTCTGTATGCGGCGGTGATTATGCCGTCCTCTTTGCAACGCTTCGACAGTCGCTTTCCCAGCAGGTGGAAGAACTCCCTCGTCGTGTAGGCCCGGTCGCGCTCGAGGGTGGTGGAGAAATCGATGATGAAGTTCTCGGTCTTATCGAATTCCTTCTCCTCGAGGTAGGTATCATAGATGCGGTAGACGTCGGACTCGGCCAGGGCGCAGTCGTCCACCTCGGCCTCGCCCTGCCAGTGCACCCGTCCCAGCGTCTCGTGAAGGTCGTGGACCAGGTTGGCGCCGGTTGACACCAGGCAGTCGATGAGGCGGTTCTCGATGATGTACGTCAGCACTTTGCGCATGCCCGCGGGCACCATGGCGCCGGCCAGTCCCATGTATATGGTGCGCCTGCCGACGAGCATTTTGGACCAGATGTCGGCGCCGCGGGACAGGTTCCTTGACTGGAAGGATGTGCCCGCCATGCGCTTTACCAGCTCGGATACCGAGCAGGCGGGGGTGATGGGGAAGGGTGTGGTTGGCCTGTCGCTGTGCTGCACGTTCCCCCTTAGCTAGTTAACCTGGACCTCTGCGGTCTCGATGGGGGCGTCCTGCAGTCCGCGCATGAGGAGATGCGTCTTTATCTCGTTGAAGCCGAAGCTCTCATTGAGCTCGCGTATCGCCTGTTCCGGGTCGAAGTCCTTGCAGGAAAAGATGTCGATATTGGCGTATCGCCGCTCCGGGAAGGTGTGGATGCTGATGTGGCTCTCCGCTATCACCACAAAGCCGGATATGCCCCAATCCTCCGGTTTCGTGCCAACGTATCTATATACCTGCGGCTGCGATACCTTGGTCATGCCTATGCGCGACGGGTATCGATCCAGCAAATCGTAAACGAACTCTTTACTTTCCAAGACCTTGCGGTTGGCCCCGAAACCATCGAAAATCAGGTGCATCTCGACCTCCTTCCGTTGCACAAAATTCATCCACCCCCCCGCGAACGGGAGAAGTGGATAGCATTGTATTGTCAACACCCGGTTTAGTGCTTCACTGCTGCTTCGATAAGTTTATCCTCGTACCACTTGTCCAGGTCCTCTTTCCTGATGCGATAGGCCTTGCCTATCTTCGCCGCAGGAAGCTTTCGGGCGCGGCACCACCGCTGCACGGTGGTCTCGCTCACCTTAAGGATCCTGGTCATCTCTTCGACGGACAATAAATCGCCTTCGTCCACAAATAACCAGTCCCCCTCTCACAATGCGCTCCCGAAAAAGGAACGCGGTCGCCATCATAGCATACTTTAACACCCAATGCAATACTTTGTACTCGTTCATATGATTAGTGACACCTGACCTCCTCTCTTTTGCATTGATC
>CAYRYW010000056.1:0-9053 GCA_964428725.1 uncultured Dehalococcoidales bacterium
TCTGCGTCTGAGATTCCCGTTTTGCTAAAGTACAGAACCCTAACCGACGTCAGGGTCTGTTTGACTGCAAGTAACGAGATGGAGGTACATGTCAATCATGGTTGATATCCGAGCCAAAAAAGCATGGCGCAGAGTGATTATCGCTTTTCTAGCCTGCCTCTTTGGTAGCACTGCATGTTGTGCAGGGATAAGGATCACTAATGAGTTTGCCCGTGTCCAAGTAGAGAATGCCGCCCGTCGAGTAGGCGCCGACCCATCCATCGAAGGCATAGGACAATACATCGTCGATTCGATTGATGTAGGGATGTCCGGATATGAAGTAGAGCAGATTTTGGGTATCATCGCTCCACTCGACGTGGAGCGCGGCTCACTGAAGGATACTAGTTCGGGGTGGGGAACAACACGCTGCGATAAGATTTCTCTGAAACTGAGTTTACTTCCAGGACACGTATGGCGGATTATTGCATGCTATGACACTAAAGATAATCTCGTTCTTCTCAAGTCTGCTGATCCAGATTCCTTTCCATCGCTAGATGTGTACGCGCCATCTCACGAATAGCAACGACTGGGAGATTGGAACTCGGTTATGGCCCTTGCAGCACTTGGGACAGTTGTACGGCCTTCCTCATGCCAATCCTTCACGTGCCCTGTATATGGCGTACGATGCTTTGTTGCCATCCGTTGCGCTGATTATCAATGGCGTTGGCTGACGATGAATGATTCCAGACCCATTGGGTTTCCCGAATCTCATGGGTCTTTGTTTTTGTCCTGTCGACCATCGCCGCGACGAAAGATGTGATGTCACCCACCGTGACCATCACCGTCCCGGCGCGCAGCGGCATCGCCACGGCCACCAGCACGTGGAGCGGCGATGTCCCTTTGGCAAGTCCCTGGTTCTCAGGTCGGGGTATGGGGCTCAGGGCAGGTGGCAGGCTCCGGCGTCGCCACCTACGACCTGGAGGTGAGTCAGAACGGCATCGACTGGACCCGCCTGCTCACTGCCACCCAGGCCATCAGCTACGAGTATGTAGGCCAGTACGGCCACAGCTACACCTTCCGCGCCCGCGCCACCGACAACGTCAGCCACACCACCTCCTCTGAGGCAGAAGCCAGTATCGTGCAGGTGACCAAGTACTACCACTTTGGCGGCCAGCGGATTGCCATGCGCGAAGGGGATGTGGTATACTATTTGCATGGGGATCATCTCGGCTCCACCAGCGTCGCCAGCAGCGACAGCGGCGTGCTGCACTCGCGGCAGGGGTACTATCCTTACGGCGAGGTGCGCTACGTCACCGGCGAGCTGCCGACAGAGTTTGGCTTTACCGGGCAGCGTAAGGATAGTTACGTCGAGTTGTACCAGATGGGAGCACGGTGGTATAATCCTTATCTTAACCGTTTCATCTCTGCCGATACAATTGTGCCGGAGCCGGCGTCGCCGAGCGACTTTAACAGGTATGCCTACGTGCGCAATAACCCGCTTCGATATACCGATCCGGATGGACGTACTCTCAGAAGTGCTCTTGATCTAATCCGTCAATATCAAGGTGATATCAGGTCAATAGCCGAACAGTACAATCTTGATCCAGTTCTGTTGGCCGGAGTTGTCTTTGCAGAAAACCGCAATGATTACAACTGGATACGTGGACAGGACTGGTCTAGCGTTTTCACCCTACGCCTTTTCGGCGGCCCCGAGGTGAAAAACCTCATTAGTCCTCTTGTGAAAGACAACCCCTCAATCGGCATTACAGAAGTATCCGTCGCTGTTGCTGCAATGATGGACAATCCAGGGTTGATCCCAGACAACTATGCAGACCTATCTTGGGAAGAACGCTCGGCGCTGCACGAACAAATAGCCACGAATTTGTCTAAAGATGAACGTCAATGCATCCTCGACAGCCTTTCAAACCCTCAGACGTCGTTAGAGTACACTGCCAAGTACCTCAATTTCCTGGCGGAGTATCGTGACTATGGTGAGGATTATGCTCTTTGGCTATCGGACTATAATCGTGGACTCAGCGATTGGGATACTACGACTGAATACGGCCGGCGGATTGATGACTACCGAGGGAACATTGAACACGCTCTCAACTGGGAACCTACGGACTGGATTTGTGTTGGGGGATATGGATGCGGCGCCGCTTATGATCGTCAGCTCTATGGGGAACTGCCATGACCAAAGCACATTGGATGTGGCTGGCATCCTCGTTGTTGCTCTTGTCTTTCTTGGTATGCATCCTGCTTGCTTATATTCTTCTTTCGGCAGGCTTTGTCGATGACACTCTCATAGCTAGAAATCGCTCGGATATGTTGAGCCAAGTCGAAGCAGCAAGCAGTAGTGACCCTCCTGATGTAGAATTTCTAATCAATACACTAGACGAAGCAGATTGGTTTGTAGCTGCGGCAGCGGCGCAACGACTAGGCCAACTTTGGCAATCGGATAAGATAGAAAGCGAACAAGCAGATGTAGTTATACGGTCTCTTCTAGCAACTCTCGCTTCCGGCGGCCACTGGTGGCGATTCGGGTGGGATAGAGATGAACCCGAGTTTGAGCAATTCCGTAGTGTAGCAATTGAGGCCGTGTCAAAGTTTGGCCCTGAGGTCCTCCCAGCGCTCATGAACGCCCTAAGCAGCGATAGCCTCTATGAACGGGAAGCCGCGTGCTGGATAACGCTTGACATGCTCAATGACGGTTCGGTAGAGCGAAAAACTCTGGCGGAACAGAACATTCTTGAGCATATCGAAAATCTTGCGCAGGGTGACTCGGGCGAAAGGGTAAGGGCCGCCTGTACAGCTGTCCAGGATGCAGTAAGTGACTCACCAAGTCCTTAGCGGCGTTTTGGGAGCAGAGCAGAAGTGACAGCACAGGGTCACAGGCGACGTTGCCTCAAGGGAAGTTTATGGCTTGTGTTAGCCATTGTCATTGGGTGTGTTGTTCTACGGGGATGTTTCTTGCGATCTGGTACAAATTTCCCCGGTGCATATTTTAATCAGGGGACTAATGCGGTGTGGCTAGGAGTTGAATGGGTAAACCAGGCACATAGCGCGGGCGAAAATCTTGACCTAGCTGATATCTTTGACAAACAACAGATGCGTTACGTGTTTGTCTACACAAGCTACCTGAAACCTGATGGTCGTTTCAATCCCACCTACTCGCATGCAAGCCAATTCATACGGATGCTCAAGGCAACACAGCCTGATTTGAGTATACAAGCCTGGATAGGATTGCCCCTGGGACATGTTGATCTGAGTAACAGCGCTGTACGAAGGCAAATTGCCGATTTCTGCGCAATTTTGGTCCAAGAAGAAGGGTTTGACGGAATCCATCTTGACCCAGAGCCGGTTTACAGCAACGATCAAGATTTGCTAGAATTGCTGAATGAAGTTCGGAGCACAATAGGGTCAGGGGCCACTCTTTCGATAGCAACACGCCGTATATGGCCCATTTTTCCAGGCGTGGCGTGGCCAATTGTTGGGAAGGTATCTTGGCATACAGGCTATTACCGTGAAGTGGCAAACCGCGTAGATCAGATTGCTGTGATGATTTACGACAGTGCAATGCCATTCGCCGCTTTGTATCGCCACTGGTCGCGTTTTCAAGTAGTCAAGATTAGCCAAGCTGTGAATGGCACTGGCGTAGATTTGTTCTTTGGCATACCGACATCCGAAGAAAAAACTTTGACACATTCGACCATCGCCGAGAATATCACGAGCGGACTGCAAGGCATAATCAATGGGTTGAACGATGCGGAAGCGCATCCTTCTGCCGTGACTGGCGTTGCTATCTATCCCTATTGGGAAACAGACGAAGCGGAGTGGTCTATTTATCAGAGGCTTTGGTTAGGCCTGGAAGTGACGGCATCGCCGTAGGTGAGGTGCCGGTTGTCAATGTAGAGATGAGGCGTGCTAACAAGGGCATGAACCCGACGCGGCTATCGCCGCTTGAAATCGGCGGCGCCACGCGCTTTTGGGGTGTCTCGTAGCGAAGGCTCTTCCCCGCATCCGCCGCGCGGGTTATGCCCATGCCGTTAGGCACAGCTTTGCACACGGCACTTGGCTGAGTTCAGGGAAGTGATGATTTGATTCTCACTAGAAGTCTGCCGGATTAGAGATACAAAGGCTATATTCTCAAAACATCAACAACTAAACGGCATTTGCCCTCTTTGCGTTGGCCATAATCTTGGCGATCATATTGGTATGAGTTTTTCCCTTTCCTGCTACAAGTGTGGAGCATCCGGGAAACTTGATGAAGACGATTTCAGGGGAGGTTGAGAAGGTAGAGATGAATCCTTTGATTGAGATTATGGGAATCTATGAGATTGAGGCAAGGGAACCATGCTATCTGGTAGAAATGTCGATAACAAATGCTCCTGAGAGACTTGATCTGATGAGCTTCACACAAGAGATTCTTGGGCAGTCCCAGGATAATTGGCAGGTTCCGTACGATGAGCACTTTCTTACCACGGATGGTGCTGCACTTTATGATGAACAACACCCCTGGGTCAAGCCAGCAGAAAACAATATTCGATTTGCTTTCTTCTTTCACTACCTTGATTTGAACAAGCCTTTGCAGACTGGTTTCGGAGAGGTGACTTTACCACATCCGACTGAAAAGCCGGATCGGTTGGGATTCATAACCTACGTTCCTGTGGATTGAATAGCTGCGCCTAACATGCGCATGAAGCCGACCACACTATCGAGAACTTCATTGAGGTCTGTTTCGCTATTGGCGCGTTTTGGTTTGCGTACCGTTCCACTGCGTCAGCCGTGTGGCAGCTTATGCGCGAACCGTTAGCCGCTTCAAAAGATGATTTCGATAAAGCTGTATTGATCAGGAGGCACAGCAATGAATAGAATTTTCACTGAGGTTACCCCCAAAATATGTACCACTTGAGGCTGTGTTTATTGTGATCCTCTGGAAGTGTTTACCGACGGTTGTTCGAAAATCAGGCCGCCCCAATGGCAGCTTTCGGCTGGCCCAGCACCTGCCAGAACGACAGCCAGGCGCGCAGGCCGTGTCAAGGGTGTCCGAAGGGCAAGCGAAGCGATCCCTTGACACGGGCGAGCACCGGGCTATAGTGGAGCAGGTGCTGGCGCCAGCCAAGGGGACACCGTCCCTCGGTCCTGACAGTGGGCCAAAGCAGTCGGTGATAAGACTGTCCAGCCTAGAGTTGTTTGTCAAAGTCCGAACGTACCCGTTCGATGTACGTCAATGGCGGCACATAACCGATGGAAGAGTGTCGCCGCTCAGTATTATAGTAGCACATCCTGTTATCCACAACTACGATGAGGTCATCGATGGTCTGGGCCTCCAGGAACAGCGAGTGGCCCTCGGTCTTGAAGCGCCCGTTGAAGGATTCCATCTCTGGATTGTCCTTGGCTCCCCGCAAGGCATACGAGAGCCTGAGTTTGTCTTTCAGCAGCAACTGCGATGTCCATTCATATCCGGTGTAAACCGGGTCTCGGTCGTGGTGCATGATCACGCCCCCATAATGGACCTCCAATTGCTGGCAGGTCTGCTTGGAGTGTTCCCAGGCTTGCAACACCAGGGGGGTGTTCGCGCTCTCACCGACGGCCCAACCAAAGGCCATCTTGCTGGTGTGGCCGATGATGGGCATCAAGATTGCTTTCCGGTGTCCGTTGGCATACAACAGCTCGGTGAAATCAGTGTAGAGCACCTGAAACAGGTCAATTTCCGCCATTTGGGCCACCAGATTGGCGTGTTCACCGACCTCCAGAATGGCTCGCTGGATACCGCTGGGCTTGCGCCGACGAGCACCCCGCAATATACAAAAATCCCACAGGCCCAGCAATCGCTCTACTACCTTGTGATTGACGTGGCATTGGTGCACCTCCCGCAACTCGACCATGATCCGGGGCAGTCCGTATTCGGGATACTTCCGGGCTATGGTTTCCAGAATGCGGCGCAGGTGAGCATACTTGCTCTCATAGTCCACCTTGTCATTCTGGTGATAGTACCACGTCAACTTTGGCAGGTCCGCCGCCGTCAGTGCACGATTCAGGCCGTAGGTGTCCTTCACCCCTTCGACCATGGACACCTTCTGCTCCGGCGTCATCGCCTGGAGCCCAAGAAGCCTTTGTTATAGTAGGAACGGGGCGCACCCTCCGGCCTCGCAACCAGCGTGTTTCCCTATTCCCCTACTGCCGAACCGGACGTGCGCGTCTCCGCGCATCCGGCTCTAGGCGGGATGGTATTCCAACGTGCGTCAGTCAGCCTGCTCGCTAGCCGTAATTTGATGGTGGCACGGGAGACAAACCGTTTGGAGGTTGTCCAATTCATAGCCACCTTGGCAATCCATGTGATGTACTTCCAGGTCATGGACCTCGCCTTTACGGCGTTGGGATTGATATCCACAGACTGTACATGTGTACCTGTCCCTCAGCAGAGCGAGCTTCCGGTTCTGTAGATACCCTGGGCCATACTTGTTCATGTTCCAGTGCGTCACCTGCCCTACTCGCGTGTTCTCGACAATCTCAGTATCCGTGTAGAACTCAGTTCCCCGTTCTGTGTACGGTGTTTCGTCATCGAGTAGCTTGAACGCGGGCGGTATCTTGCTCCCCCGAAACCTCCAGTAGTCGCTGGTGGAGATGATCGCCATAGGTAACAGCCCTATGCGCATCCCTTTTCCAACTTCGACTGAGGGGGTACGCCAATTGGTGTATTCGCTCCATCGTTGTAGATTGGCGCATTCGGATACCGGGCGGAAGAATTTCCGGTTGGTGGCTCTCCAACCTGCGTTCGTGTACCGCCGCAGCATGATGTGCACCTTCCTGTTCGTCCAGCGACCTAGCGCAGCGAAAGTCTCTTTGGCGTTTCCCCAGCGGTGGTAATTCGCCCATCCCCGGATGAGCCAGTTCAAGGCTTGAATTCTCTCCGCCGGTGGGAGGTAGTCCAAGCGAACGTGTGTGAGCTCTCTCACCTTATCTCGATAGGCTTGCACTGCTTTCTTGGCCGGTACCTGGAAAGGCAGTATTCTATCAGGATTGCTCCTCAGTGGTGCAATGAATGTCCTCACTCCCAGGAAGTCAAAGCCGTCTTGCGCATGGGTAATGGCCGTTTTCTCTTCGCTGAGGGTCATCTTGAGTTCCCGGTAGATAAAATCTGCCAGTTCTCGCTTGAGGTCCTCAGCTCTTTCGCCATCCCGCATCAGCACAATCCAATCGTCCGCAAAACGAATGTAGCGCACTGACACAAGTTCACCTTTGTGCCGACGGACATATCGTTGTTGGCCCGTCATGGCATGAAAGCGTTGGTGCATCCATTCATCGAGTCTGTGCATATAGACATTTGCCAAGATTGGGGAGACCACCGATCCCTGTGGCGCTCCTTCGGTCGTCTCTGCGTATTGCAGGTTCTCCATGACGCCTGTTCGAAGCAGCTTCCATATCAGGGCAAGTAACCGTTTGTCAAGGATTCGTCGTCGTAGTTGGCGTACCAGTGTGCCATGATGGATTGCCCCAAAACAGTCTCTTATGTCTCCCTCGATGATGGTGTAGTATTGGCAGTGGGACTTCAAGAATCGGTATGCATCCGCTAGAGCATCCCATGTGCACCGGTTGGGTCGAAACCCATATGAACACGGCAGAAACGTTGCTTCATAGATTGGCTCTATGGCCATTTTGACCATTTTTTGTACCACGCGGTCCCTGATGGTCGCGATGCCTAATGGCCTTCTCTTGCCATTAGGTTTGGGAATATATGTTCGTCGAACCGGGAGAGGTTGGTAGGTCTGTGTCGCCAGTTCATCTCGTATGGCTTGAACAAGCTCTCTTCGATTTTCCTCATCCAGGTAGTCCTTGCGCGTTTTCCCATCCACGCCTGGTGTACGACTTCCTCGATTGCGTAGCACGTTATCTGCCGCTATCTCTGCCCACTCTGGTTTGGTAAGGTACCTGTACAGCCGCTTGAACCGTGTCTCCGGCTCATTGCTGGCTTTGGCATAGAGCATCGCTTGGGTTCTCTGCACTTTCCCATTTACGCTTGTATCCATCGTAAACTGCCTCCTTACTCGCAGAAGGCTATCGTGCAGGCTTACCGGACGCTCTCATCTCGCCGGGCTCCCTTCGCCGTGAGATAGGCATTACCCTATCGCTATTGACTACTCCAGAGCCCTCCGCCCCCGCATAACCACATCAGGCGCAGCCACCCCAGTCCCTTGTGGGGACGGGTTATGCCGGTTCCCTTGTTCCGTAGGCATGTCTCTACCCAGACTTAGGCTCCATCTATACACCGGAGGCCCTATCTTGGCGGTTACACCTCTATACCGTCAAGCCACTCGACACAATGAGTGTGTTAAGCGCGTTCCTTCACTTTTAGGGAAGTCACGTGACCTCGTATCCCAGACCATCCCTAACGTTTTCAGTCTGGTTAATCGTAACGATGCCTCACCGATGGTTCGTCTCCTAGCCATATCCGGGCGCAGCTAGCGGCCCCGTCGAGTGTTAGAGTACCTCGATTTTGCCTACATTGCCCTCGGGGCTTCAGACAGTTTCTTGCTCTCAGCGAACTGCGTTCGCCGTCCACTGCCTGCCCGATTGGCTCCACAACCATGAGGTAGGTTCTGTCGTGTCCTGTTTCAGACACACCGCAGTTGTAGCCTGCGGTCGGCGCTCATGCCTACAGCTTGCAAGGCGCACTAAAAGCGCGATCTCTACCTCCTTCTGGCCGATCAACTGCTCCAGCTCCGCGATCCGTCGCTCGTATTGGGCCACGATGCTGTCCTGGGCGAAGATATCGGGCCCTTTCTCCAGGAAGGTCTTCTTCCAGGCATTGGCTGTGTTAGGATGGATACCGTACGCCTTGGCCACCTGCGCTGTTGACTTGTCCCCCCGCAGCAACTCTGTAACCACCTGGAACTTTAACTTCGCCGAATACCGCTTTCCCATGTTTGCCTCCTCTGTGCATGATATGATCTCACACTTGCCAGAGAAGGTCAACTTTGCACATTACCTACTGGTACAGATTTTTGGGGTAATATCCCGGTAAAAAGATTTGCCAGAGCACTCAAGAGATTAGTTGGATGGGAGTAACAGAA
>CAYRYW010000057.1:0-6299 GCA_964428725.1 uncultured Dehalococcoidales bacterium
TCGAGGCGCTGCTGGGCAAGCTGGGCGACGAGGAGGTGGACGTGCGTGGAAGTGCCGCCTACGCGCTGGGCAAGCTGGGCCAAGCGACGCCGAAGGTGATCGAGGCACTGATGGGCCGGCTAGGTGACGAGGAGGCGGAGGTGCGCAGGAGCGCTGCCAAAGCGCTGGGCGAGTTGGAGCAGGCGACGCCGGAGGTGATCGAGGCGCTGCTGGGCCGGCTGGGCAATGAAGATGGGATGGTGTGTGTGTGCGCTGCCCAAGCCCTGGGCAAGATGGAACGGGCGATGCCGGTGGCTGTCAAGGCGCTGGTGGAGCGGTTGGATGACGAGGATGGGAATGTGCGCGGGCGTGCTGCTGGCGTCCTGAGTGAGTTGGGGCAGGCGACGCCGGAGGTGATCGCGGCGCTGGTGGGCCGGTTGGGCAACAAAGAGGGGGGTGTTATCTTTGCTTTCCGTGCGCTGCGGACCGAACCGGAAGTTGTCAGTGCGCTTCTTGTCGCGCTTGAAGACTCTGACAAGGCTGTCTGTTGTAGCGCGGCGTGTGCACTGGACGTAGTTCCAAGATTCGGCATTGGCGGTGAGAAGTCGCCGGCGATCGCGGCCCAGCACGTGCCCGCTCTGATGCGCTTGCTGGGCAGCGAGGTTGAGGTTGACTATTCTGTCACTTCCTCGTGGCTCAAAGGGCGCCGCCGGCTCAGGGATGTGGCGTGGGGTTTGTTGCGGTTGTACAGTGAGGAGACGGGGGAGCGAGTTTATTGGCCCGAGTGGGGGTAGCTGCGCCGGCGGGGAAGAGACGGCGCTGGGTGGGAGGAGGCAGGGCGCGCCGGCGTGGGGGCGCGCCGCCGTGGAACAGACGGCGCTAGGTGGGAAGGCAGGTGGTGGCGGGGGCGGTTTTGGGTGATCGTGCTGCCCCGCGCCGCCGTGGAACAGACGGCGCTAGGTGGGAAGTCGAGAAGGTGGTCGATTTTTGAGGAGGGTCGGGAGACGATGAATTGGGGCCAGTTCTGGCAAGATTATCAAGTGGAGATCATCATCGCTGTCATCGGCGCTGTCGTCGGTGGCGTTGTGGCCCTCCTGGGGCAAAAGGTGATTCCCGGTCTGTGCGGGGCGCTGGGGAAGTTGGCCAGCCGGGTGTGGGCCGGGGTGGGGGGGCGTCGCTCGGAGAGGGTGTTCGAGCGGCGTTATCTGGCTCAGTTGTGCGCGGAGCATCGCTTTCTGGAGTTGAAGGGCATCCGCACTCACTCGCCGGTGGCCGTCGAGCTGGAGGATGTCTATGTCTCGCTGACGCTGGATTGCCCGTTGCGGGAGCGGGGGAAGGCCGGGGAAGTGGTGGTGGCCGTCCTGGAGGAGGGCGCGCTCCGGGAGCGGCGGGGGACGCCGGCGCGTCCCTCGGTGCCCGGCGAGCGGCCGGGCGAGCGGCTGGGCGTTGGCGAGGCGCTGCGCCGCTGCGCCGAGCGGACCGTCATCCTCGGCGGGCCGGGCACGGGCAAGACGACGCTGCTGAGTTACCTGGTCCTCAAGTTCGCCCGGGGCGAGGCAAAGGAGGCGCTGGGCCTGGACGAGGAACGCCTGCCCATCCTCGTGCCGCTGCGCGAGCTGACACGGAAGGATCTGACGCTCACCGCGGCGAACCTGCCCGCGCTGTGCACGACGGACGACCTGGTCGAACAGTGCCCCGAGGGGTTCTTTGAGAAACGCCTGAAGGACGGCAAGTGCCTGGTGCTGCTGGACGGCATGGACGAGGTGACCACGCCCGAGGCGCGCCGGCGGGTGGCGGAGCAGATCGAGGATTTTGTGAGCAGCTACCGCGGCAACCGTTTCGTCGTCACTTCGCGGCCGGCGGGCTATGGCGGCGTCGCGCTGGGGGGGTTCACCCAATTGACCCTCTGCGATTTCGACCGCAAGGAGATCGAGGCTTTTGCCCGGCAGTGGTGCGGGGCCGTCGAGGCGGCCGTCCGGGGGGCGAGGGACGCGACTTCGAAGGCGGTGGCCCGCCGCGAGGCCGGACGCGAGGCGGAAAAGCTCGTCGCCGCCATCCGGGCCAGCGACCGCGTGCGCCGGCTGGTCGTGAACCCGCTGCTGCTGACGATCGTCGCGCTGGTGCACCGCTATCGCGCCACGCTGCCCAACCGGCGAGTGGAGCTGTACGACGAGTGTACGCAGGTGCTGCTGGGTCATTGGGACGAGGCCAAGGGCATCGCGGGGCGACTCGACCCGGCGCGGAAGCGGCGCGTGCTGGAGCCACTGGCGTATTGGATGCATGAGGAGGGGGTGCGGGAGGCCGATGGGGGACAGGTAGAGAAGGTCATCGCCCGGGCGCTGCCGGCAGTGGGCCAGGATGGGGCCCGCGCCGCCGAGTTCCTCAAGAGCATCCGGGAGCGGAGCGGCCTGCTGGTGGAGCGCGGGTTGGGGGTGTATGGTTTCTCGCACCTCACTTTTCAGGAATATCTCACGGCCGGTCACCTGATCAACCGGGGGGAGGAAGGGCGGGCGACGCTGCTGGACCACCTCCACGACCCGTGGTGGCTGGAGGTGACGCTTCTCTATGCCGGGATGCGCGATGCTACCCCTCTCATCAGGGAGTTGCTCGGCGAGCGCGAGGATCTCTTTAAGAACGACTTGTTCCTCGCCGCCCGCTGCCTGGTCGACGTGGTGGACGTCGACTCCGACGTGGTGGGGGAGGTCCTGTCGCGGCTGCTGGAGGCGTTCCGGGCCGGCGCGTTCGAGGGGTGGCGCGATCGGGCGGGGGAGTCGCTGGCAGCGCTCAGCTCCAGTCCTGCTGCTCCCAGGGTGGCCGAGTCGCTGGTGGGTCTGTTGGTCGACAGGGAAGCGGATGTGCGCGGGCGCGCTGTCGAGGCTCTGGATAGGTTAGGGCAGGCGACGCCGGAGGTGGTCGAGGCGTTGGTGAGCCGGCTGGGTGACGAGGAGGCGGGCGTGCGCGGGCGTGCTGCCGAGGCCCTGGGCAAGTTGAGGCAAGCGACGCCGGAGGTGGTCAAGGCTTTGCTGGGTCTGCTGAACGACGAGGAGGCAGACGTGCACCGGCGCGCAGCCTTCGCTCTGGGCAAGTTGAGGCAGGCGACACCGGCGGTCGTCGAGGCTCTGGCGGGTCTGATGGGCGACGAGGAGTGGGATGTGCGCAGGAGAGCCGCCTCTGCCCTGAGGCGGTTAGGGCAGGCGACGCCGAAGGTCGTCGCGACTATGGTGGGTTTGCTGGGTGACGAGGAGGCGGGCGTGCGCGGGCGTGCTGCCGAGGCCCTGGGCAAGTTGGGGCAGGCGACGCCGGAGATCGTTGATGCGTTGCTAGGCCAGTTGGACGACGAGAACGCGGGTGTTCGCAGGCGTGCTGCCTCTGCCCTGGGCAAGTTGAGGCGGGCGACGCCGGAGGTGGTCGAGGCACTGCTGAATCGGCTGGGCGACGAGAACGCGGTCGTGCGCGGGCGCGCTGCCGAGGCCCTGAGAGAGTTGGGGCGGGCGACGCCGGAGATCGTCAAGTCGCTGCTGGGTCGGCTAGGTGACGAGAACGCGGTCGTGCGCTGGCGTGTCGCCTCTGCTCTGGGGCAGTTGGGGCAGGCGACGCCGGAGGTCATTAGGGCACTCCTGAACCGGCTGGGTGACGAGAACGCGGTCGTGCGCGGGCGTGTCGCCTCTGCTCTGGGGCAGTTGGGGCAGGCGACGCCGGAGGTCATTAGGGCACTCCTGAACCGGCTGGGTGACGAGGAGGTGGATGTACGTGGGAGCGCTGCTGGCGCCCTGGGGTGGTTGGGGCAGGCGACGCCGGAGGTCATCGAGGCGCTGGTGGGCCGGCGGAGCGATGAAGAGTCAACCGTGCGCGGGCGCGCTGCCGAGGCCCTGGGTAGGTTGGGGCGGGCGACGCCGGAGGTCATTAGGGCACTCCTGAACCGGCTGGGCGACGAGGAGGCGGGTGTGCGCGAGAGTGCTGCCGAAGCCCTAGGGCAGTTGGGGCGGGCGACGCCGGAGGTCATTAGGGCACTCCTAAACCAGCTGGGCGACGAGGAGGCGGGTGTGCGCGAGAGTGCTGCCGAAGCCCTAGGGCAGTTGGGGCAGGCGACACCGGCGGTGGTCAAGGCGCTGCTGGGCCGATTGGACGACAGAGGGGAGGGTGTTGTCAATGCTTTCTACGTACTGCGGGCCGAACCGGAAGTTGTCAGTGCGCTCCTTGTTGCGCTTGAAGACCCTGAAAATACTGTCCGTTGTAATGCGATGTTTGCACTGGGCGTAGGTCCAGGATTATATTTTGGCAGGCAGAAGTCGCCGGCGATCACTGACCAGCACGTGCTCTCTTTGAAGCGTCTACTGGGCAGCGATGTCGAGGTTTATTATTCCTCTTCCGGGCGGCGTAAAGAGCACCGCCGGCTCAGGGATGTGGCGTGGAGTCTGTTGCGGCTGTACAGTGAGGAGACGGGGAAGCGGGTTTATTGGCCCGAGGAGGGGTAGCGAGGGGCGCGGGTTGGTGAGATTGTTGGCTGGAAGGAGGATGGGGGTGAGTTGTAGACAATGAGATGTCGATAAGTGAAAGAAGGGCCCTTGAGATTTCTATTGGAAAAATACAACCCCGTACAGAGATCAGATTGCTTGCAAAGTTGATGAGAAAGCTGAATAAGCTAAAGCAAAGAATAGCCAATTTTTATAATTGACCCCACAAACTGGACTAAATGCTAAGGAGTCATCCAAGAATAATTTCGCATTTTTGCCTACGTTTTCCCAGTGAAAAGTGCGGAGTTATTTCTTAAAAAGTTCTAGATCAAAAAATCGTGTATAATCTACAGCATGTGGGGGTCAATTATACATCAATCTCTACTATCAAGAAAGAAGAACAAAAATGAGTTTTGTTGTGTACATCAATTATCCGACTAACAAAGCGACCGTCCACTCAACTGACTGCCATATATATAGGAATCGGCAAGCCCAACAAACAAAAAATGGACATTGGACAGACCACTTTTCTTGTCTTGAGGATGCCCAGACACATGCAGCAAATGAAGGCAGGCAGACAAACACCTGTGCATTTTGCCTTGGAGAGATTGCTCACGAGGGAAATAAACTTGCACCAGAGATGATCATTTCTGAGGAAACGTATACCAGAGTAGTAGAGTTCAAACAGGTGATTGAAGCTGTAATTGAACAAGAGATCAGCTTTGGCAGCTGTATGGAATTGATTCTAGGACAAGGTATTGACTCCATGTTGGCTGACCTATTGGCCTCCTTGGACTCGGATGTCCTGCTCCAATCATTCCAACAACTTGGCTCACAATATCCTGCGCAGGTATACCGTTACGTTGCCGAAACACTGAGCCAAGGTACGGTTGTACGAGCACAGGAGGAGATGAGGCAACGGCTGGGCTTCCGTCAGCCTGAAGATCCAAGCGATAAAGCGCAGTGAGAATCCTTCTCACCCTCAGCCAGGCCGAATCAAAAACATAACCACCAAGGACAAAAGCCATGAAACCCAAATTCACCCTACAACAGTTTGTCGCCAGGTGGCGCAAGACCGATCTCAAGAGGCGCTCTGGGGTCCAGGCGCGTTTTATGGCCCCCTGGCGATTCGTCGGCTACCCCACCCCGGCGGAGGCTGGCTTTATTGATCGCAGGGATGTTTAATGTCTATGAATGAGCAACAAGGACCAGGAGCGACAAACACAAAAGCGACTGGAAAATCCAGGAGTTTCTCAAGCTTCCACCTTTTGGCTGCAGGCTTGATGGGTATCTTTGTTGTCGGAGTTGTCGTGGCTCTGTTTATCCAACCCCTCCGCTGTATGCTGGAATTTAGGCTGTCTGAGGGAGTACTGGCCATCTTTTTGGCACTTGCTAGTGGTGCGATTAGCGCAATTACGTCTTTCCCCCACCATGCCCAGCAAGTTTTTCGCTGGTTCTTTGCAGGTCTGGCAATCGCTTCCATAGGTACAGTGTTCGTCGTGGTGCTCCTTCCGCCACCAGCGGCAGAAGAGTGTTTTCTGTCGGGACCAGGAGGTGTCATCACACCTCTTATCATCCCACCGACCTGTACCCTGCATGAACCACCCACGTCAACGGTCACGCCGGAGCTTTTTGCAACCTACACTGCGGCCCCGACTGGGACGCTCACACCGACGGTCACGACAAAGCCGCCCACAACTTTTACAGTCTCTCCAACCTACACAGCGACCTTGATTATACCGCGCACGCCAACGATCACCCCCATCGAGGCCAACACGCCGACCCCAATCGAGACGGTCACGGCAAAGCCACCCACAACTTTTACAGTCTCTCCAACCTACACAGCGACCTTGATTATACCGCGCA
>CAYRYW010000057.1:6399-8966 GCA_964428725.1 uncultured Dehalococcoidales bacterium
CCACAACTTTTACAGTCTCTCCAACCTACACAGCGACCTTGATTATACCGCGCACACCAACGATCACTCCCATCGAGGCCAACACGCCGACCCCAGTCGAGACGCTCGCGCCGACAGCTATAGTGGAGCCAACCGTAACGCTCACTGTTCCCCCGCCCAAGCTACTGTCACCGCTACCTGGCGAGACCCAGGCGAATCCCGTCATCTTTCGGTGGGAAGGTCTCTTGCATGACGGGCAGAGCTATATCGTACGGGCCAGGAGTGCCAGGACGGGGTACGCCATCCAAAGTCCCCCACTTTCTGATACATCCTGGGGAGAAGATTTTGACTTGCCGGGGGATGCTTTCGGTGAGTGGCGATGGAGTGTGACGGTAGTAGAAGGAGACACTACTATTATGACTTCGACCGAGGGGACGTTCTGGTTTCAGCCATTGCCACCACCACCACCAACAGCTTCTCCTCGCCCTACCTTTACAGCACTGCCATAAATGGATACGATGGGTAAAAAACGTCAGCACAATCAAGGGGATCACATTCTAATTCCCGTCGCAATATTCAGCGCCATAGTCACGTTTATTATTTTTCGCTGGCGGGCGCTCTCGGAACGCGAGGAGAAGCGAAGTGCTCTTCTCGAAAAAGGCTCGCAACTGCTTACAAAGCACAAAGAGAACTTGGACTCACTTTTCGAAACAGGCTCGCGAGTGCTTACAAATTACGAAGAGCGATCCAATTTGGCTGGAGAACTCTTGCCAGACTTTTCGCATCTTGGCTATCTAGGTCTATCTGTAATAGGTCTAGTCCTTGTGCTGGGTGTCACCATCCTATGGTTCCAGCCATTCCGGTGTGTACTGGCGCGCATAACAGAAGCGCAAGTCGTCGTGATTGGTGCTGTTATCTACTATCTTGCCAAGGGAATCAACAGGACACTGGCGCAGAGAGATTATCCAGAATTTGGGAGACGATTTCTCGTTTATTTCGGCACGGGTGCGCGGATTGCCCTTCTTGTCAGTGGAATGTTAATGGTATTTCTGCCGCCTCCCCCAGATGAAGTATGCAAGTCTACCTCACCCACTCTCACCTCGACATGGGAACCGGCCACTACACTAACAGTGTGGGGACAAACACTTGGCTTAATTCCCAGGCCAGCCTGGGACACATACTATGAAGAAAATGATGTCCAGGAACAGGCTTATCCACTAGAGTTCGGCAAGGTCTATGTGACCTATCCTGACGATCCTGACGACTGGTACTATGTTATCCTGGAGCAAGCCGCCTCACTCAGGGTGCATGTGACTGATTATGTGGCCCGTGGACAACTGGTTGTTTATGAATCTGCTCTCTATCAAAACCCACCCAGGCGGTTACTCGCCAGCGATGGACGCGGACTGCCGACTATGATCATACCGAACCTCATACCTGAAGATTTAAAAGACTTGGGACCGGGCCGTTATTACATCCGCATTGCTAGCGATGAAAATGAGCGCGATACCTGGAGTATCGAGCAACCTTACACTCTTGTGGTGACCTATGAGCCATAGGCACAGTCGACATGATAAAAACTCAACTCTCATCAGCGCAGGTATCTCCCCTTCTCGCAGCGGATCACAATTTGCCGCCCCGACGGATGGAGGAACACCCGCCCGACACAACACAGACCAAGGAGAAACCCATCGACACGACGACAAGACAGAAACAAAACAAGCCAACGCACTGAACACTACTGCGCCATGAACACCGATCTGGGGTGTAAGGTTGACCCTAGCAGCTTATCGGAGAAAAAAGCGTTATCCCTATTTTCGCGGCTTCTTCGGGCATAAGTGGGGTGCGCGCTCCGTGTTTTGGCCCAAAACGTTCTCTCCGACAGCCTGCTAGAAAGCACTTTGTTAATCATTGTTGAGTCAAAAAGTAAGGGCTGAGGAAAAATGATAAACAAGTCTGAAAATTCATCGAGTTCTCATTATTGGATCGACTTCTCGGCTTTGTATCAAAAAGCCGATGCTATATCCCAAGCCTACAACAGCAACAACCTGGTGTTTTTCCTGGGGAGCGGAGTTTCTAAAGCGTATGCGCCAGAAATGCCCAACTGGGAGGAATTGCTTGATGTATTGCTAACCAAACTACGACCTGCCAATCCCAGTCAACGTGCAGAAGTTCGGGAACTCGTCGAGCATCAACAATACTTGCTAGCTGCGGAAGCGATAAAGCAGTATGCAGTATCCGGTATAGAAGATCGTGACACAACCATTGATTCAGCCATCGCAGAGATCTTGCGACAGCGTTTCAAGAAATCGGTCAAGAAAAACCCTATTTTGCATCTGACTCTCTTTGATTTTTCGGTTCCCATTTTCACAACGAACTATGATACTATTCTTGAGCATGTAATCAGCGAGTACGGTGTTGAAACATATAAACGTATAGCTATTACGTATGAAGACGAAAAAGATGTCATCCTGCTATTGAGTCCGACGAGAAGACCTGAAAACTATGTATTTAAACTTCATGGATCTAGTGACTGTTTTTGATAAACTAAAAAGTACCCACTTAGCTGAACTTTGACAATCGAAAAA
>CAYRYW010000058.1:0-8484 GCA_964428725.1 uncultured Dehalococcoidales bacterium
CGCCGACACCCACGCTGACAGCCACGCCTTCGCCGACACCCACGCTGACAGCCACACCATCGCCTACACCCACGCTGACAGCCACACCATCGCCTACACCAACGCTGACAGCCACGCCTTCGCCAACGCCAAGCGTGTCGCCGACGATAAGCGCCACGATATCGCCAACACTGTCACCTACACCCAGCGTATCGCCGACAGTGAGCGCCACGATATCGCCGACACCTACACCCACATCCACAATCGCATATGATGGCTGGGATTATAGGATGAGGTTTGAGGTCACTGATACTTCCGGCTCTGATCTAACGGAATTCCAAATTCCTATAAATCTGGATCCAAAGACGTTTGATTATAGCAAAACCAGCGCGAATGGCTCTGATTTAAGGTTTACAGAAGATGACGAAGTGACCACGTTGAGCTACTGGGTCGATACATGGAACACATCTGGAGTGTCTACGATATGGGTTAAGGTGAACGTCAGCGCAAGTAGTACGGACACCTTCTTTATGTATTATGGCAATGGGAGTGCCAGCAGCGAGAGTAACAAGAGCTCTACCTGGCTTTGGTACGATGATTTCAGCACAAATACATCATCGCTATACAATGCTCTTGGTATAGATGAGGGGCCATGGTTTAACACTACAGAAGGTTACGTAGAGTTTCGTGAATATGGTGGCGCTGTGGGACTCAACCATTCGCTTCTTTATCCCGATGTGCTGGCCAGCATGACTAACGCTGTCATAGAGGCTAGGGTGATGATATCGGTGCAGTGGGAGTTCCAGGGTGGCTGGTGGGGGATATATGCCAGACACAATGGAAATTATACCTACCCTACTACATATGGCTTCGATGCTAAGCCCAACACCACATCTGTTGAGAGGCCGGTGCTTGAGAGGTTCAATGCTGCGGCAAGGACCCAGCTGGTTGGCGCTTCGAACGCTATGGCCAACCTGAACTGGTATGATGTTTATGCCACTATTGGGAACAGCTGCGATAACGCTAGTTGTAACATGACCTACACACTGACCAACGTTTCCACCAATACAACGTTGGCTGCATTCACTTATAACGATACATCAGCTTCAAGGATACTTGGGCCTGGCATAGTGGCCATGGGGTGCTATGAGAATACCAGCGTCAGGTATGACTACTTTGGGGTGCGTAAAATCGCCTGTTCGGAACCAATAGTCAATCTGGGCGAAGAAGAGGAGATAGCTTCGTATGCCAGCCGTACGGACTACTTTGGCGGGACGGCAGGCATTTCTAATCTTTCCAATACAACAGTACAAGATGGCGATGTGATATTGATGATGTCTGGCAGTCAGCAGACAGCGTTCTGGGATGATTTTGAAAATACCCCATTCATCAAGTGGGATGACAATTATGCCACCAGTTGGTATCGGGACGGTGCTCAGCAACAGAATGGCTCCTATAGCGCTAGGGCAAGCAATGGCAATGAGGGCTATTTCATATCCGATGATATTGACCTCTCCGATGCAACTTCGGCGGATCTTCGATTTTGGTTCAGGAAAGATGACACCGAAGGTACTGACTTTACACTTTATTTCTATAATGGGGCTTCATGGGATTTAATTGATGAATTGGATGATAATGGAGCGGATGATATTTGGATAGAGTGGTCTAATCCTATAAATATCAGCACCTATGGAATTAGTAACTTTACAATAGGATATGATGCAACTCTCGGCACGGGTGAGAACGTTTGGGTAGATAATCTTTCTGTAACAAAAACATTATACAATAGCCTAGGTAATGTTACTTCCATCAATGTCTCACTGGAAGGCAAGAGCGGCTGGGACATATTCTATGCCAACCACAGCCTGCCGGCAAATACCGATATTTCATACCAGATACTCAGGGCCAGTGATAACACCTCACTGTGTACAATCAACGCTACACAGGCAGCCGCCGGCTACAACATCTCATCGTGTGCTGGAAATACCAGTCCTATCAAGCTATATGCAGATCTTTCCACCACCGATGCTTCGGTTACACCGTATCTCCAGACATGGAATGTTACCCGGGCAAAGGTGGCATGTTCGCAGACTTATGATTACATCGGGGTGAACCAGTCTACAGATGATCACTTCGCTTACTGGTGTGATATTGATGCTATGCCGCCGACAGGTCCCAACCTTAATTCGAAGACTGAGGCTAATGATGCCCAGTACAACCAGATAAATTCGAGCGATAACGTCAGGTGGCAAACTCTTAATCCAGGAAGAGATGATTATGTGTTCATGTGGTATGATGTGACCATCGTTGAAAACCCGACCGACATCACAAATATCGATCTATTCTTTGAGGGATATGGCGAAACAACAGGAACCTTCGCTATATGGGTCTACGATGATACCGCTGGCACATGGGGTCAATTAGGCACTACGCAGGAGATTACCACTGGCTCGGATAGTACTATGACCCGCTCGATAACCTCCAACTTTGATAACTACATAAACGCTAGCGGTGTGTTTGCCTGGGGCGTGTACTTCGACGAGGCGCAGAGCGGTGTTTTTGAGGATGGCTACTGGATAGCCACCGACTACGTGAAGGCAAACGTATCATACAAGTCAGCCACATGCCAGTAGCGGCTATTATGTGGATCAGAATAGACATTGGGGGCTACTGGGGACTATGGCATGGGATTATAAGACAGTGGTCCTCTTATCGAGCTTTTCAGCCAGTTCCAGCGCCTTTGTCCGCAGCCTCTCCAGCAGGGACCACAACTGATTAAAATCCTCGTCCGACAGGGCGCCCATGATGGTGTGCATGACATCCGTCCTGTATGCCTGCTGCAGCGCCCGCCTGCCACGGGCCGTCATCGATACCTTTTTCAGTTTACGGTTGTGTTTGTATCCCGAACGTGTGATCAGCCCGTTGCGCTCCATGCGGTTGAGCAGGCCGGACACCGTCGGGCGCTTGCGCATCATCCAGCGCGAGATCTCGGCCGGCGTGGCCGAGCCACCCAGCCCATGTACCACAGTGAGCAGCCCCAGCTCCATGCTGGTAATGCCCAGCCCTTTTATCTCCTGATACCTCGTATTGAACAGCGCCGTATGCGTCAGGTAAATCAGCGTGTACAGGTTGTAATGCCGGTCGAGGAACGGCACGTATTTGCGGTGGTCTTTTGTTTCATCCGTCATGTCGCTGGCTTACTCCTGTTCCTAATAATACGGTGGATGTTGTAAAGTATACTACAAATGGCTGGATCGCGACAAAGTTTCGGCGATACGGATTTGTAATATAATACCTTCCGGGGATCACATCGGCTGGACGACTCTCGATCGACTGTCGATATGTCGCAATCCATTTAAGTCATAGCCGATCTCGTTCAAGGGGGCGATTATGGTCAAAAAGATAGCTGTAACCGGCAAGGGCGGCAGCGGTAAGACGATGCTCTGCGCGCTGATGATAAAGCTGCTCGCCGCCAGGGGCAACCTGAAGCTTCTGGCCATCGATGCGGATTCGGCGATCAACCTGCCGTACGCGCTGGGGGTTGAAACCCGGGAAACGGTTGCCCGGATTCGAAAACAGATAATCGAGGACCCTGTATCGAGGGCGCATATCGAGGACAAGAGCATACGCACCGTGATGCAGGAGGCGTTGGCGCAGGGCAAAGGGTTCCAGCTCTTGGTGATGGGTCGGCCGGAGGGCCCCGGCTGCTACTGCTCGATAAACGACCTGCTGAAATATGGGATCGACGGGCTGGCACAGCACTTCGATGTGACCATCATCGATTGCGAGGCGGGGCCGGAGCAGGTAAACCGGCGCGTGGTAAAGAACGTCGACCTTCTGATCATCGTGACCGAGACAACGCTGCGCGGGGCGCGCGTCGCCGGGGAGATAGCGGAGGTTGCCAGGAGCAGCGAGTCGATAAATCCCGGCGAGATGGCGATCGTGGTCAACAGGTTCAGGGGCGATGACGGTTTGATACGGGATTGTGCCGAGAGGTGGGGTCTCGATATACTCGGACGCATACCGGATGATGACAACATTACCAAATACGACTCATCCGGCAGGCCGCTCATCGAGCTGCCAGATACGTCACCGTCCGTGGCTGCGGTCAGCGAGATACTGAGGGAAATATCACTCTAGGCTGGATTCGACATACGGATCGCTCAAAAAAAGGGGCCTCCCTGTCGAGGCCCCCTGTATGGTATCCAGGCTGCGTATCGGTGCGTTAAATCGGTTTGAAGTACTTGATGTCTAGGATACTGGCCACCCGCTCTGCCCTGGGCTTGAATACGGCCTGAACCCTCATGCCGATCGAGAGATGCTCGGGTTCAACCTGGCCCAGCATATGGGCGAATCCGGTATCGGCGCCATCCAGCTGTATTATGGCGTAAATAATCGGTGGTTCAGCCGGCTTGATTACCGGCTTCGACTCATGGTCGATGGTGTACGTTAACACTGTGCCCCTGTCGCTGACCTTCACCCATTCCTTGAGCTGGGCGAAGCAGTCCTTGCACACGGACCTGGCGGGCACATAGACGCGATTGCACATAGGGCACCGCATGCCCAGGATCTGCGCTTTATCCCTCAATGTGGTCAGGAATTTGCTGCCCACTGCGCCGGCAGAGTATGTATTCGGTATATATATCTGGCCGTGATACAGCCAGACATCCGTGCCATCCAGTTTCTCGGTTACCATCCGCATATGTTTACCCTCCTACTCCTCAATAGTCCTGAAGTAAAGTATGTCCTGCACACCCTGGCCGCGCTCGTCGTAGTCCTCTTTCCACACCGCCTGCACCCGCATCCCCTCCTTCAGCTTCTCCCTATCCTTTTCTTCCAAAAAATGCCGGTAGAAGGTCCCATTATCCAGAAGAATGGTGGCCGACGGGTAAGGGTTGGCCCACTTCTCCCCGTAATGCGGATCCCACAGGGGATACACTAGATACGTGTATTGATATACGGTGCCCGTCTGTGGCAGTTCAACCCAGTCCCAACCCATGTCCACCTTGCACTTGGGGCAGACCGGCGTCGGCGGCAGCCAGATGTACTGGCATTTGGGGCATCGGTTCCCCACCAGCTTCTTGTTCTCCTTGGCCTCGGCATAGACCTTGCCCAGGTACTTGCCCGTCGACCAGTCGTATGGCCGTGGCGCTTTGTACGCTATGCGGATATATTCAGGTTCTTTCGCCATATCCTTGCCTCCTATATAGACCTCTTGAGCAGGAACATCACCGTCCAGTTGGGACCGCCGAGGGCGGTGGCTATCGCCGTCTTGACGTCACGCGTGGCCTGATGCTCGCCGGCGTCTCCCCGGACCTGCAGGGCGGCCTCGGCTACGCGGATTACGGGGGTAGCGCCGATGGGGTTGGTGGCTATCACGCCGCCGGAACAGTTTACCGGGAACTCACCCTCTATCTCGGTTATCCCCTTCTCGATGAGCTTCCACCCCTCCTTATCTCCACAGAAGTGAAGGTGCTCATAGAGGTTCAGTTCCTCCCAGTTGGACGGCTCGTAGATCTCTGCCAGATCGACCTGCTTGCGGACATCGGTGATGTTGTTCCGCTTGTATATCTTCTCGCAGGCCACATGCTGCGTGTATGTCTCCGTACCCGTGGGGTCGCCGAACACGCCGGCACGGAACGGCTCCTGGTGCACCACTTCGTAATCCACCAGCCAGACCGGTTTCTTGCAAATCTTCTTCGCCTTCTTTTCCGAGGCCAGTATCAGCACGCAGGCTCCGCTGGACTGGGGGCAGAAATCCATGAGCCTGAGAGGCCAGACCAGATAGGGTGATTGCAACACCTCGTCTATGCTCTTGAGCCCTAGCCTTAAATGGGCATACTCGTTCCGGCAGGCGCACTTGTCGGCCTTGAGCCGCACCATAGCGGCGTGCTCCTCCTTGGCCCCGGAGGTCTTCATATAGGCCAGCGCCTGCTTGGCGAACTCGCCGATGGCGCCGGTGGCGGCCCCCTTGGCCCAGTTCGGCACGGCGGCTGCGGTTATGGCTGCGGTAGTGTCGCCACAGTCCTGCTTCTCGAAACCGATGGCCATGGCCACATCGAAGAGGCCGGAGGCCACCATGCTGAAGGCTTCGACGACCACCGAGCCGCCGGTGGTGCCGCCGGTGTTGACCTTGAACCCCGGCTTTCCGATGGCCCCGACCTCGGCAGCCATCCCATGATCGGGCAGGAATATGCCCTCGAATGTCTCCATATTGCCGAAGAACATCGCTTCGATGTCCTTGATGCTCAGGTTGGCGTCGGCCAACGCTGCCCTGACCGCCTCGCCGACCATCTCCGGCTGATTTACATCGTTCCTTTGGCCGGTGTGATGCGTCTGTCCTATGCCTACTATAGCTACTCTATTCGCCATATCTTCCTCCGACTACATGTTGCCCAGAATCATGACTGCCTGGTGCTGTCCACACATCCCGGTATAGCCATGTGCCAGCGCCGTCTTGGCCCCGCTGACCTGCCGGTCTCCCGCCTCGCCGCGGAGCTGCAGCGTCGCCTCGATGACGCGTGCCATTCCGGCCACACCGTTGGGGTTGCCTGCCAGCATTCCCCCCGAGGGGTTGACCGGGAGCCTGCCACCCATCTTGACGATGCTGGATTCCACCAGCCTGCCGCCATGGCCACGGTCGCAGAAGCCCAATCCCTCCAGCCACAGGGGCTCCTGGTAGGAGTATTCAGTCGATATTTCGGCTACATCGATTTCTCTTATAACGTTCTTGATGCCGGCCATGCTGTAGGCCTTCTTAGCAGCGATCGCCAGCGCGTCGCACTCGGCCAGATCGCGGTCTCCCAGGTAATGCGCCTCATAACAATTCGAAGCGCCCATTATCCATACCGGTTTCTTTGTCAGCTTCCTGGCTCTGGACTCCGAGGCCATGATCATGGCGCAGGCGCCGTCCGATATGGGTTTCATGTCCAGAAAGCGGATCGGTGACATGACCATCCTCGAGCCGAGCACATCCTCCACGGTGAGGTCCAGCGGCTCCTGAGACAGGGGGTTGTTCTTGGCGTTGGCGCGGTTCCGCACCACCACCCTGGCGCATTGCTCCGGCGTTATCCCGTATTTGTACATGTATCTCTTAGCCTGCATCGCCGCCGCAGAGGTGAAGTCCAGCCCCAGCTGCCGCAAGAAAATGGCATCGAGGGCGGCGTTCTCTATCAGGCTCTTATCGGCCTGAGATTCCTTGGTGTGCGCCTCCAGCAGGATCAGGTCATGGTGGCCCGATAGTATCTGCGCCATAGCCGCGTAGACGGCATTTATCCCGTCCTCGGATATATTGTCCTCATGGCCCAGGTGTGCCCCCACGACATGCTGGATATTCATGCTGGATATGGTCCTGCCATCCCAGAAGTCCTGGGAGCAGGTGACGGCGGAACCGATCTCGGAGAGGGTGATGCCGGTCTCATCCAGCACCTGCTTTATGGCCTCATACGCCAGCTCCTCCTCGTTAACGTCGCACCTGTTTGCATGATATTTGGTTTGAGCTACGGCTACTATTCCTACTCTTTCTCCCATTGAATACCTCTCTATTCTTTGCCTTTCACCCAGCGGTCAGGCCCGAAATCGGCAGTATCCTGCTCAGCCAGCAGGGTGAGGAATGCGTCGTCGCAATAGCGCAGTGTCGACTTGCGATCCATATCCTGCGTTGCCCTGATAGTCGCCTTGGTCATTATGACCGCTGCCAGACGCATGCAGCCGATCTTTCGTGCCAGCTCCCTGGCCTTGTCCAGATATTGATTCGCCGGCCAGACCTGGTTGGCGAAACCGATGCGGTGGGCTTCAGCGCCGTCGATGACATCACCGGTCAGGCATAGCTCCAGCGCTTTGGTGACGCCTACGCGCCAGGCCATGTTGGCGCTGCCGGCGGCCCCTCCGATCCAGCCCAGGTTCTTGACATGCATATCGCTGATCTGGGCGGTCTGTGACGCTACGACAAGGTCGCAGGCCAGTGCCAGCTCGGTGCCCCCCGCTGTGCACACCCCGTCGATGGCGGCGATGGATATCTTGGGTGACCAGGTGATCTTCTCGAAGGTCGGCACCATGGCGGCCCTCGGCTGCCTCAGTGCCCAGAAGTTCTTCACGCCGGATGGCTTTGTCAATTTCACGTTGGCCGGTGTGTCAGCAGTCGATTCCTGCAGCACGCCACCGCTGGTGAACCCGGACATCTCCTTAAGGTCAGCGCCGGCGCAGAAGCAGGGACGGCCATCCGGGCGGGACGCACCAGTGAAGATATAAGCCCGTATATCGTCATCGTTATCCACCATGTCGATTGCCTGACCCAGCTCGCTCCACATCTTTACGTTAAGCGCGTTGAGAGATTTGGGCCGGTTCAGGGTTATTGTGGCAAAACCCTCCTCCTTAGTGAACTTTATAGTCTCGAATTCGGGCATCTAGACCTCCTTGGATTACAGGTGTGCATTGTCGGAAGGACATTGTGATTTTTGGCACATCGTATAAGAAATAACACATCCAGAACTAAAAATCAAGCCA
>CAYRYW010000059.1:0-8483 GCA_964428725.1 uncultured Dehalococcoidales bacterium
CCAATGTCACTGATTGCAGGGCGAATGTAACTGCAAGGACCCATGTTTATTATCAAAATGGAACCGATGCTTTGAGTCCGATTCATTATTGGTGGTGTGACAATGGTAATTATTTTTGCAGCATAGCAACGTCTTCACTGCCCCCTGGGATTTATTTGATCAGTATTGAAGTAACTGATTCTGCAACTGGTTTTATTCATAAAAAGGGAGCAATACTGTATTTGTCATGGGAAGCAGGTGCCGGGATTTATAATAATGCAGTTGTCTATATCAACTGGTATAACACCAACATTGGACTTGGTCTACCAGACGAAACATTGAAACTTTATGTTGACGGTGTATATAAAAATAACAATATTGTATATACTTACATAGGAGCTGAGTTAGAGATCATTGTTCAGGATTATTATGACCTTGAAATGTACAATGGGACCTATAATGTCACCATACCAGCGGATGAAATCAATTTGGGTTTGACTTTCCATGAGTATTATTTTACCAATACTAACAATGAGTTTTATTATGTAAGTTTATTGAAAGAGGGGGCGACACGTTGGTTTGAACTTGTAGTTCCGGGTAACCTGGGCGATGTCAGATTCATGCTTCCATCTGGAAATTATACAGCCCGGGTTTACAATAGTGATAATAGCAGTTATGTAAGCTGGGATGAAACAGTAAACAGAAGCAAAGCATATCAGATCGGAAATAATGGAATTTCATTGATCATCCAAGGGCAAAGCGTGATCAGGGGCCAATTAATTGAGTTTGACAATGCATTGGATGCTGC
Source organism: uncultured Dehalococcoidales bacterium (assembly GCA_964428725.1). Lineage (GTDB taxonomy): Bacteria > Chloroflexota > Dehalococcoidia > E44-bin15 > E44-bin15 > CAYRYW01. The sequence goes on from CAYRYW010000059.1 coordinate 788, forward strand.
GTTGATGCCTGATGCAACTATTATTTGCAGGAATCCTCCTATTTATATAAGTGTTTTTGATATTCTTGGGATGCAGCTTGGCGGCAGCTATTGGAGAGTTTGCCCGCCTTTGAATGTTTTAGCTGAGACCAGGAACCATTCAACTGGTAATTGGATCAACAGCACGCCTTTGGTGCCATCCAATGGAACCACGGAGAATGGTACTATTACCATCATTGGTGAACATGATGTTATTTACATTACAACTGTAAATGGAACTGTCCCCAGCTGGATAAATATAACCTATTCTGATAACGGGACATTGATCCAGAATACCACCTGGGTCCCTTCTAAATTTTATCCTGAGGGTTTCAATGTTACAATAAATGCATCAGATGATGTTCATATTTACCGTGAAACTGTTTTTAACATGTTGAAGAAATTTGATTGGGATATTTACAATGGATCCAACAACCCAGGATGGATAACTGAAAATGGTCAGAAAAGACCAGGTTATCACCGTGCAGGTATTGAGATAATGAACACCATGAATGTCCATTGGTACAACGTATATGCCTATTGTGGTTTTTCTCCGACTTCAAAGCCAGACACTTCAACGGTAAGGATAACTGATGTCGATAATGACAATACTATTTTAAAGGATGGTGAGAATTATGATGTTACTGCAAGTGCCATACAATTCAAAGTGTTAGGGGGAGTTAATGCATCTGAGACCAGGAATTATTTACTTGAATATTATAATAGCAAACTTGAGCAGTATTACTATGGATCTGACACAATAAGTATAAGTTCATATCAAAGCAACATCAGGTTCAATGACAAGTTATATAATTATATTAAATACACGTGGGTAAATCGTTATGATAAAACCTACCGTGGTTCACTTGATTTTTATTTTAAGTTTCCCATTCCAACTGAAATAATCGGTGATGAGCTAGTTGTCTACGATGCAAACAATGCCTGTAACGTAAGTGACATTTCATTCAGCGGAAGTTCATTGAAAATAGGAACAAATGCAATTGGAGATGTAGCATCAGGCAGTGGAAGAACATATGAGATATACTTTAAATTTGCAGATTACCCTGGGGAAAACCCAAATGAGCTTCATTTCAGCACGCCGATATATATTTTCCTAGGGGTACCCATCAGCTTCTTCACGATTTTTGTGGGGATAGGATTAGGTCTCATGATCATTGGGATAGGAATGTATGTTTATTATAAAGACATTAAAAAATACCAGAAGATCTCAAAGAACCTGATTGGAATCGGATTGCTTCTTGCAATAATTATCTGGTTGATCACTGCATTAGGAGTTTAAAAAATGGATAAACAAATGTCGGGCATAATTGCTTTGATCATATTCTGTGTTTTCCTGATTCTTCTCAGATACACTGTTTTTTCAGACATTGGAAAAACAGAGGAATTGATACCAGGAGTAACCGACAGTAGGGAATTCACATTGATTTCTTCTAATAGTTCACTGTATAATTACACCATCAGTGAGGAATTCATGAAAGAAGTAACTGGTGTAAAAATACATAGCAATTCTATGATCTATGGTTCAAACACTTCACAGGCAAAAAATATTTATGAAAGAAGCAAAAATAGTTTGATAGGTCAGGGGTTTGAAGAGGATTATACCACCGAATACCCGAAGAAAGGTAAATACACCGGGGTTTTCGTGAATGACACCCGGAAAAGGAGTTTTTACATCTTCGAAGGAAGCAGAATCGAAGATGCAACTAATTTTTATTTGATCCTAGCTGTTTATGAGGTTTATAGATAGATGAAAAAATCTTTTTTCATAATAAGCTTATTCTTCATTAGCTTGATTGCTGTTGCAGCTGAAGCAGCACCAATTGTGAGTTTTACCTGGAGTTCAGTTGAAAGCAAAACTGTGTTATCACCAAACATCAACAATGACGTCACTCATTACCACTGGATCATTCAGGATAAAAACGGAGATAACAACTCTGAGACCTCCTGGGTTGAAGCAGAGGACCTTCATGATCATATAACTTATTTGGAGCAGGGAACTTATTTTGTTAAAATAATAGGGAAAAACAGTTCATCTGGTGAGACAAATCAATTCACGGACCAGGTCAAAGTTTCAGTGACCCAGGAATATATTGAACCAGAAGAACAAACCCCTGAAGAAGAACAAGGAAGCAAAATATTGAAAAGCCTGCCGGAGCCGTTGAAATCTTTTTTTATGGAAAGAAACCAAATGGAGCTCCTGTTGTTTTTGTTTTTAGTTCTTCTGATACTTGCTTATGTAAGCCGTCGCAAGAAGAAAAAAGTGTTTATTGAGGTGAAATTGTTTAATGAATCAAAATAATGAAGATAAAAAAGAAGCATCAAAGTACCTTGGGCAAAGAGGCAAGTTGCTTTTTCATGGCAAACCAGTGCAAGCTACGCTGCCCCCGAATGGGAAAAAAGTCTGGGATCAAGTGGGAGATATTTCTGAATTGCTGAATCTGCCTATCGGGTGGAACGGGAACAGCATGGATGATACTTGCACCCTTGCTGAGATCCTGAAAGTTGGTTGTTATTTCTATAAAAAAATAATTCCTATAGCTAACAACTTGGGGATGGATAAATTAAGCTTTACTAACCAAGTTGCAATTGAATCCGTGGATAAAGTGGTTTTGAACTTCAAGAAGAACCATGAGCTGGTGAAGAAAACCAATATGGCCCATGATGAGCTGGTTGATAAGTTCACCAGCAACCTGAATGATATAGTGAAAAAACGGCAGTCTCAATCTGTTTGATTTTATTTTTTTTTCAATCTATCTATTTTAAATTTTTTTAAAAAAGTTGTTTGAGAGGTAATAAGATGAATTTTAGAGAGAAATGGAAAGAAGAAAGAGAAAAAAGTGATAAGAAAGCAATTGAACAAATAAAAAAACATCCATTAGGATTCAGAGTAATGGTTATTATTTCTATATGGACAATATTAATTACTGGAGTGATAATTTTTATAGTAGGATTCCAGGTAAGTCAATATCCGATCGGTAATTCGATTATGTTCACTTCGGCGATAGCTATATCAGGATATATGTATTTTGAAATGAAAAGACTCAGGAAATTAGCATTTCCAAATTAGACTAATTTTTTTTAAGGAGAAATTTTATGAAAAGAACAATTTATTTAATGGCAATCATAGCCATAGGGATTTTAGGCTGCCAAATATCAACTGCATCTTTGATTGACCTGGGTACTGTCGAATATGAGGATTATCTTCAGGTTGACATCACTTATCCAAATGAAGTTAACCTTACCTATATTCATTCAACTGTAAGCCAATCTGCTTTGGATTTCATCAAATTAAATTACATTCCAGCTACGCATAAAACACGGTATATTTTCACCAGCAATCCATATCAAGCCAATTACTGGGAGAACCTGAGTGATGAACTGTTTATCTATCAGGATAATGAAAGCAAGCAGTTATTTGCAATGTATATCAACATGGCTGATACTGAGATCCCTGAGAACCCATGGATGGTAAAATACCTTAACGTCTCCGAGTTTTACAACAATACATTGGATGAACTTGAGGAAGCTTTGGATAACCTTAGCCAGATGCAGAAAGATCTTGATAATCTGATACTGGATTACAACAACCTAAAAAATGAAACCAATGACATGGAATTCCAAAACGATAATCTAAGCAGCCGATTGAATAACATCAGCAAAAAATACCGTGATAAATACAATGAGTTGAATTTAACCAAGGAGAAACTTTTGAATGAAACAACCAATTCAACTACATATAAGAATTTTTTTGTAAAAATGACTTCTGACAGCAGATATGGTTTTGATTTCAAGATAGCAGGTGAAGATGATTATTATACCTCTATCTATGGATATGAAAAACAACTTGATGACAAAGACCAGCAGATAGCTGCTTTTCCTCTCATATTGATTTTCGTGTTGTTTGTAGCAATTACTCTGTCAATGATGCTGGGATATTGGAAATGGGGAAAACACAAGCCAGGGACAGAAGAACTGCAGATAGAGACCAACGTGGACCCGCAGACGTCAAAATTCAATAAATTCACTTCCTTGCTGAGTTTCAGGCCAAAACATGCAAAAGTCAAAAAAACAGATGCAGAAAAAAACCAGGAGATAAAAAAAGAATTCGACAATAAAATAGCTGAAATGGATAAAAAAATAGCAGCTCACCATGATGAACTCCTCAAAAAACTGGATACAGTGATCAGTTCAACAAAAACAGATAAAAAGGTGACGAATTGAAATCAGAGTATGTAATAGGATTATTTGTACTGGCTGCGATGGTTTTAATCCTATTATCAGTTTACACAGGGGATTTGCTTTATTTCACTAAATTCCCAGCTGTTGGATTATTTGGTTTTGTAATGATCATGGTTTTCTCACATGCATATGCTTTCTTACATATTGCACGTGGAAAATCACCTCAGATGGTCTGTAACATTGGACATTTCAGCATAGTTGCAACAAAAGACATCAAAGACATACCATGGATGGTTGAAACAGATGATGATGAATTGAAAAACATCAAACATTTGGAGATAAGGATGATGTTCACCGGAGGAATAGATGCCTATGGAATATCTCCAAGGAGCACACCAGAGCATCCGGTTTTTATCGCACCGAAGATCTATTGTCATAAGGAAGAAAAAAACTATCCCTGGTACGCTAATTTTGAGTTGTACGAAATCGATGAACTGCCGATGTACATTCAATATATTTTGAAAAGAAGTTATTCAACGCGGGTAAAAGAAAAAACGCCTATTTATTACTCAGAAGTATCACACCTTGATGGATCAGCCACCCCTGAGAATGTCAAGAAAATGCAGGATAGAAAAGAACAAAACAAGGAAAACAGTGTTTACATAGACAGAATCATCAGGTTATATGATGAACTTGAACGCGGACAAAAAGCCAAAAGACCAAAGATTTTCATGAAAAACCAACTTGAAGAGGTGAAGGAAGATAGCTAAAGAAATCAACGGTCTCACAGAACAGCGTCTTGAAGAATACGACAAGTTCTATCAACTGCCATGTAACATAGCCAGACGTCATGTATGGCATGGGATTAAAGAGAAAGATGGAATTCAAACCATCAAATGTTTTTTCTGCGATGAAGAATACAAATTCCACATTGAACACCGGAATAAATACCCATGGGAATTCTGGAATATTTTTTTAGATAGAAAAGACTCCATGGACATTGAACCAGGTATTAAAATCAAAAAGAGAAAGAAATGGAAAAAGAAATACTTGTTTTTCAGAGGTGGGTCCAATGGGAAAAGAAATTGAAGCTGAGAAGAAAAAAGACCAAGTATTGTTAGTTAAAAAAGAAAAAAAATCCTTTGAGGACCTGATCAGCTGCTTCATGGATATGTTCACCTCACTGCCGGAGACCCCATTTCAGGAATATGTTGCTGAGAAGAGACTTGCCAGATTGGCGCAGCAATTACTGCCAAATGATAAAGAAAAAGAAATAAGAGATGCAGGAAACAAATTAAAGAAAGTAATTAAAGAATCTAAGCCTCAAAAGAGAGAAACCACTTTCAAGTTCCAGGATTTCGCTGGTACAAAATACCCTGTTTACAAAATGGTTGCAAAAGATGCAGGTGAATCACACGCAAAAGAAGATGAATTGAAAATTGTACTTGAGGATTTCAAGGATCAGCAGTATGAAAATGCCACTAGTTTAATTGTCGAAGCTGTTGATGAAGCTTTGGATATATTAACTGATAAAAATATAATTCCAATATTTAAAGTTAAGATCAAAGATATTATTGATAAAAGAATCAAAAAAATCTATAACCAGGTGAATTAGATGTCTTATAATAAGGAAGGATATGTATCACCTCACGATGATAGTAAAAGAGTAGCAGATATGCTTCGAAGCATCATTCAGGATGGTGCAAGGGATTTTGCTGAAACAGTGGTCGCAAGCGTTTTTCAAAAAAAAGTTGTAAATGGAAAAGACCTTGGTGCAATATGTCAAAAATTGGCAATTAAAATCGCAGGTAGTTTGTTAATTACACAGGATTCATCAACAGAAAAAGATTATAAAACAGTGAGCAAAGTATTATTTTGGCTTTGGATATGCTATAAAGAAGGAATCAATCCTGAGAATGATGAAGTTTGGCAATTGATGGTGCTTGAGGATGTAATACCTGGATTCATGAGTAAGATAAACAGTTTTCCAGCAACAGGCAAAGCAGCACCGATGGCCTCATTAAAAAAACCTGGAAAGAAAGAAAAAAGAGATGTAAAAGATGTCCAATGGTAAAACAGGATTTTTCAAAACAGTCCTATCATATGGTTGTATATTGTTAATCACTGCAACGATGAGAGCTGGAAAAAGCAACCTTGCAAGTTATCTGATGGAAAAAGCAATACCCCTAGGATATAATGTTTATACAAACATGTTATTTTATCCAGTTAATGAAATAGCAGAGGCAATAAAAGAAGGAATACTGAAACAAAAACAAAATTATTATAGACGGGTACCGCCAGAGATCAACACAAAGACCACGATGAGTGAATTAATGCTGGGGTTAAACAGTACAGATAATAATCTCTCTATCCTTGATGAAGCTTTATTATACGCAGGCAGCAAAAAAGGCGCTACAAAAGACATGAGGTGGTTTGAAGGGTTCATAACCCAAAGTGGGAAGTTCAGAAGTGCCACGGTGTTAATTGCCCAGGCCAAAGGAAAACTAGCTACCTTGATAAAAGAAGATCTACCAAACTATGAAATGAAAGTATTCAAAATATCAGACTCTAATCGTTATTGTGAAATCTGGTACAACCCACCACAAAGCAGTGAAAACGCTGAGGACCCATATAAACTTGATACCTGGTATAACATTCCACCGACAAGATACCCATATGATACTTTTGCCCCTGCAGGATTTGACTTTGACATTGACATGGAGAAATTCATCAATAAAATATCAAAGATGAGAACTCTTGAAGTAAGAAAAAAAATACCTGAAATAATACAGGAAATGCTTGTTGAAAAAGACAAATCAAAATCCAAAAAAAGAACAGTCAAGCAAGCAGTCATAGAAATGATACGTGAGAAACCCAACATTTCCAACGAAGATATAATGAAATATTTGAAAGAGATCAAAATGAAATGCACCAATACCTACATCAACACCCTCAGGAAAGAAATGGGAATATTTCTTGATTAAAAAACATCTTTTTAAATTTTTTTAAAACAACAACAAAATTATATTAGCTTAAGAGAGAGAAATCAAAAATGTCATTATATAAGATAGAAGTTAGAAGAACAGTAACACAGCTGTTGATCATTATATTAGTGATCCTTCAAATTATTTTCATCTGGCACATAGATCTATGCATCGGTTCGATCTGGCGTGGGACCATGCTCACCAATGGATTCTTTTATTTCGATTCAATGCAGATCTATCATCTTTGCTTGTACGGTGTGATTATTGTTTCTTGTTTGCTGGGGTTTGCTGCTGCTAAGAAATCTTTCAGCATTAAGAATTATATTAAAAAATAGATAATTAAAAAAGTATTTGAAAATTGCAAAAAGAAATTAATTTTTCTTGAAGAAAACATCATTGGCCAATTGATCAGCTGCAGCTCCTGCAGCAACTTTCAAGTTTATAATTATAAAAAAACAAAGATGTAAATATATACCTATAACGGTATATCATTT
>CAYRYW010000060.1:0-8375 GCA_964428725.1 uncultured Dehalococcoidales bacterium
AACTATCGTCAGGTCTTGTGGTTAACTATATTTGATCTTCCCTGTTTTAAAATACCTCATCCAGTATCGCCTTTATCTGCTCAACACTCTGGATGCTGCTTGTTGCCTTAGCTACTTGACCTTTTTTGAAGTAAACTGTGAATGGAAGTCCCATAAAACCGGAGCATTCCGGCAGATTACGGATATATGACGAGGCCGGTACATCGAAATCCATATCTCTGAATTGGACATTCGGGTATTGGTTAATCAACTTTTCCATGGCCACGAAAACCGGCACGCACATGGGGCCCATTCTGCCGCAACAAACCATCACATTTTCGTTGTTTACCAATACTTCTGTAATATCCTCCGGCCGCTCCAAATGTTGTAGATTCGTGCTTAACAATTGCAACTCCTTTCCGAGTTATTATTTTACACCATGGCACGGCTCCAGCGCATCACATGCTACGATGCACTTGAAGAAGTAGGTTTAGAAAGCAGTCGGCAGTTTCATTGGCTGAGAGCCCTTGTTCTTGCGGGGATTCGTGATGCATCTTGCAGAATATCTTCCGCACAAGCTACAATCAGATTATTCGCCGGGAAGAAAGACTGATAGGGCTGTGCCGAGTAACTAAGCTCCGCCAAATCTTCAGCTGTTAAATTATGTTGGATAGCCAAGGTTATAATATCGACCTTATCTGTAACAGGCGCTTCTCCGATGACTTGACCTCCCAACACTCTTAAGCTGTTGACATCGGCAATCAGTTTCATTTTGATCTTTCTGGAATCTGGCATGATAGGGAATATAGTGGTTAATTCTGAGTGCCCGGTGATTATATCGAATTCATCTGCTAAAAAGGCCTCCGTAAAGCCTGTTCCGCCGATGAAGTATCGACCGACTTTGGTAGCGGCCCCGTTATAAAAACCTTTATAGGTCCTGTCTTCGCCCAATAGATTCCTGGCAAGCACACGGGCCATAGGAACAGCATTGGTTGCCAGCTTTCCTAATACCACCTTGCCGTTTATGCCACTTATGAATTGAGTGCAGTCGCCCACTGCATAGACATCTCTAATGTTAGTTTCCATCCTGCTGTTTACGACTATGCCTTGTTTCTCAATTATCAAGGGAGTGTCTTTGAATATCCCTACATTTGGCCTCATTCCAACAGCAAAAACCACGATACCAGCCTCTCCCAGAGCGATTGTTTCACCATTATCGAAAAGGACACCCTCAACACTATTATCGCCTATAATCCCGATTACTTTACAATTCAGGTGCAAGGTTATACCTAGTGCCTCTATTTCTTCTTGAACGTCTTTTGAGAAGTCGGCGTCTATTAAATTCGGAAGGACGCTCGCGGCTATATCTACCAGATGGCACTCTTGCGTTACCTTGGCAAGAGCCTGGCAAAGCTCTACTCCGATCGCGCCTGCGCCGACAACAACTGCCTTTCTCGGTTTTGAATCCATGACAGCAGACTCAAGTAGATCCAAATCATCCCCCGTTTTAAATGTATGAACCCCTTTTAAGTCTGTGCCACTTATCGGTGGCAGGATTGGATCTGCCCCCGTGGCTATGATTAATTTATCGTATTTGCACAATGTTCCATCTTTGAGTGTCACGATTTTGTCATCAAATGATACCTGTGTGACAGTACCACGAATCAGCTCTGCCCCAGATCCGGTTACCAACTCGTCCTTTTTGAGGGTTTTCTCTTTAGAGATTATGTTCTCGATAACATAAGGCATGGCACAGTAGACCATTGAGTGCTCCTCAGGACGGACAATTCCTACTTTCAATTCGCTTCCTAATATCTTGGCAATCGTTATACCAGCGGGCCCTCCGCCGATTGTTAAGACATCATACGATTCCATCCTTACTTATTCTCCTCTCATTTAGTACTTATCCCGGATAGACGTAGCTATTATCGCTTTCAATTCACTCATCGGGTTACAGTCCGCCAGCTTGATCGCTGCTGATCATGGCCTTAACACTATAGTTTTTCTATCCTCGCCTTCAGACTTCTCGTGAACGACCCTGTACATGTTCCCGTGAACGGTTTGAATCGCGGTGCTGATGCTGTCCGTCTTGACCACTACACAAACGAATTTTTTTAATAGCCTGGTAATATTAGGCCCGAATTTCTTCCCTACCAAGACATCTACACCTACCAGAGCTGAGGATGTGGCCTTTGCCTTCTCCGGATCTCCATGCTTCATCGATTCATCACCTGAGAGCTTGGAGTTCGGCCTTTGTTCGATAAACTCATCTCTACCGTTAGAGAATCTGTAAATATGAAAATCCCTGGCCATTCCTACATGGTCATTGTTCAGATTCTCGCCATCATCTGTTCCGAAAGCTATTAATAGCTCGTCAGCCATCGCTTCCCCTTTCAATATCACGTTTGTACCAGTAAACTCTCCACTTCTTTGCGGATAAGCTGATACACTTCGGCCTCCAGATCTATTGAAGGCAATATCTTAGCCTTTTTGATGCCCAGTGCCGAAGTAATCTCGATGTAACTGTCTACGGTCATTCCCTCCCGCTCAAAAAGCAATTTGCCGCACTGTACTCCGCAGGAGTCAATAAGTATCCGCTTCTCCGAATTTTTTACAATTTCATCGAACTTCCATGGCACTATCACTGCGGGAAGACAGCCGACTTTGATATCATCCGGGTGTTCTTCCCATATCTTGATACACGCTTTAGATGCTGCAACACCTGTTGCGCATCCACCATAGCAGGTGAAGATTAGAATTCTATACTTCATGGGCACCCCTCTTTAGACTTAACCAAGAACACTAATTCTGTTATCGTATATAACACAGTGAACGAGCTGTCCACTCCCGCACAGCTTGTAAGAACTCGTTACCACATGCATGCAGTGTGGTCCAGCGTTTTCGCGATTGCTAACTGCCGCCAGTTCTCCCACGATAGTATTTCTTCCCGCCGTATAGCAACTCTACAAGGGAGCCGTTACTAACGAGCTTGGCGACCATATTCCAATCAGCGCCGGCCCTGTTCAACAGGTCGATTACAGATTCCTCTTTCATGGGGTGAACAGAGGTGATCGCAAGCAATTGCTGCTCCAAATCTCCGGTTACAGTGAAGTCATCGCCCTCATTGCCGGTCAACAGCTCGACGTGATCCAGTCTGGACGAGAAGATAACGTATGCCATATCCAGCACACGTTGGCTGGCTCCCGTTATCGATTCCTCAGCCGTCGGCCTGGTAGGGACAGCCAGATATGCTATATGCGGCCTCAGTTTGCTCAGGAAATCGGCAATCTGGCTAAGCCCTTCGTTATCATCGTTGATGCCTTCCAGCACCATAGTCTCTGTGGTGAGGATGCCAGTGAAGTGTTGTGCAAACTCCAGCATCCCTTGACGGATCTCATCCCATTTGAGAGACTTATGCGGCCGGTTAACCTTGAGCCACGTTCTCCGGTCTATAGCATCCACCTTTATTGATACCCAGTCAGCCTTCAGTAAGTCCTGTCTCACAGCAGGTTTCCAGACCAGGGACGCATTAGTGAGGACCGCAATTTTAATGCCAAGTTTTTTCAAACCTTCAATCTCCCTGCCGAGATTGGCATCTAATGTAGGTTCTCCGGTAGGCACGAAGCTCAGGTAGTCTATCGTGGTCCCGCTTCTTTCTACTTCGCCAACCCTATCTTTTACTGGCAGGATGATGTCTTCTACATCGTAGAAATTCATTCGTTCAGGCTTACACTGTTGTGCTCCTCCTAACTGGCAATAAACACAGTAGTACGTACAGGCCTTGGGCGGTATATTGTTTATCCCCAAGCTCCACCCCAATCGCCGTGAAAGGACAGGCCCGTACGCGATTTGAGGAACGCTATTCGCTTCGGTATTGTTCACCGGAACCGGTATTCTCTCCCAAGGGTTTTCATCACTGATATCGGCTTAATCTTGCCACGATTCCTAAACTGCCAATAATTCGTCAATACGAGGATTTATGGTTAACGGTTTCCGCTGTCTTCTTGCTGGCTATGATTATCACGAAACCGGCATCTTCATAGAGGCCCTGCTTCGGTTCTTCCATTCGTTTCACTTCACCAGGCTTTTGGGAAAGTGTAGATAAGACCTTTTCTATAGCGAAGCCTGTATTCTCCAAGAAGCTCTTTACCTCCTCAAAACTGTAAAAAGTGGCATGGCGGTAGAAACGATGACCCTGACGCTTTTTGTTCTGGTAGAATTGTCCCCAGGTGCTGTCCCGCAACACCAGACCTATCACTAACCTCCCCCCTCTTTTTAATATCCGGCGGGTCTCCAGCAGCACATCCGTCGGGGATTCGACAAAACAGAGCGTTACGATTAGGAATACAGCCCCGAATGTCTCCTGGTCAAAGAGGGAATCCTCGCCTCTCGACGAGAATACGTTTATACCCCTTCTTCTCGCTACCCTAGCCAGCCCGTATGAGGGGTCAATGCCTGTATCTATTCCCAGAGCCTGCGCGAAGCGCCCGCTGCCCACTCCTACCTCAAGCCAAGGCTCGGGCAACGAAGGTAATACTTCTTGGAATGCCCGGACCTCTATCTTGAATATGAGATGACCTTCATTATCGAACCAAGAGTCATACTCATTGGCCAATGAATCAAACACCGATTCGACATTGTTTATCATGATAATATATCAGCTAGCATCTTAATCACAATGTATCAAACCGGTTCAGATCCACTATATCCTCTTGAGTTGCACGTTATCTACGTTTTTATTGCGTTCAGGAGTAGCCCTTTAAATCTGTCCAGTGAGATTGTTCTAGGCTCCAGAGGGATGCCCATCCAATCGGAGAATCCCAGAATCTCTTCAGGATACTTTTCGATATACTCATCCCAGAACCCTATTCCGTCCAACATCATCGCTCCACCACTGTGTTTGGGAAAGTTCTCGTTTGCCATGCCCTGATCCCAATCCTGGAACACGTGTTGGCGGTATTTCAGCCACCCGGGGGTTAGCCAATATACATCCTGCCCCCCGCTTAACTCTTGTCTCTCTTCCTCGCTGGCTAGCATGTCAATGCAATGAGACGCTTTTATTCGTGTTACCCCCGGGCCCTGCTCTTCGATTATAGTATCTATTGTCCTGTAAGGGTCGTCGACATTTATATAGCAGAACTTACCGCCGTAGACCACAATAATTTTATCGGAGTATCGCTTGGCGTTCTCTATCTGCCTTACCAATTGCTGCTCAAGCTCTCTTGGAACCTCATGCCTTCCGGGCTTTGTATATAGTATTTTCTTGGCATCCATAGAACCCGTTTTTTGGAGATAGTTTAATTCTAGGTTAAGGGTGCCGCACGCCACTATAGCCCAATCATGGAAGGAATCATTATCGCCCATATATGCCTCACAATGTTTATTACATGAGTTATGGCACTAAGCAACACTGGGAGCTTCATTCGGGTGCAGCTTCCGCCATTTAGCGAGCAGCCCTTCACGGGTCTCCTCATGCTCTGGGTCGGGAACGCATGCGTCCGCAGGACAAACGTCGACACATTGAGGTTTATCGAAATTACCCACACACTCCGTGCACTTATCGGGATCTATAACGTAACTCCCTGCATCTTCTGAGATAGCCTCGTTGGCACACTCCGGTTCACATGCCCCGCACCCGATACAATCGTCCGTGATTTTGTACGCCATCTTATACCTCCAGTTGCATCATGATATATTACGCGATTCTCCGGCTAAGATCACAGTTTATCGATGAAGGTTATATCCTCGAAGTCCTTTTTCTCCTTTTGGGGCGCTTCAGCAGGATGCCCTAAGGATACCACCGATAGCAATCTCTCATCATCCGGAATATGCAGGATCCGTTTCGCCTCGTTCTCGGACGCAGTGTCATATGCACTGATCCAGCAAGCGCCCAGGCCAAGCGCGTGGGCTGCGAGCAACATGTTCTGGGTCGCTGCTGCTCCGTCCAGCGGTGCTTCAGGACTATTATCGGTATTTATCGTTACCGCGATCCCTACAGGTGCTTGGGACAGGAACTTGCCGGTGGTTAACGTTGTGGCCAGTTCATCTCGTACTGCTCGGTCCTGCAAGATTATGAATTTCCAGGGTTGTTTATTGCCCTTGGTTGCCGCCCACCTGCCGGCCTCCAGGATTTGCCTCAACTGCTCTTCAGATATTGTACCTTCAGTGTATTTCCTTATACTTCTTCTGCTTCTGATTGCTTCTAACGCTTCCATTCACGTCTCCTTTTTCTGACCTTCTCTATCGAACTTCATTTGAGCTCGCTCTAGCTCCTTAATCAACGCTGCTATCATGTGACACGACGTACGGCTAATCGGCATCACTTATCTAAAGGGACTATCAGGCTGCCAAGTTGTCTCTTAAACCCTACTGAAATCCAGGACTCCAGTCCCTAAAACCAGCCTTTTACATACCTCTCCCAGTTCCATTCCTCGGGATATGCCCTGGCAATATCTTCTTCTCGAAACGAATACCTGTACCGCTTGCAGTAATCCATAATGATAGTGTAAGCCCAGTTGAGCCGTTTCATGGCCTGTTCGTCTTCTTGCCCTTGCTCCGATTGATCGGGATGGTGCTGGAAAGACATCCTGCGGTAAGCCTGCTTGATTTCACGCATGCTTGCTGTATCCAGTAAGCCCAGAATATTCCGCGCCTCATCGATCTCTTCGAATGTCGCCATACCGGCCTCCTTCAATCAGAGAAGACACTACCTAAACAATAGCCTCAATCTTGGGGCGTATTAAATCTTCGGGAACAGCTCCCAAGCTTTCGTCAAACTTTTGTCCGCCATTAAAAAACAACAGCAAGGGTATACTCATAACCTGATACTTCATAGCTGTTTCATAATTTTCGTCCACATTCAATTTACAGAACTTGATTTTGCCCCTGTATTCTTCCGCGAACCTCTCTGTTATCGGAGCGATTCTCCGGCATGGGCCGCACCAAGGAGCCCAGAAATCTACGACCACAGGTATATCTGAATTTATTACTTCGTTTTCGAAATCACCGTCCGTAACCTCTTGTACCATCTTTCACACCTCTTTCATTTAGGAGTATTAAGCTCACCTAGACCTCCTATTGATTCCTCCAGCCAGCCCTTCAGCGAGCCTCTATAATGGAAACCAAACGACTTCTGGATCAATGTTGATTTATCGAAAAAGAGGACAGCCGGCAGGGCTTTAATCCCGTACAGATCTGCGACTTCGAGGTTCTCTTCAATACTCAACTTGACGAACTTAATCCTGCTAGCATACTCTTTAGATAGTTCATTGATTACCAAGCCGAGAGCAAAGCACGTGTTACATCTGGCAGATATGAAGAAGACCAGCACCGGCATATCAGCCTCAAATACTTCACGTTGAAAATCTCGGCCGTTTATCTCTGCGACCATATCTAACTCCAAATATTCAGGTTATCTGTGTACGCTGAGCTGTGATACTGGTTATACAATTTGCGATATTACCTCGAAATACGCTTGTGGTATCTGCGATTGACGCTCGGGCAATTTAAGCTTCGCTCTGGCCTCATAATAGTCTGTAGTTTCGAATGATTCATCCGGCCCGAAGGCTATACACAGTACCTGCCTAAGGTTTTCAAGGGCTTCAGTAAGTTCATCGTCGTTCCAGCCTGGCATCACGAGAGAGTAACCCGTATATCTCCTTGCTAACTCAAAGCTGCAGTTCTGCTCGATCCAGGCTCTGCAGAGATTGTCGACCTGTTTTCCAGTCATTGATCACACCCCCATCGCAACGCTGCGCACTTACATCGGGTTATGTGGTAGATAAGTACTCTCCCGCAGATCTTCTTTACAGTTCTTGCAATAGCCTTCCAGATATAAAACAGCTTTACTGATGGTAAAGTCGATTTTGCGCTGCACCTCTTCCAGCACTTTTGAAAGCTCCGGGCTGGCGAATTCTATAACATCCCCACAGCCCTGACATACCATATGATAGTGCTCGGAAGAGGACTTAAGTTCGTAATAGCATTGTACTTCGTCCAGGCGCTGTTCCTCTATCAGACCCAGTTCCTTAAACAAGCGTAAATTCCGATAAACAGTAGCCATGCTGATCCGGGGATCCTTCTCTGAAGCCTTCCTGTAAAGTTCCTTCGCGTTTAAGTGGCCTTTAGCCTCTCGAAATATGTCTAGAAGCAGACGTCTTTGCAAGGTGTTATGGCGTTGCTTAAGCTTGTTGTTGGAATTGATATTGATACTCATTATCATGTTACATGATAATGCTCTCTCAGTTTTTTGTCAAGCCCCGAATTTTGTGATTGTCAAGTTACTGGCATAGATCGGAGAATGGTGTTAGTTGGGGAGTAGATTAACCAGAACGCTATTTCTTTCAGAAGGCTGTAATCAAAAGACTAACTGTTTAATACTTGGAAACTCCTATTTC
>CAYRYW010000061.1:0-8334 GCA_964428725.1 uncultured Dehalococcoidales bacterium
CTGGTGCAGGTCACACAGCGGGGACACGCCATCGCTGGCAGCCCGGGG
Organism: uncultured Dehalococcoidales bacterium; assembly: GCA_964428725.1. Classification (GTDB taxonomy): domain Bacteria; phylum Chloroflexota; class Dehalococcoidia; order E44-bin15; family E44-bin15; genus CAYRYW01. The sequence goes on from CAYRYW010000061.1 coordinate 49, forward strand.
CTTCTGCCGCCCGACAGCCAGTGGTTCAACCCCGACATCGAGTGGTACGATTACAACACGTCAAAATCGCTGGAACTGCTGGAAGACATCGGATATGAGCTGCAGGGCGAGAAGCTGATGAAGGGCGGAAAGCAGCTGGAGGTCAAGCTCATCACCCAGACGAGTTATGGCTTCGACGAGGTGGGACAGTTCGTCAAGGATGCGCTGGAGGGCATAGGCATCGTGGTCGACCTGCAGGTGATGGAGGGCAAGACGGTCGATGCCAAGGTAGAGGCATGGGATTTCGACCTGTCGATATACGGCCACGGCGGCCTGTATGAGCCATCGATACTGCCCAAGGTCATCACTGCCGGAGGGTTCAACAGCGCCCGCTACACCCAGAACGCAACGCTGAACCAGGTGCTGCAAGACCAGCTGCACGAGATGGACCCCGCAGCCAGGCTGGAGCTGGTGAAACAGGCGCAGGCGATATACGCCGGGGAGATGCCGGCATTGACCCTGTACCACCCCGACTGGTACTGGGCACACGACGGCACCATAGACCTGTTCTACACCTTCGAAGGCGTTTCATCGGGTATACCTATACCACTGAACAAGATAGCGTTTTTAGAAATTAACAGGTAGGTGCAACATGTGCGAACATTGCCAGCATAAAGAAACTATTGATACCAGTATAGATCGGATGTGGCTGAGGCCTGTGGGCGTAGTCGTTAGCGAGATCAAACAGCCCACATGGGGAGCCGGCTCAGGTGATATGGATCCCGCCACTAGAGACGAGAGGCACAAAGCCAATATCGAGAAATACAAACGAGAGCGGAATTTGATATCGGAGCTGGTCATCGATAGTGAGCTTGTAGACGGCGGCATACTGGACGGCATTGAGGGTTTCTCGCACCTGCTGGTGCTCTACTGGCCTCACCTGACGGAACCGGACAGGACGCGGATGCAGGGGCATCCGCTGGGAAGAGAGGACTTCCCCCTGGTGGGCATATTCGCCACCCGCAGCCCGATGCGGCCCAACCCCGTGTTGTTGACTACCGTTAAGCTCGTGGAGCGGCTCGGCAACGTGCTGCGAGTCACCGGTCTGGACGCCGTCGACGGCAGCCCTATAATCGATATCAAGCCTTATACACCGGGGTACCACGAGGTGCAGGATGTGCGCATGCCACAATGGATGGAGCTGATACACAGGGAGTTCAATGAGGGTGAGAGCGCTTAGGAGGGTTTGCGGCCGAGCGGCGCCGCGCTTTGGCTCGCTCGGCCGGTTGCTGAGCGCTAAGAACATCAGCATCTACATCATAGCGCTGGTGATCATCCTGTCGCTCAACTTCCTGCTCCCGCGGCTGATGCCCGGCGACCCGTTGATGGCGATATACGGCGACGAGGCGCTGGTGCAGATGTCGCCGCAGCTCAAAGCCAATCTGGTGGAACGCTTCGCCCTGGACCAATCGTTGTGGGAGCAGTTCGGTGCCTACCTCAAGGGGCTGTTCACCGGAGACCTGGGGGAATCCTATTACTACAACGCCCCGGTCTTCGATGTGATACTGGGACGGCTGCCGTGGACCCTGCTGCTGGTGGGCCTGTCGCTGGTGCTGTCGACGTTTATCGGCATATTCCTCGGCATCGAGTCGGGGTGGCGCCGCGGCAGCCGTATCGACCGCGCCATGCTCGGCGGGCTGATGTCGCTGAACGGCTTCCCAGATTTCTTCATCGGCATGGTGCTGCTGCTGATATTTGGGGCCACGCTGGGGCTGCTGCCGCTTTCGGGGGCGATGACGCCCTATGCCGGCCTTTCCGGCGGTGCGCTGCTTCTGGACGTGTTGAAGCACCTCGTGCTGCCGCTGGCGGCGCTCACCCTGTCCCACCTGGCCGCCGTCTACCTGCTCACCCGCAATACGATGATAACCGTGCTGAAGGAGCCGTTCATGTTGACTGCGAAAGCGAAGGGCCTGTCCTCCCTGTCGCTCAAATATAGACACGCGGGCAGGAATTCGATGCTGCCGGTGCTGACCATGACTGGTATATGGGTGGGCACATTGATGACGGGGGCCCTGTTCATTGAGATAATTTTTTCCTATCCCGGGCTGGGTTACCTGATGTATGAGGCGTTGCTGTTCCGCGATCACGTGGTGATACAGGGGGTGCTGTTGCTGATAGCCACCATGGTCCTGTCGATCAACTTCTTGGTCGATCTGTTTTACCCCAGGGTAGATCCGAGGGTCAGGTATGCACATTAGCCTGAAAAGGGAGGTATCGCGCAGCCACAGCGGCCGCTTCGGCATCGGCCTGCTGGCGCTCATCACGGCGATGGCGCTGTTCGCACCGCTGCTGGCGGGCTACGATCCGCTGGCCCAGAGCACGGCTGCGTTCCAGCCGCCGTCGATGGGACACCTGCTGGGCACCAATCACGTGGGGCAGGATATCTGGAGCCAGTTGGTGTACGGCGCCCGCACATCGCTGCTGGTAGGCTTTTCGGTAGCCGTGATAGCTACGACCCTGAGCGCCATACTGGGCGCTGCCTCGGCGCTGATCGGCGGCCTGTTCGACCGCATCACCATGCGGGTGGTCGACGCCTTTATCATCATACCGGTTCTGATCATCATGGTGCTGCTGGCCGCCTACCTGCGACCCAGCCTGTGGATGCTGATAGTCATGCTCTCCCTGCTCAGCTGGCAGGGCGGCGCCAGGACGGTGAGGTCTCAGGCTCTCTCGATTAAGGAGCGCATGCACGTGTCCACCGCACGCTGCTTCGGCGCGGGCAGGTGGTACCTCATCCGCCGCCACATAATCCCCGACCTGAGCCCTATACTGGTGGTCGGCTTCATCCACAGCCTGCGGCGCGCTGTATTCCTGGAGGCGGGGCTGGCCTTCATCGGCATCGCCGGCCCGGGCTCCGTGAGCTGGGGCATGATGATGAAGAAGGCGCTGGATTTCAGCTATATGAATGCATGGATCTGGATGCTGATACCGGCGGGCGTGGCCCTGTCACTGACCATCGTCGCTATCACTTTCATCGGCCACTCCATGGAGCCTGCCATGGACCCGCGTCTGAGGAAAGAGGTGGAAGGAGAGGCGATTGCTTAAGCTGGTAGACCTGAGGGTGAGCTACGGGAGCGACCAAATTCTGAATGGTATCGACCTTGATATCGAGAGAGGAGAATCGGTGTCGATTATCGGGGAGTCGGGCGCGGGCAAGACCACGCTGGGATTGAGCCTGATGCGGCTGGTGGAGGGCGATATCCGCGGGCAGGTTTATCTCGACGGGGAGGAGTTGCTCTCGCTCTCCGACACTGCGATGCGGGACATCCGCGGCAGGCGGATGTCGATGGCCTTCCAGAACGCCAACAACGCTCTCAACCCGGTACACGACGTGCTGGGGCAGGTCATGGAGCCCCTGCTGGCTCACGGTTTGGGCAGCAAGGCAGAGGCAAGGGAACAGGCCGAGCATTTTCTCAAGCGCTGCGGATTATCGCCGGAAAAGTTCAGGTCGTATCCTCACGAGCTCAGTGGCGGTGAGCAGCAGCGGGTGCTGATCGCCATGGCGCTGGTCAACAGGCCGGAGATGGTCATACTGGATGAGCCGGTCTCCTCGCTGGACGCCGCATCCCGCGTCGAGATAATAGAGTTGCTCCAGGAAATGCGTCGCAGCACAACCATGCTCATCATCACCCACGACATATCGGCGGCAGCTCATCTATCGGACAGGGTGGGCACGCTGTACGCCGGGCGCATCATGGAGCTGGGGACGGCGACCCGGGTGCTGTCCAACCCGAGACACCCCTACAGCCGGGCTTTGCTCAGGTCGTATCCCAACATGACAACGGTAAAAGATCTGCAGGGCATCAAGGGGCGCATGATCCGGCCGATACCGGGTTGTCCCTTCCACCCGCGGTGCACGCAGGCCATTGACATCTGCGGTCGAGAGACTCCTGCTATGACAAACGTTGATGGGAGGCAACTCGCCTGCCATCGCGGCGGCATTATCAGCCTGCTGGAAACCAGAGGCCTCAGCAAGTCATTTAAAACCGTTAAGGCGGTGGACTCGGTCGGCATTCACATCGAAGGTGGCGAGACGCTGGCACTGGTGGGACAGAGCGGCTCCGGCAAGACCACACTGGCCAGGCTGATCATAGGGTTGGTCGATGCTGACGGGGGAGATGTATATATCGAGGGCGACAAACTTGAGAAGCGAAACAGGGATTTTTATCGGCAGGTGCAGATGGTAGCCCAGAATCCCGGAGAGGCCCTCAGCCACAGGATGACCGTCCGGGAACTGGTAATGGAACCGCTGAACATTCAGGATATCGGCAGCAAGGAGGAACGGAGACTCAAGGTAGCCCGCGTGCTCGAGGAGGTCGAGCTGCCAGCGAGCGCGGGATTCCTCGATACATATCCGCACCATTTAAGCGGAGGCGAACTACAGCGGGTAGCCATCGCCCGCGCCCTCGCGCTGGATCCAAAGCTGCTGATAGCCGATGAGCCTACCGCGTTCCTCGACCCCAGCATACAGGCCAAGATATTGAAGCTTCTCATGGGGCTGCAGGAGCAGCGCGGCCTGAGCATGCTGTTTATAACGCACGATATCGCCATGGCCCGAAAGGTGAGCGATAGGATTGCAGTGATGCTGGACGGAAAGATCGTGGAGGAGGGACCTGCGGACCGAGTCATCGCTGCGCCGCAGCATCCCTACACGCAGAGCCTGATTGGCACCGCCTCACACCTTCACCTGTGGAGCGACAGCGACAGGTTGCACCACTTGCACCCACATTGACTACCTTTACAGGATGACGCTTTCGTCTGCGTCGTGAGGCGATGGCCATCTAGACTGCATGTCTCTCACACTATCAGCATGGCGTCGCCGAAGCTGTAGAAACGGTAGCCACAATCGATCGCCTCACGATATGCCTTAGCTATCAGCGACTGACTGGCGAACGCGGACACCAGCATCAGCAGCGTGGTGCGCGGCAGGTGGAAGTTGGTTATCATGGCGTCGACGGCATTGAAGCGATGTCCCGGCAGGATGAACATATCTGTCATACCACCGAATGGCTGTATGCCATTCCCGCTCGCTGCTGCCTGCTCCAGCAGTCGCACCGACGTGGTGCCAATCGCAATGATGCGGCGACCTTCCGCTTTCGCCGTAGTCAATCGTCTGGCGACCTCCGGCGATAGCTCGCCGTACTCACGATGGATCGTGTGCTGCGATGGATCATCGACCCTGACGGGAGCGAAGGTGTCCAGCCCGATGTGCAGGGTGACGAAGGCGAAATGGATGTTTTTAGCTTCAAGTCGCTGGAGCAGTTCTGGCGTGAAATGCAGCCCCGCCGTCGGTGCGGCGGCGCTGCCCTTCACCTTTGCATACACTGTCTGATAACGTTCGGGGTCGTCGATCGGACGACGTATGTACGGCGGCAGCGGCACCCGCCCTGCACACTCGATAGCACGCTCGTCAGAGAATCGCACCATGCGTATAGCGCCATGGCCACGCCCTGCTATCTCGGCATCCAGTCCATCCAGCTCGACGCGAGCGTTGATGCGAAGAGAACGCGACGGCTTAACCACCGTCTCCCACAGACCCGGCTCCAGCCGCCGCAACAGCAGTATTTCGACCTTCCCGCCGGTATCGGCTTTATGTCCTATGAGGCGTGCCGGCAGGACGCGGCTATCGTTGAATACCAGCACATCGCCCTCACACAACAGTCGGTCGAGCTCATAGAAACGTCTATGCGATATTGAGCCGTCGGCGCGATCGAGCACCATCAGCCGGGAGCTGTCGCGCGGCTCAATCGGCGTCTGCGCGATTAGCTCAGGCGGCAGATCATAGTCGAAGTCGCTGGTCTTCACAAACACTCACTAGAGGTCGATATTCGGCAAGCAGGATATCCATTAAACCAATCTACCATAGGGGCCGTTCCACTTATCGGCTTTCTCAATAAACCTGTCATATCCTTTGTCCCTTATAAATTCAATTGCTTGCCTGTATTTTTTGTACTTATATCCCGATTTGCTATAAAAATCTTGAATTATCTTGCACGAAGTGTAATCGGGGCAATCAGCACAGGTATTAACTCCCCTTTCCTTAATGCAGCAAACCTTAATCTTACATCGCGCTTTATTGATATCTCGTTCCCTGTTTTGATACCCCAGCTTGCAGCCGCGGCAAGTCCTGTCGATAAGCGCGCGACAGGTTTTGCAATATGCACCGCAACACCCTATCTCCAATACCGACATTGCATCACCTGAAATAGATTATAAAGTGAGATTTAATCGGTGTCGATGCGCATGAAAATGGGCGGCGCATGTAGCACCGCCCCTGTGCTTCCTGCCACCACCGCTACACTTCAAGGTCTAACAGGCGATATTCTGCGGTTCGGTTACAGCACCCCCAACATCTTGAAAAGGGAAACTGCATAGTATGTATCTTCCAATGTGGAAATACCCATAAGCCTTGCACGAGCAAACCCTCCACCGCTCCGCTGGCAGTCTAAGACAAATGAGACGGCACGCTCTGGCTCCAAGAGCGTTTCGCCTAATATACAACAAGCGCTAGATAGGTAATAGAGATCCTCTAAAAAGTAGACTTCTGGCTCTTTTATCCTCAAGAACAACAAGGTTAACTTTGGCTGCTTCAGTGGGTGATCCAGCAGGGCAGATGTCCTAACTGCATAATGAGTCGTGGCCAGAGAAGAGTCCCCTAGCCCCCCGAAACCACCGTCCCCGTTCAACAACGAGGATATAAGACGAACGACGGGTGTCCGGTCGAAAGGGATGTCTAGATGCTCAAGTATCGACACCGCTTCGTATACCTGTTCCAGTTCGGAGACCACCTCTATGTAGAGCGTGCTGGGGTCGCTAACTCCATCGAGCGCTGTAAGACACGCCTCAATAACTTCGCTTTTGTGGCGTAACGGCTCTAGATCTTTCCCTAGGTCCTTTATAATTTCAAATGCGTAATAATAGGTGTGAACGGAATTGCCCACAAACTCCTGAAGAAAAGACCACACGAAACGCTCGAGAGTTGTAGTCCGCCGAGGAGACTGGCCCAGCATCCGAAGGGTTTTCCCAGCGAAGTACGAATCGCGGAGACTGCTAGGAGGGATGCGGGCGAAAAAATACCCGCCATCTCTTATTTGACACGAGTGGACGTATTGCAACGCCTCCTCGGCAGCTTTCTTTACCTCATCTACTAGAACATGCCCTCTCATACTATCCCTTGCAACCAACAAGTAAGAAAAAAACTTCTACCGACACCAATGCCAGTAGAAGCTATCATCCCGAAAAATCGGGCTCTCTGGGGGCAAACCCCGGGCGAGCTTCATCGCCCTACCTCTTCCTCAGAGGATATTAGGAACAGGAACTCCTGTCAAGCGTTTGCAGACATGCATCGATTTTCTGTATTCTTAATTTAATAAACGCCTTAGTATATCCTGCTGGCTCCCCTTAATGCGTTTTGGGGTGGGCAGCTCTCAGAGCCGCCCACCCCATTAAAAAGTCGTGCTAATCTGGCTTAGAACAGCCCTGAAACCTTGCCGGTCTTCACATCCACATCTATACGTCGGAAGGCCGGGTCGGAGCTGGTTCCCGGCATCAGGCTGATGGTTCCAGCCATCGGGCACAGGAATTTCGCCCCTGAGTAAATCAGGATATCGCGGATGGGGAGTGTCCAGCCCTTGGGCACACCCTTTAAGGCTGGCTCATGGGTGAGGCTCAGGTGGGTCTTGACCATCATAGTGGCGTACTCGTCGTACTTGGCGTCTGCCTCGAAGGCCTTGGCTTTCTCTGTAGCCTCCGGGCTCCAGCTTACGCCATCGGCTCCATAGACCACCTTGGCGATCTTGTCCACCCGCTCACGCAGCTTCATCTCATTGGGATAAAGGAACTTAAACTCGTTCTCCTCTTTGCAGGCTTCCATGACGGCATCGGCCAGCTCCAGCGCGCCATCGCCGCCATCGGCCCAGTGGGAGGAGAAAGCACAGCGGGCGCCGGCCTTCTCTGCTGCTTCCCTGACCATAGCGATCTCGTTTTTAGTATCGGTGTGGAAGGAGTTGATGCACACCACCGGATTGATGCCCGCTGTCCTGATGGTGTTGATGTGATGCACCATGTTGGCCAGGCCCTTCTCCAGCGTCTTAAGGTCCTCTTTGGTATAGGCGTCGGGCAATGGGACGCCGGCCACTACCTTGGGGCCGCCGCCGTGCATTTTGAGCGCCCGAATGGTGGCAACAAGCACTGAGACATGCGGCTTGAGACCGCTGAGCCGGCACTTGACGTTCCAGAACTTCTCGA
>CAYRYW010000062.1:0-8301 GCA_964428725.1 uncultured Dehalococcoidales bacterium
AAGACCAAGATCGATCTCAATTCAGATGTCGGCGAGAGCTTTGGGGCTTATAGGATTGGCCTCGATGAAGAGGTAATACCGCTGATCAGCTCGGCCAACATCGGTTGCGGGTTTCATGGCGGAGATCCGAGCGTAATGAGACAAACCATCGCCCTGGCTCAAGAACATGGCGTGGCACTGGGTGCCCACCCCGGGTTCCCCGATCTCATTGGCTTTGGCAGAAGAAAGATAGACGCCACCCTGGAGGAAATCCGGGATTATGTCACCTACCAGATCGGCGCCCTTCAGGCATTTGCCACCATGCAAAACTTGAAATTGCAGCATGTCAAGGCCCATGGTGCGCTCTACAACATGGCGGAGCAGGATGTGCGTATCTGGGAGGCAATTGCTCAGGTGATTGCCGGTATCGACAGACAGCTCATCCTCGTTGCCATAGCCGGGCCCATGCGAGAAGAGGTTAAACAGATCGGCAAGCGCTATGGCATTTGCGTCGCTTTTGAGTTTTTCGCCGATAGGGCATATAACCGGGATGGCTCTCTCGTTTCTCGCCGTGAGCCCGGAGCAGTCATCCATGATCCCCAGCAAGCTGCGGAGAGGGTCCTGAAAATGGTGACCGAAAAAAGGATTGTGACCAAAGATGGCGCTGAGATTGAGGTGATGGCAGACACCATCTGTGTGCACGGCGACAACCCAGCTGCGGTGCGTTTGACGAAGCAGATCAGGGAGAGCCTCATATCTTCCGGCGTGGAGGTTGTGCCCATGGGGAAATTTCTTCAATAGAGCTGCCATGGCGTATGAGTGTTCACACTTCCGCATCATGGGCGACCGCTCTTTGCTGGTTGAGTTGGGGGATAGGATAAGCCCTGATGTAAACCGAGAGGTGCGTGAGCTTTTCGTTATACTCGATAGAAACCCCGTAAAGGGCGTGCTCGAAACCATCCCCGCCTACCGTTCGCTCCTCATTATCTATGATCCCCTCATCACAAATAGTATGCTCTTACAACACCAGATAGAGGATCTACAAAAGAAGAGCGAGGTGATTGATATCCCCGAGCCTAAAACCGTTGAAATCCCAGTTGCTTACGGTGGCGAATTCGGCCCGGATCTGGAGTGGGTAGCCCGGTATCACAAAACGAGCACCGAAGAGGTAATCCGGCTCCATACCGGAACTAGCTATCAGGTTTACATGATTGGTTTCACCCCGGGCTTTCCTTACATGGGAGAACTACCTGAAAGGCTGGCGACGCCACGCAGGCAAACACCGAGAACGACGATCCCTGAAGGCTCGGTGGCCATCGCTCAGAGACAAACCGGTATCTATCCGGTTGAGAGCCCTGGCGGTTGGCACATCCTTGGCCGAACGCCCATGAAACTCTTCGATCCGCTGCAAATCCCTCCCACGCTCCTTGAGATGGGCGATCTGGTGCGGTTTTTCTCAATAAAAGAGGTAGAATTCAATCAGTGGCAGCAGTAGAGACATTAGGGGTTGTTGCACCGGGTCCCTTCACCACAGTCCAAGATAGAGGAAGGTTCGGCTATGGGCGCTACGGGGTCGCCCCGAGCGGGGCATTGGACTCGTTTTCCCTGAGGGTGGCAAACCTGCTGGTCGGAAACGATGAGAATGAGGCCTGCCTGGAGATTACCCTATTTGGTTTAAAGCTCAAGGTTTTGCGGGACGTGGCAGTTGCAATTGCCGGTGCCGACCTTCAAGCCTGCTGTGACAATATGCCCCTGGACAGGTGGACATCCCATATCCTGAAAAAGGGGAGCGCTGTTTCATTTCGAGGAATCAAGAGCGGTTGTCGCGCATACCTTGCTATCGGAGGCGGGATATCCGTCCCCCAGGCATTGGACAGCAAATCCACGAACCTTCCGTCCAGGTTTGGCGGTCTTGAGGGGAGGCCCCTCAGGAAGGGTGATATCCTCTCCTCGAATGCACCCCAGCTTCACCTCGAGACAGGGGGCCGAAGGCTGCCTCAAGCATTGGTTCCGTCTTATGGTAGCGAAACTCACCTGAGGGCGGTGTTTGGCCCTCAGGACGATGAATTCACCGAAAATGGCAGAAAGGCACTTCTCACTTGCCCATACACGGTGAGTGTTGATTCGGACCGCACGGGTATCAGGCTGGCCGGGCCCATCATTGAAAGAAGGCCTGATGTGGGCGAGTCTATCATCTCCGAAGGGGTTATCTCAGGAACCATCCAAGTGCCCGGCGATGGTCAGCCCATTATCATCCTGGTTGAGACAGTGACCGGAGGTTACAGGAAGATTGCTACGGTGATTACCGCTGACCTTTTCCTCTTAGGGCAGATAAGACCGGGCGACACGGTGAGCTTCGAGGAAGTTTCGCTGGATGAGGCATATGAGGCCTTGAGAAAGACAGAGCAGGATTTTAAGGAATTTAAACAGGCGAGATTCGCTCGACCCTAAGAGGTTGCGAGCTCTTCGTTCAGCGTGTCGGATATAAACATATGGCCCGGCGTATGGGTGATGCAGATATCGGGCTTTGCATCCAGAAGGGCTACCTGAGGGGTCACCCCACAGGCCCAAAAGACCGGCACCTCGTCATTTCTGATTCCTACCGCATCACCGAAATCGGGCCTGGATAAATCCCGTATCCCTATCCTGTCAGGGGTCCCTATGTGGACGGGAGCACCATGCACAAAGGGATAACGGGAAGTTACCTGTACTGCCCTGGAAACCTTTTCGTTAGGGATTGGCCGCAAGGTGACGACCAGGGGACCACGGAATATGCCCGCCTCCCTGCATGGGATATCTGTTATATACATGGGAACGTTCTTTGCCTCTTCGATGTGCCGTATGGGGATTTGGGCCTTGAGCAAGGCCTCTTCAAAGGCGAAGCTGCAGCCAAGCAAAAACGTGACAAAATCCTCCTGCCATAGCTCTCCGATATCCTTTCTTGTATCCTCTAAGTTGCCACGGCGGAAAATATTGTATCGGGGAACATCGGTGCGGATATCCGCACCGGGTGCAAACGATCCTATCTCATAGGCGCCCGCTTCCAGTACTTCCAGTAAGGGGCATGGCTTGGGATTTCTTTGGCAGAAAAGGAAAAAATCAACGGCATATCGGGCGGGCAAGATCACCACATTTGCCTGAGCATACCCAGGGGCGAGGCCTGGAGTGGGCCTATCCCACTCTCCTCTGCGGATGAGGAGGCGTAGCTCCGCGGGAGATAGTGTTCTAACCTTCTCTACCCTCAACCTCAAATCCCCAAAAAGACCTTGCGAACCATATCGCTCTCGAGGAGCTCTTCCCCTGTGCCCTCCAAGACTGTTCTTCCGGTCTGAAGGATATAGGCCCGGTCAGCAATCTCCAAGGCCTCACGCACATTCTGCTCCACCAGAAGGATGGTCATACCCTCTGCTTTGAGTTGCCGGACTGTATCCAATACTTCATCTACCAGACGGGGTGCAAGCCCCAGAGAGGGCTCATCCAGCATGAGTAACCTCGGGTTTGTCATAAGGCCCCGTCCAATGGCAACCATCTGTTGTTCACCACCTGATAAGGTGGATGCAGCCTGGTCTCGACGTTCTCTCAAGATCGGAAAAAGGCCATAGACGGATTGCAGGTTCTCATGAATCCGCTCCTTATCGTTCAAGGTGTAAGCGCCCAGCAAAAGGTTCTCTTCCACGGATAGCGGTGTGAAGAGCATCTTCTCCTCAGGTACATAGGTGATACCCATGCGGACGATTTGCTCTGTCGTGCGACCCCGAATCACCTGGCCATCGAACAAGACTGTACCAGCAAAAATAGGCACGGCCCCCATGATGGACTTCAGAAAAGCCGATTTACCCGCGCCGTTTGCTCCGACCACGCACACGGTTTCACCCCTATCCACCGTTACCGAAAGGCCGTGAATAACCGGCACCCCTGAATAGCGTACCTTGATATCATTGACCGTGAGGAGGTGCTGCTTCATAAACTAGGTCAGCTCCGTTGCATGCTCCCGGACATATCGCTCTCCTAAATAGGCCTTAATCACATTGGGGTCTTTGGCAATGGTTTGGGGATCTCCCTCTGCAATCCTCTGACCGGAATCCAGGACGATGACGCGATGGCTGATGTTCATGACCAATTCCATCACGTGTTCTATGAGCATCACCGTTATCCCTAGATCATCATGTATGTGTCGGATCGTGGCCGTGACTTCTTCGATTTCACCGGGGTTCAAACCGGCGGCGACCTCGTCCAAGAGCAGCATTTTAGGATCTGTGCCCACAGCTGTCGCCATGGTCACCCGTTTTTGAGCTGCCACAGGTAGTTCACTCAGCCGATAACCGGAAAAATCATGCAGCTTAAAGAACTTCAGAATCTCTTCGGCACGCTCCTTGGCCTGGGACCGCGACCGAGTGCGCATGAAACACCCGACCATCACATTTTCCACCACGCTCAGGTCTCCCGAGGCCACATAGACCTGAAAGGTCCGCGCCAACCCCAATCGCGCTACTTCATGGGCCTTGAGTCTAGTAATATCGTGGCCGTCAAAAACGATCTTTCCCGAGGTAACCGGGTGCAAGCCCGCAACACAATTGAAGAGCGTTGTTTTGCCCGCACCGTTGGGCCCTATCAGGCCCAACAGCTCGCCCTTCTCCACACCAAAAGATACATCGTCATTGGCCGTTAGCCCGCCGAACTGTTTTGTCACATTACGAACTTCCAGCAGTGCCATCAGACCCTCTTTTTCCGACGCACCTTCTCAACGATGCCCCATATCCCGCGGGGTTCCGCTGCTGATACGAGCATAATGATTGCCCCATAGATAATCAGGTCTATCCCGACCAGACCGACCTGCGCCCCTAACCACTCCTTCAGGTAACTCTTAAGGGGTATCAAAACGGCTGCCCCTATGATAGGGCCCCAGAGAGACCCCGCTCCTCCAAGCATGGCCATCAGAGCAATGAGTATGGAGATATCCAGGCTCATGGTGTCTTCGGGCTCGATGTTCTTAATGTAGCAGGCGTGAAATGAGCCCACCACGCTCACAAAGGCGGTGGCAATGGCATAGGTCTTTATTTTGGCCCAGTGCACATTGACACCCAAGGATCTGGCGACCTCTTCGTTATCTTTTATCGATCGCAGCTGGAAACCCAACCTGGACTTCCGAAACCAGTTGACATACAGGATACCCAGGAAAAAGAACCCCAAGATGACGTAATAATAGTAGACGTCCTGTTTAAAAATCAGCCGGAGGAAATCCGGCGGGGGATATTTAATAGGCGATATCTCCAGTCCGCGAGCAGCACCCACAAAATCCCAGACCTCGAAGATATCCTTGAGCACCAGTGAGGTGGCAATGGTGGCTATGGCAAAGTAGTGCCCTTTAAGCCGAAACAGGGGAAATCCGAGCATGAATGACCAGGCCACAGCGAAACACACCCCGACCGGCATCGAAAACCAAAACGGTATATCCCACCGGACCAGCATCACCGCTGTGGTAAAGGCCCCGATACCCACATACTGCGCTTTTCCCAGGTCCACCTGACCTCCGTACCCACCGATGGTATTCCAGCCCATGCCGTATACCGAAAACATCAGAAATTGGATCATGGTAGCCATGGCAAAGGATGAGTGGGGAAAGAGCGGAAAGACGAGGAAAAAAACAGCAGCCATTCCTACGATGGTCATATCGATACGCGGAATGTCCGAGAAATCTAGAGCATTCTTTACCGTTTCCATCCGAACAGTCCTCTCGGTCTAACCACCATAATCAAGAAATAGGCCAGATAAACCCACATGTATTTGAGGGAGGTCATGGGCACATCCGCCATCCAATCGAAGTTGAAAAGAAAGGTGAAAAAATCCCAGATCCCAGGGATTTCGGTGATGATGCCAACGACCAGGCCGGCGAAGAAGGCTCCGGGTACACTGCCGAAACCGCCTAGGGCCACGATGGCAAAGGCTATCATGGTAAACAGGAGCCCCATGAAAGGGTTGACCGACCAGAAGTTCACGATAAGCGCCCCGGCTATAGTCACCGTGCCCCCGCCGATTCCCCACGCTAAGGCGTTCATCTTTTCGGTGGGTATGCCCATATAGCGTGCTGCCTGGGCATTCAAAGATGTGGCAGTAAGGGCCTTGCCGATTTTCGTTCGGTTCATGAGCAGCCAGACCCCCAAGAAGGCGAGCACAGAGAGCGCCGCTGCGGCCAGCTTGGTAGCCGGGGTTATAACACCCATCCCTAATTCAAAGCTCTTGCCTACCAGGATACCGTGATGGATAGCCCTATCCTCAGCGCCGAAAAGGAGTAAGGCCACATTCCTTAGGAAGACCATCAGCCCGAAGGTCCCGAGGAGCTGGGCCACCATGGGGCCCCTGAGGAGAAACTTGACGAACCCGAAATAGCATATGACGCCCAGCAAGAATCCCACGGCCCCGGCAACGGGCAAGGTGAACAATGGTTCCACTCCTACAGCCTGGGCGGTCAGCAGTCCCGTATACATGCCAACCATGAGGAACTCCCCGTGGGCAAAGTTCACGATGTCCATCACCCCAAAGATGATCGTCAAGCCCAAAGCCACCAGGGCCAAAACCATGCCTATCAGAACACCAGCAACAAGGGATCCTATCAGGATATCCATGGGAATTTCCAGAAGCCCGCCTATACAGATCAACGCTTTTCCGCAAGGATTCTTGTCAGACAAGAATCCTTGCGAAGGGTAATCGACCACAAAAGGATGTCGTTAGTACCCGCTAAAGGGGAAGATCATGTTTGCAGTAGCCACGTCAAAGGGATAAATGATCTCAAGCACCAGCTCACCGGCTTCCTTCTGGTACTGACCAACAAGGCCGGAGCCCAGTACGTTCTGTCCGAGCTCATCACCGGATGTAGAGAATTTCACGCCGGCCCAGGGCACTACCAGCTGCGCCCCCGGGAGCTGAAGCGAATTGGCCGCTGCTTGAATATCGGCCGGCTCTGTTGAGCCAGCTTTCTCCAAGACATGAACCCAGGTTTGGAGGCCCGTAAAGGCCCGCGCCGAGGCGCCGCCCAAATCATTTCCGGTCTGCTCCTTGTAAAGTTTGTTCACCTGTCCGGCCACCTTTTTGATCTGGACCACCTTAGGGAGAAATACGGTCCTGGTCAAAATACCGACGATATCGTCACCAAGGGTGTCCCGGAACTCCGGTTTTTCAAATCCCGCATCTTGACCCCAAATGACCTTAGGCCTGGCCTTCTGGGCCTTCAAGGTCTTAACCAGCAAGATAGCGTCCGAGGTATATGAGGCGAAGAGCATCACGTCAGCCTTGGCAGCCTTGAGGGACCGCACTTCACTGGAGAGATCCGGGGCCTTTGCAGTGTAGAGGAGGGATTTTCTCAGTTCAAAGCCGTACTCCTCTGCTAGGGACTCGATTAAGCCGGAGACATGAGATCCCCACTCGGTCTTCTCACATGCCGATGCCACATTCATGATCTCTTTTTTTGGTACCGCCTTTACGCCCCTCACCTTGCCTTCTGTAAGGCCCTTGAGCATTTCAAAGAGGTCTTTGGTAAACCACTTGTCGTGGGGTGTGGTCCTCCAGAACCACTTAAATCCCCTTTGGGTTAAGGCGGGTGAGGTTGAGGAACCGTTGATCATGGGGACGCCGTATTGCTCGCACACGGCGCTCACAGTCTTGGTCACCGAGCTGTGGTAACAGCCTAAGATGCCGTCAACCTCGTCGTCGAGGATGAGCTTCTTGGCCTGATCAGCACCCAGGGTCGGGTTGGCCTCGTGATCTTTGAAAATGATCTCGATTTTGGCGCCGCCCAGGCTCCTGACTCCGGCATTCTTGGCCATATCCATGTCTAACTCGGGCATCACGTTATTTGCGATCCTGGCAGCTAGCTCTGCCCCGGCTCTTAGCTCCCGCCCTGCAGCGGCAGCGCCGCCGGTGAGGGGGTAGATAGCGCCGATCTTAACTGTTTTGGTCTGAGCCATAACTGGGTTTGCCGTCAGAGCCCAAAACGCCGCCAGACAAAGGGCTAAGGTTAACCAAAATGTCCTTTTCATTGTCTGCCTCCTTTTTTTTATGTTAGCACTATGATCAAGACCCTTTCGTATGCCTAAAACCCTATGGATCTTTCCTCTTTATCGTAATCCAGATTAAGTGCAGTAGCTGCCTTTTGTCAAGGCCTTTTGCAGGATACTGCCGCACGCCATTAACCCTGGGCCTATCCTACTAGATCACCACCTCATCCTCCTCACCATAGAACGGTTATTTTCTTCGGTTCTTCTCTGAGCTACGGTCGCCACAGGTACATGAATTGTACCTCCGGTATCAGGGAGAGGAAATCACCGT
>CAYRYW010000063.1:0-8264 GCA_964428725.1 uncultured Dehalococcoidales bacterium
CCTCCAGCCCCCATACCCAGTCCTCGGGGGCGTTCTTCATCTCCGCCTCGAAGAAAACTTCGAATTCTTTCTTCAGAGCCTCTTGTTCAGGGGTTAGTCGGAAGTCCATGTCTGCTCCCTTCCCGGGTTTCGCTCCGGTATAACGATTCGGCCGAGCTGCCCGGCGAGCCGGTTTATCGTGCCCGCCAGGCGGTCGTCCGTGTTATTTATTAGCCCAGCTCCCTGCCGAAAATGCCGCAGAAGATGGTGCAGTGCGGCGGTTGTCCGCCAAGGTTATGGGTTAGTCCCAGCTTAGGGTTCTTCAACTGCCGCTTATCGGCCTTGCCCTGCAGCTGCTTGTACATCTCGTATATCATGCGCAGGCCGGAAGCCCCGATGGGGTGGCCAAAACACTTCAGTCCGCCGTCGGGCTGCACCGGCAATCCGCCGTCCAGGTCGAAGAAGCCGCTCTCTATATCCTCCTTCATCCCGCCACGCTTGCTGAACTGCAGGTCCTCCATAGTCACCGCCTCGGTGATGGAGAAGCAATCGTGGACCTCGGCCATGCCGATCTCCTCGCGGGGCTTCTTCACACCGGCCTCTTTGTATGCCGCAACCGCCGCCCTGGCGGTCGATTCCACATGCAGGTAATCGTATTTGGTGCTCACGCTCCCGTCCGCGGGGGCCACGCCCATCTGCACCGCTTTGATGTATATCGGGTCGTCGCGGTACTTCTTGGCGTCCTTGGCGGGCACGATGATCGCCGCCGCCGCTCCATCGGAGACACCGCAGCAGTCGAACAGCCCCAGCGGCCAGGCGATTATCGGCGCCTTGATTATCTGCTCCATGGAGACCTCGCGGCGGAAGTGTGCCTTGGGGCTGAGGACGCCGTTCTTGTGGCTCTTCCACGAGACGTGCGCCAGCATGTGCTTGCCGTCCTCGGGTGATATGTTGTAATGATCGAAGTATCTGGTCGCCAGCATGGAGAACATGCCGGGCATGGTCATGGAGAACATCAGGCCGCTCGTGTCCAGGTTCCGCACAGCCAGACCGCTGAGTCCCTGATCCTTGATCTTCTCGGCGCCCACCACCAGCACCAAATCGTAGATGCCGGCTGCCACAGCGTAGCTGGCATTCCTCAGGGCATCCGAGGCGGTGGCACAGGCGTTTTCCACACGGGTGACCGGTATATACTGCAGCCTGAGAGGCCCGGCCAGGGCCTGACCGGTGAGCCCGGTGGTGTCATAGTAGTTGCCGAACCAGGCTGCCTGGATGTCCTTCTGCTCGACACCGGCGTCCTCGTACGCCTCCTTGGCTGCATCCACGATCAGGTCGACGCGGCTCTTATCCCACAGCTCGCCGAACTGGGTGCAGCCCATCCCTATGATTGCGACTTTATCTTTTATGCTTCCTACCATATTTTCCTCTCTTTAAAACCTGATGGGGCGGGTCTTCCAGAAATACTGGTGAAAACCGCGGTCAACGAACAGTTTTCTGAAGGTCATCTCCACTTCCATCCCCACCTTTATCTCCTGTCCTCCGCGGTCGGTCATGTCGAACAGGGCGCGCCCGCCGCCAACGAAATCGACCACAGTGACGGTGGTGGGAGGGTCGTTCGAGTCGGCCAGCCGATCCTCGGTGTAGGTGAATATCTTACCTATCTTATCGGAGAACTTGTACGGTTCCATCTGGTCAACCGCCTGGCAGTCGACGCATACCCGCAGAGGGGTGAAGTAACCGTAGCTGCCACCCTGGCTGTACTGTGGCGTGCCGCAATTCTTGCATTTTACCCCGTAGAGTGCCAGTGCCACCTTGGAATCCCGGCGCAGGTTCGCTATGGAGACAGGAGACTGCTCCGAGCGGCGTGACTTCTCCAGCGGCACGATCTTGCGCCAGCGCAGGTAACGGTCGTTGTTATCCATCAGCTTCTTGACTGACAGGTGATTCTTCACGCCCCGCCGTTCCTTCAGCTTCTTGATCTGGTCGGTAACCTGAAGTATGAATGCGTCGACGCCGTTGCTGTAACTGGCCCACAGGATCTTATCCCCGGGCTTGGCCTCTTCCAGCGCCGCCACCAGCATCATCATGGCATGGGCTGAGCCGGCATTGCCGACTGTATCGAACAGGGGGTCCTGAACCTGATCGTCGGCCAGCTTCAACTGCTTGGCCATTTGCGCGTGCCTTCTGGTCTCAAGCGTTGTATCGTACACAACCTTGGCGAAATCGCTGGCCTTCAGGTCGTATTTCTTGAGCAGGCCTTTGATGCCTTTCTCCAGGATCTCAGAGTATCCCTTGTCGTAGACCATGCGGTCTTCCCAGGCGCGGATGAACTGCTCGCCCTCGGCGCGCCATACGCCTGCGAACTCGTCGGATATATGATAGCTGCCTTCGATCGTAGCTATCACCTTGTCGCTCCCTATGAGAACGGCCGCTGCGGCATCGCCCAGCGCCATCTCGAAGTCGCCGGCGCAGGCCGCCATGCGGTGCTCCCCTGCGGCTACCAGTATGCTTTTCGCCGTCCCTGCCTTTACCGCATCGGCTGCCGCGGCCACGGCGGTGGTGCCTGCCCTCAGCGTGTCGGTGACGTCCATGGTGCGGATATCTTCACGCAGGTCGAGGGCGGTGGCCAGGATGCTGGCCCCCAGCCGCTCAAGAAAAGACGTCGTGGTGGTGGCAAAATAAAGGCCGTCGACCTTGCTTATGTCATTGCCCCTCATGCAGTCGGCGGCTGCTTCCCATGCCATCGTCATGCTGTCCTCATCGAAATTGCATACACTTCGCTCCCCGGGCATCTTGGCGCCGCCCCATGCCTTCTGGAAGATGTCCCGCGGCATTCTGTGAAGCGGAATGTAAGCGCCATACGATACTATTCCTACTGCCATATAAATCCTTTCTACGCGTTGCTGAACGTCGTAATTATATTAGCCCCAAACGTAAAGTATATCTTAATTGTGAAAAAAGTGTCAAGCCTATCTATGCAGATACGGTTGCAGCTTTCGGATCGGACAGGCGATGGGGACTTGAGGCCTTCTTCGATGTCGACATTCTCTCGCAGCCGCCGAACCCATCGGCACCGCCGTCTATCCCGTCTGTGTCGCGGTACGTGCAACGGTCAGCGCGGCCTGTTTTCAAAACGGCTTCTTCATGGTATCATTACTGCTCGGCCAGGCTGTTGGTGAAACGGGAGGAGGCTTCCGGACCCAAGTCGAGTCCTCCACATGCGGCATCGAGGCCTGGGCATAATCCTGGCAACCCGGAGGAAATAATGAGCGTTTTAACCAAGAGGGCACAGTCGATCAGCCCCTCCCCCACGCTGGCAATCACCGCCAAGGCCAAGGCCATGCAGGTGGAGGGCATCGATATCATCGGGTTCGGCGCGGGCGAGCCGGACTTCGATACGCCGGAGCACATCAAGCAGGCGGCGATAAAGGCATTGTCGGAGGGATTCACCAAGTACACGCCCACGGCCGGCATGCCACAATTGAAGAAAGCGATATGCGACCGCTTCAAGACTGATAGCGGACTGGAGTATGACCCATCGCAGGTTATCGTTTCCTGCGGCGCCAAGCACAGCATCTACAACATCGTGCAGGTCCTGTGCCAGTCCGGCGACGAGGCCATCATCCCGTCACCGTACTGGGTCAGCTACCCGGAGATGGTGCGCGTGGCCGAGGCCATCCCCGTCTTCATCGACACAGCGGAGAAGGACGGCTTCAAGATAACCCCGGCCTCGCTGTTGAAGGCCATCACCAAAAAGACCAGGCTGCTCATCCTGAACAGCCCGAGCAACCCCACCGGTCAGGTGTACTCGAAGAAAGAACTCGAAGCCATCGCTAGGATTGCGGTCGACAAAGACATCTGGGTCGTCTCCGACGAGATATACGACAAGCTGGTCTACGACGGAGTCGAGTGCGTGAGCATCGCATCACTGAACCCGCAGATCAAGGCCAAAACGCTGGTGGTCAACGGCGTGTCGAAATCGTATGCCATGACAGGATGGCGTATCGGCTACGTGGCCGGGGATAAAGAGGTCATCGGCGCGATGTCCAATTTACAGGATCATTCAACGTCGAATCCTACCTCCATATCGCAGCGCGCCGCGCTGGCTGCCCTCACCGGCCCGCAGGACGAGGTGAAGCGCATGGCCGCCGAGTTCGAGAGGCGGCGCAACTACATGGTTGATCGATTGAATAAAATACCGGGCATCTCCTGCCTCATACCGCCGGGCGCTTTCTACGCCTTCCCCAACGTGTCCAAGCTGTTCGGCAAGTCATACGACGGTAAGCCGATAAAGGACTCGATGGGGCTCACCGAGCTCCTGCTCACCGAGGCAAAGGTGGCCGTGCTCCCCGGGATCCCGTTCGGCGCGGACGGCTACCTGCGTCTGTCCTACGCAACGTCGACGAAGAACATCACGGGCGGGCTGGACCGCATCGAGGAGTTCGCGAAGAAGGTGAAGTAGAGAATCGGCGCAAGTCGAATATATCCATTCGGGAAACGCAGAGGGAGCCCGCGAGGGCTCCCCTCTTAATCTGGAGACGGTGGTCTTTGAATGTAAGTAAGATAATACAACAATCCATTGACAAGATTCCTTACTGCGAAGTATAATTAGTCTTAGGATGAAGGAGAGTGAGATGGTTGCGATTGGTCAAAGAATAAAAGAGTTGAGGATAAAAACCGGGATCAGCCAACAAAAGCTTGCCGAGATGCTGGGGGTTTCGCGTCCGACTATTACACAGATAGAGTCAGGGGAAAGGAAAGTCTCTTCTGATGAGCTGGTAAAGCTGTCCGAAATCTTCGACTGCACGCTGGAGTATTTATTAGGCTTAAAAGGAGAGCCGGAAGTAATTTTGCACGAGCAGAAGAAGGCACCGGAGAGAAGTAGAGAGCCGGAGATGAGAATCAACGTTCCGCAGAAGAACCTGGATAAATTCAGAGAGATATTCCTTTATATCCTCAATAAAGTCGCCTCGAAACCGAATATCGGTGAAACGGTAATTTATAAAATTCTTTACTTCATCGACTTTGATTTCTATGAGAAATACGAGGAACAATTAATCGGAGCTACTTACATCAAAAATCGTTACGGCCCGACACCCGTGGAATTCAAAAAGATAGTCGAGAAGATGATTAATGATAAACAGATTGTGACGGTGAAGGATAGCTATTTTGACTACCCACAGACCAAGTATCTGCCGCTTAGAAAGGCAGATCTTTCTGGGTTAAGAGCGAACGAGGTTGAATTAATCGACGGTGTCTTAAATAAGCTGTCCGATATGAATGCGAGCCAGATAAGCGATTATTCACATAATGATGTTCCATGGCTGACAACTGAAAACGGGAAAGTTATTGAATATGAAGCTGTTTTTTACAGGACGCCGATGTATTCAGTGAGGGAATACGATTAATGGAGGTGTTCAAGGTCATCAACCGCCTTCCGGAGTTCGAGGATGATATTAAGAAGCTCGGGAAGAAATTCAGGACTATTGAAGATGACCTGACAATCTTCATTGAGAAGCAGCTATATCTCTACCATAAGTTAAAGATTGATAACAGGGGTATTTTCCAGATTACAGGCCTGTCTATCGACGATCCAAAGTTATACAAAGCGAAAAAATTTGCTTGCAGGTCGTTGAAAACCAAGGGAGTTCAATCCGGAATAAGAGTTATATACGCGTACTTTGAAGATAAGGACAGCATCGACTTGATTGAAATCTACTATAAGGGCGATAAAGAGAACGAGGATAGGCAGAGAATTCTGAAATATTGTAAGAAGTGAAGCGTGAAAAGCCCGGGAAGCATAAGCCTGGTGAAATAGCTAAGACATCTGGACAATGTCCTATTGTCGGACCTCGTGGTGGCAAAAGTGGCGAGGAAAGAACAGTAGTTAAGGGAGAGCCAATCCCACCAACGCCCAAGTCGGGACAAACTTTTGGCAAGCCCGATAAAACGAAACACTAATCACAAAAGACGTGCCTTTTTCTCACTTGAAAGACTAATCCAAGATTGAAGGCACAGTTACCGGCGGGCTGGACCGCATCGAGGAGTTTGCGAGTAAGTTGAAGTAACCCATAAAACATCATGGAAAGCCGACCTCAGCGAGGTACCGTGATAAAAAAGGGGGAGACTCAACAGCTTCCCCCTTCGTCTCTTCATCATCTAAAAAGGATTCGTCGTCGATATCAGCAGTTTCTCTCTTCCTCAAGGCGGCGCAGCACCAGGAATGAGACGTCTGCCTGGAAGACCATCTCCCCCACCTGATTGAACAGCTCGTCCCTGCACGTCACCACGCCGCAATCCGGCCGCGAATTTGACGGCCTGGACTCTATGCAGAGGGCCTTGAGGGAGATCTCGTCGCCGGGGCGCACGGGCGCGTGCATCTGGATGTTGTTCCAACCAAGCCCGCTCACGGCGGCCACGTCATCCTCCACGTGGTGGGCCAGCCATGAGAGAATGCAGAAAAGGTGAGACGAGCAGGCCACCACGCTGCCGAAGATGGATTGCGCCGCGGCCGCTGGGTCGGTGTGGAAGGGGCGGGGGTCCCAGCGGCGGCCCACCTCTATGATCTCCTCCTCCGTGACCAGATACGGCTCCACGGAAACGATAACATTGCCGACGACATAATCTTCCTGGTACCACATATCTTCCTGCCCTTGTTTTTATACTTATTATCTCACAGATTTAACGGCAGCGGGACGCGGATAGCGTCGCTGGTGTATCAACCCGCTGTATCCCGTTTCAGGAAATGGCGAACCCTGTGTTCGCCCCTACGTTTGGATCATCTGTCAAGCCGTGTGATGACTAATGGGATATCGCCTGCTATCCCCACACGCTGGTTATCGTGTGCAAGGGCACGGCATGCCGTGCCCTTGCATCGCTATCTCTAAAACTCCTGTGTTTTCAGCCACTTGAGGGTGATCTCAAAGGCTTCCTCGGCGCTGAATATAGGCCTGGAGCCGAAATCGCGCGTGGCTTTGTCGTGCACGAAGGTGGCGTCCATACAGGTGCAATACACGGAGAACCTGTTCAGGTTGGACTTTGGGCTGAATTTCTCGATCACCCACGCGAGGGCATACGCCAGGCGGTAAGGTATGGCTATCCTGGGTAGGGGTATGCCGAGCGCTTCCAGGAACGGATTCATGAAAGTGAAGAAATTTCCCGTGTCATGATCGGTGATGAAGTAAAACTGGCCCGCTACGGGCGAACCGGGATACAGGTGTTCGGCCGCCAGTATATGGGCATGGGCCGCATTCCCGGCGAAGAGATGGCTGAACTGAGCCTTGCCGTCACCCAGGCGTATGTTGACGCCGTGCTTGGCGTTCTTCACGATGTTGGGCAGGTGATATTTATCGCCGGGGCCGTACATTCCGGTAACGCGCAGGGAACAGGTGGAGAGGGCCGGCCCGTTGGCTGCGATTACGGCCAGTTCCCCCATCATCTTGCTCCAGGCGTATCTGTTCATCTTCTCCGGTCGGGCGGGGTAGGGTGCAGACTCATCGGCCATACGGTGGGCGTGTATGCCGTCCAAAACTACATCCAGGGTGCTGGTATAGACAAGACGGGGTATGCCCATCTGCAGGCAGGTATCGATGATGATCTTTGTGCCTGTCACGTTGGTGCTCTCGTAGATGTCCCGCGGCAGCCTCGGGTCCCACACAGCGGCGGCGACATGGAAGACCGTGTCCACTCCCTGGCAGGCCTTTCTCACGGCCTCGGCGTCGCGGACATCGCCCACCATCATCTCGGCGCGGTCGTTGGCCGCTGGCTCGATATCCAGGATGCGGACGCTCGCGCCCTTGTCCAGGAGCTGGGATACAATCGCCCTCCCCAGCATCCCCGCGCCCCCGGTTACCAGGCAGACCTTTGATTGTAACGGACTGGAGCTATGTGCTGTATTCATTTCATATTCCTCCGTAGTGGATATTCATGCGCGAATGTGAAACCTGTCGCTAAGTAAATCCTCCGCCCTCTTTCTATAGCTATGCTTTCAGCTTGATCTCAGGGTGCCTGGCGGCCAGCATACGCCGCATGCCGTCACGCCACTTGACTTGGCATCCACCCGCCAACTCCTTGCGCCGGGTGTTATCAACCACCACCGTCTTGGCTGCAAGGGGGTTGTCCGGGTCCTCCTGGAACTGAACCTTTAAATCCGTGATATCCGCCATGTAGGAGCAATAGGTCCGTACATCCACGGCCTCGTCTCCACCCCAATTGACGATCACAGCCGGGACACTGGCAGCGGCCAGCAGTGCACCGACATGGTTATTGACGTCCTCTTCGTGGAT
>CAYRYW010000064.1:0-8217 GCA_964428725.1 uncultured Dehalococcoidales bacterium
CTGGAGTGAGTATATGATACTGGAATTCAACCACCAACCACTTTGGAGAAGAACCCTCTATATAAAGGCTTCTCCCCACATGGAGATAAAGCCCAAGGCCAACAGCCCAGCACGATCGCCGATGGGAGTAGTGAAGCCCCCCTCGAAAGGCGAGTCAAGACATAGATGCCTAAGATGTGGGGGCAAGGCCGTTTGGAACCCCATCATTCAACAGAGGGTCTGCTATAAGTGTCGCCGTCAGTTTCCTCTCGGGGACTCAGTTGGCATCCCGACAGTAATAGGCAGGAGGTAGGTGAGATGGCGACACTGAAGCGTTTTCGCAGGCAGGATGTTTATAAGCTGGAGACCAAGCGTGGCCAGACGCAGGTGAAGGAGAGTCGGGAGAAGGCCGAGGTGCTCCGGTCGGGCAGTATGGAGGTCGACGGCCGGAGGGCTTACTGGGAGGTGCGGAGGATCGACGGTTATTCTGCAACCCTCTGGATGCGAACAGGTAATGGGCGCTGGAGGTGTGTTGAAGGCCCCGTAAACACTGATATAGGATGGGGAACCATACGACGATATGCCCGTGAGTACCTGACTCACTGGGCGGGGAGGTAGTAGCGATGACGAAGTATATAGGCGGTGGCAAGTTCAATGTGGAGCTCTGGCTCAAGTCTAGTGCTCGAGCCAAGAAGTTCGCCCGGGAGCACGGTCTCAACTTCTACTACGAGGTACGGCCACCCAAGGGGGGCGTTAAACCTCCTTGGAAGTGGGACAGGCCGAGAGGGCTTCCCATGTACGTGGTGAGCAACCACCCGCACTTTGGGAAGGACATCCCCGGGAAGCACTACAGCACGCTGGCGCGGGGCGGGTGCCGGATTAAAAAGGTCAAGATATAGAAGGAGGTATAGGAGATGTTCACACAGTTAAACGCTCCCCACAGGAAGACGATTGGCGGAAAGGTCTATCGGGTGGTGACGCAAGGGCTCTCCCACAAAGAGGCCTTGTTGGACGTTAAGTGGTGGCGCAAACAAGACGGTGACGTGTTCCAGTACCGCGTGGTTAAGGCTACCGCCGATAAGACTCACGGCTACGCCATCTATGCCAGGGCTAAGGCGAAGATAACCAAGCCTCGGCCGTGGGATCGAGGGAAGCGCCGAGGTTAATACCGCTAAGGAGGATGAGGCCGATGAAACACTATGAGGAGGACAAACTCCTATACACTGACTACCGGGACCTCCTGAAGCGATGCGCGATGTTTCGGAGGGTGACTGGGCGGAGATACAAGATTAAGAAGGTCAAAGGTGGGTACCGGGCCTACCTGGAGGTCTCGCGCGTGTTTGATGGGAAGACATACCGTGAGATATTCCACCCATACAGGAAACGCGCTGATGCCAAAGCCGTTGGGGAACGATTGGTGAAGGCCGGGGGCACAACTATAAGTGGCTCTTTCATGGCTACCACATGGAAAAAAGTGACGAGGTACCGTGTCACCAAGGAGGCTCCTGGCCAGTACCTACTGTGGGTGTATCCTGGTAGAGGAGGTGAGTCGCATGGCGGTATATCTAACAGTCGATGAGGAGAAGGCGCTGGCGAAGAAGCTCAACGGCCGGAGACTGGACGACCGGGAGAAGAAGCGCCTCGATCGCCTCGGCCGGGTGCTGGCGAAGAAGCACCTGCCGAAAGCCAGTTAAAATAGGGAGTATGTGGCACTACGCTGTTTATGGGAGGAGAAGATGAAGAGCGTCAACGCAGTAGTTGTACTGCTGGCAATCGGAGTAGTGGCAGTCCTAGGTGTAATGCTCACCCCGGGGCAGGCCTTCGCAGACGACCCGGTGGTACAGACTCGTCAGGAACAGTCAGTGGGATGTGGCAATGCCACGCTCAGAGGCCTCATCCTCAACTGCGGGGACTCGGGAATCACTGAGTGGGGGTTTGATTGGGGCACCGGAGAATACTATGGTAACTCCTGGACTTACAACGGTACCTGCCCGGCGACTCCTGCGTCAGGTGCTACACCTACGCCATCGCCGACCCCCACGCCGACCCCGCAGGCCACAGCGACGTGTACAGTTGAACCCTGTGCCATCGGTTATTACGAGCACGAGATCTCCGGGTTGACCCCGGACACGGTGTACCACTTCAGGGCGAAGGTCAAGAGTGATGGGGTGTGGTATTACGGCCAGGACAGGATATTCTTCACCGGGGAGGAGTTCGAGGCCAGTAAGTCTCAGGACGGCATTGAGTATTCGTATATCCACGGCACGCAGTGGAGGGCGCAGACATTCACTACGGGCAACACAACCAGCTACCCTTACATCGTGCAGAACGTGTCTGTGCGCCTCAACAGATCCGGGGATCCCGGGCTGATAATAGTGTCTATCAGAGAGACTGATTCCAACGGTAAGCCTACGGGTTCCGACCTTACTAGCGGGACTATTAACGGGTCCGCCATCACCACCAGTGACTTCGGCGAGTGGTACTGCGTACCTGTGACCAGCTACGGTCTGGCATACAACACCACCTACGCTATTGTGGTTCGGGCAAACAGCGCATCGCACCCCACGAGCTATGTGATGTGGATGGAGTCCACGGGATACGGGAGTGGCAGTGACTCCTACTCGAGCGATGGCGGTTCGTCGTGGACACTTCACACTGACGATATGATGTTCCAGGCTTGGGGGGTGGCCAACCTTAACATTTTCGATGTTAAGGTGTTCAGTGGTGTTGTAGAAGAGGCTGACTGGTATTTCGCTATCAACTATATGAACGAGGTGCCTCCGGAGTATCCCTCGGGCGATCCGACGACAGAGTATGATGTCGTGCTTATGGATGGCTCTAATGCTAGTGATATACTGGCAGGGGCGCCCATGAGGTGTTGGGGGTTTAAGCCCTGCGGACTGTACCTGTCGCCGGAGAGCGTCGCCGGACTGACATGGGGAGGTGACTACACCTTGCGTATCCTGTACGCTGACTCCCCGGTATACGAGCCTTACGCCGACTACTCCCTCAGTAACAGCGATTGGGTGGGGAGTGAGTTGTGGTGGCTGGGGGAGTGGGTGATTGAGGTGGCAGAGCGCCTCGAGGCCTACTACGGTCAGACATTGACGATGACCAGTTATGACGAGACGGACTTCGAGGTAACCGTGCTCAACAGCCTGGGGGCGCAGATCTTCTGTACGTGTATGCTGGGCATAGGCGACCTCGTTCCCGAACGCTTTTGGGCGGTGCCCGAGGAGTGTATTTTGGTGCCGTGGAACCCGGAAGGGGGGCATGTCCCAGTAGACCGCGACTGGGTCAATACTCTCGGGGGCAACAACTCACAGATAGTGAGTTTCATCGACACTACCGGGGACCTGACAGGCACATCGTCTAAGACGGCTGGGGGTATCCTGTGCTTCGTCTTCTTCGCTGTGGCCGTAGGTGTGATGGTAGTAGCCAAGGGGAGCAAGATGAGCATTGAGTCCGCGCTGGCCTTGGGCGTGCTGATTCTGATAACTGGGGGCTGGACGGGCATATTCTCGGTAGCTATCCTCGCCATCCTGGGCATCCTGGAGATGATAGGCCTGGTATGGGTGATATTCTGGAGGGGCACATAATGAAGCGCATCGCTGTATCTGTGACACTGGCAGTATTTATCGGGCTGGTGGTGGCCGGGCAGGTGTTCGCCGTGGCGGACTACTATTTTGAGGATCACTTCGAGGATGGCTCGATAAGTGGTTCCTTGTGGGAATCCTGGACGATGGACAATAATGTCGTGAGCGAGACCGGGGGTCATCTGCGGGTGTATCTCGGTTGCACGGCAGATTATCCAGGTGGGGCCACTGACTGTAATGCCGGAGTAGGGACGTTGGGGCCGTACAATGAGTCGATAGAGGTAGTGTTCAGGGCGAAGGTGCCCGACTTCGAGTGTGCCGACGGTCGAACCTATGAAATGTGTGGTGAAGGGGGGCCACCGCCTAGGGACGAGATAACTAACTGGGAGACTAATTTCTCCGGCCATGGGACTGCTATGCTCATGATGTATGACTGGAGTGGCGACCCCTTTGAATACGATGACTGGTACCTGCTATGGGGAGCCAGCAACGACCTGGTCTCAACCGAGGGTATCATTATCCCCTCCCTGGCTTCCGATTGGGGGTTGGTGGACTGGAACTGGAACGATGATTTGGTGGAGCCGGATGGGGAGTGGCACCGTTACCGTGTCATCGTCGACCGTGTATCAGACACGGTGTACATGTATATGGATGACGTGTGTTATTATGCGGGGGCGTTCGACCTTGGGGATATGAGCTTGGGGGTGGCCTTGGCGGGGGCTGGTGCAACTAATAATGCAGATCCGGTGCCGGGCACATACAGCGACTATGTGTACTTCGATGACTTCGGCATAGGCCCAGCATACAGCCAGCCCAGCGACTTCTATGCTTTGCCTCTATCCTCTACAAGCATCGGCCTCCACTGGACTACCGGGAGCAACAGTACACAAACGGGAGTGTTCTACAAACTGGGCGGTTATCCAGCGTCGCGAGATGAAGGGACTCAGATTTACCTGGGGAGCGCGGAGTCGTACACCCACTACGGGTTGATTCCAGGAACAACGTATTACTACCGCGCCTGGGGGTATTCACCGACTACCGGGACGTGGAGCGCGAATTACGACCAGGATTACGCTACCACCCTTGCCGGGGGAGGTAGGGAGTACCCTGATGTTCCAGAGCCACCGGAGTGGGACCAGGAGCCCCGGTGCGACCTGTACGATAATATCGGAATCCTCCCACTAATCACCGGGGCGTGTGACAGCTACGAACTACCATATCCTACAGGCTGTCTGTTGCTCACCGTGGGCATTATCATGATATTAGGCGCGGTCGCCTATGTGGTAGGGAAGGTGACCCACATGCTGATCGTGGTGATGGGAGCGATAGCGATATTCGCCATCCTTGGGCCACTGCCCTTGTGGTTCCTGTTCGCGGAGATAGTGCTCGGCGTGCTTCTAGCGTATCTGTGGCCGAGGGTGTAGAATAAAGTAATTTTAGGAGGGCGACAATGGCGAAAGGGTATTTGAGTATCAGAAAAGGGGGAAGGCTTATTACGCTAGTCGAAACCCCCGGCCTGAGTAAAAGGCATACCCTGTGGGGAGAAGCCTACAAGGATGTAGGGTACACTGGCACAGCCGAGAAGGCACGAAGGGAGTGCGCCTACTGGCGGAAGAAGGGGTATGAGGCTCGTTATGAGAGCGCTCAGGCGATTGAAAAAGACACTGATCGCCTGGTGATTTATTACCGTATCTGGCGGAGCGTGAAAAAGAGGCGTGCGAGGAGGTAGGTGTGGAGTTGATTATAGACGGCCAGGCATTTAACGGCAACGTCAAGCGCCGGGAGACCAAGTCTATCGACGGTGTGACATATACAAAGCTGTGGGAAGGTCTGACGAAGAAGTCGGCGTCGTATGGTGCGAGCGTGCAACGCAAGCGAGGGCACCGAGCTCGGTATCTTCCCCAGGGGTACGATAAGAGGGGGAATTATACCTACGCCATATGGGTGGCGGTGAGGGAGTCAACAAAGGCGACAAAGGCGCCGTTAAGGCATCTGTTTTGTCCGGGAGATCCGAGGAGGGCAGTGACCAGTACCGGGCTCATCCTCACCGCATGTGGCCGGAAGGTACTGTCTAAGAATGTCACCCCCTTCCGTGCCAAGGCTACGTGTAAGAAATGCCTGGCTGTAGAATATGCCGGGCGATAGCAGGAGGCGATAGCGCGTGCATCCGAAGTGGTTAATAGGGATGGGGATGCTCTTCGTGGTGGGGTCGTTGTGGAGTGGGATCTGTGAGCAACAGTACCTCGGCAATGAGACGGCCGGGGTGTTTTGGTCGATGCTCAACACCTTCGACAGCCTGAACTTCAGCAACCCCCTGTCGGCGGGGTGGTCGTTGTTCGTCGGCACCTGGGCGATGATAAAATGCGCCTTCCAGATGCTCCTGTGGGACTACGCCTTCCTCACTGGGTATTTTGTGATCCTCCGGGTGTTCCTGATAACTATAAGTGTCGGTATCGTCATCTCGATAGTGCTGGCACTGAAGGGGGCGAGCAGTGGTTAGGCGGAACCAGGGGGTTATTGGAGCCCTCCTTGTGGCCATCGGCATTATGCTGTTCGCCATGCTGTTCCTGCCAGTGGTGAACGAGGTCTCGAAGGCATTGACGGATGCTTTCATGGAGACCGCGCTGGCTCAGAATACCTTTATAGTGTGGCTGTGGGAGTTCTTCCCTATCGGTGGTGCTGTAGTGTGTATGATTGGCGGAATCATGCTGGTATTGAGGAGCCGGGGGACTAGAGACCAGGGCGAGGAGTAAAGCCTGGTCGTCTCTGGAGGAGTGAGATGATAAAACGGAGAGTCAGGTCGAGAAAAACCGTAGGTGTTCGCCCGAGGCGCCAAGCGCATCATCCGCCGAGGGCAGGGAGGGGCAGGCCGAAGCAGTCAGCATATCCCTGGGTGGTGGCGGTAGACGGTCAGCATGTGTCCAGGATTGGACCCATGTGGAGCAAGGACAAAGGGGAGTGGATGACCCGGGAGGAAGCACAGTTGTGGGCGTCCACTACCCTTAATTGTTATTTTGAGGTACATATGTGGCCGACGGTAGACCCGCAGAGGGCGTCATCGTATGTCAGGGCACTAAGGCTCGAGCAGACTGGGGATCTACAGGAGAGCCTGAAGCGGATGAAGGGCAGGCCTGAAGCACGGAAGCTGTATTAAGGAGGAGAGAGATATGAATCCATGGTTAATCCTGGCGCTGGTGGTGGTATTCGGAGGGGGTATAGGCTACTGGTTTTACAGCCAGACCAAGCAATTCCGGGAGGAGGCGAAAGACCAGTGTATCGTCTTTATGCCAACGCACGGAGGCGATCTACGGTGGAAAATCGTGCCAATAGAGGGCGATGAGGTGTCGGTGCCGAAGGACTGGGGAGCTAAGGTTAAAAAGGGAGAGAAGGCCGACGTTATTAAGATCGGTAGGTCGGCGATGTTTAATATGCCGTACCCCATCGGCGTCGGTTGGCCTCCGGACTTCATGCGCGCTACCATAAAGGCCACCATCTGTGCGGAGGATAGTGGCCTGGCGTGGGATCCATTCGCATCAGCCCCTGTTATCGCTAGGGATATAATCAACGCTATTAAGAAGGAGCAGTTTATCCAAAACGCAATCGACACGGGCTTCAGGGAACACCGGAGACCGGAGAAGTCGGCAGTTGGCCAGGTGAAGACATCGCACTTGTGGATACTCGGCGTGTCATTATTTATCGGCCTGTGTGCGGTCGGTTACGTGGCATACATGGCCTGGCAGGCTATCCAGGCCAACAACTCGATGTGGGGTGTATAGAGGGCGCCGTATACTGGACAGGAAGGAGGTGATAGTCGTGCAGAGACTTAAAACGCGGGAAGTCGGAGAGGCCTTCTGAAACAGGAAGTCGGCGCAGGGGTCGTCGGTATGGGCTACCCCGACCCGGCTCTTCAGCTACGGTACTGTAATCCTCCAGAGGCTTCCGAACGGCCGGACGATAGGTAATACCACCAGGTATTCCGTGACAACCTCCTCGAGGCATCAGAGCGAGTGTGGTGTCCGGGGTGCTACCTACACAGTGACGGGTGTACCCAAGGGCGCGGAGGATCTACGGCCGTACCTGAAGAAGAATAAATAGCGCGGAGAAGACATGGCTAAAAAACAGGAACCACAAGTAGACGCGAGCGATCGCAACAACGGCGCCCTCATGGCCATAGAGAGCCTCCAGCGACTCGGTGTGCCGGAAGGGCAAGCGAGGAAAATGGTAGACTCCATACTGGAGTATCAGGAGGGAGAGGGGGTGCCAATCGGTGGAGAGGAGTACGAAGAGGAAGAGGGAGACGGCAGGGCTGAGGAGGAAGAATCTCCGCAGATTAAACCTGCCAAGGACGGCAAGGTAGACCTGGTAGACTGGCTGATGGGGAAGAAGATCATCGGCCGGGACTTCTCCTCTGAGGAGTTAGTGCAGGCTATCGTGTCGTCGGAAGTCCCGGCGCCGATGCTCATGGACTTGGTGATGGCCAAGACCATGGATGATATAACAGACCCGGATTTCAAATTAAGCCCGTACCCGGTAGTGATCGGAAACCTCATGATATTCATGATGGCTATTGGCCGTAAGGCTCGCACCGAGGGCATCAAACTGTACGCTGTAGGAGGGGAGCAGACCATGGAAGAGCAGGAAG
>CAYRYW010000065.1:0-7972 GCA_964428725.1 uncultured Dehalococcoidales bacterium
GCATTACAGGTCATGATGAAATTGCGAATTGATGTTGTTCGATAATGGGTCGCCTTGACGCCAGTTCGATTGTATCATATAATCCCGTAAACTCTTATGGAATGTCGCAGTGTGCAAAGGAAGTAACTTATGCCTGAATTCACATTAGGGACTGCAGATTATCTCGTTCTGGCAGTGATCAATATAGTGAATGTCCTGATTTTCTTTGGATTCATGGCTAGGATCGATAGGCCGAATCTGGAACGCAAGTTCATGATAGCCGTGATGGCTATGGGTATACCGGCGCTGGCGGCATCGGTCATATACGCTGTTGAGGACCAATCCTGGTGGCACTGGGCGGTGCCGCTCATATTCGTGGTATGGGCTGTGGTGGAGTTCGCGGTTGACATTATCGCCAAGATCGAATTTCGGTATCCCAGAGATCTGAAGATTCTCATACCGTTCGTAATCTTTTTTCATCTGAGCCTTGTCGGCATGTGGTTTTTAACCTGGCATATGAGCACGCCTTTTTTCATAACCACCGGCGTGTTCTACGCGGTGCATATTGGTGGAATGCTGTATGCCCAGTACCAGGGCGTTCGATAGGTCTGCATATAATCTATGAAAAACTCAGAATTTATCGGAACCTGGAAGCTTGTCTCCTATGAGGTACGGAGGGCCGATGGCCATGTGACATATCCATGGGGGAACAGTCCGCAGGGACGTTTGATATATACTGGCGATGGATATGTCTCGGTCGCGATGATGGGATCGGACAGGAAAGCGTTCGCTTCAACAGAGATTAAACATGGCACCGAGGAGGAGAAAGTTGCGGCAGTTGATAGTTATATCTCCTACTCTGGAACATATGAGGTCAAGGGTAGTAAGGTGATTCACCATGTGGAGATATCACTGTTTCCTAACTGGGTAGGCAAGGAACAGGTTCGCAACTTCGCCTTCGACGGCAGGCGTCTGATGTTGAGCACGGACCCGGCGAAGGGCGATGAAAAACGTAAGACGGGGCATCTCATCTGGGAGCGGGTATAAAATAGAGCCGCGAGCCGGCACATTCAATTTTTACTGCCGTTGACTAATTATAACGAATGGTGAATTGAAAGGTTAGGGTATTTCTATAGTTGCTGAAGAATTCGTAGTGGCTGTTGGGGACGGTGTTTGGGTTGGGGCAGGGACGGTATCAATGCCTGCAGCGCTGCTGATAGCGGCGACAACGTTGTTGTAGGTCGAAGCTAGCCCTTCCCTGGCGGTAGCGATTTCGCCTTTTGTCTCGTCAGGCGCATTGTTCTCCGCACTCTGCATAGCACTCGAATCCTTTGCGTAATTGACAACAATCTTATTTTTTAGCTCCAGTAACTCCTGTTCAGCCTTCTCGGTTTCCTCGGCCATAATTGCAGCGAGCTCGCAGACCTTCTGCAAATTGCTCTCAAATTCGGACGAAAGCTTGCTTACAGTGGCGGCATCGGCTTTGGGTGCGATGGTCTCGATCTCTTCGATACGGCGGCTGGCCAGTGTCGCATGCAGAACAGCTTTGCCCTCGTTGGAGAAGGTGAAGAATAGCTGCACCTGCTCTCCGGCTCGCTTCACCGGGTACAGGAGGTCGCCGGGAAGGGTATCGGCAGAGATGGCATAAACGCTGCCGGCGGCAAAGGTAAGTATAAGCACGGAGACCAGGGTTATTGATGCCCATCGCGGGAGCCAGCCGATAGTCAGGTACTTATCCCTTGCCTTTTCCTTCCTCTCCGCAATCCGCGATTGCACCTGATATCTGAGCTGGGCCTTGAAATCGGGACGCGGCTCTATATTTCGCGTCGTCTCGCGGGTGCATGACATGATTTGAAGCAATGGCTCAAGCTCCGCAGATTGTTCGGGATAGCGCACGAGGCAATCCTCCAAGCTCTCACCCCGGAGCATGGCATCGATGCAATCGTTAAGTATGTTCTTAAACTTTCTGGACACCTGTATCACCGCTTCTGGCTTCAAATATCTTACGCAACTTTTTCACTGCATCGTGTTGCAGAACCTTGACTGCGCCTTCCCTCTTACCCATGATACTGGCTGTCTCCGCCACCGACAGCTCGCTGCTGAACCGCAGGTATATCACCTCCCGCTGCGCTTCGGTGAGCTGCTGGCAGGCCTCCGCCAGTTGCGCCATGGTTATCCGCTGCTCTGCTAACGAGGCCGGGTCATCATTGGCCAGAGCCCTCGTCTCTTCCAGCGGTATATTTTGTTCTTTGCTCCTTTTACGATAGTGATCCACTGTCTGGTTGTGGGCTATACGGAACAGCCAGGAAGAGAACGGTAACCCCCGGCAGCGATAGGATTTGATGGACTCGAGGGCCTTCAGGAAGGTCTGCTGGGTCAGGTCCTCTGCATCCGCCCTGTTTCCTACTCTGAGAACTATATATCGATACAGGCTATCGAAATACGTCTCAAACAGCTGCGCAAAGGCCTCTGGCTCATCCTGCTGAGCCCGGCGAACCAATAATTCTTCTTCTTGTTGCACCGATAACCTCTAATATTTGGACGTTCTCCGTCCCGCTGGTATCGGTGCTCATTATACAACTAGAACGAAAAATAGGGCAAAAGGTTAGTGGATACGGTAGTCGCCTGAATGGGGATGGTGTTATGTTTCGCCTGTAATAATGAACCTGGCAACGTCTGGAGGATCGAGAAATTGCCACTGTCCTTGCAGTCCGCAGTCCCGGACAGCTATCTCGATGTGGAGCATGGCGATGCCGCAATCCAAACGCACTGAGAAGCCGAAGTCATGCTTCAGCTCGATCGATGATACCGTTATGGAATCTGTCTCCAGCATAAATCGCCAGGGCTGCCGGTTATAGGCGGAGGGTGCTAGCCTGGCTGCCTCAAGGGCTGCCTTCATCCACTGAGGCCAGTCGGTTTCCTCTAAGCCGATGGTCAGTTCCGAAAGCGGCTTGCGTCTGCGTGCGTGGACAATCGCGGGTAGAATCCTTTCACCGAAGCTGTAGCTGTCTTGCGCGTAACCGATGGGGCTTACCGCGATGACGCGTTCGTTTCTGGCTGTGCCGATGGCGGCGGACGCAGCTTTGCGGCGGAATGAGCCAGCGACCCAGCAGGTGTTGAGCCCCCTGGCTGTAGCCTCAAGTACAATTCCCTCGCCAGTGTAGCCCAATTTTTCCTGCATATGTGGATCGCGCATGTCGCCGATGAACGCCATCATCGCGGTCGCACCTTTGATCAATCCATAACTGCCCCTGAGTCCATTCAGGATGGTATCGATATGTTGATTAACCAGCTCGGCGCGCGCCTGTGGAAAAGGTCTGAATTCGCGGCAGAAAGACTGCATGTGCGACAGGATATCAGGTTCGATCTCTCCGCCTTTATATCTGCGGCGGGACGTCCTGATGTGGATGGCGGCATTCCAGTCGCGGTATGGTATTTCCAATCTAAATGCTCCGAGATTAGAGGGTAATTACCCTGTGGCTGCCAGCATAGATGTTCATCTTTCTGCCGCGGACAAAACCGATAAGGGTTATGCCTATATGGTTCGCCAGCTTTACCGCGACATCGGTAGGGGCAGATTTAGAGATGAGAATGCCTGTATATCGACTGGCGACTTTTAGCAGTATCTCCGACGACACACGACCGCTGGTCATAATTATCTTTTCATCTAAAGGGATACCCTCGAGCAGACAGCCGCCTAATACCTTGTCGATGGCGTTATGCCGTCCCAGGTCCTCACAGAATAACTGGATGCTTCTGGTGTCGCACAGAGCAGCGCTGTGGACCCCGCCGGTCTGCTTGAATACCTGCGAGCGGTTCTGAAAATCCTCCATCATTGCGAAAACATCGCTAGAATAGATTTTAACCGGTGAGGTTATTTTTATATGATCGATATCGATGCGCTGCAATGCGGAGCCACGCCACCCGCTGGAAGCTATGCAGCGGCTGGAGGAGGCAGCGCTGCCGGCGTCTCTGTCCTGTGATATGACGAAATTGATTGTGCCATCGCTTTCGTTGAGAGATATGCTGTCTATATCCGTTCTGCTCTGGATCAGGCCTTCAGACAGAAGGTATCCTGCACCCAGCCACTCCAGATCCCTGGGGGTGCACAGCAGGGTTACGATCGTCTGGTTATCGAGCATTATACTGAGGCTGTATTCTGTGGCTACGGTCTCTTCAACGCTGGCCATACTGCCATCGGTGATGCGCAGCGCGTCGATCCTGGCTGTCTCTCTCGTTTTCATTTATCGCTCAGTGATATTGGATCGCTGGGCTTAACATTTCCCCCGCGGATGACCCTGGCGAAGATGCCTTCTGTGGGCATCACGCATGTGCCTGCCTTCTTGTAAATAGCGCATGGCTTGTGGCATTCCTTACCGATCTGTGTAATCTCCAGAACGATTGTGTCACCGATATAGATTCGGGTGCCTATTCCAAGTGTCGCAAGATCGATGCCAGCGGTAGTGAGGTTCTCGCCAAAATCACCCGGCGCAACGCCGACTCCCATCTCTTGCATCTTGCTTATGCTCTCCATGGACAGCAGGCTTACCTGGCGGTGTGTGTGGCGGTCGGCGTGGGCGTCGCCCAAAAGGCCAAAGCCCTGTTCTAACGAGGCCTCGCTTCGAGCCTGTTTACAGGTTCCGGTAAATTCGCTGGTGCAAACGGCTACTACATGTGACATGTCGTATTACTCGATCGATTTCTTTGAAACAGGGATCCCGTTCTCTTTTCGCCAGATTGCGCCTACCGGACACACATCGGCGCACAGGCCATCGCCGTCGCATTTGGTATCGACCAGACGGTCGCCGCCGAACGGTGTGATTACGGTGCGGTCGCCGCGGAAAGCCCAGTTGATGGCACCGATGCCTTTGTGCTCCACGCAGGCCCATATGCATTTGCCGCAGATCACACACTTGTCAGGGTCAATGCCGATGTCCGGGTGACTGTCGTCAACGGGGAGATCGCGTATCCTGCTGCGAAAACGCTTCTGCTTTAGCTTGACGTGCAGGAAGGCGGCTATTCGTTGCAGACTGCAGGCGCCGTTGGCCGGGCAGGTTTTACATTCGATGGGATGCGAGGCCAGCAGAAGCTCCAGCGCGGTGTGTTGCAGGCGACGGACGTGTGCGGTATCGGTACGAACTACCATACCATCTGCCACATCCTCGGTGCATGCTGTGATCGGACGCCGACGTCCCTCGATTTCCACCAGGCACAGCCGGCAGCCGGCATGGGGGCTTACGCCGCGCAAGGCACATAGATGAGGTATATGGGGGCTTACGCCGCGCAAGGCACATAGATGAGGTATATAGATACCTGCATCCAGTGCTGCAAACAGCAGTTTATCACCAGCCCTGGCTTCGACGGCTTTACCATCGATCGTTAACTTTACGGTATCGCTATTCATCACGTTTACTTTCAGGCTCAGGCCTTGGCTCAGAGGGAGGCAGTTCGCTCAGTGGTGATATCTTTAACACGGCTCTGTACTGCGGCGGGCAGGCATCGACACAGGTGCCGCACTTGACACACTCCTCCTGGTCAATCACCTTGATTCCTCTTTTACCATTGAAGATTGCTTCCGTTGGGCAGGTGCCCACGCAGGCGTCACAGGAGCGCTCGCATTTGCCCGGATCGATATAGAATGCGGTGAGCTGGGCACAAACTTTGGCCGGGCAGCGCTTCTCAAGTATGTGGGCGTCGTATTCATCCCGGAAATAGCGGATAGTGGTCAGGACGGGATTGGGGGCACTCTGGCCCAGTCCACACAGCGAACCCTGTTTGATATCGGTCGCCAGCTCCTCAAGGAACTGTATATCATCGGGTTTGCCTTTCCCCTGCGTGATATCCTCCAGCAGGCTTAACATTTGCCATGTTCCTAACCGGCAGAAAGTGCACTTGCCGCAGGATTCGGAATGGGTGAAATCGAGAAAATAGCGAGCAGTATCCACCATGCAATTGTCTTCATCCAGGATGACCATGCCACCCGATCCCATGATAGCCCCTGCTTCGTTGAGGGAATCAAAATCAATTGGGAGGTCCAACATACTCTCTGGCAGGCAGCCTCCAGAAGGCCCCCCGATCTGCACTGCCTTAAACTTTTTGCCATGTGGGATGCCGCCTCCGACATCGTAGATGATCTGTCGCAGGGTGGTTCCCATGGGGACCTCCGCGAGGCCGGTATTGACGATTTTGCCTGCGAGCGCAAATACAGCGGTCCCTTTGGAAGATGGCGTGCCGATGCTGGAAAACCACGCCGAACCGTTAGCGATGATGTATGGAACATATGCCAGGGTTTTAACATTATCGATAATTGTAGGTTTTCCCCACACCCCTGCGGTTGCCGGATAAGGCGGACGGGATCGCGGCCAACCGCGTTTGCCCTCCAGCGATGCTATCAGCGCTGTCTCCTCGCCGCAGACGAAGGCTCCGGAACCCTGCACCACCTCGATGTCGAAACTGAAACTGCTTCCCAGAATATCGTTTCCAAGTAAGCCTTTGTCCCTCGCCTGAGCAACTGCAGATTTCATCCGGGCTACAGCCAGCGGGTACTCGGCACGAACGTAAATATAACCGCTGGCCGCTCCTACAGCGCATGCCGCGATGATCATGCCTTCGACAACCGAGTGGGGGTCGCTCTCAAGGATAGTGCGGTCCATGAAAGCGCCAGGATCGCCTTCATCCGCATTGCATATAACGTATCGTGTATCACCGGATGAATCACGGCATATCTGCCACTTTTGTCCCGTGGGGAAGCCGGCACCCCCCAGCCCTCTGAGCCCGGACAGGCTGATTTCATTGATTATATTCTGTGGATCCGTCTGTAATGTTTTAAATAGAGCAAAATAACCGTTATTAGCTATGTAATGGTCGATATCTCCCGGGTCTACAAAACCGCAGCGGCTGAGTAAAACCCTCTTCTCGTATTTGAACCTGGGCTGCTCGTATATGGTGGGGATAATATCGTTCTCTGCAAGGGCGCCGATGGCGAACTCGAAACATGGATCATTGCCCTGTAAGAAATCGGATATTAACCGCGATGCGATGCCCTGAGTGACATAACCGTAGTAGATGGGAGGGAAACCCGGCTTTGTGATGATGACGGAAGGATCGGCGTAACAATAGCCGGTTGATCCCACCTCAGTGATAACGGCATCAATGTTGCGGGTTGCCAGCTCCTGTCGGAAGAACTCCAGCACCTCGATAGCGCCCGACGCCCTCCCGGCGGTGTCGGTGCCTATCAGCACTTGCGGTTTTGAGCCGTCCTCGATGGACTGCCAATTGGCGTTGGCCAGTTTTTGCAGCTGTTCAAATCGGTGTTTCACCGCCTCAGGTTGCATCCCCCGATTCCTTCTCACTGGTTTTTTCGTGCTCTCTTTTTCTCTGCAGGTCGAAGCCGAGAAGAATACCCTTGACCCTGGTAGGTGATACCTTGCCTTCGACTCTTTCGTCGACCACGGCTACCGGGGCAAGGGCACAGCAGCCGACGCAGGCGACACGCTCCAGACTGTACTCGTGGTCATCCGAAGTCTGTCCTTCCTTGAGTTGCAGCTCACGTTCCCACGATTGCAGGATCATGCTGCCACCCTTGATCTGACAGGCGGTGCCCAGGCATACCTTTATCTGGTGTCGCCCTGGCGGGATAAAGCGAAACTGGTTATAGAATGTGGCTGTGGAATAAACTTCGCTATCAGGTATCCCCAAGAAGCAGGCGACTTCAGTCAGCGCGTAACGGGGGAGATAGCCAAGGTTTGATTGGACATCCTGTAATATCGAGATCAGGTTCCCCCGATGGCTCTCGTATTTTTTAAGAATATTTGCTATATCCTCTTTAATTTCTGTATCTTCAGGTATAAATGATCTCTGTAGGTGTGTCATGGCTTCTGCAAATTCGATATTAGGATAATTTCCAGTTAATTATAGCAGTTACAGATGCAAACCGATATCTGAGCTAGTTCAGATAGATTGGTGACACTTATAATGGTGTCATGAGGATAAA
>CAYRYW010000066.1:0-7671 GCA_964428725.1 uncultured Dehalococcoidales bacterium
GTCCGTTGAGGCACGGAACCACCTCCATGCGTTAGCATGGTGCGTGGTAGTTCATTGCGACAGGGACTGCTCATATTACGAATATCCAAAAGATTGAACTAGGGAGATTAGCATGACTGACATTGTGAAGGTTTTCAACAGAGAGTTCGAGGGGTCCCCCTTCGCTACGATAACGTACAAAGGCAGACCTTGCTGGATTGCAAAGGACGTCGGGAGGGCTCTTGGGTACTCCGACAATGGTGGTCGTCTGGGTACAAATATCACGCACGAATGGAAGGATGATTTTATTGAAGGCAAGGACTATGCTGTCTTGAAGGGTCGCGAACTTGCCGAGTTCAAAAGGCTTTTTGAGGCAACTACGGAAAACGTAGTTGGCTACGCTTCCCATCTTACTCTTCTTTTTGAGACGGGGATGCACATGGCATTGGTTAAGGTGAACAAGCCAACAGGTCGAAAGTTGCGGAGGCTTATCGTTGACGACGTTCTTCCTCAGATTGCTCGCGATGGCGCGTATCTTCCTGAGAGGGAAGTTGTAAGCGGAAAGATTGTCGAGAAGGAGATTGTTGAGAAGGAAATTGATGAGCCAGAGGAAGACAATGCCCCATCTCTTTCTGAGAGAAGACTAGCTCTATCAGAGGCGCGTGAGCGCAGGCTACAAAGGCAAGCCGAAGGCAATGCAATAAAAGAGATAGCTGACTTGTTAGAACAGCACGGACGGCCTAGTAGTGTTGTTATGTCTTGCAAGATTATTGCGGCGGAGCGAACAACAGGTATTGACTTTGGAATGCTCAAGCCAGCTATCCAAAAAGATCCGGGCTGGATGACGGCGGGCGACATCGGACGACATCTGGGTAGGTCGGCTCAGTTCATCGCGGCGCGAATTCGAAAGCTGGGATACGGAGATGGGTCAAAGTATTGCAAGCCGGTCATG
The DNA here is from genome assembly GCA_964428725.1 of uncultured Dehalococcoidales bacterium. GTDB lineage: Bacteria > Chloroflexota > Dehalococcoidia > E44-bin15 > E44-bin15 > CAYRYW01. The sequence goes on from CAYRYW010000066.1 coordinate 932, forward strand.
GGTCTTAGGGGCATCTCGATCCTTGGGAGCAAAGTCATTGATATAAAATACTACGATCCACAGATCGTCCCGGCTATTAGCGAAGCGTGTATAGAGTACGACCGGTTTCGCGGCATAGACGAAGATCAAAAAGTTATCAATTTCTTCCCCAAGGGTAACAGGCTAGAAGAGTAGTATTCCAACCATCAATTAGTTGACAAAGCACGTCCATCGGGCTATTGCTCCTTTGCGGATAGGCAAGGAGTGATTGATGAATATCGTTGAATCTATGAGGTGCGAGATCCCTCAAGGCAAGTCGGGCGACTGGGAGGTTAAGAAGTTCTCAGTCGGCGAAGAGCAGTCCGAGTGGACCAGGATCAAAGAGGGATCCAGGTACGTGACTGCTGGGCGTTACACTGGCCTCTATCGCAGGGGTCAAGTGATCATGAGCGACACCCCCGCCGAGATAAGGGATCACCTATCGCCAGTTCGGGAGGCCAAGAGGCTGTGCCTGGTCAACGGGTTAGGGCTTGGTTGTGTTGTGAAGGGGATGCTGGAGAGACTTTCGGCTGTAGACAAATTGGCGGTAGACAAGGTTACCGTCATTGAGAAGTCGGTCGATGTCATTGACTTGGTAGCTCCTTATTTCCGCGATCGGTACGGGCACAGGTTTGAGTGCATTAACGCCGATGCGTATGAATATAGGCCGCCCAAGGGGGAACGGTACGCTGTCGTGTGGCACGACATCTGGGATTACTTGTGCGGAGACAACCTCCCTGAGATGGCTAGACTGCATCGCAAGTATGGGCGTCGGGCTGACTGGCAGGGGTCCTGGGGCAAAGAGGCGATCCAGAGGCATGAGCGCAGGCGCATGTCTTATGGTCGTGCGGTCTAGAGGGCCACATGAGAATTTTCCAGGCATGTCAATCAGAGGTTGCGAGTTTCGCTGTCGAGGTTCCGTCCTCGAAGGGGGATAAGACCTACGAGGTGCAGGGCACTATAATGAATGGGTTCGTTAGGTGCTCCTGCCCTGGGTTTACTTTCAAGGGGACGTGTAGGCATGTTAAGACGGTTGTGGAGACATGCGGGTGGCGTTCTAATTTATCGAGTACGCCCCAGACTTTGAGTCAGAAAGAGAACAGGATTTGTCCAGTGTGTGGCCGAAGAACGGTCGACACTGCATATATGGAGGAAGCGAAATGAAGATTCCGATGATTCTGTTGGTATCGAGTATTCTGGTTGGGGCGGTCGCGTTTGCGGTCAACAGTCCCACAAATAGCGGTCGCATTGAGGTGGCTGACTATTACGAGTGTGAGACAGCTGACGATCAATGGGAGTACGCAGAGGTTGCTGAGCCGGTGGTTGAGACGGAGGTCGAGTCGAACAAGTTCCCCAACAAGGAGCAGACGATCACCATTGGTCGTATCGCTGATGGCATCTTCAAGATAAAGAAGCATGAGGGCGGCTGGTGGGAGTGCGGAAAACTTATTGACAAGGATGAGGATATACGAGATCTGGCGATCAAATATGCGCACGCTATTGTGAAGTATTCTCACGAGGCTTCGCAGTTGATGATCCGATCCAGGAGTGGCAAGTACGCGGTGCTGAATCCATGGGGGTTAGCAGGTACAGTGTTCAATGAGAGCAACTTTGACCGATGTGCGCTAGGGCTGCATCCGAGGCGCAAGGCGTATGACCTCGGTCTGATTCAACCACGGCGCAAGACCATATCGCATACGGAGAAAGAGGTCCTAAGGGCCGTTCGCAGTGCCAAGTTGCAAAGGTTCTTTCCGAAGTCTGGATACGATCTCGGGACAGCACAGTTGCTATCCCGGTTCTATCCTCGACGGAATGATTTTGCTTTAATGATTTCGCTGAACGGCAGTACAGAGGCGGCGGCGAAGAATATGATTTCGAGAGCTGTCTATAATAATACAGAACGCCCGTGGGCATATTGGCCTGGGCACAGGAGTAGGAGATACGATAGGCGGGTTACGTCACGTGCTCGGGCGCTGGGTGCCACGAGCAAGGATATTTAGACTTCTTATGATGACTCGACGACCGGTGGAGATTCGTATGTTCACTCCTACAGATCTATCCGCACCTACCGGTCGTCGATCATCGCCTTTAATTGGAGATTGTAATGTCGGATTTGTTAGGGCCAGGGCTGCATGCCGGTGATCGGTGGCTGGGTATAGAGAAGGCTCTCCACGAAGAATCCCTACCGGGGATTACTGCGAAGTTGGAAATAGGAGACCATGACGTCTATCTAAAGACAGCGTGGAGGAACGGGTCGATAGTTAGGATAGACTTGACTCTTTCTGGGTGTTCCAACGAGAACGGGGCATCGACACCCCTTGAGGTTTCCCTAGAAACGGCCAAGATGGACTTGGCTCGTTCGTCGTGTGAGACAATTTGTAAGCAGGCGTCTGAGATGCTTCAGTCTGGAGTAGTAGGGATAGGACATGTTATCGACGACTGGGCCGGGAGACAGACGTACCCGGACGGTTATTGTCCTCAGATTCCCGGTATTGGCCCCGATGGGAAGCCATCCGATAGGACTTACCAAAGAGGCCCCCTTGATGCGGCTGCTAAGTATATGCGGTTAAGGATAGACGAGTGGTCTAAGTTGATGGCACCGGAGGAGAGATGACGGCTGAATGGATGATAGTTACAGGTCTTTTGTTGTCCGGGTTTGCACCAGGCGCATTGATCGCGGCTTTAGCAATTGCGAAGGTGCGGATGTATTCTCAACTCTGGGAAAATGAGAGAGCTGGGAATTACGTGATGACGAAGCGTTTAACGGAGCTGGAAAACGGCACCAAAGGAGATTGAAGATGAGTGGACGTATTGTTGGTTTAGACGGTCGGCCTATCGATAGAAATCGGAATTCTGGGCCAATGACCCCTTTTGCGAGGACTCCGGTTAGCGAAGAGATGAAGGGTTCGGGGGTTCTGGGTGCTTTTCAGAACAACAAATACATGGTGTTCATTCGGACCACGGTGTCCAACGGATTCCAGGTAGCTGGAGAGGATGGGAAGCCGCGTCCCATGGACATCGCTCATCTAACGATAATGAGGGTTGATAAGTCCACCAAAGAGATCTCGTGGATAGACAAGCAGAAGATCAAGAATGAGATTCTTGGTCCTGAGTTCGAGGCTGTCGAGATCTTCCCAGCAGAGCGTCGAAGGCTGAAAGAGATCAAGAGCTATCACTGTTACATGTGGGCGTTCGAGGGTGGCAGTACTATCCCGGTAGGGTTGGAACCTCGTCGCCCAGGGCTTGACGATCCAGCGCTTCAGATCTCCCCAGACGAAACCGTGGCTTACGTGGTGGAGACTATTCGTGACGAGCCGGGCACTCCTCCGATTACTGAGGTTTTTCTCTCGGAAGAGGAAGCATGTGAGATGTATGAGAAGGCCGGGAACGAGCCTCCGAAGGGAGCAGTTAGATCGTTCGAGCACATTCCTATAGGTGGAGATGGAGTGGCGTGGACAGACGCCGCCAGGGCGAAGTTTGACGCCCTAATGGCGAAGGCCCAGCGTATTCAGGCTGCGATGAATGGAGAGGCTCAGGGGCCGAGCGAGGAGGCTCAGGAGGGCGGCATAGAACCCAGTGAGGTGAGGCGTATCAACGTCAATGGTCCGGTCAACGATCAAGATGATCTTGAGGACTCCATAGGCGTGAGCGATGAGTCTCCCAAGGGGGATGAAGAGAATGTCATGATGCCCGAATTCATGAAGCTCGGCATTGAGCAAATCCAGAAGTCTCGCGAGGAATAATGGCTCTTACTAAGGTTGAACTTTCGGTGATCGACCTTTGGACATCTAGGGATTTGCTCTTTGTCGTGAAGGGGAAGGGCATCACGACGATCCACAAGTATACTAAATGTAGAAAACCTCGGTACGACACCAAGATAAGGCGTTACCTGGACCGGATGGAGGACAGCAGGGATGATCTCCCATCTGCGAAGGCTGTGTGCGTAGATCTCGCCGGTCAGCTTAGGTACGTATGGAGGACGGACGTTCTTACGGAGTCGGAATATGATGTCGAGAGGAAAAAAGGAGTCTCGGGACTCTCAAGAGCTTTTGCGGCGAAGCGCAAAGGGGCTGTGGACGAAGGGTGAGATAAAGGGCAATGCGCTCGTTATTTCATATCATCGGCGGCACGAAGTGAGGGGCAGCACCGTTTTCGAGGTGGACCCGGACGGGGACATTGAAAGATCGGGCCATGTTCATGGCTTCGAGTGGGGCGATCCGTGGAAGATAATCGGAGAGATTTGGTTGACCGACGAGATTGCCAAGATGTGTAGTCCGGTGAAGTTCGGAGTTTTCTCTGTTGCCATGATGCGCCACGCCGTGAATATGATTTCAGAGGGGTACGGTGATTGCCCCGAAGACGTAATCCGCTGGTTCAGAGAGCCCGGTATGGGTTACATGGAGGGCGCTGATTTCTTGTTTGAGCGCGACAGCGGTCAGTTTGAGGGGCTCATTGGGCAGAGAGCGCATGTGGAGAGGCGCAGCGAGAAAGATGGAACAGAGAGCATGGTGGCTGCCATAGAGGTAGGGCGTTCCAGGTTTGAGATCGACCTGTCTTTGGACGAGGACATCGTTGATTTCATAATTGCTACGTCCCCGGTGTGATCTGACGAACAGGCAACAGAAAACGCTGTATCCAGGCGCACCTCTGCGAACTCAAGTTCGCGGTGAGTTGATTGACAAAACGTTATTGGAATTATAAAACGGTGGAAGCTGATGTTTGAAGAATTGACGATTGGACAATTACTGAAAGATTTACGTTCCGTTAAGCTCCGGAAGGAGTTACGCGGGTACGTTGATCGAATGCGGGCAGTTTTTGAGGCCAAGGGGGATCTCCCGGCCCTTGAAAAGGTTAAGATCCGGCGAATGTGCACTCAGTATTCCAGACAGTTATTAGAGCTTCATGAGTCGAGGCAGCGTGCCAAGAGGACCAATGGTCTCAGGGCTATGGGGCTCACTGTGCAGGAAGCGGATCGCAGAGTTGAAAAGAGGCGTGCGGACGAGATTCGCAGCAGGATGGATGTAGGTTTTTGACATGAGCGATAGCAGAATCAGTTCTGAAATATTGGATGCCGCACGTGAAATCGTGGGGTCTGTCCGGCACTTTGTTGATCACCCTGATGATATAATTGTGGAGGTTCGCGAAGGGCCATACCGCTTGACTGTTGAACTGTACACTCATCCTGGCGACGTTGGCCAGGTGGTGGGGCGCAATGGTTATTTGACCACTTCGCTGAGGGCTCTCCTGGCTGCGGTTGCGGGGAAGCACAAGATTAAAATCGATCTTGATTATGTGACAGAAGAGGATAATGCGCGGGGGAATGCTCGCGGGAATATGCGGGCTGGTGCCCGAAATTAGAGCTTGATTTAGACACTGTATAAGTGTATTTCTCCGGTCGCACTGAAAAACATGATGCCAGGAAGGACCTGGATGTGTGCGGAGGAAATGTTGTCTCTGGCCCAACTTGAGACGGTTGAATCTGTTGACCTAGAGGAATCTATTATTCTGGGGATTGCCGAGTCGGTTGCTCTGATGTCGGTAATGATGGGCGGGGATGATAGCAGGGGGAAATCGGTATTTGTTTTTGGTGACCTAGAGGTTGAAGTTGTAGAGAGGGATCCGCGCCAAAGCCCCTCTGGAAGAATGGACGATGTCTTCATGGCATCGAAGGGCCTATCAGAGATGGATGGTGAGATTTCTCTGGTTAATGCTTTTGCTGGTTTACTTGTCGCTGATGGATGGTCGATGCTCATAGGTAAGGTTAGATCTCCGTTGTGGATGTTTGATCACGATGAGCGAGGTATCGACGAAGTTGCAGAGGAGTACGGGGTATGCAGAGAGAAATTTACATCGGAGATGTTGTCCGCACTGAACACGGCGTAGGTGTAGTCCGAGACGTTAGGACATGGAGAGATAAGATAGAAGAGATGGAGGATGACTGGCAGGCCCAGGAGTTCTCAGCAAAGTGTCTGACGGAGGTAGGTAAAGAGTACAGAGAGAAGTGGGTTGAGATACTTGTTGTTGTTGATGGGAAACCTATCCGGTTTCAATGGTCAGATGTTGAAGTAATGGAGGGAAGAGATGCCAAGACCAAGCCTTTCGGCGTTGTCAAAAGTCGTAAAAAGATCTCAGAAAAAGACAGCTGATGCCCATAAAAAGAGGGCAGAAAAAAAAGCAAAAAAGAAGAAAGAGGCTCCGGCTAAAAAAGTTCTTGAGCCTATAGAATTCTCTTTAGACATGTGCGAGGGTGGACAAACCAACAAAAAGAGGTTAACCTCTACAAGAGTGCAACATTTAATGCGCGAGTGCCTAGAGGAGGCATACGGAGACACGGTTACGATACCGGGAAACAGGGAGTGGTGGGGTGCCAAGGAGCGGACCTTGGCGAAGAAGCTCCTTGAAATGTACGGATGGGAAGAAGTGGAAAGGGCGGTGCGGTACATGTGCGCGAATTGGGAGAAAATGGTCGAGGCGTCCGGTGGGACGCTTAGGGGTATCCCGACGATCAATATCCTGTTTGCATCTCGGAATATTATATTTGCAGATGCGTCGCTTCAACGTGGTTTTGTGAAGCGCAAGCGTCCGGCGAAAAAGGACATGCCAGACAAGGATTTCGATGAGTATGTCGATCCGGGGGAAGATGTTGGGCATGGTTGGTGAGAAAAATGGAGGAGTCTCGACATAGGAGAGCGCTGACTGGATCAGACATGCGACGGATGAGA
>CAYRYW010000067.1:0-7367 GCA_964428725.1 uncultured Dehalococcoidales bacterium
AAACCGTAAGAATCATACAACACAGAATCGACGAACCCCCCGGCTCAGGTCGGGGTTTTTAGTAGGACAAGCTTTTTGTACATGTTCGATTATCGACAAGGCGAGAAGCATGGCCCAATATGTTATGAAAACTTACAAACCGATTTACACCACCCATCCCCCTGTGTTATAATGCTGCTTTGTAAAATGGATAAAGAAAGAAAGCAAACCATCGTCCAGGAATACAGGCTCCACGAAGGGGACACCGGCTCCCCTGAGGTACAGGTCGCCCTCCTTACAGAGCGAATTAACGCCCTTACCGAGCATATGAAGGTCCATCGGCATGATTACCACACACTGCGTGGACTCATGATGATGGTCGGGCAGCGGCAGCGCCTGCTAAAATATCTGAAGGATGCCGATTCTAAACGCTACCGCACATTGATCTCCAGACTCGGTTTGCGAAAGTAAGGAGGAACGATATCTTATGCCACAATCTGTCGAGCAACAGATAGGCGGCCGTCTTTTCACTATTGAGACCGGCAAGCTGGCCGGCCAAGCTGACGGCGCCGTAACAATCCGCTATAGCGATACCATAGTACTGGTAACCGCATGCGTCTCCCCGAAACCACGTGAAAATGTGGACTTTCTGCCGTTAACCGTAGATTACGAGGAGAAACACTACGCTGCCGGGAAGATACCGGGCAGCTACATAAGGCGGGAGAGCCGTCCAAGCATGGACGCGATACTGGCCGACCGTCTGTGCGACCGCTCCCTGCGACCGCTGTTCCCCAAGGGCTTCAATCACGAAACACAGATAATCATTACCGTCCTCTCCACCGACCAGGAAAACGACCCGGATCTACTGGCTATAAACGGCGCGTCGACAGCTCTGGGCATCTCCTCTATACCCTTCGATGGGCCGGTAGCCGCGGTGCGCGTCGGCTATATTAATGGAGAACTGGTGCTGAACCCCACTTTCAGCCAGCTCCACGAGAGCTCACTGGACATCGTGGTAGCCGGCACCGCAGACGCCCTGGTCATGGTTGAGGCCGAGGCCAAGGAAGTCCCCGACGACTTACTCATAAAAGCCATCGAGTTCGCCCAGCAGGCCAACCACGACATCATCAAGCTGCAGCAGCAGATGATCCAGTCCTGTGGCAAGCCCAAGATGGAAATCCACCCCGTCACGGTCGACCCGACACTGGAGAATGAAGCCTCGACGATGGCGGCAGGCAGGCTAAGCCAGATCATCTTCATGAAAAAGGCGGAGCGGGTTCAAGCTCTGGCCGAGTTGCAGGCTGAGCTATACCAGAAATTCGAGGAAAAATACCCATCGCAGCAGATCGATGCCGCACTCGAATCTTTGCTGAAAAAAGAGGTGCGATATCAGGTGCTGGAGAAGGGATTACGCGTCGCCGGACGGGGGCTCAAAGAGGTGCGCCCCATCACCTGTGACGTCGGTTTTCTCCCGCGCACCCATGGCTCATCCCTCTTCACCCGCGGTGGCACCCAGATATTGAGCACCACCACACTGGGGCCATCTCGGAAGGAGCAACTCATCGATACCATCAGCCCAGAGGAGACGAAGCGTTTCCTGCATCATTATAACTTCCCGCCGTTCTCCGTTGGCGAAGTGCGGCGAGTCGTCGGGCCCGGCCGCCGCGAGATAGGACACGGTGCCCTTGCGGAGAGGGCGCTTATTCCGGTGATACCCAGTGAGGAGGATTTTCCGTACACCATCCGCCTGGTATCGGAGGCGCTGTCCTCCAACGGCTCCACATCTATGGGCAGCGTTTGCGCCAGCAGCCTGTCGCTGATGGACGCAGGCGTTCCTATAAGAACACCGGTAGCCGGCGTGGCTATGGGGCTGTTCGCCGCAGATGATAAATACGTAGTGCTGACCGACATCGAGGGCCTGGAGGATGCCTACGGTAACATGGACTTCAAGGTGGCCGGCACAGCCAGCGGCATCACCGCCCTTCAGATGGATATCAAGATGAAAGGCATCCCCATAGACGTTATCGCCCAGGCTCTGAGACAGGGTTACGATGCCCGTCAATTTATCCTGGACAGGATGAACCAAACCCTGAGCGCCAGCCGGCCGGACCTGAGCAAGTACGCACCAAGGATGTACAAGATTACCATACCGCCCGACAGGATCGGCACCCTCATCGGGCCGGGGGGCAAGACCATAAGGTCCCTTCAGGAGGAGACCAAGACTACCATCGATGTCGAGAACGATGGCACCGTGCTGATCGCTGCCACCGACGAGGAAAGCGCCAGAAAGGCGATAAAGATGGTCGAGGACCTCACCCGAGATGTGGAGGTCAATGCTATATATACCGGCAAAGTTACCCGCATAATCAACATCGGCGCATTCGTGGAAATACTGCCCGGACGGGAAGGCATGGTCCACATAAGCGAACTGGCCGACTACCGTGTACCCAGCGTGGAGGACGAGGTTAAGATCGGCGACGAGATCATGGTAAAGGTGATCGAGATAGACCGCATGGGGCGGATCAACCTCTCTCGCCGCGCTGTATTCCAGGACGCTTCTGGAGGGGGCAAAGACAGAACAACACCCCCATCCATACCGGCAAGCAGCCCCCGCAGCCAGTACCCGCCGCGTGGCGAACGCGACCGACGTCCCGGCGGCCAGCACAGGCAGTTTTCAGATCGCGGCAGAAGGCCCCGGTGAAGAACCGATGAGCGAGGCGATTCTCGATGATAAAGGTGATCGTTCACGGCGCAGCGGGCAATATGGGGTGCCAGACATTGCAGGCCCTGTGCTCCGATGCCGGGATGCAAGCCGTGGGGGCTGTAGACATGAAGGCAAGCCAGGATCGCCTGCCACTGCCCGACGGCTCCGGCGATATCCCGTACTCGACCAGCCTTGAGACGATTATCGCCAAGACCGAACCTGATGCGATCGTAGACTTCTCCATCAAGGAGGCGTCGGTGGCGGCGATGCGCCTGGCCCTCAAGCATCGGGTAAACATGGTCATCGGCACCACCGGATTTTCCGCTTCAGATATCGAGGAGTTCAGCAACTCAAGCCAGCAGGCAGGCATCGGGGTGTTGATAGCGCCGAATTTCTCCATAGGAGCGGTCCTTATGATCCATCTGGCAGCTATCGCCGCCAGGCATTTCGACTACGCTGAGATAATAGAGATGCACCATGAAAAGAAGGCTGATGCCCCATCAGGCACCGCCCTGAGCACTGCACAGGCAATGGTACAGTCCCGGGGAAAACCGTTCGACTACCCCCGGTTGAAGAAAGAGACCCTGGCCGGAACCAGGGGCGGGAAACATGACGGCGTGGGTGTGCATAGCGTTCGCCTCCCCGGGCTGCTGGCGCACCAAGAGGTAATACTGGGAACGCTGGGGCAAACGCTGACCATAAGACATGACACCATTAGCCGCGAGGCTTTCATGCCCGGTGTTCTAATGGCGATAAGACATGTGGTGAAGGTTAAGGGGCTGGTGTACGGTCTGGATAAAATCCTGGGGCTTTAGGTGTTCTGTATGAGCAAGCTCAATGTCGCAATAGTAGGCGCAACCGGACTCGTAGGGCAGGAGTTCATCAAGATCCTGCTGCAGCGCAATTTCCCCCTCAAGTCGCTGCACCTTTACTCCACCGATCGCTCCGCAGGCAAAAGGGTAACGGTCAATAGCGAGGAGATGCAAGTTCAGGAGGTATCCCCGCACTCGTTTGATGGGATAGATATAGCCCTGTTCTCCACCGGTCCCGAAACAAGCCATCATTTCTCACCTATTGCTGCACGCGCCGGAACGGTGGTAGTCGACAACAGCTCTGCATTCCGCATGGAACCGGATATCCCCCTGATCATACCCGAGGTCAATGCCGATGATATAAAAGCACACAAGGGAATAATCGCTAACCCGAACTGCTCCACCATCCCCATGGTGATTGCCCTTCACCCTCTGCACAGGGTGAACCCCATAAACCGCATCATCGTATCTACATATCAATCGGTATCCGAAACCGGCGCTAATGCCCTGGAAGAGCTCAGCACGCAAACTCGCCAGATCCTGGAGGGGCACACTGTGGTCCCCCACGTTTATCCTCATCAGATCGCCTTCAATCTGCTTCCCGAGATAGACCTGTTCCTCGACAACGGTTACACCAAAGAGGAATGGAAAATGGTCGAGGAGGCCAGAAAGATCATGCACGCTGACAATCTGGCTATTTCTGCCACATGCGTCCGCGTCCCCATACTAGTAGGACACAGTGAAGCGATAAACGTCGAGTTCTCGGAGCCGATGTCACCGGACACAGCTCGCCGCATCCTGGCAGAAGCCAGAGGGGTGAAAGTCCTTGACGATGTAAATATCAGCCTCTATCCGCAGCCGTGGTCTGTCGCCGGCTCGGACGATGTCTATATCGGGCGTATCCGCCGCGACGTGTCCCACGATTGTGGCCTTGTCATGTGGGTAGTAGCCGACAATCTGAGAAAAGGCGCAGCGCTTAACGCCATCCAGATCGCTGAGACTATGGTGGAAAGGGGGTGGATCTAATGGCACAGTTCGGCAGAGTCATAACCGCTATGGTAACCCCATTCGATAACAGGGGAAAGGTAGACTACAGACAGGCCAGGAAATTAGCCCTGGCTCTCTTGGATTCCGGCAGCGACGGGCTGGTTGTAGCCGGAACGACGGGCGAATGCCCGACTCTCACCGACGAGGAACAGATAAGACTGTTCGCAGAGGTGAAGGAAGCGGTTGGAGATCGAGGAACGCTGATCGCAGGGACAGGGAGCAACTCCACCCATGAAGCGATAGAGATGACGGCGGAGGCGGAAAAGCTGGGGTATGACGCCGCCCTGCTGGTCGTTCCGTACTACAATAAACCCACACAGGAAGGGCTTTACCAGCATTTCAAAGCAGTGGCTGACAGTACAAAACTTCCGCTGATCCTGTACAACGTGCCCAGTCGCACCATAACCAACCTTGCCGCCGAAACGATGATAAGGCTGAGCAAGATTAAGAACATCGCCGGCGTCAAGGAGGCCAGCGGTAATCTGGAGCAAGTCGCCAATATCATAGAGAATACCGACAAGGATTTCATAGTATACAGCGGCAACGATGGCGATACTTTCCCTATCGTCGCCATGGGCGGCTACGGCGTCATCGGCGTGATAACCCATCTGGTGGGCAAACAAGTGAGCCAGATGGTTAAAAATCTCCTTGATGGAAAGATGGCAAAGGCAGCTGAGATACACCACCGATTGCTTCCGCTGGTGAATGCGATGTTCGTCATATCCAACCCGATCCCTATTAAGCACGCGCTGAACCATATAGGCTTCAGGGTAGGCAAACCCCGCTTGCCGCTGGTCGAGCCCGACGAGAAGTCGGCTGCAGCTATAGAAGCGATCCTGAAGCAGTATAAGCCAGACCTGAAACTGCGATAAATATGCAATACAGGATGTACAGCGATGAAGAATATTCTTGTCAGTGAAGTATACCCGCTCAGCGAGACCGCATGCCTTTCCCTGCCGGAGGACACGCCGCTGGATGAGGTGGTCAGACAGTTTGCCAGCCAGCCGGTGGTCAGAGCCATTTTCCTCATCGATTCCAAAAAACGATTCTCTGGGATGATACGCCGGCTGGACCTGCTCAAGTGGCTCCACCTGCAGCTCTACGGCCGCACCGGCGGGCAGAAGGCGTTCACCGGAGAGATCATGCGTCTCACCTTTGCCCAGAAGGCCAAGGACCTGGCGCGTGGCGGTTCGACCTCCATGGGCGTGAGGCCTGGCGACACTCTGCAGCATGGTATGGATCTAATGCTGCAGTACGGAGAGGGCGTGCTTCCCGTGTTGGATGATGAGGGCATGATCCTGGGCGACCTGAGGGTTACCGATATCCTCCGAAAAATGATCGAACTGGGCGGCAGATGATTGCGGTCGATATCCACGGAAACGAATAGGTCACTATTATCTAGAACAGGTTCCCGACCACTATCGTCTGTTCCCTGTGCTCCCCCACAGAGACTACACTCGGCGGGCAGCCGAGCAATTCCTCGATCCTTTTCACGTAAGACCGGGCTTCCCCCGGCAAGTCTTTTAATTGCTTCACCCCGCTTATATCAGCCTTCCACCCCGGCAACTCTTCGTAGACGGGCTCGCATCTGGTAAAGGCATTGATATTGGATGGCGGACTATCGATTAGCTTGCCATCGAGCCGATAGGCGGTGCATATTTTGACCGATGGCAGGATGCTGAGGATATCCAGGCGCGTGAGGACAAAGGATGTACAGCCATTGATGCGGGCGCTAAAGCGGCTGATCACTGCGTCGAACCAGCCACAGCGCCGCGGTCGTCCAGTTGTAGCGCCACGCTCACCGGCGTGCTCCCGGATGAGCGTTCCAGTCTCGTCGAGCAATTCGGTAGGCATCGGGCCACCACCGACACGTGTGCAATAGGCCTTGAACACTCCGGCTATCCCATCGAAACGCATGGGGCTGAGCCCCAAGCCACCGCAGGCACCACCGGCTATGGTAGAGGTTGATGTCACATAAGGATAGGTGCCGAAGTCAACATCCAGCAGCGTTCCCTGCGCCCCTTCCAGCAGCACTTTCTTCCCCTGATCCAGAGCCTCTGATATCATAATATCAGTCCCTCGAATGAACGGCGCCATGATCTCGCCGTAGCGGCAATATTCGTCGTATATCTCTTCCGGCTTCAGCGGCGTAGCCCCATACACACCCGTCAGGATACGGTTCTTCTGCTCCAGCACCAGGCCTAATCGCTCCCGGAACACCTGCCTGTCCAGCAGGTCGCCGGCGCGGATGCCCATCCGACCAACCTTATCCATATAGGCTGGACCGATCCCCTTCCTGGTTGTACCGATGGCGCCCTTGCCGCGAGCCTCCTCCTCCAGTCCATCGAGCACCAGATGATACGGCATGATGAGGTGCGCGCGGTCGCTGACGAACAGGTTATCCACCGCTACACCGTGAGCCTTCAGTTCCGCTATCTCTTCCAGGAGCACTTTGGGGTCCATCACCACGCCGTTGCCGATAACGCAGGCGACACTCGGATGGAAAATCCCCGAAGGTATAAGGTGTAGCCTGAACTTGCCTGCAGGGTTGACTACAGTGTGACCTGCATTACTGCCACCGGAGAAACGCACAACAAAATCTGCCCTCTCCGCAAGGAGGTCAATTATCTTTCCCTTGCCTTCATCTCCCCACTGTGCACCAACAACTGCGACTGCAGGCATACCTTCCCTCCTGATACTGCTCGATGGCTCACACGCCGTCTTGAATTTTCCCGTCGCAGTATAACAGAGGCGACCCTGACAGGCAAGCTGTTGTACTCGTTCATATGATTAGTGACACCTGACCTCCTCTCTTTTGCATTGAT
>CAYRYW010000068.1:0-7106 GCA_964428725.1 uncultured Dehalococcoidales bacterium
TTACACTTAAACTAATTAATTAAACGACACAGACAGCCGACAATTAGGGGTGTACCCCTTATTCATCATCATTATCCCCCATTTCAATCTTCATTCTTCTTAAAGCATCACTTAGAGTGTTTCTTGCAATACTTATCCCAGTTAATTGTTCTAATCTCTGTGATAATTGTTGTTGTGTCATAATTTTATCACCTATTTTAATCCCCTTTTCCTGCTTCTCTCCACACATTAGATAGATAAGGGCGTCTCTTTGTACTTGAAATCTACTTCTCTTCCTTATCTCTCTTCTTGATAGGGCTTCCTGTTTTGCTTTTCTATATTCCCCCTCATCTACTGGATAAAACTTATAGAATCTTCCCTTGTTTCTTCCAAAATCTGATTTAACACACTTATAATCTAAAATCTTCTTTCCTTTGATATATAACCACTTTTTTGATCTTCTTGAATAGAAATCAAAATACCCTCTTTTGAATATTCCTTCATCATCTGCAGTATAGGTAACATCTAAAAGAAAAATACTTCTACTTAAGGCAATTCCTTTTGGAAGATCAAAGAACTCTGGCAAAACAAGAACATTAAGCATGTTATATTGCCCACACTCTCTAAAATAATCTAAAACTGCTTGTGTTGTTGCCTGCATAGTTTTTCTACCCTCTAAATCTGCTCCTGCTTCATCAAATATTAATGGAGAATATGGATGTCTTTGCCCTAAGTAGTTGCCTTGTTTTATTAGTTTATCTCCTTCAAAACAAAAATTATCTTTAACAGACCAAGGAAGATTTTTTTTGTATCTTCTCCAGATTTCATAAGCCCAATAACAAGCAATTTGCATGGCCAGAACACTTTTCCCAACTCTTACTTCTCCACTTCCTGTAATAATTATTGTAAAGTCCCAATCATGAATTATGTTCTTCAACAAAACATCAATCTGTAACTTTAATCTGTCATCCATATAGAATCCAGATTTTTCTGGATGTTTTTCATTTGGAAACCATTTTTTACATACTCTTACCATTTATCTTCTTAAGACAGCTAGTCTTGAATCTTCCCCCTCCCTAAAATATAATCCATGTTTTTTCATTAGATGGCATAATTTCATGTAAACCTTTTCCAATTCAAGATAAAATTGAACTTTTTCATTATCATCTTGTTTAGAACCATTATATTCCTTTCTTTTTTTATCTAAATCATCAATCCAACTATCAACAATTTGTTTTTCTGTTTTCCTCTTCTTTCCTTTGTTCTTTTCTTTTTCATGTTCAGCTAAAATCTTGCTTTTCTCGTGTCTTTTTAGCTTTGCATCAATTTCTCTTCTTAATGATCTTAAACTCCAATAAGCACCCTCTAAATTCCAGTTAGAAATATCTTCCATGAATTCTTTTTTGATGCCAAATATTTCATATAGTTCTGCACCATCAAAATTCCATATGCTTTGTTGAATTTCTTCTACCATCTTGTAAGAATAGGAAGATTTTTAAAATACAAGTGTATTTCTATTTAACACAAGATGGGAATAAAGATAGAAACAAAAAACATAATTTTTATTTTAATAGTTATTTTAGCACTTCTTTTTGGAGGTTTTGTATTTGGATTAATTGCTTTGGTTATTTTGTTTGTACTTCCAAAAGTATCTCATTATTTCAAAGAGGAAGGAGAAGATAATGAAAAGAATTCACAATATTCATGAAAGTTATGAACATTATATCAGAAGGAAGAAAAGACAACATTCTTTAGACTTATTTTCTTATTCTTTATTAATTATTGGTGGGGGAATATTTTTTATTATTGCATTAAAGTTATATTTGGAAGGTTTTATAATATTTTTTCTCGGGATAGCTTCTCTTTTTATTTTTAGGAAAAAAGAAAAAAAGAAAAAACACAAGTAAACCAAACTCTATAATTCTTTATGAGTTTATGGACAAAATTAAAAAGCAAGGTAAAAAAATTAATAGGAAAAGATTCTTCAAGTAGTTCTGGATTTTCAAAGGCAGGTTATAGTGGGACAACTATTGGAAAGGGGGGAGGAATGAGTGTAGATTCTTCCAAGGCAAACCCCTTTAGCAAAAAAAGTTCTTCTGGTTCTTCTTCAAGATCTGGATCAAGAAAAGGAGGAAGTTCTTCTGGAGGACAATCAAGAATAAACCCTATAACACAACAAGCAGAATATGTTTTACCCTCTGGACAATCAGTTCCAGTTAATGATCAAACAACAAAAGCCATTACTTCAGGAAAATCAGATGCTAAAGTAATTGTTGCTTCTGCTTTAAGTAATAGATCCAGGTTAAGTCAAAGAGGAGCAAATTATTCTTCACAAGTATCCCAACAAAACCAAACACAACAATCTCAAAAAGTAGTTAGTGCTTGGAAAGGAGGAGCTACTTCTCAAGAAAGAATAGAAGGTTATGATAAGGGTTGGGGAGCAAGAGAGAGTAGGGAAGCCACACAACTTGAAAAATCAAGAGCAGGGGTTGGATATAATCCATATACTTATCAAGGAACTGCTTATGAAACTCCTACAATGACTATTGGTGATGTAAAAAGACATAGAAAAGAGCTGGCAGAATTAAAGAAAAAAGAGGTGGAATATAAAGAAGAACAAAAAGTTAGGGTTTCAGCAGAAACCGAAGCAGAAAAGGCTGTTAAGGAATATCAAAAGACAGGAGATTATGATACTTATGAAAGAAAAATTAATAAAATACCAAAAAAAATGCAGGAAGATTATCAAAAAGCATTAGAGTCTTCTGAAGAATATGGAAAAGCAAAAAAGAAATATGTTCAGGTTTTGAAAGAAGAGGATTTTGTTGTTGATGAATTATCTGGAAAGCCAATGCTTTCTGAAAAATGGGCAGAGAAGCCAACTAAATTTGAGAAGATAACAGGAACAACCCCAGAACAAGCAATGGATACAGCTGTTTTAGGAGCTTCTATTGGTGTTGGGGCAGTAAATCCTGTTTTGGGAGGAGCAATAGCAACTGGATATTATGGATTAAAAACAGCAGAGTATGTTAAGCAAAAACCCCCAAAAGAAATAGCTCTTAAAGACATTTTCCAAAATGTTGAATTTAAAGATGATGGAGTTTCAATAAAAGATACTGCTTTATCAAGAAAATATAAAGAAATTAGGAGCAAGGAAAAATCTTATGCTATTGCAACACTTGCTTCAGCTGTATCTATGGGATATGCTAATTTTAAATCTGCTTCTGCAATAAAATCCCCAAATGAACAAAAAGCCTTAGATATTCTTAATAAAAAATTAAGGAAAGGCACATTAGATATAACAGAACAAAATCTTAAGACAGGAACTTTTACTATAGATATTGTAGATGATGTTTCTGGAAAAACAATAAAACAAGCAATAAAGGTAGAAAATATTGATGATATTTACAAAGCACAAGGGAAGATTCAAAGTCAGAAAGCATTACAAAGATTGGGTTTAGATAAAAAAGTTAAGATTGAATCTGTTGGGGCAATAGAAAAACAAAATCTTTTAGGATTATCTGATGATCTCTCAGATGATTTAATGACTTCAATTAAAAAGGGAGAGATAGGAAAAGCAACAAGGATAAATATTAAAACAGGAAAACCAGAAACAAGATATGTTGTTGCCTTGTCTGAACAAACAGGAGAAAAAGGAAAACAGGTATTTACTTCTTTTAAGATAGGCAAGGATGGAAAGATTTATTCAGTAAGAACAGCAGTTACTGATATAAAATCAGGGCAAACATTCTTAGGAAGACAACCTTATCCCTCTGAATTAAAAAGAATTAAGGTTAAAACAGATATAGGAGATATTATTCTTGAAGAAACACAAAAAGATAGAATTAAATTTGAAAAGGTTTTAAAGACAAAATCTTCTTCAAGCATTACAGATGACATTCTTAATGAAAAAACTCTGAGAAAAATAAAATCAGAGGGTATTAGTTATAAAACAGGAGGAAAATTAAAAGGAACACATTCTTTATTTGATTTATCACAGGAAAAGATACCTGCAGTGTATAAGCAGACAAAACCTTTTCCAGTAGAGAAATTTAAAGGAGCAGAGCTACAAATATTAAGGGAAGATGGTTCTGGAATGCTGGGAAGAAAAGTTCTTTCTGAAAACATAGACAATCTTATTGAATTTGATGTTATCAAGGAATCAACTCAAAAGACACCCCTCTTAAAAAGTTTTAATAAAGTTATAGAGCAGTCAGCTGATGATTATGCAAGATTAATAAACTCAAAGAAGAATT
This sequence comes from uncultured Dehalococcoidales bacterium, assembly GCA_964428725.1. Lineage (GTDB taxonomy): Bacteria > Chloroflexota > Dehalococcoidia > E44-bin15 > E44-bin15 > CAYRYW01. The sequence continues at coordinate 4,233 of CAYRYW010000068.1, forward strand.
TAAATTTACAAATAGTAGATGATGTTGAAACTGCATTTACACAGCTGACAGGAACAAAAGCAGGATTTAATAAACAAACAACTTCTTCTCTTCCAAAGATTATAACAAAACAATCAACATCAGCTCAAATAACTATTCCTGCTGTTAAATATACTCAAAAACAAAAACAAGTGTTTGATGCTGTCCCTTCACCTATAGGAGATATTAAATTAAAAGATTTACAAAAGAATCTTCTAAAAACAAAACAAAAACAGAAATTAAAATTAAAAACAGGACATAAAGTAGGAATGAGTTCTGCAGTTGTTCCAATCTTAAAAGATTTAATTAAACAAGAACAGCCACAAAAACAGAAATTAAAGCAACTACAAAAGTTAAAATTAAGACAACAACCAATTGCTCCAAATATTCCTGCAATAGCTAATGTATCCATACAAGGAATGGAAAACCCTCTTGAATTTAATATTCCTAAACCCTTCCCAATCCCAAAAAGAAATGATCCTTTTAAACAAAGTCAAAAACAATTAAGAGCATTATATAAACTTCCTAGAAGTCCAAAACCAAAATATACTGCTTCATTAAATGCAAGTGCTTTTAATATCTCTCAAAAAGCAACAAAAAAACAGATTAAAGAATTACAATCTATGGAATTTACTGGGTTTGAAACTCGTCCTTTGATTGATATTTCTGGATTAAACAAAAAGAAAAGTAAGAAAAGTAAGAAAAGGAAAAATACAAGTATACTAGAGATTTAAATAAAATAAGATGGGAAGATTAGTAAATTTACCAGAACTTACAACAGAAGATATTAAAAGACATGTAAAAGGAAAATTTATCCCTTCAATTTATAAGGATGCTTTAGATTTAGAATTAAAGGAATTTAACATGGCAAAGAAAAAAAGGAAAAAAAGGAGATAATAAATCTTTTAATTAAGATTTGAATAATTTTACAAGATGGAAAAACAAATAAAACAAATAAAAAAGAAACTAGATTACATAGCATCAGTTTATTCTAATTTTTTCTTATGTTTTTTAGCTTTTGGAGGTTTTATTATGGGTTATCTTTCTTTAGTAATCCTCTTTATGAAATTCTTTGAAAGTGTTCCTTTGCAATTATTATTTATTTTTAAAGGGTTTATCCTACTTCTTTATTTAGGAATATTCCTTTTAATTGTTTATGGTGGAGTGTTCATTATTGAAAAATATCTTTATCCCTATATAAAAGAACAAACAAAGAAAAAGGAGAAATGGATTGAAAAACACCATAACCTTTTAGCAAAGGAAATAGCAAAAGAAATTAAAAAAGGAGGAAGAAATGGAAAGACAAAATCAAAGAGAAATAGAAAATGAAAAGATGAGTAATACCTTTAATAAAGCTAAATTATTAGGGGCTGTTTCTGGAATACATAATTTAACCCCCCCTCAACAATTAAATGGAGATTCTGAAGGAAAGGTAGCAATTATTGAAGCATTAAAGGTAAGTCCAAGATTACAAGAAATGTTTTTAGAAGTTCAGGGACTTGAATGGAATGATAAGAAAAAAGAATTAATTCAAATTTCTCGTCCAATAATGAATATTAATGGGGCATTTAGATTAGTAAAGGTTTGTAAGAGGATTGCAGAAGAAGTTGAGTGGGCTTATTATGATGAAGATGAAATAAGTGCAAGAATAATGATGTATTATGCAGAAAATTATCCACACTTTACTTTTTGGCATAAAGAATATGATCTTCACCAATCTGATTTTAATTATGTATCTTCTGTTTTAATGGCTTTTATTGATTCTGCATTTCATAAAGGAAAATCTGCTAAATTTGTAAATGCTATTTCAAAAGTATATAATGAAGATTTCCTTGGAAGAGTTCTCCAAAATCAAAAAGAAAAAAAGGAGGGATTCTTAGATAAATTAAGAAATTCTTTTAAGAAATAATGGGATTTTTAGATTCAATAACTGGAAGATTTAGTTCATGGAATATAGCTGGAACTGCAATTACTTTTGGTGTTGGTATTGCTTGTTTACTTTCAATTTTAATTATAGGTTTTTTTGTTTGGAAATGGTGGAAAAATAAAAATACATATATTCAACCTATAAGGCTAATTAGACTTTTAGAAAATGGATCAAAAAAGGAAAATAATAATCTTAAGGGAGGGAAAATAGAGGTTAATGGTATAACAGATTTTGAGATAAAGATGAAAGGAATGAAAAAACTTAGATTAGGTTACATTCCAGATTATTCTTATATGGATGCTGATGGAAGATTGGTTTTTATTACTTTAGGAGATGGAAAGGCAGTTCAACAAATTAAAGAAACTATAATTACAGAAAAAGTGGTTGAGGGGGAAGATGAAAATGGAGAAAAAGTTTCTTATAGATATAATCTTATTGCAGAGCCAGTTCCTACAGATATTAAACAATCAACATTAAATTCCTTAAGAAGTTGGAGAGAGATTTTAGATAAAAAGAAAATAACAGTATGGGCTATAGGTATTGGGATGTTTATTATAATGGTTATTGCTCATTTAGTAAGTTTGTACATACAAACAAAAGTTAAATGTCCTATCCCTACACCATAAGAAATAAGGGGAAAAAACACAAGTACTATAAAATCTATAAGATATTGATGAAATCAAGATTATTTTTAATTCCTATATTTATAATATTTAGTCTATGCCTTATCTCCTCTTACAATTTTGGTGGGACAGGGGAATATGGACTTTATAAAGAAACAGAAACTCCCATTAATTATTCTATAATCCAAACAAATTCTTCTTATTTTTGGGGGGATTATTTTTATTCTAATTATGATATGGATGCTATTTTAGATTATGAAAATACTAAACTTTCCAAGTCAGGCGACACAGCAACAGGAGATTATA
>CAYRYW010000069.1:0-7085 GCA_964428725.1 uncultured Dehalococcoidales bacterium
GCCACGACTCCAGATTCGGCTGCCACCGTAAAGGCGCCTCCTTCAGCGAGTTTGACGGTTCCATATTCCAGAAAAGCCTCCTCCTTATCCAAAGCTCTTGCCAGATGCTCCATTTTCATCTCCCCTCTCAATTAAGATTTAAAAAGTAACGTGTATATGACATTTAATCGTGTGTATTCTCCTCATTGTCAGACATGGTTAGCGGTGCACCTTACACCCCAGGCTGCCAGTCCTCGGCCTCTGCCCGATCCGCGTCAGTACCTAGGGCACGGGACTTGCCCGCGTCCCACCGGGTGTGCTCCTCCCTGACACGGTGCAATTTTGCTCGAAAAAGCGTTGCCCGCGACATGTCGGCACCGGAAAGGTCAGCATGCGAGAAATCGCAGTAAGTCAAATTGGCCCCGGTGAAACGGGTGGCCCTGCAAACGGACTTTTCGAATATACTCGCTTCCAGTTCGGCGCCGCTGAGATCCGCCCCGGTCAGATCCGCCTCCCCGAAGCTGGTCTGCTTGAGAAAAGCCCCTTTGAGGCTAGCCTTGGTCATTTTAGCCTGCGTGAAAATGGCGTACTGGGCCTTCACCTGATCAAGCAATGCATCAGAGAGATTGGCCTCCATAAAGCTGGCCTGGGTCAGATCGGCCCCGGTGAAGTTCACCCCGGTCAGGTCTGCTCCCTTGAGCTGCACCCCAGTAAACTGCATGCCATGCAAATCCATGCCGGACAGGTTTACATCCAGCATCATGGTGAGCTGAAACTTGGCCCCGGTGAACACGGCGCGTTCCAGGACTGCCCCAATCATGACGGTCTGCGTGAGGTTCGCCCCGCTGAGGTTGATACCCTGGAGCTGGGCCTCGTGCATGACGGTATGGTCCAGGTTTGTGTTGGAGAGGTCAGCCTCTTTCAGGGTCGCGGATATCAGCGCGGCGGTCCTCAGGTCGGCACCGGTTAGGTCGGCGCCCGAAAGGTCCGGTTCCGTAAGCTTGGCTTCTACCATATCCGCGCTCTTCAGGGAAACGCCCGCTAAATTAGCCTGAGTCATTACGGTTGAGCGCATATTTACGCCCGATAAATCAGCGCCGGAGAAATCCGGCCTGGTGAATATGGACTCCCGCAGGTCGGCTCCGCTGAGGTTGGCCCCGTGGAAATAGACCTCTTCGAAGATCCCGCCGGAGAGGTCAGCACCTGAAAGGTCCATGCCGGAAAGATCGGCCCTCTTTATGATCTCTCCTTCCTTGATATTATTTATCAGTTCTTCCCTTGTCACCCGGCCTCCAGTCGGCGATCTTGGTCATCTTAAGGTTTGCATGCCTGAAATCGGTCTCTCCCACCACAGCCCGCATGACCTCAGCTGCGTATAAATTTGCCATCTTGAAATCGGTCCTGACCAGTCGTGCACTCTTGAGATTGGCCTCCATCAGGTTCGCCCCGATCATCTTTGCATCGCTAAGATCAGCTTTCATGAAGCTAGCGTTCCGGGCTGTAATCCCGGTGAGATCAGCATGGTTAAGGTTTGCCTGCATGAGATTTGCGTTTTTAAGGCTTGCTTTCATAAAGGTTGCCCCGGTGAGATCCGCCTCCATCAGGTTGGCATTATCGAGCACAGCGCCGCTGAAGTCAGCCCCCTTAAGGTTTGCGCTTTTTGGAAAACGTACGTTTGTGAGTTCTGCATCTTTAAAGACAGCTTGTTCGCAGGACGCCTCGATAAAGTTCACGCTCTCTGCCTTTGCTCCTGAAAAATTCGCACCATCCAATATGGGCTTGATAAAGTGTGTTCCGGTCAGGTTCGCGCCTGAAAAATCTGTGCCTGAAAAATCGGTTTCTAAAAAGATTGCCTCAGTCAGGTTTGTGTTTGAAAGATTGGTATTATTAAAGGTCGCCTCCGTAAATTCAACCTTATCAAGGATGGAGCCGCTAAAATCCGTGCCGGTCAGATCGCATTTTGAAAGAATCCCCTCGGTAAGGTCGCTGCCTTTCACCTCTGCATTGCTGAGATTTGTAACGCCCAGGCAGGTTTCATGCATCTTTGCGTTGTTTAATGTTGCCCCTGAAAGATCTGCCCATGCAAGTACGGCCGCCGAAAGGTCTGCGCCGGTAAGATCTGCCCCTGAGAGGTCGGCGCCCTCGAGATAGATACCACGAAGGTCGGTGTTTTTGAGATCCATCCCGCTCAGATCAATGCCTGCAAAATCCTTTCCGTCAAAGGACTTGCTTTCGGCATGCACAGCAAGAAACGCCTGCTTCAGCGTTTGTGCCTCTTCAGGGGAAAGCGGCCCAGGTCGCGGAAGGTGATGGGCTGTCTTAATATATGTCTCTTTGGATTTTTGCTCTGCCAGCTTCAGTTTTTCAATCATTTCAGGATCATCTGGATCAAACGTTTTGATCTTCTCAATCATTTCGATTATGGGAAATGTTTTTCCGCCAGGCTGTTCTTTTGCCTTTGTTACTGCCGTCTCATAGTCTATCCCGAGCCTTGCGCAGGTCTCGTTCACCTGTTTTTCAACGGTTTGCTTTGCCTTTCTTAATTTTTCTATTGCAGTATCAGCGGAAAAAACAGGCCGTTTGGGTTTTTCTCTTTTCAGTTTTTTCATCATTTTTTCATAATCAAGGCCCTGTGTTTTGCAAAGCTCTCTTATCTTTTTTTCCGCCTGCTCTTTTCTGGCCATGGCTTCAGCCATTGCCTTATCTTTTCGGGCCAAGGCATCTGCTTCTGCATCTTTCATGAATTTCATGATCTCTTCAGGGTCAAGATTGGTAGGATCAATTGCCGGTATTTCGAGAGTTGGCGTCTGCGGCGGGGGCGATGGCATCACTTCGTCAGGATTCAACCCCGCTTTTTCCATTGCCGCTCTGGCCTTCTCCATGGCTTGTGCCCTTTTTTCCTCGGCCCCTTTTTTCTCCTTTTCCGCCCTTCTCCTTAAGTTTTCTCCCAGGATACTCTCTTCCTCCTTTGCCTCTTCCATGAGTGAGGCAAGGCCCGATTTTTCACCCGGAGGGATGAGGTCCTTTTCATGGATCATATAGAGATATCCCTTTTCCTCATCCAGCCTTTTAAGGAGCGCCTCTTTGTAATGCCCGATGGATCGTGGCTCTTCATTAATCCGTTCATAGGCGACAAGCATGTGGAGAATATCCTCTGCATCGTCTGTGCCGATCTCTACCACGCCTCGCCAGACTGTTACCCCCTTTTCTGTGCGGGGGAAGAGCCAGACAGTATCGAGGTTGGTCTTAATCTCTTTGAATTCTTCACCTTTTTCGGTTTCCTGATTAATGAAACAGCGCGACTTGAAACCCGGTAGGTTCGCCTGAATGTGCGGCTTTTCAGGATGCATCCCCCTGATCTGAAAACCCTCATGACCATTGAAGAAACCGTCGAGCCACTGGTCAGGAGGCGCTGTATTGAAATAGGTGTAATCCATATCCTCTGCAAGGCCGGGAAACAGGTTTTCAAGCCATTTTTGATCGTAGGTTCCAACCTTTTTCATACGCTGGGGCCAGGTAAGGTCTATTTGGCCGAAACCGGCAGGGTCCGGCTTTTTCTTGGGGGAGTCGATCAGGTCTCGGGGGTCCTCGATGTTCGGGAGGGGATGTATCGCCTTTCCGCTGCCTGTCCTGACGGGAGCATACCCCTTGCCCAATGGATTCTTCTTGTAATCAGGGCCGCCGAAGGCGTTCTCGTAAGTGATAGCCATTTCCGTAAAGGGCGGGGGATCAGAGATGGTTTTGAGAACTCCTGCCTTACGCTCCCAGAACCGGTCGCCGAACACATAAAGCGTCTTATCGATCGGTCCAATTTTAAGGCCTACCTCATAGGCGGGAACCGGCTTGCCCTCAGGAGTGAAACACGTGCCGACAACGAGAACTTCTCCCTTGGGCTTTGGCATGCACATGTCCAGCATGGCGTCCTTGCCCAGCTCTGCTCCTGCGAAATTCCAGAGATCAGGCTCTGAAAGGAGGGAAGGCGAATCAAAAGAGAAATAATTGAGAATTACCGCGCACAGGTAAAATTTCTTGTTAGCTTCGTAGGTTTTGTATAAAAGGCCCTGATTTAATGGTTTGACTACTTTCATATCATTTGACTACTGCTATCCAAAAGAATGCAGTCCTTGGATCCTCTAAAAATACTCAAATCTCAATTTTCTATATGACCGAACTATTACGGTTAAATAACTATCATGCCAACATCACAAAGCCACCTTCCAGTTTCAGTTTCTTCCCATCAATCTTTACCATGCCATCTTTAACATCCACGTCATGGCTCCCAATATCAATGCTTGTTTTTTCACCTTTTAGTACATTGTATTCAAAATGAGCGGACAAATTGACGCCAATTGACAAAATGGCTGATATTTCTTCTTTTATCCCCAAAAATAAGGCAAAAGAGTGTATAAATGAAAGCTCCTCTTGGGAACCTGCGAATACCTCCAACTTATGACCTTCATGAAAATCCTCGACTGATGCAAAGGTATGACCGAATTTATTTCCGTAGAAATATTCTTCGATTGTTCCTTGATGTGTTTCTTCTTTGTCGCCATAGAACTTTTCATTTGCTTTTCCATGAAATTCCGAATATGCCGTTCCATACGTATATTCTTCTGTATCGCCGTAATGAAACAAGAGATCATCGGAAAAGGTGGTATTGTCTTCAAGCTGGTTTAATACATTTAATTTGCGGCACTTGATTGTCACATCCTTATCACCTGAATCGATAACGATACCTCCATCCGTCATCTCAAATTTCAAATCGCCATTTATTGCTTCAATCTTATGACAGCCATCTGTCATGTAAAATTGTTCGCCTTCTATATCAACTGTTCTCTTCCATGCATTATCGTTTTCAGCATATTGCAGGATTATTCTAATAATAGCTTCCTGCTTTTCTCCCCAGTCACTGATACCCAAATTATTTAATTCTGATCCAGAGTAATTTGCATCGGTCCCTTTTGTTTTAGTAATGAAGTCAGCTTTGTCTGTATAGATTTTAGGTTGACCCGTATTTGATGTAGTAGGCGGATATGAATCGTTATTATTTGGATCGAGGTAATTAATAATTTTTTCAATGTCATCATCAACCAGCTTTTTCGGCGCAAATTTGGTCTTGCCCGCGGGCTCTTGAATTCCATTGTAATCGTTGTCTCTCCTCGTTTTTAGATCCACAAGCGCGTCGTATATTTCAATAATAGTGTCATTTGATAATTGAAATTGTGCTGCAGGGTCTCTGACATCATCAAGTATAACCTTTTGATGGCCATATGATTCCGCTATGTAATTGCCTTCAGTAAATATCTTTATACCCTTGCTCGGGTCTCTGTCTTTTATGAAATTATGTGTTTCAACGAGTTTTTCTAGCTTTTTAGAGAGTTTTGCCGGCGGATCATTCGGAGTTCCGACACGAATCCAGGAGTTCGCCGCCGGAGTCTCCATGATTATGCGCTCCGACCCGACCAAATCCTGAATCCTGATCTTATTATTCCCACCTGTCTTAATGACCGACTCGCTCTGATTGGCAGCAGTAACAGGGCTTGCTGTTTCAGGATTCGGGACGGCTCCCGCAATTACCGGCCTGTCAGGATCACCGTCAACAAAGGTGAGGAGGACCTCCGTACCCTTGTGCAAGGGGAAATGCATGCCATGCTCGGACCCTGCGTAAGGCTGGGCCATGCGGACCCAGCGCGAAGCCTTACCTCCGTCCATGTGGCTTTGGTCGAAGGGAAGCTTCACTTTGTAGCGGCCGAGATCGTCCAGTTCCGCATATTCTCCGGCGCCGGCGGCGTCAATGGTTGCGTTCATGGTGCCGTAAAACCTGGACTTGGGGGTTTTGCGCTCGGGCCTGAACTGGTAATCTGTCGGGATAGCGGTAAAGCGGTTGGCATAAGTGAGTTTCTCTTCTCCTTCGGCCTGTTCCTTTCCCACACCGGCCCATAAGGAGCCGGTCTGATGTCCTTCATGTTCGACCTCAACGATCAAGTATTTTTGGTTGTAACTCTGCCGATAATGACCGTCGAGGGCAAAGAAAAAGCCGGGGCATAAGTTCGCTGCCGTCCCCTCACCATGGAAGACATTTTCCCGGCACCGTATCTCTTCGGCCCTGATCTTGGCCAGTTCATTTCCCTCTTCGGGCGTTTTGAAATGTTCCCCGTAAAAATAAACATCTCCCCGCCCGCTTGAATCTACCTCAGCCTCGGCCTTCAGGTCCAGCGAAGGCTTGCGATAATTGTAATCCTTTAATATGACCTTATTCGGCAGTCTTTTCTGCCGGCAAATAAACGCCGTAATAGCCTCTTTTTCGGGCATGATTCCCGAGGGGGGAGAAAAGGGAATGGTTGAATCACCCCGAATATCCTCATGTGCAGTTGAGCTGTCTGTTATGATGAGCTTCTCATTGTTTTCGTCTTGCTGGAAGAAGAAGTAGATACCCTCCCTTTCCATCCACCGGGATATGAAATCGAAGTCGGTTTCAGCGTACTGGCAGATGTACTCCCATTGGGGGTAATTCTTGGTCAGCTTTAACTCGTAATCCTGGGTGGTCAGCCCAGCCTGTTTTAGAATCTCCTCGATTATGTTCGGCACGGTTTTGTCGAGAAAAAGCTGGTTTTCGCGATAGAGATCTGCGTGCCACACCCTGGGCACCAGTAATGCCCGGTAAAAATAGCGCCCTTTGACCTCTTGGAGCTGTTCAAACTGGCCCAAGATCCCGTGGATGGGAAAGTCTTGGTCACTGCCCCTGACGGTCAGGGTGGCGGGGTTTTGCAGGATTCCCTTGAGGTCGATCTCAGGGTCGTCCGAGGCAAGAGTGATGTCGAATTCATAGAGCCTGGATATTCCTTCGGTGCCCTTGAATTCTACCACTGCAAAGGTATCCTCCGGCAGCCCGTTGGAAATAAAAGTAAATTGTTTTGTCTCGTCGATAGCCATTGTTATGCTCCTTTAAAGCTGATCTTAAAGGTTCCATCTTTGGCCAGGTCCAGATGGACCTCGGCCGGCATGGCGCCTTCGCCCATGCGCGTGAGGATCTCCTGTGACATGCGGGGCATGATGCTTCCCGTCATGATGTAGTCGATGTTTCTGGCTCCGGTCTCAACCTCGGT
>CAYRYW010000070.1:0-7038 GCA_964428725.1 uncultured Dehalococcoidales bacterium
GCCGAAACTCGCGGAACCTTGCCCGCAATCGTCTGCGTTTTCGGTCTGATATAAGTTGGCTTCCTCCTAATCTTGATACGCTGGCTGGCTTGAACGACTTCACTTAACCCGCTCCTTTCGCGTTGTAGCTTAGGGATGCCACGAACTATCCACACGCCGATAGGGTAGGCAAGGACCGCTTGGCGGCTTGTGTATTCCCCAGAAGCTATTAAGATGTCAGTTAGACCGACTTTGTAGATACGTTGGATGCGTCTGATGTACTTGGGGTGCTCTTGCTCGACAACATTAGCAGCAGCCCCGCCCGTCATGTTAGGCTTGATCCTACGCCGCAAGGTGGCACTCATCTGACGTGTTGCGTCATCGATCTCGGCAAGCATCCGGCGGACACCTTTCGAGGCGATAACGAGTCGTCTGGTTTGGCGTAGGTCATTGTTTGCCATTACTTCGGTTTTCCGAACTCAGGAAACGCCTCTTGAAACGCTTGTGATTCTATATCAGCTATGGCTCTGCCTAGCAGCTCCGGAGTGAGTCCATTTTTCTCCAGCTTCTTTCGCGGACGGTCTATGCGTAATGTGTAGTGGATTACTATCGGCACTCCATTTACAATAGTCCTCTCTACGTCCCTATAAGCACGGTTCCCTCGTGCCTTCGATTGGCTCATTGCCCATGCAGTTGGCGCACCTGCCAGACCGCACTGATTATATCTTCGCTGGAAGTCTTCTTCGTCTTGGTTTAGCAAGTCGAGTGCTTCAGATAATGCATCAAAATTCTCCTGAGTCACTCCGCCCAGCTTCTCAATCAGCCATTTCCTTAGTCCCATCTTCTGCCTCCTGTGTGTTAACCAAACGGATTATCCCCCTCGCTATTATCCACCGCCCCATCAGGCACTAGGTTCATCTCCTGATCGGTCCAGTCTTCCTGCCGCTTCCTCTCCTTCTCCGGGTCCAAGTTCGCACGCTCGCTCATCGTCGGTATGCTCATGGCTCCCTGGTCTACTAGGATCTGATCGGCTTCGGTGTCGGCCTTTCGATCCCTAACCTGAGTATTCGGTGGTGTAATCGTGATCTCTACTAGCTCAAGATCGTTATCAGCTAGTTCCTCACGTTCAATCTTCAAAGCCAGCATCATGTCGATTAGCTCACGGTCCCATGCAATCATCTGAGCCTGCTGCTTTTCAAAGTTCTTTACCGCTGGACCTTCCGCTACCAGAGTCGATGCGTAGGCGCTATTGCTAGCGTCAGCCGTCACCATATACTCTGGCATAATCACACGACTAGCAGCAGCCCTAAGCTCGTTCTGCTGAACTCCCTTGTAAGCGTCTGCGTTGATAGATTGTGTTGGGAAATCGTACTCAACCCCAGATGGAGCGTCTAAGATTGTGCCAGCACCATACTTCTTAACGTAGGTAGTTTTTCCCGTGTTATCGTTCGTTATACTGGCGTCTGCTTGATCGTCCCTGAATCCTTGTGTTATCTCCCCAGATGCGGTATGCTTGCGGACCATCGCGATAGCTGTCTGAATCGAACTGAGGGTAGAGCTATTCCGGAGAAGCTTATCAGCACGTGAAAGGTTCTTAATGATCGACCAATAGAGCGAGATGCCGCGAAGGGTGCCGAAGTCCACGCCCCTCTTCCGGTGTTGAACCTCTTCTGCCGGTATATACTCACCATCGACATAGTAGCCTGTGACCGTCTCCACGTCGCCCGGCTCGTATTCGATACCCATGCTAACGTTGGATTGCTGCGTCTTATCCGCTGGCGTGCAAACGTCCTCTGGCTCAATGTATCGCAGGACTAGAGTACCTTTATTCTTCACGATGCGGATAAAAACCTCGCCGTCACGGTCAAGCCTTTCCTGGTTGTTCTGCTGCCGGTTCTCCCACTGGTTTACCTTACGGAACTCATCAAGAGCTTCGGTCACAGCAAGGGCAGCAGCAACAGCGTTAGGGTCGTCATTTACAGGATTAACGTCGTACTTGTGACCCTGACCGACAATGTAGCTAACTCGGTTGTCCTGGATATTTTGTGCCCACGGATTGTGCATCAGCAGCGACCGAGACGCACAACGCTGCCTATCGTACCAGTCTTTATTGTACTTCTTATCCTTGCCGCTGTAACTGGTGTCGGTGATGATCTCCCACTTCTCGCCAGTCTCAGGATCATACAAGTCCTCGCAGCGGTCTACGATATTCCCTGCCACAGAATAGACAGACTCTTGGAACCGCTTGTACTGCTGATAATTCGCTCGTTGCACTTCCCGCATTTGCTCACGGTGTGCCTGTTGTTGCCGTTGCTCCGTGTGTTTAGAACCCCAGCTAAACCATTTCATCCTACAGCTCCTTAATGAGTTGCTTTATGTCGTCAAGCGTCGCTTTCCGTGGACTCGGAAATCCAAGCTCGCTATGATTATGCTCACCTGTGGTTAGACACACAAGATCGTATGGGTTGCCCCATACATCTGATATAACCTCAGTCTTTACGTACAGTTTACCATCAGAGACAAATATCTCACCTGGTCTGAGCTTCTCCGCATCCATATCACGCCTCCCGTGTGTTATCCTGCACCAATAGCCTGTAGCAGATTGCCACCAAGCCCATCGTCTATTGTACTACCAGACATCGAATTGTAAAGACGAATCCCCATCTCAAGTGAATCAGGACCGTCGTCGTGATCTGAAAGCGGGAACTCTTCTAGCTGCTTGACCAAGAGCCTGCCGCCCGGCGTATCCTTGATTCTCAGATTATCGTTGGTGATAAGCGGCGCCAAACGTTTGATTCTCGTTTCCTTCTGTATGCTGTGGTTGACCTTGTAAATTGGCGGCCTGCCGTATTTGTTGGTCTCGCAATACTGGTTAACCAGCGAAGCGAACAGGTCTTGAAACATGTTAGTTTCAAGGGCGAAACCAGTAGGAGCAAACAGGTCATTAGCCGCCACAATCTCCTTGGTAAGCTGCGTGGTGTCGCGGTTATTCCACATATCGCATTCAACATAGAGCCGCCCGTCATTGATCCCTCTGCCGATCTTACACAGGGCAGCGTAATCGCTGTACTTGTCGCCTGCCCCCTTGGACGGGTCAAGGCTACAGATACGAATGTCACCAAGCTTGGGCCACTTGTTGAACCAGATATGGGTTCCGAAGCATTCGGGCGGCCACTCTGCCACGATGCCACGCTTGGGATCTTGTTGGTATAATGCAGCAAATGCGTTAGCGGAGGATCTCTCTAGCGTTCTCAAAGCCTTCTCATCGCGGAACGCAGGCCATAGAGCCTCGCCTATTTGCCTCGGGTCATCAGGGTGTCCACCAGCTTCCTTAACTGCTGGCAAGGATAGCACCTCCCATTGATCGGCTTCACCATCCTTATCTGCGATATCTAACAACTGCCCCACTAAGTCGTCAGGGTGCCAGCGTGTCATCATGATAATGATTCTAGCATCATTTAAATTGCCGGTGTCATCTAGCCACTGATTCAACCTAACTCGGAACTCCATGTCGTACCAGTTTTTGACATTCGCTCGCTCGATAGGGCTGAAGGCATCCTTAGCTCCCTTGATAGGATCGTCAATGATCCCCAGATGATATCCACGCCCACTGATACCGCCCTTAACGCCTTGACAGAAGTAAGATCCTGTATCGTGCAATAGCTCAAACGTCTCAGTATTTTTTAGTTTAGTGAAGTCGCTTGAAGCTTTGGCTCGTTTCGATGGTAACGCAGACCCAGGAAACAACTCCAGATATTCGTCGCTGTCCATTATTCGCTGCACGTCGCGGTTGAAGATCGTAGCAAGAGAGGCGTTGTAGCTGCAGGACATGACCTTGGACTTTGGATATCTCCCAAGGATATATGGCGGTAGTCGCCTAGAAACAAGCTCAGACTTGAAGTGCTGAGGAGGTGCTGAGATGATAAGACGCGGGATTTCTCCCACTACTACCTTGTCGAGATACTTGCAGATAAGCTCATGGTGCCAGCTTGGCCGGTAGCCGGGAAAGGTGTACTTCGTGAAGTCAAACAGTCTACGCCTGGCCAGTTCTTTCTCTAACTCTTTAAGCAAGAGCCTTCTACCTTCGGCGTTGACGGCTTGGGAAATCATAGGCTAAACGGCTAGCCCCCGTTGCCGTGTGTGGTGTCTCGGCTAGCTTCCTGCTCGGGGGCAGCCTCGGGAAGAAATCTATTGTGAATCCAATTGCACCAGCAGCACTGGTAGGGTGTCCCGTGTAGTGTTCGATTGCATTTAGGGCACAGTCCGAAGGTTGTTTTATTCTTTGGCACGTATCGGTTGATGAGTTTGGCTAGTAACGCAACGATGACGCAGAGGATCATTACTGTCGCTATCATGGCGTCTATGGCTGTCATAGTGTCGGCTCGTTGTCTTGTCTCATTACTCGCCTCCTGTGTCAAACGGAACGCCCCCCCTGCCCCCCAAGCCTATTAGCAAGTGCCTCGATCTCTTCGACACTCATGTCCTTGCCGATATTGATAACAAACGCTTGATGGGTATCTGCCTCTTCTGGTTCTAGCTTCTGCTCTGTTTCTATTGTTTTGCACAGAGCTAGGGCATTGGCTGTATTGTTGCGGCTCAGGTCAAGTAGAACCCTAGCAGCTTTAGTCTTCTGAGACTCATTAGATTCTGTACTTAACAATATCGCCTGCATTGCCTCTTCAATGTTCTGTAGGGTATCATCTGGCAGTGGTCTTATGCCATTGTTGATGATTGTCCTGGCAACGCTAATGGTCTTTCTGGCTGAGCACTTGTATTCCGAATCCTCCATCACGCCACCTCATCGTCAGTGGCCTCAACGGTTACAGTCTCCTGAGCATTTACGTCGGAACTCTTGAACATCATGCCTATAACTGCCGCTGCGAGAAGCAGAGCTATAGCTATTGCAAAGCCCTTCGCTGCTGTTGCCTGTTCCTTAACTACTGCCAGTGCATTCCAGATCCCATCGTGCCCATCCTCACCGAATATCTCTGCCTTTAGTGAGTTGATCTCTTTTCTATCTTCTTTCCGCAATTCGTCATGTCTTGGGCATCGTTCGTTGAGGGTGGTGTATAGATTAGAAACGGCAAGGTTCATTGCTTGCGTTTCCCTGCTGTTGTTGGCTAGGGCGACGCTATTCGCACTGACGGTTTCCACTAGGTCATCGAGTTTGACCAATAGTGCGTCATGGCTGATACACGTTTCCCTGTCATTGATAGGCAGGGCTCGCTTTATTGGTTCTGGCTGGTTGTATTCGTGAGACATATGTGCTGCCCTTCGGTGTCATGTTTTCATGTCTCCGTGTGTGTGGTTAGGATTGCGGTGGTTTCCAATCTGGATACCATTTAACAACAGCTTCAGGGTGTTTCATCGCCCAAACGTGGAACCTTGGGTGGTTACGGTCAAGTGGCACTTCCGTTTGATCGGTAACGTCTATTGAGCCGTGGTCTCTGTCGTAATCGCCATCGCCACGTCTATCCCACCATGCAGTTCCACGATCTTTCATTTTCTTAAATGGAGCAACAATCTCTGAAACTTCCAGTTTCCAGTTTTTGTTAGTATCTAGCTTTCGATAGACAAAGAATCCAACTACTAACGCAATTATAGTTGCAGGCCACCCGAAAGGTGCAATAAGTTTCCATATCACCCCTGGTATCATATCCTTGATCTTACCTAGCCAAGTTCCTTCTTTCTTTTCTAGCGTCTCGGTGACCTTTTCCCCGATCTTCCCATCCAGCCCGATAGTTGGATCTGGCTTGCCTTCAAGTGCTGCCAGTTTATTTTTCAGTTCTTCAACTGTTCCTGCGTTTCCGGCTACGTCGGTGTTCAGGCCTTCTAGGTTCCTGATACGGGCATCAAGTGCGGTAATCTGTGCTTGGAGCCCTGACGGATCAAAAGTAGACGCGGCTCCTGCTGTTGATGGTAGCTCAGGATATACAAACTCCTGGGTTCCGCGAAGATTAAGATTGTACTTCGGCAGGTTAGGTGCTGGGCATGTTCTGCCGGTTCCAGGTCCGCAGTATTGGGTCTGGAAACGTTGTGCCGTCAGCCCTAATGCCGCTGCAATTTTAGCAGGTGGAATTGCTCTGCCCCACATATCGCCGTTACGTTCTTCTCGCTCGTAGACAAGTCCGATCAGCTTTGTGCCGGTCGCATTAAGTAAGGCAGATCCGCTTCGTCCTTCTGCTGGTGGTGGGTCAAATAGGATTGCATCACCTTCTAAACCTCTGATATGCCCCTCAAACATAGTCTGCCATCCACCGTTTGCACAACCGACAGACAGGACCGTTTCGCCCTTTTTGTGCTGGTGCGAGAAGTCGATAGGGTAGATTGTTGGCTTGTATTGTCCGAAAGATGAGAGTGGAACAGCGACTACAGCCAAGTCTAGCGTTTCTGATCTATCAACGATCCTGCCTAAGATTGGCACGCTCTTGTGTCCTCGGTGCCAGAACTCTGCGGTAAGGCTTGATGTTTTGGCTACGTGAGCGTTCGTGAGTACAAGCACCTCGGAAGCATTGCTCCCTATTGCGACTCCCGATCCACACTGACCCATGCTGGTGGTAATCCTGCAATTTGCAGAGAATGGCTCCGAATAGCCAGCGGTGGGGCTCAACACCCTGGCAGGAGGCATTGCCGCGTTGAGTGGAGCCGCACCACCGCTAGCGGACGCGATAATTAGAATAGACGCTGCTAGAATCCGTTTCATGGCTAATACCTCCTTTTGACGGTTTACGTCTTATGCCTACTTTCTGGCATTTTAGGCAATCTTGCTGGTACGTCAATAGCAATCTATTTCTTTTTTGGCAGATCTACCTTGACGTGCTCGCCTATATTTTCGCCTTGTCCGAGCAGTACGCCTCTGCCATGCTTGGATTCAGCGACCATGCCCGCTACGCCTCGGTCACCCGCTTTTCGAGTTTGTTTCTTCTTTGGCTTGGCGGGTTGCCAGTCAACCGCCCTCGCCAATGTTGAGAATGGGCATCGCGTCGGTCGGTATTTTGCGACAGCAATTTCACACGGTCCTATTTCGCACGCATCGCACAACCACTTTTTCCTATTCAT
>CAYRYW010000071.1:0-7029 GCA_964428725.1 uncultured Dehalococcoidales bacterium
GTTGTTGCCGTGGCTGTGTGAGGCTGAGGTTTCACGTTGGCGGTTTGTGTGGTTGTCTTCGTGGCCGTTGCTGATCGGTTTGACCGCCTGGTTCGGCTGGCTGTCCGGCCTCAAGCTCGGGCCGGCCGCAGCGGCGGGTGTGTTGGTGGCGGCACTTCCGGGTGTGTGGGGACCGCCAGTTGTTCGGCCGGTTGGTGTTGATCTTCCTGGCATGGTGATCGCCCTCGGCGCCCTGGTGGCGTTCGAGTACGGCTGGTGGCTGTTAGGTGTCGTGTTGATTGTGTTTGCGGCGTTGACGAAGGAATCAATGCCGGTGTGGGCGGCACTCTGGTCGTGGTCACTGTGGCCGCTGGTCGGTTTGGCCGCTCCGCTGGTTGTCGGCCTGGTGCGCAAGCCGGTCATCGATGAGGTAACGGCGAATGCGAATTTGCGTGAAGTTCACGATCACCCGGTCAAGACGGCTTTGACAGTTCATCGTGGTCAGTGGCGTGATGCGTGGATCATGGTGGCGCCGTGGGGTGTGTGTCTGGCTGGGGTGCTCGAGCCATCCTGGCCGGTCATCGTCGCTGTGGTGGTGGCTTACTGTCAACTACTTGTGGCGACAGATACGGTCAGGTTGTTGCATACGGCGGCCGGGGTGCCGTTGGCGTTGGCGGCGGTGGCGGTGATTCCGTCGTCGTGGTTGGTGTTGGCGGTTGTTGTTCATGTTGTGTGGTGGCGTAAACCACAGTTGATTTAGGAGGATGTTGTGAAAGGTTTGGCAAGTTGGTTGCAGGCTGTTGGTGTGGCGGTGGCTGCGTTGAGTGTGGGTTTGATTTATGTGCCGGCGGGCGGGATCGTTGCTGCGGCCGGTTTGGTTCTGTTTGGTTTGGCGTTGGAGAAGGATTGAGATGACGATTGCTGGCACCTACAACATCATTTGCGATCAGGGTGCCACGTTCGGCCGCACGATCACCTGGAAAGACGCCAACGGTGACCCTGTCGATCTGACGAACTACACGGCCCGAATGCAGGTCCGATCAATCGTCACTTCAGACACTGTCGCTGTCGAGCTCACAACCGAAAACGGCCGGATCACTCTTGGTGGTGCGTTGGGGACGATCACGTTGACGATCCCGGCGACAGTCACCGACGACATCGAGGCTGGCACTTACGCTTATGATTTGGAGTTGGTGACGGGGTCGACGGTGACACGCTTGTTGATGGGGTCGTTTATTGTTCGTGGTGAGGTGACTCGATGAGTTTTCAGGTGAACGATCAGCCGCCGAAGGTGACGGTCACCGAAGAAAACGTCTCCGCTTCGATTTCGTTATCGGGTCAGGGCCCGCAGGGACCGCAGGGTGCCCAGGGCGCTCAGGGTGCTGATTCGACCGTTCCTGGCCCGCAAGGCCCGCAGGGTTCGACTGGCCCGCAAGGAACGCAGGGCGTCACTGGTGCTCAAGGCCCACAAGGCGACACTGGTGCACAGGGCGATACCGGCCCGCAAGGCGCCCAAGGTGAAACTGGTTCTCAGGGCGCACAGGGTGAGACTGGTGCACAAGGCCCGCAAGGCACGCAGGGATCGACCGGCCCACAAGGCGCCCAAGGTGACACCGGCGCTCAGGGCGCTCAGGGTGCCACCGGCGCACAAGGTGATACTGGTGCTCAGGGCCCGCAGGGTGATACGGGGCCGCAGGGCTCAACCGGCCCGCAAGGCGCCCAAGGCGACACTGGCGCTCAAGGCCCGCAAGGCGATGCCGGCGCTCAAGGCGACACTGGTGCTCAGGGTGCTCAAGGTGCTCAGGGAGACACAGGCGCTCAAGGTGACACTGGTGCTCAGGGCCCTCAAGGTAATACGGGCGCTCAAGGTGCTACTGGCCCACAGGGCGCCCAAGGCGAAACCGGCGCACAAGGACCGCAAGGTGACACCGGCGCTCAGGGTGAAACTGGCGCCCAAGGTGCACAAGGCGATACTGGCGCACAGGGCGCTCAAGGTGACACTGGTGCTCAAGGAGCCCAAGGTGCCCAAGGTGTCCAGGGTGCCACAGGGGAACAAGGCCCACAAGGTGACGCCGGGGCGCAAGGCGCTCAGGGTGAAACAGGGGCGCAGGGCCCGCAAGGCGATACAGGTGCTCAAGGCGATACTGGTGCCCAAGGCCCGCAGGGTGACACTGGCGCTCAAGGTGCTCAAGGTGCAACCGGCGCACAAGGCGACACTGGTGCGCAAGGCCCTCAGGGTGACACCGGCGCTCAGGGTGATACTGGTGCTCAAGGCGCACAGGGAGACACGGGCGCACAGGGCGCACAAGGAGACACGGGTGCGCAAGGAGCACAAGGAGACACTGGCGCCCAGGGACCTCAGGGTGATACGGGCGCTCAAGGCGCTCAAGGAGACACCGGCGCTCAAGGTGCGCAAGGTGATACGGGCGCTCAAGGCCCGCAAGGCGATACTGGTGCGCAGGGTGCTCAGGGTGACACTGGGGCTCAAGGCCCGCAAGGTGACACTGGCGCTCAGGGCGCTCAAGGCCCACAGGGGCCCCAAGGAGATTCTGATTCTGGCACGTTGACAACCAAGGGTGATCTGCTCACCCGTACCTCGAGCGCTCTGACCCGCCTCGCTGTCGGTGGAACGAACGACTATGTGCTCGTTGTTGATTCTGGTGCCACCGAGGGGATCAAGTGGCAGGGTGAGCAGGAAGTTATTGTGGTCGCTATCTCGGATGAATCAACAGCACTCACGACTGGTACAGCCAAAGTGACTTTCCGTATGCCTTATGCGATGACTCTGACCGCAGTTCGAGCCTCATTGAGCACCGCATCTACGTCTGGTGATCCGACATTTGACATCAACGAGGCTGGTACGTCAATTTTGTCAACGAAATTGTCAATTGATGCGAACGAGAAGACTTCAACGACTGCTGCGACTCCGGCGGTGATTTCAGATTCGGCGTTGGCTGATGATGCTGAAATGACGATTGATATTGATACTGCTGGAACTGGTGCGAAAGGTGCGAAAATCTATTTGATTGGGCGGCGTGCCTAATGGCAACCACCTACATAAACCCATATATTCTTGCTGGCGGATTGATCAATGCTACCGGCGGTACGGTCACCGAGGTCGGCGGCTACAAGATTCACACTTTTACGTCGAGTGGGACGTTTACGGTGACTTCGGCTCCGGCTGGTGCGACTGTTGATATTTTGTGTGTCGCTGGCGGTGGCGGGGGTGGTCGTGATTTCGCTGGTGGTGGTGGCGGTGCTGGCGGTATGAAAGAAACTGCTGGTATTTCCGTTTCTGCTCAGTCTTACACTGTGACTGTTGGTGGTGGCGGTGCAGGAACTAGTTCTGCAACAGCACCAGGTTCAGGTGGCTCAAGTTCTGTAGGTGCTCTCATTTCTTGTAGCGGTGGCGGTCGTGGCGGCTCTGCAAATCAATTGGCTGGTGCTAATGGTGGTTCAGGTGGTGGTGGTTTAGGGCATACAGGCAGTCCAACATTGGGTGGAAACGGAACCTCTGGACAAGGATCTGACGGTGGCGATGGTGCTGCTGGCACAACTAGCAAATCAGGAACCAGCTCTGGTGGTGGTGGCGGCGGTGGTGGCAAATCACAGGCTGGAGCGAATGGCGGGACAAGCAGCAGTGGTGGCCCAGGTGGTAAAGGTGGCGATGGGGCTGCTAGCAGTTATTCAGGTTCTAGTGTGACTTATGCCGGTGGTGGTGGCGGTTCCGGTGGCCAAGCCGAATCGGGGAGTGGTTCTGGTGCTGGTGGTGCTGGTGGTGCTGGCGGCGGCGGCGCCGGTGGTCGTCCACTAGTGAATGGTACTAATGGCACTGCTAATACAGGTGGCGGCGGTGGTGGGACTGTTTCGACTACTGGCACTGCATCAGGTTCTGGTGGGTCTGGCATCGTAATTATTAGGTACGCAGTCTGATGGCACATTTCGCTCGACTCAACGAACACAACATTGTTGAAGAAGTTGTGGTCATTTCCAACAATGACATTTTGGATGAAAACGGCAACGAATCTGAAACAGTAGGCATTGCCTTTTGTGAACAACTATTTGGCATTGATGGTTGGATTCAGACCTCGTATAATCACAAGTTCCGAAGGCAATACGCAGGGATTGGCTATACCTACGATCCAGCCGCTGATGTTTTTATCGCACCTCAACCAGCATCTTGGTATGTGCTTGATGAAAATTACGATTGGATCGTGCCGCTAGGTGTGAAGCCCCATAATGGTGAGATTGTCACTGATGTTGAATGGCAGTGGCTTGAACTCGTGTTTGCTATCGAACCGCAATACCCTTAGGAGGCATAAATGTTTGGTCGTCATCGTTTCAATGATGAAATGTATGGGATTGTTGAACCTTGCCCGATTGATTATTTCGGGTCGGAGGAAAAACGTGCGATCCGTATCAATACATTTCGCAACGATGAGCGTGTTTCAACACTTGATTTCTATCTGACTGAAGACACCAGATATACGTTGAATGTGCTGATTGAAGAGCCATATAGGAATGGTTTGTGGTGGGAATTGATCGGCACTTATGAACCTGGTGTTTTGTCGTTTATGGACAGGCCAAATGCAGTTTGGTACAGGCCAGGCGAATGGATTGTTGACACTAAAGACAGAATTTTGGATGGTCTCAATCAGTTCAAAGAAAAAGGCATCGTGAAAACTGACAAGGTTTTCTCCTATGGCACCATCAACGATATTTTTGATGTTTGAGCCTCATGCAACCGCCCAAGTTTTCGATCATTACGCCCACCTATAAAACGCCGGCGCACTTGTTGGCTCGAACTTGGGCAAGCCTGAAAGCCCAGACGGTGACTGATTGGGAATGGGTGGTCTGGGACGACACACCTAACTCCGATCAAGTTTGGCAACAGCTCTACGGCATGGCATCCGATGAGCGCTACCGGCTCCGGGCGATCCGAGGTCATACCCATTCCGGCCGCATCGGTGAAGTCAAACGCAACGCCAGCATGATCGCCACCGGCGACATCATCGTCGAACTAGACCACGACGACGAACTACTGCCCGATTGTCTCGCCGAGCTTGAGGAAGCGTTCACCGATCCCGAAGTCGGGTTCGCCTACTCGGACTGGTGCGAAATTTTCCCTGACGGCACCTCCGGCCGCTACCCGAAAGGATGGGGGTTCGGATACGGCTCCGAATACTGGTCCGAGCAATACGGTTGTTGGGTGATGGCAGCACCCGCCATCAACCAAACCACCATGAGCCACATCGTTTCCGCACCGAACCATGTGCGAGCCTGGCGGGCCGATATCTACCGACAACTCAACGGCCACAACCCCGACCTGCCCGTCGCCGACGACTATGAGCTGTGTGTGCGCACTTTCCTCACTACACGGATGGCGCAGATACCTAAAATGCTGTATCGGCAACATATTGGGCCGATGACAGCACAAAGAACCCGAAATCGACAGATACAAACCTTGGTTGCCGACATTTCGGCCCAATATCAACCCCAAATTCATGCTCGATGCATCGAATTAGGGTTAGAAACCTGAGAAAACGACCGATGATTACCTTTTTCAAGGCAGGTGACCACTAAATGCTCACAAAATTGGCTCGCCGACGCCTCGAAGCCCGAGAATCACAATACTCCTGGCCCGACTATCTGCGACTTTGGGAAAAATTCGGTTTCAACGGCATGACCTACGTCGTACCGAGCGGAAACCTCAGCGAACTAACCGCTTTACAGGGTGCAAATAACCCGATTGTCGCTGCTTGCATCAACACCCGGCTCCTCGTCTTCTCCGAAGTCCGATTCACCTACCAACGATGGTCAGCCGGCCGACCCGGCGAATACTACGGCACCCCAACACTCAGCCTCCTCGAGCGACCCTGGCCCGGCGCCACCACCGGCGACCTCCTCGCCCGCATGGAAGTCGACGCCAGCCTCTACGGCAACTCCTATTGGGTCGCCCAAAACGGTGAGTTGGTCCGATTGGACCCAACCCGAGTGATCATCGCCTCCGCAGACGTAGTCGACAGCCAGACCAATATGCCATATGGCCGGCGGCTCGTCGGATACAGCCTCGTCAACGACCGCCACGAAGAGCTCGCATTCTTCACCCCCGACGAAGTCTGCCACTACAAGCCGCTTGCCGATCCTCGCCATCCGTTCCGTGGCGCCACCTGGCTCACCTCCGTCCTGTCTGACGCCATCGCCGACGACGAGATGACCACCTACAAGCACGCCTTTCTGTCCAACTCGGCCACCCCGAACATGGTCGTCAAGTTTGAGCCTGGCGTGTCGGAGGAGGCTTTCAAGAAGTTCAAGGAACGCTTGGAGTCGAATCATCGTGGGGCCCGCCAGCAATTCAAAACCTTGTATTTGGGTGCTGGCGCCGACGTGAAAATGGTTGGCTCCAACCTCAACGAACTCAACTTCAAAGCCGTTCAAGGTGCCGGGGAAACTCGTATCGCTGCCGCCGCCGGCGTCCCCGCCTCTATTGTCGGCATCAGCGAAGGTTTGGCCGGCTCGGCATTGAACGCCGGCAACTACACGGCCGCCCGACGCCGGTTCGCTGACGGCACGATTCGGCCGTTGTGGCGGGCCGCCGCCGCAGCCCTCCAAACCTTGGTCCCACCGCCCGATGGTGGGTCCCGCTTGTGGTATGACGACCGGGATGTGTCTTTCTTGCAGGAAGATGTGCTCGACGCCGCCGAAATCCGTGGCAAAGACGCCGCCACCATGCGCACCCTCGTCGACGGCGGTTTCGACCCAACATCGGTCATTGATGCGGTCACGACTGGCGACATGAGCCGCCTGACCCATACCGGCACGCTGTCGGTGCAGTTGCAGCCACCGGGGAATGGAGAAGCCTGATGCCGTATTTCATCACCGACGAATCCTCCGAATGTTCAGGTTGGGCAGTCGTCAAAGACGATGGCGAAGTGATCGGCTGTCACACCACAAAAGGTGATGCTGTTGATCAGATGGTCGCTGTGAGCCTGGCTGAGGGGATTGAGCCCGGTGGTGAACGCTCCACCCGGCAGGTTGAGTTGGATGTTC
>CAYRYW010000072.1:0-6888 GCA_964428725.1 uncultured Dehalococcoidales bacterium
TACGAAGATGACGTTGTGTATAGATTACGACACAGGTTGCAAAAACATTTGTCATTGGGAGCAAAAGCGCGGGTAATTCGCGCAGCGCACAGGAAGTTTTGGGCGGGGGGGAGAAAAGGGCAGGGGCACTGGCCCTAATATGCGCCCTTTCTTTCAAGTACCACAAACGCAGTTTCATACAGAATACTCACATCCAGCGACAGGCATCTGTTGTAAATGTAATAAAGATCAAGAAGTACCATATCCTCAAACGCCACGGCGCTTCTGCCCGCCACCTGCCACACCCCGCTGATGCCTGGCCGCACGGTAAGCCGCTTTTTGTGCCAGTCCTTATACATTTCGTACTCATAGGGCAGGCAGGGTCTTGGGCCTACAAGGCTCATGTCACCCTTAAGCACGTTTATAAGCTGGGGCAGCTCATCCATGCTGAATTTCCGCAATAACCTGCCAATAGAGGTGACCCTGTGGTCTTCGGTTAGCTTGAAAACACCGCCTTTACCGCTGTTCTCATGAATCTGGCCGTTTATCAGTTTGCTCACATAGTGTTTGTGGGGTTCGTCGCTCGTGTCGGGTTTCATGCTCCTGAATTTAAACATGGTGAACGGCTTACCATTCTTACCCATCATCTTGGTTCTAAAGAATATGGGTCCCCGTGAGTTCAATTTTATGGCAAGACCGATCACCAGAAAAAGCGGCACCAGCAGCACAAGCGTGGGTAATACCACAAGGGCATCCAAAGCGTGCTTTATCTTGTTGAAAATAAATGCGTGTTTTTGCGAACCAAGCCTGATCATGGGGAGTCCGCAGAAATCGTCTATATACAATTTCAAATCTATAATGGGCAGCAACTGGGGCGGAAACCACACCGAAATCCCTTCAGAGGTACAATAGTCCAGCAGGGAAATGAGAATCCGCTTGTCAATGGTTTCGTCTGTAATGATTATCTCATCAATGCTTTTTTGCTCCACAATTTCAGGCAATTCCCTGAGGTCACCCAATCGATATTTGTTTCCGGGCATCTCCAGGCCAATCGTTACCTCGGGAGCTACAAAGCCCGAAACCCAAAATGGCGCATTATAGTCAAGAATATGTTTGGTTATCTTCTTAGCCTGTTCATCCGAGCCCACTATCGCCACCTGCCGCCTGAAACGGCGCCGCAGCCAATCGTTGAAGACTACGTGAACAAGGACGCTCCTGCTCACGAGAATTATGGCAGCAGTTAAGCAGAAACCGATTGGAACTGCTTGCCAATACCCCATGAAAACGGGAAGTTCGCCTGTGTTCAAAAGGTCTATTATTCCGATGGCCAAAAAGCTAACCCCGACAGCCTTGATCACGTTCAATAAGTGATCGCCCAAAAACCTGCTCACGAGCACTATGAGTACTGCGGCGATGAATATGAACAATATTACACCAGGCCCCTCGAGAAAATGGGGATAGAGTAATACAAGAGCAACGATCCCAAGGGTAAACAGACCCCAGGCAAATGATTTGATGAGGTTCACCAGGTGATTCCTGCTGAAGAAAATGAGGTGATAGTTATACAGATTGTATGTTCGAAAAAATAGAATAGTGATCAGGGGCAAGAGAGCAAAACTGAGCACGTTGACTGCGCTTGTTTGCAAGGCTGAGTCGAGTCCGACTACCCAGGCAGCCAATGCAAAAGCCACAAGAGCAGCCATAGCATCGTGCGCCAGCAAAGCCAGTTTATATGGAGAAACTCGAGTTCGCCCCATTTCCCTTGCGAGCGCATCGCTCCCCTTAAGGAATGGCGTGAATTCGAGTGCTTCTTCTGCCCCGTGCTGCCTGAGCATACTCTGTTTACCTTGTGCAGGATTTTCCCGGTTATCTGTGCTATTCGAATTACACAATAGAAGATCAGCAAGATTCATCAATTGTACCACTACAAAAGGTGTGCCACGTTTGCTGCTCTTTTCTAAAATATTGATATTACTTGCTAATATTTAGATTGCAAACATGGTATTCCTGTAGGTAAAACAAAAAATTATAAAATCATTTGCCAATGAGTGGTAGGTGTTTTCACAAAAATAGGAAAAAGTTTGCTACCAATGCTCGCCATCAGCTGCGCTTCAGGCCGGTCCTCCTGCGGAGCAGAGGGAGGCGGGCGGGCGCTGGTAGAAGTGTGTCTATAAAACATCCTCCACCGCCGCCTTCTTTGCCGGTATAGCCATTGGGCCAGGACCCTGGCGAACCTGAAGGTGCGGTGTAGTATACCGAGGTATCCCCATCGCCATCGGGCTCATCCTCCCAGTTGCCGGCCTTGTCAACCGAGCGGGTAGCGAAATAATAGGTGCCATTGCCATACCCAGGGCTATAATAAAAGCGACGGCTGGTACTGGAGCACGTTTGTCCGGTAGTGGTAAAGTGAGCAGCTCCTGGTGGTTTATGCCAGAGTTCGGCATAGGATAATCCAGAGGTTGCATCAGATGCTGACCATGGCACAGAGATGTACCAACCGTCTGATGTCGGGTCACTTGCGCTTGATTCGGGCTTCGTCACATCATAGGTTGCGGTGACAACGCGCGAAGTGACGCCTCCTGATTCAACCGAAAATATAACATATTGGTCGCTGATGCCATAAAGGGACTCGAAATTCAGGTTGGCTACCGACCAGTCGCGGTCTGAACCTGCTTGTGTGGTCCAGCTAGCGTTATCCTGATCCGAGAGCGTCACCTGGCTGTTTGCATCAGCCCTGCCTCGAACAGTGTAGCCGCGACCCTCGTCGGCATTTACATAGAAAGTTGCTGTCTGTGTGGGGGTGTCGCAAGAGGCTGTCTCATCACAGGCTATACAAAGCGTCGCCTCTTCGTTTGAATAACCGCTCTCAAGATTACTGGCATCCACTGCTTTAACAGCAAAAAAATACGTTTCGTCATCAACTAGACCAACGACTGTATACTGAAAAATACCTGGATCGGCATTCTCGTCGTCAGCAAGTGCCAAAGTAACACCGGAGCTGTAAGCATTAGCGATGCACGCGTTATAGCGCGAGCCAACTCCGTAATACAGTACATAACTTGCGGCATCTTCCACAGCATCCCATTCCAGCGTTCTATCCTGAGCATAACTCCAGGTTGCGGGCCAGAGAAGCGGCAGCGCACATAAGGCTAAGAGACTCAGCCTGGGCAGAGTATTATATAATGCTGTTCTCACTGAAAGGTATCCGATTCCAGAGACAAAGACGCTCCCTCGCAAAAGCCTAAGGAGCACAGGTTGAATGAAGTTAACAGAGTGTAGCGAGACGGCTTCCGCAAATCATGCGAATCTTGGCATCAGTATTAGCTCATGGCTATTTTCCACTAGAGAGAGCGCCCAAACTAAGATAACCTATAAACAGCTTTGCAGTCTATAGCAAGCAAAAAATGGAATGTAACAGTTGATAATGGTACCAGGGTGCTGGGCTGAGAGAAAAACAGGCATTGCAGCCAAGGCAGCGAATTCAATACATTCCCAAATTTCCCGCGGAAGCTTCGGGGAAAATGGAGAGGGCTCTAACAATCCTGAGGCACGTTGAAGGGCAGCGTGCCTGAGCCATTCGGCCCCGAGTCGTTCGAGCCTGAGCCATTCGGCCCCGAGCTCATGGCCGAGAGGCTCACGACCGAAGGGCACATCGAAGGGGCGCGGGTGGGATACAAGGCTTGGCGGTCCATGAAATAGTGGCGGAGCGTGCGGCGAACCCATGCCTTTCTGCGCTGTGCATGATGGCGGCGCATCGCGTGTTTCTGACTTTCCGGCTTTCCTTTCATGATTCAGTCTGTGTGAGGTCCTGCTCTGCTTTACCCCTTGAAAAATGCCTGCGACGGGGAGAGGATTACCTTAACGTGCAGCGAAAGCTGCATTTTCACCGCAGAAGCGCTTTGTAATCAAATGAGTTCGGAGACGCGGAGCCATCCAAGCTCTATTCCTTTTTTGCTAAGTCTGCTTTGAGGTCTGCCGTTTTAAGTTTATGGCTTTTCCGGAATTGGAGGTTTCAACCCCTGCAAAATATGGCTCTCTCAGTGGCCATTCCCTGGGCTATGACCCGTCGCCGAATCATTCGCACTTGCTCCCTTGTCTCCGATATTCTCATTCATCTTGAAACTCCACGACTGCTTCAAACGATGCTCGGCGAAGCTGCCTGTTCAACTCGCGAAAGGCGATCCGTGCATCTTTCAGATTCTTCACCGAATCCGCGTAGGTCAACTCATTTTCTTCGATAATGTCGCGGCCCTCCTTATAGATAACCTTTTGATATGCCGATTTTACGACTTGTGCGTGGAGTTCTCCGATCCGTTCATTCAGGCCCTTTCGCATTTCGAGCGCCTCGTTCAGGTTCATGGACTCGCCCGCGAAATCGGTGTGTTGCTTGTAGTTGGTCTCCTGGATTGCTGCATTCAGTTTTCGACGCTTGAACTCCAGGTTTCTTAATTCCTTTCTAGCCTCAGTCAGATCGAAGCCAGGGCTCGGGCGGCGCTTGCCTTCATCTTCCCGCGTAAAGGAGAGCCTATCTCGATTCTGTCTCGTCTCTGGCAGACAATCCTTCAACGTCTTGATCCTCGCGTCGTACTCCGATCTCAACTCTAATGCCTCGTAAAGGTACAATTTCCTCTTCTCAGTCATCTGACTTACCTCTCAACATAAACGTCTTGCTGGTTTCTATACCTCTGAAAGCCTCTTAAGGGAATACACCTCTTCAAGCCCTATGATCCGCTTGGGCGCCTTCTCCCGTTTCGCTCCGTAATGATGCCTGAAGGCAACATAAAGACTGCTCACATACGCCTTGGACCCAATAATCCCGCTGTCCGTAAAGTACCGCGTCCTGAAAAGAAAGCGATCCGCCCTACCCACCTCAAAATCCCGCTTGTGCTCCTTTATAAACCCCTCCAAACCTCCCTTTTCATACACAAAGCGCCTGAAATCCCTGAGCCTTTCTTTCACGCTCTTTACCCCAAACTCCCGCAGCCCGAAATCCAGCGACAAAAACCGTCCCTTGTTCCTTGTCTGCATATGGTACCCCAGTGAACACCAACGGTAATCCTCGGGCCGTTTCACCAGTCCGGCTCTCACAGGGTTGAGATCAATATAGGCCAGGCAGTTGATCAGCGTCTCCCCATTCTCAACAATCACACTCTTGAATCGCCCGGACCAGAAGTACCCTTTCTTCTCATGCAGCTTGTTGTAATACCGTGAAAAGTCCTGCTTGATCTCCTTGACGTACTCCGACAGGTCCGCCATCTTCTTGGCCAGCTCCCTCATCTGATGATCGGCAAAACCTGCCGCCTTTTCCTTCCCGTATCGCCGGTCGTATCTCTGTCTTATTTCCTCATCCGAATAGCTGCTCTCAGGGTGCATACGCACCAGGAGGTGGAAATGGTTGCCTAAAATGGAAAATCCAAGCACCTCTGCGAAATAAAAGCCGCTCAGCCGTTTTATCGCTCCCAGCAGATAGGCCTTCTCTCTATCCCCGAGAACAAATCCCTCCAGCGTCGTTCTGGAAATCACATGATAGACCGCCGGCTCCCCCTTGACCTTCAACCTTGCAATCCTGGCCATTACACGCCCCTAATTTGAATTTTCTTAATTTATCCCTTCAGCTTTCCACTGTCAATCATTATTTGCCTGTCCCCTTTTCTTCATTTTGCCAGGTACGCTAAATAGCTGCCGATGCACGAACTGATTTTCACACCCCAAGCCGACGCCGACCTTCGGGAGATTGAAAACAATTCCTCGCAAAGGCATATCCTCAAAGCCGTCAGGAAATGCCTGGGATTTCTTGAAACCAACCTGCGGCACCCCTCTCTGAACACGCACGAATTTAGATCTCTCAAAGGTCCTAACGGGGAAAAGGTCTTCAAGGCATATGCCCAGCAGAAAACCCCTTGCGCCTACCGGGTTTCTGGTATTATGGGCCTGAAAGAGGAATGATCACGACCGTTGCCATAGCACCTCATCCCTAACAAGCTCATAAAGCTACTTGCGAAATACTCTCTTGTAAACCAACCCTATATATCAGACGCTTAGCGATTGAAATGGGTGGCCCGCGCATGTTCACAGGTGTTCAGTGTCTTAAGTTTTTTGGGGTCGTCCCTCCCTCTCATTACCTGAGGCAGGAGCCGTATGAGGTAGTTCCTCACGTACGGATCTGGGCGGGGGGTGGCGGGTGACCGGCATTCCTATTGCGAGGCCCTCTTAACCATTCAGCGGCTCTTCTAACCAACGGCTTCAATCGGAAGATTCTCTATGTTCACATTCACAATATCAGATAGACTGAATCTCTGACTTACATCCAAAACTTCTATTCCGATCAATTGCCCCTCTTTGTCGAAGTCAATCACAACTCCATCTTCAATCTCTTTAGAATTGGCAACAACTTCTTCCTTAAAATACACATAAATCGCATCTGCCTCTTTGCTATATTCTATCTTCATTCTGTCCTCCCTACCCCTTGTCAACTACACTAATAACGAGGGTTTGGCCAGATGACTCTTTATAGGTCACTTTGAGATTTCTCTGGCCGCTGCGCTTATAGGCATTTATCCTTCCTCTTATCGACTCCTCCACTTTGTCGGGATCCTCAAGCAAAACAGAGACCTCTTCTTCAGAAATACCTCTCCATTTCATTCTTCTCCTGGCGTGCCTGTCAAACCGAATTCTCGATGGATCTATCTTAGTCATCTATGTACCAATTCATGTATTTAGCCGTCTGATGATATCTTAATACAATTCTTTAAAAAAATGAACCTCCTTTACAAAATCAAATCATGCGGAGCCCTACGGGCTAAGGCTATAAGCCCGAGCTTCCGCGCTGAAGAGTCTACCGCCAATAGGCAGGCGCCTCAAGTACCAAGGCTTTGATCTCTTAGTAGGAAAGGAAAATGTGGAATCCTG
>CAYRYW010000073.1:0-6794 GCA_964428725.1 uncultured Dehalococcoidales bacterium
GGAGCTGCCGGCGGACCCGCAGCTGATGGGGGCCATCGGCGCCGCCGTCTTCGCCTCCGACCATCTGGCGGGCTGTGCCTAGCGCGGCGGCACCGGTCGCTCACCAGCTTCACGGTACGCGCCACACTTGACATATTAGAGATACGGGTATATGCTGTAGCCGGAAATGTGGTCTGGCAGGGTTAACAAGTACAGCGTCTTCTTCACCGCGGTGGTGCTGGCCGTCGCCGTGCTGCTGGGGCTGCTGGCGGTACAGCCCGCCCTGGCTCATCTCATCTTCCAGGACGACTTCGAGGACGGCGTTATCGATCCCGCCAGGTGGACGGTGGATGCGCCATTTGGAACCACCATAGAGGAGACCGGCGGCGTGCTGCACATCATTCGCCCCGACTCGCCGGACTGCCAGATAGCCTCGGTTGATACCTTCGACGGCAACTTCACCGTGGAGGCCAGCATGCGGCTGCTGCGGGCGCAGTGGAACGCTTCGGGTGATGATGCGCACCAAGGCATCGCGCTGTGGAACGCGTCAAACTGCGGGGTCACCTTCGGTTTCTACCGCGGCGCGACCAATGGCACATGGAGCAAGTTCTACTACGCGCATGAGGAAATCGGCTCAGGGTCGAATTATTACGGCTCCAACTTCTCGTACAACACCACCTATCTCCTGACGATGGAGAAGGTGGGCCACCGGCTGAACATGTCGGTCAACGGCTCGCTGGAGTTCACCGAGAACCTCAGCTTCGTGGACGGCCCGTTGCACATCAGCATCCCCGGCTACCGTACAATGTTCGTCGGTGAGCAGCTCACCGAGTCGGAGACGGAGTGGATAAACGTCAACGCCAGCTACCCCACGCCCACGCCCACACTTCTGCCTACAGCTACACCTTCGGCCACGTGCACCGGCATATGCCCTACGCCCACAGCCACACCCAGCGCCACGTCCACACCACCGCCAGGGGAATGGTGGAAGATACCTTACTGCGCCACCGGAGGCAACATCACCTTAGTTATATCTCTCCTGGGAACGACGCCAGATATGAAGGTAGCTGACTTGAATGCGGTGATCATAAATATGTACATTAACAAGAGCGTGGTTAATGGATCGAGGGAAGTCTTTATATATGAGGGAGACTTCTTTGCTGAGCCTGTCACCATCGAGGACCTTCAGGTGGGTATAGATGGGGACCTCACTTTGGGGCTTATAGATGATGCTAGCGGTGAATTGTGGGTGGTGAACGGTACCGGTGATGTGGACGTACTCTCGGAAACCACTGTGGCCCAAACGAACTTCACCTTCGGCGACGGTATCCTGGATGCTGGCGGTTCCATGCTGCTGGATATGCCACTGGAGGGTTCATGCGAAACGACTGTGGGCGCAAATGTGGTTCTTGGTATGGACACGTGGGCGACGACCAACCACAGCTACAACCTCGCCATTTCGCCGGGGGACGCCATTAACGGCTCTGAACTGGAAGGCGACGGTGCTCCTTTTGATGCGCTTGGTTCGGGTTCCCCCGCCCCGTACGTGGGTACGCGGGGCACGATTATAGACACCGGGGCGGCTCTGGGCTTGAAGCTTGTGGGTATGGATGTGGACTTTCAATACAGGCTCGTGATGGTACTAGAGCCTTGTTCAGGGCCAACACCGACGCCAACTCTGAATCCCCCGCACGGTGGCACGAACTCGTGGCAGCGGCTAGACCTGCCAACCACACTAAAATACCAGATGTTTCCCAACACTGATATCTGGGACTTGACTGCGGGCGATGACGGCACGCTGTTCGCCCTCGTCGAGGACACCAGCGGCAATTCCGACTTGATCGATGGCGCGGTTGTGTGGGACGGCCTGCGGTGGGCGGTTTTTCCATTGTACTCCGACATATCGCTTTTTAAATCCACCGATGACGGCTATACGTGGAGGCTGATGTGGCACCAGCCGGCATCGGATACTGGTGCGCCGGTGGCGGTTGTGCCCCAGCCGGGCTACAGCGACAGCGATTCCAATAACTCTGTGGTGTTCGTGGCCACCGGCAGCCGATACCTGTCGCCTTCTGACAGCGTGATAGGTGGTGCGGGCACCGGCAACATCTACCGCTCGCTGGATGGCGGCTCCAGCTTCACGCTAGTCGTGCCCCGGAATCCGGCAATCTCTCTAAATGGAACGATAACCTCTCTCGATGTAGGCGAGAACAGGGTTGCCCCTGGTACATACATGGCGCTGGTGGGTATATCCAGCCTGGGATTGGGCAACAGGGGTGAGGGCGTTTATACCTGGAATGAGGACAATGACAGCGATTGGAAAGATAAGCAGGTCTCCAATGATCTGCCCCCCGCTCCCATCATCGGCACGATGCCCGCGAACAACGGGCTCGATACAGTAGGGGTGATGTTCTCGCCAGACTACTATAACGACGGCATGTTCATGTCTGTAGTGAATGATATCGACGCCTCAGATCCCTTGGGACAGCCGGCGGGTATCTACTTCTGTTTCTGGAACGACGCCGATGGGGCTTGGGGTGGCAGCAACACCTCGGTGACCAATGCCGTAATCAACAGCAGCGGTGATTACGCCTGGACTTCTTGCATCGAGGTGGCCGATGATTTCAGCAACGGCGACAACGTGTTCATTGGCCTCGACGGCAGCGGCGACAGCGACGACGTGTGGCGGATCAGCGGGCGCAGCGTGATAACCGGGCCTTCTATTGCTCAGAACAGGGATCTCGGTGCCCCGAGCATATCCGACATGGTAATGATAGGCAGCGCGGGCGCGGGCTCTATATATGTAGGGTGTGAGACACCGGCTGGGCAGGCGCAGGTGTTCAGGGGGGAGTCTATGACGCTGTGGCCCACGTGGACGCCCGCCTTCAAGCCGCCTTCCGGGGCGTGGCCGGTGCTGCTGGCCGGAGGCTCGCTGTACGCCGCCGGGGGCAGCGATGGTTATACCACCAGCGGGGTGCACCGCTGCGCTGCCGGGTGCGAGGCGTGTGCCGCAGGGCAGCGCATCGTGTTCAACGGCATCAGTCTGATGGACGACATCGCGGTGAGCGAGGACATACCGGGGTACGTGAACCCGGGAACAACGGCTCCTCTCATGTCGGGGACCAGCTGGTGCCTGGCGGAGGCGGTGGCTATGGAGGCATCGCCCCAGTATGCCGCCGACGGCCTGATCTACGCCAGCACCTACAGCCAGTGGCCTCGGTACTCGGATGCAAACAGGACCTGCAACATGAGCCTATGGCGCTTCACCGATGCGGAATACTGGGAACGGATACTGTACGAAGGCCTCACCCTGCCCTCCGCATACGAGATAGGCCATTACCATCAGTATGCCGGTAAGTCGATGCTTACTACCAGCGGGCGGGCGACGTACATACTGGACTGGACCTGGTGGCCGCGGGTGGGGGTAGACTTCTCCGATGACCCGTACGTATTTCTCCTCGGCGGGCGGTCGGATTCGGCGGACGGGTGGATGGAGGAGATGCTGTGGTACTCATCGGATGAGGGCGACACATGGATGAATGTGGACGCAATGCCCGCCGGTGCTATCAACAATCGGCCCAACGCCAGCGCTAACGGTCCCGGCCTGAGCGAGAGCGGGTGGTGGGTGCAGGATAGCGATGTTCTATTCTGCGGAGATGTAAACGGAAGCGTTTACCGCACATTGGACCGAGGTGCTAACTGGAGCTCAGGATTGCTGACAGCTGCCAATACCGAGGTAACCACCATCGTTACATCCCCCAATTTCAGCAATGATCACTGCCTGCTTGTGGGGACGTTCAACCAGTCGGGCGCGAGCGAGGTCTGGCTGTCGCAGGACCGGGCCGCTGCCGATATGAGTAGGGTGGGTACGGTTGTCAGCACCGACCCCGGCTGGAACGGCAGCTTCCTCGGCGGGCCGGTTGCAGCCTTCGATAACGACTGGGGCAGTAACCGCATAGCGTATACCTCTGTCGGTGGCTGGCTGGACAAGTGGCAGCTTAACGGCAACCTGTCCCGTATCAACACCACGGGGGTGGGAGTCTACAGCACGGTAATCAACCTCAGTGATCCCCCATCCAGTGCCTGGGAGCAGCTATATGATGCCGACGATTTCGACAGCCATGCCCTGGCACCCCAGCCGTTGCCCGGCATGTCCGCGGGCGAGCAGATAAACCGGTCGGTGACCGTTAGTGATATAAGACAGGGGCCGGATGGAACTATATACGTACCCTTTGCGATATGGGACGAGAGCTACAATCGCCCGGCCACACCCCCCAGCGCGCACGGCTTCGGCCGCTTCACCGACGGCGGCGCGTTGCGCTGCCTCGATGGCACGCAGAACAACACCCAGTGGAGCGTTTTGGATGATGGATTAGGAGAGTGGGACGGCTTATGGTCCATCCGCGTTGCCCCCGGTAGCAACATACTCATCTCGGAGGCGTGGGACTGGCAGGAGTGGAGGTTCAAGCTGGTACTCCGCGATGATGTTCCCTCCACACCCACGCCCACGCCCACGCCCAGCGCCACGGCTACTGCCACCGCTACCGCCACGCCAACGCCGTCTATCACGCCGGACCCCGTCTGCGTGTTCGTCAACTGGGGCTTCGAGAGCGGCAACTTCAGCGGCTGGACCACCGTGAGCGGCAACGTCAGCGGCCCCAACTTCAGCCAGCTGCAGTGGTGGAATGTAAGTACCTGGGATGACGGCTGGTTTGGTAATGGTTCTCCGCAGGAGGGCACGTTCTATGCCCAGAACGGCTTCGACGGCAGTGCCGGCCTGTATTACGACCTGTATCAGGAGGTGGCGATACCGGCTACCGCCAACACCGCCGTGCTGACGTGGAGCGAGCGAATACAGTGGGATTTAGCATTTGAGGGGGATCCCATCTATCCCCGTATATACAACGTGACGCTCCAGCCTGCGGGCGGCGGCGCGCCGCTGGCCACGCTGTTCAACATGACGCTCCACCCCTATACATGGTCATTCCCCGCCAATTACTCGCGGCACGGCGTGGACCTGCTGGCCGTTGCCCCGGGTATCAACGGCACCACGGTGCGGGTCAACTGGCACGAGTTCATCCCGGAGAGCTACACCGGCCCGGCGCAGTTCGACCTGGACTTCGTTTGCCTGCAGTTCAACATTACCGCGCCAACGCCCACGCCTTCACCGACACCATTGCTGCCCGACCTGACCATCACCGATATCAGCCCCGACCCGATACACGGGTTCGTTAATCACCCGATCAACTTCTCGCTCACCTTCGAGAACCGGGGTAACACTAAGTCCAGTGGGTTTTACCTGGACGTGTACGGGAATCGCTCGTTCCCGCCGGGTGTGTATGATGTCGGGGATGACTATATCTGGGTCAACTTCACCAATGCCAGCGAAATCCTGACGACTGGGTTCCCCTGGATAAATATCAACTATCCCTACCCCGGCAACTACAGCCTGTGGGCGCAGATCGATACGGACCGGGATGTTAACGAGTCCAGGGAGTGGAACAACATCTACGGGCCGGTTACGGTGATCATCGACCCGCTGCCGGACCTGGAGGTGTGGGACAAGTGGGAGGAATGGGTGGTGCCCAACGTAAGCTATACAGTTCACTACATAATCGGCAATGACGGTGACGTGAACGCCTCAGCTGGCCACAACGCATCGCTGTACGTGGATGGTGTCTTGGTTGAGACGCAAACGGTGCCGGTTGAGTTGCCTCCATGGGGTCCTCCTTGGGATATGTGGTATGAGGGACAGTTCAACACCACTGTCAACTGGAGCGGGCCGCACGACAACGTGACGGTATGCGTCGATGTTTTCGACGAGGTGATGGAGGAGTGGGAAGACAACAACTGCGAAGACAACCACTGGCCCCCCATGCCCGACCTGCTGGTATGGAACAAGTCGGAGGAGTGGGTGGTACCCAACGAGAGTTACATCGTTCACTATCAGATAATGAACGTGGGGCCCGGCAACGCCTCAGCGGGCCACGATGCGTCCCTGTACATCGATAGCTTACTGGTGGAGACGCAGATGGTGCCGGTGCCGCTGGCTTTCTGGGACTCGTACATCGGTCAGTTCAACACCACGGTGAACTTCACCGGCTCATACGACAACGTGACGGTGTGCGCCGACCATTTCGATGAGGTATTGGAGGAGGCGGAGTATGACAACTGCTACTGGAACATCTGGGTAGCGGTGCCCACGCCCACGCCGACGGCAACGGCTACAGCTGGGCCTACGGCCACGCCCACGTGGACACCCCGACCTGACAGGCCGCCCGGCGGAGGTGGTGGTGGAGGTGGAGGTGGGGGCGGGGGCGGGCTGCCCACCATCATGGTGGATGTGGTGGACCGGACCGGGTCGTGCAGCATCGATAGCGACGGCATCGTGGGCGAGGACTTCGAGGTCACCTCACGGGACGGGTGCGTGACCATCAGCCTGTCGGAGGGCACCGAGGCGCTGGACTCCGATGGCTATAGGTTGCGCTACATCGACGTCACGCCGGTGGACCCGCTGCCGGACCCGCCCGAGGGGCACTTCGTGCTGGCCGCCTTCGAGTTCAAGCCCGACGGCGCCACCTTCTTGCAGGCGATGGGGGCCACCCTGTGCTTCGACCCCGGCGATATACCCGACGGCATGAGCCCGGATAACATCGTCATCGCCGTGCTGGATGCGGAGACCGGCGAGTGGAGCTTCATCGGCGGCACAGTGGACGCCGAGAACAACACCATCACCTTCGATATCAGCCACTTCACGGTTTACGGGGTGCTGGCGGCGCCCGCCGTGCCCACGCCTACGACCAGCGCTACAACGA
>CAYRYW010000074.1:0-6479 GCA_964428725.1 uncultured Dehalococcoidales bacterium
ACCGGACAAAAATAGTCCTAAAAGAGGGGGCGGCTTTTTCAATGCCCACAGGTGCCTGCGTATAAGTGGCTTATGGCGCCCCCATGGTTGGGTTCGTGCGCACGTATGCGCGAGGTTCATTTAACCGGGTTTTGCAGAAAAAATTAGGTTTTTTGAAACAAACTAGATGAAATGGGATAAAATATGCCTATTATTATCCATAGAAGTACTTTCTAACGCAAAGTAAGGACAAAACGCGAATGAATACACCTAAATGCTATGGTGCTTTTGGCACCGGCGACTGTCAGGAGTGTGAGTTTGCCTCATGGTGCCGTGACGCGGGCGACCTGCCCCTCCTGGAAGAGGACGGCAAGCATTGGCAATACAATCCGCAGCTTGACGGTTGGTATTGGATGAAGGGCACGGAGGATTGCGGAGGCAGGTTAAGCAAGCTTCTGGCCGAGCTACTTTACGAATTGGACAGCAATCAGGCATCTAGCCTATGGGAGTTCTTCGGAACCCTGAGCGCTCTGAGCCAGGAGAAGCCACGCACCTACAGCGTTGTGCGCCTTCGCATCCTCAATCCGCAGGCCACCTATCAGGAGCTCGCAGATGAGTTGGGCATGCAGCGTCAGGGCGTGGAAAACCATTTGAAGATGTGTGCGGAATTGGTGCCTGAGCTTCGGCCGGCGTTGGTGAACCCTTTGAAGCCACTCAGAAAGAACCGTGACGAGCGTTTCAGCATCAGGTGCTCCGGCAACCATCTAAAACTTTACGTGGATGACAAGCATTGTCTTTCCATGCCCATGGACGATGAGAACAACGTTAACGCATTGCCGATTGTGGACGCATTGAACAGTTTGCATTGGCGCAGAAGAGAAGCACTAATCGAGGAGTTGATGAAATGAAGGAATTGTTGGCAAAGATGTTCTGGGGTTGTTTCGGCTACATTTTCACGGCGGTGAGCGCGGTGGCATTTGGTGGAGCCATTTGGCTTTGGGACTACATGGAAGTACCCACCTGGTTGGACGTGATCGTATGGGCGGCTCTGCTGCCGTTCTTGCTCTTGTTCGCGCTCCTCTATATAGGCGGCATCGCTTATTCGTGGGTAGGCTTGAGAAACGACCCGGAGGAGAAGAAAGATGACGAGTAAACTACCGAAAGCTAAAAAGATGGAAGTGCCGAAAACCATCAGCGTCAAGATCGATGACGGTATTTTGGTTTGCACGGACAAGAAGAACGCCCCGGTTTACGCTTTATTCGCCCATTTGTTGGCGAGCATGAACGACAAGAACTGCGTGGAAGCGCTCAGGCTCCTGGCCGACATGCACGGGTACGAGATTGAGGTGGAAGGATGAAACAAGGCGGCATTATATTGCCGGACAGCGCGGTTAGGAAGCAAACGCTGAACTTCAAGGATTCCGAGTGCCTGGTTATACTCGGCAAGGGCGACACGCGCCATGACGGCGCCAAGATCGCCGCAGAACTCGATTGCGAATGTTGGGGGCTCAACGACATCGAGCGCTTCCCTGAGATGACGATGCTTTTCGACATCCACGAGAAGGAACGCGCCATGGAGGTGAGCAAGGACTTGGCCGATCTCAAGATCCCCATCATGATGCAAGACGTTTACCCGGACATACCCATGAGCGTCAAGTTCCCCATGACCAAGATTTTGGAGGACTTCGTCGTTCCCTATTACAACAATCAGGTGTGCCAGATGTTGGCGTTTGCCATCCACACTCGCCGGTTCAAGAAGATTTACCTCTTCGGCGTTGAGTACATGGCGGCTGACCGGGTGGAACAGGAGTTCGAGCGTCCTTGCACGGAGTTTTGGTTGGGCATGGCTATGGGGCGTGGGATCAGCCTCTACATCGCGAAGCAGAGCAACCTGTTCACCTACACGGGCTATCTCAAGGGCATCATCTACGGCTACACCCCCAAGTACCAGGAGCCGTTCAAGGGCTTTCGCGAGGCACAGCCGCATTATTGGGCTGAGTACTTGTTGGGTGCCTATGGCGGCAGCGCGATTGGCAAAGAGTTCTACGACCACGACGAGTGGATGGCAGAATTGGGCAAGTTCTGCACGCGATACGTGCATGACAAACTGAAGCTTAGGAAGGCCGCTGAAGATGCCAAAAAAGAAGGTGAACACGAAGAAGTTGGCGGTTAACGTCGACAAGCGCCGAGCGAACCTCTCCCCGGAAGCACTCAAGAAGAAACAGCAGAACGAAAGCCGGGTATTGAACGCGCAACGGCGTGCTGCCGAGCGCGACGTCACGAGCAAGGTGAATGACAGGATCCGTTGGGTTGATTGGGAGCGCAGGGATGCGTGCGAGAAGGACCTCGCCCTTTTTCTCAAGACCTACTTCTCCGAGATGTGCTACAACGATTGGAGCGACTCGCAGTTGCGCTCCATCCAACGCATGCAATACTCCATCGAGCATGGAGGGCAGTTCGCGTTCGCCATGCCCCGTGGCGAGGGTAAGACGTCCATCAGCCAGGCGGGAGCCCTTTGGGGTGCGGTTTATGGCAAGCGCAGCTACATAGTGCTTATCGGCGCCCGTAGCGACAAAGCCAAGAGCCTCATGAAGGACATCAAGGTTTTTCTTCGGCACAACAGACTTCTGAAGAAGGACTTTCCTGAGTTGCTCTATCCCATCGAGGCCATTGACAATCAGGCGCGTAAGGCCGAGGGTCAGACCTTCAACGGCGAGCCAACGGAAATTACATGGGTGGCTGAGAAGCTCGTCATGCCCACGCTGATAGATTTCGAGTACCCTGACCACCCAGACAAAAAGGTACCTTCGTGCATAATCGAGATCGCCGGTATCACGGGCGACATACGCGGTAGGCACCATGCTCTCACCAACGGCGAGATTATTCGTCCTGACTTCGTCATACTTGACGACCCTCAAACCAATGAAGCAGCACGTAGCCCTGAGCAGGTCAAGACCCGTATAAACATCCTTAACGCGGACATTCTCGGACTTAGCGGTCCCAACACGAAGATTAGTGCCTTCATGCCATGCACCATCATCAGCAACAACGACATGGCAGAGCAGATTCTGAACGACCCCAATTGGCACGGGGAAGTGAGTAGCATGATCGTGCAATGGCCTGAGGACATGGACTTCTGGCGCTCAGAATACAACGCGGCACGTCTCGAGGGCGCACAATCCATGGACGAGGGCAAGGGATTGCGCCGATTTTACAAGAAGCACCGGGAACGCCTCGAGAAGGGCGCGGTTGTGTCGAACCCTTATAGAGTAAGGGACGGGGAACTCACGGCCATCCAAACGGCTATGAATCTTTTCTTCGAACAGGGCGAGCGAGCGTTCTACTCGGAATACCAGAACCAACCGCTATCGGAATTCGCCAATTTGCTCGAGTTGGAGCCTGCCATGGTGCGGAAGGCGGCAAACAAGATGAAGGCATTCGAAGTGCCCATAAATTGCCAGTTTCTAACGGCTATGATCGACGTCAACCCATCGTCCGGTCTGCATTACACGGTTTTGGCTTCCACGAACAACCTGGAGGTCCATTGCCCCTACTACGGGCGATATCCGGAGGACGTAAACACGCCCCTATGGACACGCGAGAGCACGGGCGGGCTCACGGAAGCCCAGGCGGTGTTCAACGGCGTTGTGGCGCTCTGCAACAAGCTTAACGAGCTCGTATTCCTTAAGGGCGGCAAGCAGATGCACATAGACCTGATAGGAATCGACTGCGGCTATCTCATGGACATCGTTTTCAGTTCATGCGCGGTGGCAGACGGCAATTTGTCCCGCACCAAAGTTGTGCCTATGCGTGGGTATGCCCAAACCAAGTGGCGCGAGAGCAAGGTTGTTGGACGACCCGCCGACAACGTCTACAAGAGCGTATTCGATGGAAAGGGACCCGTGGTTAAGCATAACGCGGATTATTGGCGCGAGCGCGTCCACCAGGCTTTCCTGTTGGGCAACGGCGCCCCCGGCGGCATTACCCTGTTTGGAGAAGAGCGCGTCCACGAATACTTCAGCGAGCACATCTGCGGCGAGCGTCTTCTCGAGCACTTCCAAACTGAGAAGGACGAGTATTACAATTGGCAGCGGATCCCCGGCAGAAAGAACGACCTGTTGGACACGACGGTGGGTGCCATGAGCCTGTTCAGCCTGCTCGGCGCATCGTTTGACGGTGAGTTGAGAATGGACGTATCCAAGGCGGCAGCGAAGCCACAGGTGCGAGAAGCTACCTATACGGATTTGTAATTGACAATCTAGCCTATAATTGACAAATGGAAGCCCACCACTCATAGGAGTTCCCATGGCAATTAAAACCACGACTGAGAAACTCGAGGAAGTACAAGACGCAATCACCAAGGTACTATCCTCCCAGAGTTATACGATTGGCGATGCCTCCGTGCAACGCGCAAAGCTGAAGACCCTCTACGAATACGAACAGAAACTCATAGCCGACTTGGCGAAAGAGCAGGGCACTAGTCCGGCCGTCAGCCAGGCTTATTTTGGCGATGCCGGAGATTAATATGAATCCTAGAGACGTTCTACAGAAACTATGGGGCTTCGGCTATAACGCGGTGGTGGACAAGAACAGGCGCAAGCGCCCGGTTTTCCGCACCAAGCACGAAGACGAGCAGCTTGACGAGAGCTCCAGGCGCAAAGCCCTCGCCACCAACCGCGACCAACAGCGCAACGCCTCATGGGTGTCGTGGGCGTGTCGCAGGCATTTGGACTACGTGAGCATGTTCACCTTCCGCGCCGTTGGCGAAAACGAAGCTTGGAACGAGAAGTTCGAAGACCTCATCAGGGAAAAAAGCAAGGCTGCCAATTGCGACGTGGCCGGCAGGCACAACTTCGATCAGATGATGCGTATCTTCGAACAATGCAAAGTTACTGACGGTGACTGCGGGTTGATGAAGATCAAGGGTGGCTACCTTCAAGCCGTTGAGTCTGACCGCATTGCGAAGCCTGACAAGGGCGCGAAACGCGATGACATCACCGATTTGGGGCTTGTTCTGGACAGTTTCGGCAGGGTCAAATGGTATTGCGTCAACAAATACGCTGACGAGAAGCGTGGTCGCATGCTCGAGTTTGACCGCATGGTGAAGGCCAGTAACATGTTCTTTGACGGCTATTTCACCCGCTTCGACCAAACGAGAGGGATTTCACCTCTTTTAAGCGCTTTGAACACCAATCAGGACTTGGCCGAGGCATATGAGTACACGCTCATCAAAACCAAGTTCCACGCTATGCTCGGCATGGCAATCACCCGTGACCAAACGAGTTCCAACGATGGATGGGAGCCATACGGAAGCGACACGGCTACGAGTTCAAGTGGAACCACGGGCACCCGTTACAACTTCGAGATGCGCCCCGGTCTGAAGCTCGAGATGGAACCGGGCGACAAGGTGGACATGCTCGAGAGCAAGACGCCCAACGAAGAGTTCGTGCCCTACACGGAAACGATGTTGCGC
Source organism: uncultured Dehalococcoidales bacterium (assembly GCA_964428725.1). Lineage (GTDB taxonomy): Bacteria > Chloroflexota > Dehalococcoidia > E44-bin15 > E44-bin15 > CAYRYW01. Next base: position 5,453 of record CAYRYW010000074.1, read on the forward strand.
CTGGCTCTGTTGGCGTTCGATATGCCATTCAGCTTCTACAACTCTCAGCAGTTCAGCTACAACGCGGGTCGTCAGGACACCATCCAATACGTTCGCAGCGCCAAGAACAAGCAAGAGAAAAACCGTGCAATCAGAGACTCCATCACCCAATGGTGGTTGGACGAGTGGCTCATCAACGGCTCTATCACGGTTGACGAATACCGCAACGCCAAATGGCATTGGCAGGCATCAGGCACGCCCCTCATCGATCCTCAGAAGGAAGTGCCGGCGATGACCCAGATGATCGCCAACGGCCTCAAGAGCCGGACGGAGTACATCAACGAGATGGGCGGTGATTTCCGCGAAACGGCGAAGCTTCTCAAGCGTGAAGAGTCTCTATTCGAAGAACTCGAACTCAAGGGCATTGGCATTGGTCAGCCGGGTCAGACGGTATTGCCCATGATAGACGAGGAAATCGAAAGGCAGAAGGGCGGGCGCCCCACACGCGAAGAGGACGATGATCCGACGAACGACGAAGAAATGAGTGCTGACTATTTCTTCCACAATGGCAGATTCTACCAACACGATGAAGACGGAGTGCTTAAACCGTATGATCCGAGTAGGGAAGATTAAAGACCTAGAGCCTATTCCTTGGTTGCCTGAGCTTCTCAAAGCCAACGAGCTTAGAGGGCTTCCTGGCAAAGACGGGTCGCACGGAGAACCGGGAAAGGATGGCGCAGACGGCAAGAACGGAATCGATGGCCGTGATGGAGCGCCGGGGCTAGATGGTGAGCGTGGAGAACGCGGCCTTGCGGGCGAACGCGGGGAACGCGGCTTGCGTGGATTGAAAGGCGAGCGTGGGCTGCCCGGCAAACCCGGAAAGGATGGGAAAGATGGTGAGGACGGGCGCGACGGAGTTGACGGCAAGGACGGACGGGACGGTGACCCCGGCAAGCCACCGCGACACGAGATTGACACGACCAAAGGTCGTATTCGTTTTGAGCGCCCTGACGGCACCATGGGCGGTTGGGTGTCCATCAAACAACAG
>CAYRYW010000075.1:0-6342 GCA_964428725.1 uncultured Dehalococcoidales bacterium
AGGTAGAACCGGCTCTGCCCGCCGGCCCGCGACATCAGCCCCGAAGCCACCAGCCCCACTATCGCTGCCACCAGAATGATCCACACGCCGTAGGAGATATAGCCGCCCATATCCTCCATCATCATATCGATGATGGTCCATATGATGACCCCCAGCGTCATGCCGGCCCCAAACGCCGAGATCCTGGCCAGCACCCGCACCGTATCCTCGGACTCCGCGCTGGTGAGAGCGAGCACCAGCGCCGGCAGCGCGCACATCACCATGATCGCCGCACCGACTAGCACCAGATATGGCTCGATCAGGGTCGCGCCTACGTACTGGTCCCATTGAGTCGCCTGCCAGCCGGATATCGAAATCGTAAAGATCCATTCCTTGAAGCGAACCCACGGCATGAACACACCACCCAGCGCCAGCCCACCGCAGGCGGCAACTACCAGCATCCATATTACGCCCGCCAGGGAGCTTCCACCGCCTTCGCTTACCAGGGCTGGCTGCTCCATGCGGCCAAGCGAGGATGGTGCTGGCTGGCCCGCTGACGGGGGCTTCATGTTCATGATGGCGAAGGGGTCTGACGCAGACGACGAACCCACAGGAGCGACCGGCGTTGCCTGAGGTGAAATGCCTGCTGCGCCGGGGGCGGCCACCATTTTATCGACACACGGCGGGCAGTAGACCTTGCCCTCAACAAGCGTCTTGCAAAATTCGCAGACGCCGCCGCCACAGCCGGCACATGTATCAACGGCGCTTCTCTCGGGGTGATGTATACAGTTCATCTGCCAGCCTGCCTCGGAATTGTGCCAAAAGATTACATTAGCAATGGCATGTTTGTCAATACGGGCTGGCAGCTTCAAGCGAAATTCTTTATAATACTGGCGACATGGCTGGTATCCGTTCCTTCAATCCGGAACTGGGGGGGCCATCGCTGTGGCCCTACTTCAGGCGCATCGGGAGGGCGCTGGCCAGCCCGCACCTCACCCTGCTGTCACGATTGCTGGTGGGCGGTATCTTCGTGTTCGCCGGGGCCAGCAAGCTGGGGCACAGCGAAGAACTCATAAACGAGATCAACAAATACCAGATCATCACGGGCGGGCTGGCGTCGGCATACGGGCACGTCCTGCCGCCGCTGGAGCTGGTACTGGGCATACTCGTCCTGCTGGGGCTGCTGCTCACTGCTAGCTCTTTCGTCCTGTGGTTGCTGCTGATGAGCTTCACCATCGCCAAGATCGCCGCCATAGCGCACGGGATGGATATAGAGATATGCAGCTGCCTGGGGCCGTCGGTGCCGCTGCTGACGCGGCAGGGCCTGGTACTGGACTTCGTGCTTCTGCTGCTGGCGGCGCAGATCATCTTCAAGCGCGGCGATATGCTCACCATTGAACCCTGGCTGCGCAAGAGGATATCGGGCTGTCGTCCGTGGCGGTCGCAGGAGGCGGGGGAACCACAGCCTAAACCCGACGATCCGGAGATCTGAGCCACTCCGCGGCCTCATCCGGGCGACCCGACTCCATCAGCGCTATCCCCTTATTGAGACGCGCCCGGTTATAATGCGGATTGAGCGCCAGCGATTTATCGTAGCTCTCGATGGCCCCTGCCCAGTCCCCCGATGCCGCCGATTCGCTGCCGATGCTGTGGTAAATGTCGGCTATGATCTCGCGGTCGCCCCACTCTATGCGGCCGACGGCTCTGCGGTGCGCGCGGCAGTCGAACCCGTCGGTCAGGATGTTCTCGATGTCGACGGTGCGCTTCCCGACTTCCAGCACGCTGAATGTGTGCGGGCCCCGTCCGAATGCCCGCTCGAGATATGCCGCCCTCACCTTCAGCCCCAGCGGCTGCGCCAGCACATTGTACAGGACGGTGAGGCCGAGGCAGTTTCCCACCCTGTCCCCTGTGCCGACCTGAGCATCGAGCACGTCAGTCAGGCGGAAGCGGCCCTGCGGCTCATAGCGCAACGGCCTTGAGACCCACAGCCGCTCGAAGATGGCCCTGCCCTTCGTTATGTCACTGGCATTTTTACGGATGCCCTCGCCCATCTGGCGCGATAGATATTCGATCGCTTCAAGGTAGCGGTCGAGCGCCTGCCGCGTGGCGACCCCGGAGGCCACCAGCGCTCCCGGCGCCAGGTCGATGGCCTCCCCCCGCAGCAGCGCTCGCTCCAGCTCGACGATGTATCGATCCATGTCGTTCACGCTATTGATAATTCGCCCGATATTTAGTAAAATGCACGAGGTCTGTTTCTATTATAAAGGAGATGGGATTTGTCGGCTCTGGGAAAGCATGTCATCGTTGAACTCATGGATTGCGACCGCCAGCGCATCAGCGACTGCGACTTCCTGAGGGATGCGCTGCTGGCCGCCTGCCGCGCCGCCGGCGCCACCATCCTGGGCGACATGTTCCACGTCTTTAGCCCGTACAACGGCGTCAGCGGGGTGATCATCATCGCCGAGTCCCACCTGTCGGTGCACACCTGGCCGGAGTACGGCTACGCCGCCGTGGACATCTTCGCCTGCGGCAATACCCTGCGCCCGTACGAGGCAGTCGACCTCATGGTGCGGGAGCTGTGCGCCGCCGACCACTCCGTCGTGGAGCTCGACCGGGGGATCCTGCCCAGCATGGTTGCCTATGAATCAAAGTGATTGGCTCCACGACCACATAAACCCCGACCTCACGCAGCTGCATCGCATCCAGAAGGTCATCTACTCGGGCAAGTCCCGTTACCAGTCGGTACAGTTCATCGATTCCAGCTGCTGGGGCCGCTGCCTGGTACTCGACGGCAAGATACAGTCCAGCGAGCTGGACGAGGGCATTTACCACGAGACGCTGGTGCAACCCGCGATGCTGGCACACCCCGACCCGCGCACGGTATTCATCGCGGGCGGCGGAGAGGGCGCCACGCTGCGCGAGGTTCTGGCGCACAAGTCGGTTAAAAAGGCGGTCATGGTCGACCTCGACGAGGAGGTGGTCGACCTGTGCCGCAGACACCTGAAGTCTTTCCACCGGGGCTCGTTCGACGACCCCCGCGCGGAGATCGTCTTCGATGACGCATGGAAGTATTTGAAGGATTGCCGCGAGACATTCGATGTCATGGTCCTCGACCTGCCCGAACCGCTATCCGAGGGTCCGGCTTATCTGCTGTCGACCATGGAGTTCTACCAGTCCGTAAGCGACCGCCTGTCGCCCGACGGGATCATCTCGCTGCAGGCATGCGCCAGCACCTACGGCAATCACCAGTGTTTCACCGCCATCATCAATACGCTGAAAGCGGTATTCCCCAAAGTTTATCCCTACCAGGCGTCGATACCCAGCTATTGCGGCATGTGGGGCTTTGCCGTCGCCTCCCCCAAGCTGAAGCTGCCGTCCGCCGCAGAGATCGACCGTCGCATCGAGGCGCGTATCAACAGGAGCCTGCGCTACTACGACGGCCCCACTCACCGCGGCCTGTTCTCGCTGCCCAGGCACCTGCGCCGTGCCATCGCCGAAGAGAAGACGGTGATAGCCGTCGACAGGCCGTTCTGCATCTACAGCCCTGAAGAGTAAGTAGCTGCTATATTACAGATACCTTATTAAACGCCTGTTTAGTAAGTTTTCCCTTTATTAAACAAAAAGCTCGTTTTGTTTGAGGATGATGATTTAGAATTTCTATTGTTTTTGAGGAACAGAGCCCTTCGCTGCCGCAATCTCTCTCTGCTAGATCACCTCATGACCCTCACAGACATTGACCAGCTCCGCTAACGACAGTACCTGTGGGCGACGACCAGAGCCATGCCGTATCACTTTTAGCATTTTTATTGCCTTGAGCTTATTTAGGATGGTGAGTATAGAAGCTTTAGTGGGCATGCCAGGGACATCATCAAACACATTGCTGGGAAAAACCGGCTGTTTGAACATCTGGTCCAGCAAGGGTACTGCATACTGAGAGTGTGTAGTTTCCGTCACCTGTTTTTTTAGCCGCTCGTAAAGCTGGATGATTGCCTGTGCTTTGCTGCCGTTAGCTCTGGCTTGCTCTGCAAGGGCTTTTAAGAAGAATTCAATCCATTTGTCCCACCCGGACGGCTCAATACAGATGGCGCGGAGCCGTTCCACATATTCATCGCGGTGTTCTTCAAGGTAGGCAGAAATATAAAACGCAGGGTGGGAGAGGAGCTTCTTTTCATAGAGGAACAGTGGTATTATCATCCTTCCCAAACGTCCATTACCATCTAAAAACGGATGCAATACCTCAAACTGAGCATGGATAACTGCCAGCTGTACTAGATGGTCAGGCCTGTCCATGTGCCAGTACTTCTCCCAATTGTCAAGGTACTCTGGCAATAAACCGGGCTCCGGTGGCACGAATTGAGCGTCTTCAATTTTAGAACCGGGAAGCCCGATCCAATTCTGTGTGATGCGGAATTGTCCACTTGCTTTATCACGGCCACGGACACCGGTTAGCAGAATCGCATGGAGTTTTTTAAGTAGATTGAGATTGAAGGGGCGGCGCTGGAGTTCTTCTTCTGCTGCTCTCATCGCTCTGCGGTAGTTGATAATTTCTTCAATATCCTGCCGGCGGGATTCTATCTCCGGGGCTTCACCGGCTTCAAATTTAAGCACTTCCCCAAGGGTTGCCTGAGTGCCTTCTATTTTGGAGGAAAGGACTGCTTCCTGCGTGGTCATAGGTGAGAGCAGAACATCAGGGTTTGTTACTCCATACAGTACACCGTCAAAATGTGCCAGCGCACGGTTGGAGATGCCGATTAAGGGAATGAGCGGTTCCCAGTTGATGGAGCTTATTGGTAGTTTTTCTGGCACACAGGGTTTCATTTTGTATAAAGCCTGCTTAGCATAAAGATATTTGACTAAAGTATAACCTATTATACTTTATTCTAGGTGCCCGTTCAAGTACCGCTACTACGATGGAGCGACCCACCGCGGTCTGTTCTCGCTGCCCAGGCACCTGCGCCGTGCCATCGCCGAAGAGAGTACGGTGATAGCCGTCGACAGGCCGTTCTCATCTACAGCCCTGAAGAGTAAGTGGCTGCATTTTCAGTCGGAGAGTTCCGGCATGAATCTAGAGGTCGTCCATGATTTTGTGGTATTCGCCAACGCTGATGCCCATATCGCGGAGGATCCTGCGCAGTAAAGGACGCACCACTGTCTGAGCGCCGTGATCAGGTATAACGATTATGCGTCCTTCAGGATTTTTGAAAGTATTATGGCTGCCCTGGCGGCGCTGCCACTTGAAACCGCACCTCTCGGCTACCTTCTTCAACTCTTTGTAGGTAGCCAGGCGCAGCTTGGTCAAGCCGAAACCTCGACCCGCCATGTGCCGATGAAATCAGGAAGCGGCTCTTCGGGCGAGGCCGTCTTGAGGTACACGGAGATAGCCTCGCGGATATTTAACTCCAGGGAGGGGAGGTCAGGTGCCTGGGTATAGCAGCCTGGAAGCTCGACGACTTCGCCAACCAGCCATCCGCTTTCAGGATCTTTTTCCACTACCATAGTGTACGAATGTTTCACTTTAGCCCCTTATTTAGATGCCTGTCTGCTCTGATAATAGCACTGAACGAGGATATTGACAAGCTGTTCTACATCTACAGCCCGGAAGAGTAAGTGGCTACTGCGAAGATGGTTTCTAATTTGGCGATGGGATTGCGTCTAACCCTTTAACCATACGATGGCCCTTAGCACTATCGATATCAGAATACCAGCGAATTCGCCTACATTAAGGTGAGGTGCTACCGTGGCCAAGATACAAAGGGCTAGAGCAAACTGCAGCTCGAAACATAGAATACGCACATATAAAAACCTCCTGAGATTTATAGGAGACTAGCGGCGTAAGCGGCGCAATGTGCGTTTCAAGTCTCCCTCTTGCTTTCGTCTGAGATTATCCAAACCATCCTGGTCTATATTCCTAGGACCTCTCGGTATATAAAAGTCCATATTAACTTTTGGGATGTACAGATCCCTTACTCTATCAGAGTGTGAAGAACGCCTTGACCTTCTTGCACGTCTCACAATTATTGTATCTTCATTATCATCGTCATCATAATCATCATCGTCATCATAATAATATCTCCGCCTTCTCTGTCCGGATTTTGCTCCTGCCAATAGAAAGAGAGTAATGATGCCGATAAGTGCAAATGTCGCGATAGCCCAAGTCAACCCATAGACTACCCATATTGATATGAAAGGTACGAGGATTATCATTGCAACCCAAAAGTACTTGCTTCTTAGAATCGTAGACACCCTGCATCAAACCCCTAATTTGGTGGCTCTAATTGTAATAAACAATTACGTTTTTTGTCAAGTACATGTACTCGTTCATATGATTAGTGACACCTGACCTCCTCTCTTTTGCATTGATCC
>CAYRYW010000076.1:0-6307 GCA_964428725.1 uncultured Dehalococcoidales bacterium
GCTTCAAGGATCTGATTCGTTGTGAAACCCGCATAACCAAGAATCCTCATTGCTTCAATAGCTTCCGGTGTCGTGAAAGCACCCATGCTCTCGCCCAATTCGAAACCCAACTCCTTCATTTTCGCAAATTCTTCACTTGTAGCCCCAGTAGCCGCTTTCAATGCCTGTAGCTCATCGGACAGTTCCATTGATTTCTTTATGGCTTCCTTCATAGCAAGTCCAGCAAACGCAGCCGCCAAACCTGCTATGGCTATACCCGTAGTAATGGCTACACCACTAAGTGCGGCAAGACCGCCCTGTAGCTGCTTTATCTGTGCAGTACCTCGAACTACGGTAGTTACCATCAAGCTCAAGTGAGTTATGGCCATGATTAACTTGCTCCTTTAGCTTTCTTCATTTTGTTCTCTATGGACTTTCTCTTTTTATCCGCTTGTGTGGCCTCCTCCTTATAAACCACCATCAATTTTGCCACATCGTCCAGATAAAGAGACCGAATGTAATCGAGATCCCATCCGTATCGCTGTGCCATAGAGTCTTCCGCAACGATGTGATGAAAGCCGTTGCCACGACAAGCGGCTATTATTTTTTTCGTTCTTTGGATTCAACAGATAGGCAGTTAGGCAGGAACTTCATAGCACAGGAACAAATAGATACACCTTCGTCAATATCGAGTCCTTTAATATACTCGATAATGTCGGTGCCTTCCGGAACAACCAGAACAAAGCTAATTATCTTCTCCAGATATTCCGGAGGTATTTCGCTATCCTTTGTAGCTTCGTTCACCTGTTCCTCCTCTTCCTTGCTGAGTTTTCCGTCCTTTATCATGTCGTATACATCCTCCTCACTTATCTTTCTCTTGCGAGATATCTGTTCTACGACCTTTCTAACTACCTTGCCACGTTTCTGAACGTTTAATATTACGCTCTGTATCTCGTCCCTCATACCGAAACGCGGCATCCTGAGACCGAATTCTCTCCCTGTACACAAGGTCTTGATTTTCATAGACCTTCCGTTGTCTTCCAATACTTCATATTCCGTATTCATGTATATCTCTCCTTTTTTTATTTTACTCCGGTTCTGTGGTATTATTAACTACACTTTCATCGATTAAAAGATTTTGAACGTCTTCACTTACATGTGCGTAAAACCCATTAACCCCCTCTCCATTATACAAAGGTTCGAATTCATGCGATACTATAAGGGTGTTATCTGAGTCATACAGAGATATTATTGTAACAGAAACAGTCGCTCGAACTTCTAATCTATACCAAGCACCACTTATATCTGCTCCAGTTTGTTCTGTTATATTTTGGACATCTACATCCTTTGTTTTTGAACCACCTAATATAGTAGATGTCATCATATAAACTCCATCTGCTGTAATATAAATTCCATAAACATTTGCATAGGTTAATGGACCTTCATCATCTCGTATATTTGTAAGATGAGTTATATATATAGGTCCTAATGGCATACTAGAAGTATAAAACCAGAAGGAGTTTAGAGATATTGTTAAAGGCTCGTCCTGAAACGATTCTGGATAATAAGCAAAACAATCTGCATCAGGAGTCCCTCTCATATAATAAGATCCTCCTTTTGGTTCTACGCCAGTTTCTGCAAAGTTGGACTTAACGAAGTTTGAAATTTCCAAATCATCGAAATCCGCGTATGTTGTCATGTTTATTCAAATCCGTTCACAATGGGATACATATCCTCGCTACCAGTGTCGCCAGATGAAGAACCTTCCTCCTCACCTTCGGACGGTAGCCTTATCTCGCTGTCTACACACAGCCTTGCAGCCGTGAAAGGAAGCGTGTTCTCTATAAGGTCTTCCTCACTAAGCGGAGCCTCGTGAGCGTCCCATTTAGCGTAAAGCATTTGAAACACTACCATTCCTCCCTGTTGGAAGAATATATGGAACCATTCGTCCTGGACATACTGTCGATACTCGTAGATGTTCCTGAAATTGGTTGTCAAGCTACCCGTGATGTCGTATACCTTGGACCGTATTTCGTAGGGTATAGCAAGTCCTCTGTAGATACCCTGAAGCCCCTCGGTGTTCCATTCAACCGTGAAGTCATATGACGTAGCGTAGAACAACTGCTCGAACTTGTTGTATTCCACGATGACCGTATCACCTGGGTCAACCCCGGAATCAAGAGTGATATATCTCGTATCCGTTGACAGCACGGATGAAATGGTAACATATGAGCCGTTCACCTTAACTCGAACATCGTAGAAGCAATTGTCTATGCCTCCGGGGTTTCCGTCCACCGTTCCGTCCCGGTTGAAGTCGAAAATTGCGTTCTCAACGACTATCTGGGTTGTGGAAGGATTGACTATCTCGGACGACACGTTCTCTGTAACGAACCTCGTTATCCAAACGTCACCTTCGTAGAACATGAACGGAGAGCAGCACGGGTCAAGCGGGTCGTATCCAACCGTAACGTTCTGCAACGGCTCCGTGAACACCCTCGTATTCTCAAGCTGTTCGAACTTAGGGATAAGATTCTCTGTCCACTCAACTGCGCCTTCGTTGTCCACGCTTACGCTGAACGTCTTTATCCTCGCATTGTTGTATAGATAGTACTGGTCCGGGTCACCATCGCACACCGAAGCTATCTTTTTCAAGATACTTGATGTAGGCAGACAATCTCCCATACAAACCGCATCGGTCAGGGTAGATGTGTCATAGACCGGACTACCTTCGCTATCCACTATGCCAAGGACATAGTAAAGCCTTCTCGTATCATGTGGGTGATACGTTAGATCCACTGTGGTTTCGTACTTGCCGTGCACATTACAATTTATTCCACGGTTTCCGATTCCTCTGAACTTCGTCTGGTTCGTGTTCATCTTTCCGTCGAAAGAAGTTACAGTACCGAAAGGATAGAACCTGTAGGTTCCGTCATCATCGTAATACTGCCCCTGCTCGGCGGGTTCGGTAGCGTCGGGAGTTTCTCCACAATCCAACTCCTCGACGAAACCAACGACCGCTTCGTAACCAGCGAAAGTTCCTTCGCATTCTTCTACTGTAGGCAATGTCATGCTTTATTCACCTCTTTTTATATTTCCGTTTCATCAGCCGGGATCACACAGTCGGGCGACATTGCCAATACTGTGACCATCCCCATTGATATAAGATACTCGCCATTTACGTAGAAATCTGTTTCACTGCTTTCTACGCCTTTCAGATATATACACACGTCGGTTTCCAAGGATAGTTTTTTCTTGACAGCTATTATCTTGCTCATGAATTCTATGAAATGGCTTATTTCGTTGGATGAGTAACCAACCTCATTAAGATGTTTCGCGTAATAGTATATCTCTACCGTTATGTTCTGCATCTTTATTTTTCCAGCCAACCCGTATGGTTCGTTTGCGTGGCCTGGTATGTGTATTTGTATGTTGGGAAACCAATCATCATATTCGGGATTTGTCACATACGGGAACACCGCTGAAACATGAGGGAAATAACCGGATTTCTCTATCTCTTCCTTTAGTCCGAGCTTCAACGGCTCGTAAAGGAAAGAGGAAAGCCCCTCCGCATATCCGGGAGGAGGCGGGTTCGGTGTAGGCCTGTCTATCATATCGGTTTCGCCACCAGCCATTCCATATATCTGTGCATTATCTGTTCTATCTCCTTATCATCTTTCTTTCGGAGATACATGAACCGCCTTCGCGGTATTCTGATCGTAATTCCTTTACCCCACCCGTTCTTTACCGTTGCCCCTTTATCCATTATTTCCGGGTAGAACGCACCGTTGTTCCTGAGCATGGATGATATGCCGAACCTTAGACTGTTCTTGAACACAGTATGCTTCGCATACCGTGATCGTGGGCTTGATACTGCTCGTTTCAGGTTTCCACGGTCTATGAGAGGTTGTTTTGTTTTGTTGACCTCCCTGAGCTTCATGGTCGTGTCGGATGGTTTGGGCCACTTGTGCGGTGCGTGTCCACCTTGTTCGAACCGTTCCTTCATCATGCCCTCGATGTATTTCTTTACCTTCTTAAGAGGAACGGTCATATCAATTAGACCCATCTCTATGCCATAGAGTTTTGCGAGTGTTTTCTTCATACCGAAAACCTGAACGTACATCATTTTTCAGGCACATCCTCTAAACTGAATATAGTTATATCCGACTCGGACTCCATGCCGGTGTTCGACAATATAATATCCGTAACGGATGCGTTTGAGTTAGGGGAACCCTCGGGACACGGCGTTTCCCTTTCTATAAGTTTTCCGTCTATGTCGTAAAGCCCCTTCTCGCACATTACTATCTTCATCAAGTCTTCTTTCACGGCCTTGATTATGGTTTCCCCGTAATCGGATTTGTTCGGTTCGCTCGGTCCCGTCTGTCCTGATATGAACATACCGTATGCCAATCGAGCACAATCCCACCTGAGTATGGGAGGGACTGGTGCGGTGAAAGGACACACGGACTTGTAATGAGGTGCTATATGTGCGTAAACCTCTGACTGAGCGGCGTGTATTAGCAACTGTATCTTGTCGTCTGTCATTATTGCGATTACCTTGCTCGAAGCCTGAGCACGAACATCGTCCGGATCACATAGTTGGTCAACAGCCATTATTTACCACACACCCAAAACCTTTATATATAATTTATTGATTTAACATAACTTGTATATATATTTTTTTCATGCAGCTATTACCATAGCCGCCATAATTCCTGATAAGACCCCGAGTAACCCTACAAGGACCGTAATCAATATAACAGCAAAAGGATGAAGCCTTTTTGTGCCTTCCTTTATCTCCTTCTCTATCGCCTTGAAACGAGCGTTGTCCTGTGTGCATTTCAGTTCGATAGCTTTTTCTATTTTCTCCACGGACTTCTCTACCGATGTAGCATGGGCTTTCATTATCTCTTTCAGGTTGCCTTGCTCGTTCTTTATAACTGCTATATCCGTGTCATGTAAATCAACCATTTCCTCTAAGCTCGGGGTCATTTCCTAACACCTCTTTCGATCACCCGAAGGTTCTCATCCATCAATTTGTATCTGGTCCACTTGTCATATCCAATCCAGTTTGGTATTATCTTCGGTATATTTGTTTCGTGTTCCATAAGTCCGTAGGTTCCTATTGATGTGTATCCCTTGGGTTCCTTGATTAACAGAGTAGCGTGACCAGAAGATTTTGTGTAGATACAAAGCACGTAGCAAACGTATTTATCCTTTAAGCAACGGAGTCCGAAGAGTGAATTATCTTCACAATCCCCTCGTTTTCTTTTAAAAGTTCGTTCGGGAGATTGCCATGAGTCCAACGGTTTGCTCGGGTTGTCCTTGGAGTATTTTACGTTGACATAAAGCCACGCCTGAACCTTCTCGGGCGTGTCGAGTTTCTTGATGGTTTTTTTAAAATCGGATCTTTCGTCCGGAGTAAGCACTATGTAGGTGAAGTAGTAACCGTATAAACGGAGCCAAAGGTTGTAAAGAAAATACATCATTGAGGATTGTCCCCACTACACCACATTATCGGGTCAACGCTAACGGTTTCCCCTGCTTGGTCCGACATTATTCTCATCTCCAAATCTTCATTCTCTACCTTTGTGGTATTGCTGAATTTGAAATCAAAATCCCTTCTAACCTTAACACCCGTTCCGGTTGTCGTTACATAACCTCTTGCTACCGTGTTGTTGTTGTATCTCATCTCGAAATAGAACGCGGAGTTGGCCGTGATGTTCTCTATGTTTATGGACACGACATCGAAATAAACTCCTTCCGAAGCATCTATGACGGAGGATGGGAGTATGTTCGTCCAAGTGCCCCACTCATTGGGGTTGGCATGTCCCGTTACGTTTGTAGGTCCACCTCCTGGCGTTATTGGATATAGATTCGGAACAGTATTAATCTCTGTGTACATACAACCTGAGTAAAAAAGAATGTCTTTTATGTCTGGATCAGCAATGCTATCTATATTTTCTTGTATTGCGTTGAGCAAATTTATAACTCCAGCCAAGTTTACTGGGCTTCTTAGGTTGTCGTTTTTATTTTCCATAGTTATCCTCTCATACGAAATGTATCGTTAGTGTCTTGAACTGGCCGTCCGTGCCCTCGTTGGTCCCGTCGTTCGCCCGGAACAAGGCTTTCAGGCTACCAGAGTCGCCTTTTGTTAATGCGGATACTACCGCATCGGTCAGGGTCCATCCAACGTTATCGTTCGCGGCGTAGTTGGTGGTTGCGGATACCTCGGAGGCCCATGTCTTGGTATGCGTGTTGTATGCCTCGTCAAGGGTCCCGGCGTTCAAGATGAAATCGCATAGCATACCGTCTGCTTCAGCGTTCCTGG
>CAYRYW010000077.1:0-6123 GCA_964428725.1 uncultured Dehalococcoidales bacterium
CGCCGCAGGAGATGGCTTCGGTGTTCGCCGGGGACATCCCGGAGAACGTGGTGTTCGAGGAGGGATTTGCGGGGTTGATTCAGGGCGCATAGCTCAGTTGGTTAGAGCGGATGTGTAGCTCAGTTGGTCAGAGCACTGCCCTGATAAGGCAGGGGTCACAAGTTCAACTCTTGTCACATCCACCAGCATAGATGTTAGGTGTAGATATTCACTTGACAAATTGCGCTACTGACGCTTCACTGTTGCAGGAGGTAAATAATGCCAATCTGCAAGAATTGTGAAGAGTCGTTCCCGAAGACCATTGTTTTGGATGGGAAGGAAAGAAACCTTCAGAATAGGAAATACTGTTTGAGGTGTTCTCCCTTCGGTTCCCACAATACAAGAAGGCTGCACACATCTACTGCCGTCAAGGAGCCCAAGACTTGCCAATGTGGTAGAAGTCTGGACGGAACACATAGGGCAACGAAGTGCTATGTGTGTATTCAAAAGGGGAAAGGGGCACGACGGGAGGATGCTGTCTATAGCATTGTCGGGAATGCCTGTTGGAAGTGCGGGTATGACAAGGGCACGAAGGGAAGGTCGGTTCTTGACTTTCACCATGTCCATCCAGACCAGAAGTCATTCAGTCTCAATCGTCGGCATATTGCGAATTATGCTTGGGACAGAGTTCTGGCAGAGATGAAAAAGTGTGTCTTGTTGTGCTCAAGGTGCCATAGAGAAGAAGGGTGCGGTTTGATATCGCAGGAAGAGATTTTAGGTATTTTCGGGCGTGAGTGGGCTGACCGCTGATAACCAGCAGGTCGTCTGTTCAATTCAGACTGCGCCCACCATTCGTCGAGACACGCTTCAGCAAACGGATACTTCAACTCTACCACCTATGGGTTGTGGTGTAAAGGAGCACGCCGGGGTCACGCCCCGGAGGAAAGGGTTCGATTCCCTTGCAAAAAGATTCTGTTGGCGACTATCGGTGTCAGACGAACTGCTTCGGGTGTATAATCGGACATGATTGAATTCGATATCAGAACCATCGGCGACCGCAGTCTCGGGAAGGTGAGAATCACCGAGACCCGGAAGTATCGCAACAAGAAGCGGTACTACGAAGTCGAGTACACGGACAAGAACACGACGCATCGGACCCGAGTGCTTCAGCGGTATGAGGATGGCGTCCTGACACTCATTTCCAAGGCGGCGAAAGCCGTGGAACGGGTAAGGCGGAAGTTCTACCATTTCCCGCCGGAGAAGGTTACATGGGTAGCGAAGCGAAGTGATGGCGTCGTCTGTGTGGCTCAGGAAGAGGACATGGCTGGCAAAAAGTCTGACTCTCACGGTTTGATGCCTGTCGTTTTCCCGGAGGACATTCCCGAGCGATACAAGGAGGCGTTGATGGGTTGGCTGACGGGTCAGGCTGGACCCGTTGTGAGGGGAAAGCCCGCTTCTTACTTGTCCGATGTCAACCGCTGGCTGGCGAAGAACTTCGTGGATACGGTTTAGTTGGAATATCATTGGATATCACAAGAGGCTCTTTGGGAGTCGAATTGATACCCAGTGATATCACTGGGTATCACAAGAACCGTGATTGGAGGTCACAGATTGTGATTTCCCGTGATGAAGATGGGCTCATAGTTCAGTCGGTCAGAACGCCTGCCTCATAAGCAGATTGTCGCAAGTTCGAGTCTTGCTGAGCCCAAGTTGGAAGGTCAGACCACCTCCACGTGGTTCCGACTGGTAACAGGTAATGCTGTCTAAGAGTCTGACAAACGAGCGTCGATTATGTCAATGGACAATGTTTGAGTATACAGGTGAAGTTTGCACGACGATATCGTAATTACGGGATGCCGTCGGTCAAGATGGTGTGTTCTGATGGCAGGGGTAAGACGAGACCATACAGGGATGGAGATTTCGATATTTTGGTGGGATATGACCTATTCTCGGACAGGGCTTATGTATACCTGTGGAGCGAACTTAAGGGAGTGACCACTAGAAAATCTATGGCTGTGGATGCTCTTGAGAGGTGGGACAAGCTCACACGGTGTTAGAGCGAGTTCAAATCTCGTCGTCTCCGCCAACTGGAATGACTAAGGCCGGGTGATAGTCCCGGTAGTGACCTCAAGCCTGAGTCCCCTGCTGGCTTGAATCGGCTGGGCACGTGGGGACGCAACCCCGAGGGGTATCCAAACCCTCAAGTCGTTCCACGTCTTTACAATGGGCGGTTGCAAATATGTTGTGTTCTTATCCTGTCCTCCTGTGTACAATGGGGCGTTGGAGTGATGTTCGGGACATGAGACTTTGACTTACAATAGCTTTTCTGATAGGAGAGGGATATGAACTGTACGCTACCACCGGGACATCTGAGAAAGTGCGGAGCAGTCTTCCGTGATGATGAGCACTTCTTTCGTTCTGCCGAGCAGGAAGCCGACAGGCTTGTCACCGAATGCAGTCTTACTTCTGAATCAGTGTTGATGGATTTCGGTTGCGGGGCTGGCAGACTGGCTATCGGGATTGAATCCATAATGGGACACGTCCACAAGTACATCGGGGTAGATGTGGACGAGAATGCCCTGACGTGGGCAAGGAAGCGTTTCCCCGGTGGGATGTTTGATTTCCGTATCTCCAACGCACACAATGCCCGGTACAACAATCAGGGAGTGCGGGGGCTTGTCCCGGTTCCGGTTGAAGATGACTCCTGTGACGTGGTGTACTCCTACTCTGTTTTCACGCACATGGTCATGGCTGACGTGCTGCATTACTTGCGCGAATTCCGGCGGGTGCTGAAAGACGACGGTTGTGCCTTTTTCACCGCACACACGGCAGACGATGTGCCGGAGGTGGAAGTGAACCCTGACAACTATCCACAGCCGGTTCTGTCCGATATGAGAAGAAGAGGGGCTCTCCATTGTGTGCGTTACCGCACGGATGTTTTTGCCGGACTTCTCAAGCAGGCGGGTCTGTCAGTAAGAAACACTTCGGGTGAGTGGCACTCGCAGACCGGTTATTACTGCGTGCCAGATGAAGCTGAATCTACAGATTGAACTGACCAATCAGTGCAATTTCCGTTGCCGCTATTGCCCCCACTCCCTGTATGGCGAGACCTTGACTCCGGGCGGTAACCGCTTCACCCGTCCCCTTGGCTCTATGTCTCCGTCGCTGTTCAAGAAAGCCACAAGGGAAGCAATGTGCTGTGCCGAGCATGTCAGTCTCGGTTTTTTCGGGGAGCAACTGCTTCATCCCCGATTTTCTGAGTTCATCTTGTCAGTGCCCCGTGAGCGTCCTTTCTCGTTGTTCCTGAATACGAACTGGTCTCTTGCGACAGAGGACATGCTGGATGCTCTAAGGCGTTTCGACGTTGTTCGTATCAGTTTGGACGCAGCCGACAAGGAGACATGGGAGCGTTTGTGTCCCGGAGGTGTGGTAAGGGACAATCGTGGGATACCGGGCAACGGTCGATATGAGACCTTGACTGAGAAAATCCGATGGTGGTTGAGCCTTGAGGACAGACCGAAGACGTGGATTGTCTGTGTTCGGAAACAGGGCAATGAGGGTGAGGATGAAATCGTTCGTATGTGGAAACCTCTTTTGAGAAAGGGAGATTGTCTGGTCACGAAAGCCATGCTGACTTACGGCGGCGTAATGCGTGACCCCACTATGAAGCCTCATGCTTGTGACGTTCATCAGGGTGGGCGGTTTACCGTCGGATGGGATGGAACCTGTTCGCCGTGCAATCTGGATGTGAATTTGGAGTTGAGCGTTGGCAATCTGAACACACAGAGTGTCGAGGAAATCGTTTCAAGTGAAAGATGGACCGATGTGATGGAAGACATCAAGGCAAGGAGGGGGATTTGTGCCAACTGTTTTGATGCCGGTAACCATTCACAGCGATTCTATCATGGAGAGTGACGGCAGTTGTTGGCCACCGACCGACCGGGTTGGGACTTATGATGTACGGTCCCGGCACTGGGAGTAGGCTCCATTAGCCAGCGGTGCGGGTTTCGACCTCTCGGGCTGCCACCAATGAAGAGGGTACTAAATTTCAGGCTGACAAGCACGTTCCTGTTCTTCAATTGGGTGTTGGGTTCTCCGCATAGCTGGCATTGGATATGGGCGGTGGGCGTGGCGGATATCGCCGTGTTCGCATGGTGCCACTACGGACGCAAGGTTTGAGGTTGAGTTGTAACGCTGTGTGGTGTAGAAGATTTCGTCGGGCGAGAGTGTGATTCCCGAGGGTTTTCCCGAGGATTGACCCGTGGTGTAATCCGGTAGCACAAGTGACTTGATTGAGGTGTAGTGTAATCTGGTAGCACACGACCCTTTGAAGGTCAGAGTTTGGGTTCAAATCCCAGCACCTCAGCCACTTGTGGATGACTCGATGATTTTCTGGATAATAGCAAGAAAGCGTTCGGCTTTCTTGGGCTTGAAGTAGTTCATGGATGACGTGTCGATAGAGCACAGGCTGATTCCTGCCTCATGGCAGGCAGCAAACTTGCGACGGTCATTGGACTGGACGGCGTCGAGTTTATCTTGCCCGTGAATGGGTTCGTAGTGGTAGATGCCATTCAACTCGAAGGCAAGGCGTAGAGATGGGATGAAGATGTCGAGTTCAGAGCCAATGGCATCCTTCCTGTTGAAGTGAAACTCAAGGTTGGGGTAGAGGTTGGTGAGTTGTTCCTCAAGCCACTTTTCGAGCTTGGAACGACGAGTACCATGCTTCTTGTGAGCGTTATTCCACTTTGCTGCGCATGACCGAGAGCAGAAGTGATTGCCGGACTTGGACTTCTTTACCTCTTTTGGTTCTTTTGTGAATCGCTTCTTGCACTGTGAACAGACGACCGTAATAGGTGGAGATTCGTACATTCTCTGACAACGATTGGAGCAAAAATCCATCTTGAATCGCTTGTGTCCCGATAGACTGGATAGGATGTTGTTTTTGGGCTTCAGAAATCTTCGGGAACATCCTTTACATTCTAGGGGTAGCAAATCTCGGGAATTGGCTTTGCTGAGTTCGGCTTCGGTGTATAGTGGAATCATGTTGACCTCCTACTAAAAGACCGAATATCAAAGAATAATTACTTTCAAATCCCGGCGGGTCAGCCAGTGAGCCTGACGAGTGCGACACCTGCGATAGTGGTGTGGCGACCGGGAGAGACCGGATGTAACATTCCGATGCACGATAACAAGACGGATGTTACGATGCGGTGATTGGGTTACATGCCGGAGATGCAGGCGAGTTCGACTCTCGTCCCGTCCACCAGTTTACGGGCGGCCCCGGTCGGGGAACTGCTGCGGTAACGGGGAACGTAAGCCCTACCTCGGTTCGACTCCGGCTTCAAGATGTCCTGCGTGCTGAGGCTCGGAAGAGGCGATTGCAAGGTCGCTTCCAGAGCGTATAAGGCATTTCGGCAAGGCACGGTCCCTAAACGGGATAACCGTTGTCCGTGGAGGCATTCCCGGCAACGTACAAGGTAGTGGCGTAAGCCACCTTCTCGGGCTTGTGTACAAAGCCCGTGGCCAGCCGTGCCGGTATGAGGTTCGAGCCCTCTGCGGGACACCATGTTGAGGACGCAGGAAACTGCGTCCTTTTTCTTTCAGAATCCGGCTCTTCCCGTGCAATGAGTAAGTGTGAGAACGAAAGAGCAGATTCGGGTTGGTGACAGGGTGGGATTTTCATACCGGGGATTCAACGGTGAATTTCTCATCGGAACGGGGGTTGTGACCGAGGCGGATGATGTCTTGGCAACCATCGACACGGGTGAGTGTCATCGGGTTGAAGCCCTAGTGGACATCTGGAAAATCGAAACGGTTTCTCAGAATCCGGCTCTTCCCGTGCAATGAATGGTTGGTGAGAGCAACAGACAACGGGAGATTGATGATGAAGGTTGCGAGTTTCGCGGACGTGATGGGCGGGTATGCCAGTGCCGAAATCGTCTGTGCCATGAAGGGCACGGTTGTTCGGACACTGACGGCGACCGGTTGCGGTACGGTCAACGTGGAATGTCCGAATGGTGAGTCGGTTGAGGTTTCCATCAATACCCCGCTGGCTTATGAGCCGTGGTTCATGGACAGGGGCAGCATCCTGTTCAACGGCAGCCTGAAGCTCTGTACGGAGCTTGACCGTGTGCGTTACCCGGA
>CAYRYW010000078.1:0-5930 GCA_964428725.1 uncultured Dehalococcoidales bacterium
TCATCTGCCACACTATGAGCCGAGAGATGATTAACCAACTTCATCAATCCATTGGCGGCGCAGTCACCAATGACATTCTGCCTGATGAATATCAGCTAAAAGAAATGATAAAACACGCTGGTTTGAAGATAACTCATTTCGAGGATAATCCAAAACGACACTTGGTCATCGCCGAAAGACAATCAGGAGTCTTTAACATTACATCCGAAGGGCTCTGAATGAATCGGAAATACTTACAAAATAAGGGGGTTTTTTTATATTTATAAGATGCAATTAGTTGCAAATGCAACTGATATCATTAATCCAAGGGAAGGAGTACAAGATGACAGCTTTCCAGATAGGTGTCAATAGAAAATCGGGGGCGGTGACAATATGGATAGAAACCACATTTGGTTGGGAACCCATTCTAATGTGTGCTGATTTGGAGGGAGTAAAGGAATTTGGTGATATGCTGTTGGATTTTTATAACAGCAAAAAGGAGGAAAAGGACAAGATAAAAAGGGTTTCCGACGACTTGCTCAGGCAAGCCCTGGGTGATGAGGAATACTTTACAAAAAGGATGTTTTGATATATTAGTTGCAACTACTACTGACACATAAAACTTGCTCTGGTAAGCAAGTTCAAAAATAGGGGATAATCCCCTGAATACACTATCATCAGAGACCTGCATTCCTGAGCTTGAGTCATATGGAGTACACGTCCACTTCTAGTAATTTGGGGTATTTGAGGAAGCATGAAAATGAATAGACTGATAATGCCAGCCAAAACTAATGGGGTCTTTTTACATGGCTCGGTGCGATTTCGGGGATAGAAGGAGTCCTTAAGATTGCTAAGTAAGGACTGCGCCTTGAGCAAAGGACGTTTTAATCGAGGTGTGTTGTGTGCGGGATTGGGTGTGGCACAAGAGAATGGGGTTTTTCTTGGCCGTGGGCCTGCATCAGCTTGTCATCACCCATGACCTCGTGAGGTTTCCCATCGGCGACAATACGCCCCTCGTCTATCAGAATGACACGGTCGCATACCTCCAGGACAAGTTCCAGGTCGTGAGTGGCGATTAGAATCGTCTCCTTTGATGCCTGTAATAGCCGGATGAGACGGCGCCGAGAGCGGATATCGAGGCTAGCGCTCGGTTCATCATATAGTATCAGCGGCGGATGCATCGCCAGCACGCCTGCAATCGAGACCATACGCTTCTCTCCTCCTGAGAGATGATGGGCCGGCCTTTCGGCAAGTTCCCCCATCCCAGCTATCGAGAGCGCCTCCGTTACTCTCTCTTTAACCTCGCCCTTCGCCAACCCCATATTCCGCGGGCCGAAGGCGACGTCATCCCATACCGACGGACAGAATAGTTGATCGTCTGGATTTTGAAAGACCATGCCGATCTCAGGACGAAATTCTCCATTCACCACCGAATTGCCCGTCACAACCACCTCCCCAGCAGATGGCTTCAATACACCACAGATCACTAAAAATAAGGTTGTCTTACCAGACCCATTGGGCCCAATCAGTCCAATTCGCTCTCCTGGCATCACCTCGATACTTATGTTGTGTAGAACGTCAGGTCTATCTGGATAGGAGAAGCATAGCTCAGAAATAGTGAGCACAGGTTCGGCCAAACTGCCCTGTTTATGGTGCAGCATCTGCTCTTTTGTTGCGCACATCCGAGTCATTATAGCAAAGCCGCTAGACATGTCCATATAATATGCCTCCTATAATGAATCCTGCTGCGACTAAGAGCGTAAGAACGAGGCCAACTATGTCGCGAGAACAGGCGTGAAATTCGTCTTGGGTGCGCTCAGCGTGGCCATAGCCTCGTAAAATCATTGCTTTGTAGACCCCCTCGGACCGTTCATAACTACGCACCAAGATGCTGCCACCCAGAGAGGCCAAGATTCCGAGGCCGTGGATACTAAGGCGCTTTGCCCGAAATCCCCGGAGCGACATGGCTGTCCTCATTCTCTGCAGGTCGTCGCCGATCTCGTAAAGGTAGCGGAAGGCGAGAAGCGTCATATCAGTCAAGATAGCAGGCAGGCCCAAAGCTCGCATCGCCTTGATGGAGGTTAAGAAGGAAGCAGTGCTGAAGATAACCAAGCCAATCGTCAGGATGGAGAGAAACCTGGTGGCTATCAAAATCACGGAGATGAGCCCTTCCTGCCGCACGTCAAGTGGACCGATGCTCATAACAACAGTGTGGCCCGAGATAAAGGGCAGGACGATAATCACCACCAGGAGGAAAAATGAAGGGTAGCGCAATCGCGTCGCCATGAAGGAGAGAGGTAGTCTGGAGATGATAAAGATAGCGGAGGTAACTACCACCATTGCTGGCAATATACGCAAGTCCCTGACGAAGGAGAAAGCGAAGATTAACACCATGAGGCCGATGAATTTATACCTCGGGTCCCAGCGGTGCAAAGGGGAATCGAGGTGAGCATATTCGTCAAATCCGAGTTTCATACCGCTTCCAGAAGTCTTGGCCGTACCCGCTGGAGGAATACAGTTACCAGGGCAGTGAAGACACCTTCGATGGCTATCAACGGCACGTGGGCCAGAGCCAGTGCGTAGATTGCTGCCTGTTCGGTCTTGACGTCGATATCAGCAGGGATGTTGGTGAGAAGAATGACCACAAACAGTATAACCGACACAGCAATTCCGACAAAGCCGGCCAGAAATCCAAAAATTCCCGTCGTCAGACGGCTATCTTTTTTCCAGATGTTACGTAGCCGAAATATGTAGTAGGACAATATTGCCGGTGATCCCATTATTACTGCATTCACTCCCAGAGTAGTCAGGCCTCCGTGCTGAAACATCACCGCTTGAAAGAACAGCCCAATGAGAATGGCAGGAAAGGCAAAATAGCCCAACATGGCACCCAACAAGCCATTCAGCACCAAGTGAACACTGCTAGGTGGCACCGGGATATGAATCCATGAGACCACAAAGAAGGCCGCAGTGAGTAAGGAGGCTTTGGGAATGTCCTCACGGAAGTTTTCCTTCTGGTTTATTTTACGAATTGAATACCAGGTACTTGCCGCCGTTACGGCATAGCCTGCAGCACACACTCCAGCGGGAAGAAAACCATCAGGTATATGCATCAGGCTCTCCTCCGTGAAAAATATAGTGCCGTGCCAACGAATCCCCAAATACCGCAAACAGCCATCACTACAATCTGAAGGACGGTATAGCCGCCGCTGCTACCCGTCACCGCTGTATCTTCACCGATAGGAATATGGACGATATCGCCGTGGCCTGACTGACGTGCCTGGATGGTCCAGGTACCTGGCTTGGAGGTGTCGGGCGTGAAGCTAAAACGGCCCTCATCATCACAAACCCCGGTTAGCCAGGGATTGGAGGGGTCATCAGGCGCATAGACCACCAACTGAGCACCACCCATCGGTTCGCCATTGTCATACTTTGCAACAATATCAATCGTCATGTTGACCGTGTAATTGATCCTGGCACCATGGGCGTAGGCCGTCGTCGATATACCAAGGATGAGAACAAGAACGAGAGGTATGATAAATTTCCACTTCGTATTCACCATTATGTCTCCCAAAATCAGCAAGCTTTCCCGGGCATGTAGCAGCCCTTCCTTTTACATCAGGTCCAATAGGACTAATGGCAATGACAGTGGCCTTCGCCGACATGGCCCAAGGTGGGGAGGATATCCACTAACATCTGGTAATCCTTTGCCGGCAATTTGGCCTGGAGTCCTGCCATGTCCACATCCAGCTTGCCACCTTCTGCGATTCCAGCGAAAGGCCCAAAGCCGACAGCGCCAACATTGAGTTCATCATCCATAGGCGTTTCGGCGTCACCAAAGATGTGGTCGAAATGGAAAGTCATCTCCACATCCGCCGTGCCACCCACTTTGACCATGCCTTTGCGCTCGTCGCCAACGAATTCGCCACAATCGTATCCGTATTCCTTATCGACCTTGATGCTAAAATCAATACTTTGTCCATCCTTCTCGGCTGTCCCGACAACGACCAAACTGTAGCCACTGGCAGGGCCTGATGATGCTTTGACCATCTTCCATGATATGGCGTTGTAATGTCCTGTGGTAGCATCTTGTACTTCACCCACGAGGATAGGTGGAGCGTCAGTACCACCCTCTGCTAGGTCCACGGTATAAACTTCGTTGAGGCCCACATTGACCTTGCCCTTCAACTCGCCACCCGAGTGGGAATCATATGGGGGATCAGTCTGATAAGCGGTGATATCAGCCAAGGTAATATAAACATGATCAAAGTTGATGCTCCAGCCATCTTTGGAAACAAAGCCCTGACGAACGAAGTCCTCACCATTGGCATAAAACTGAAGCGCCCCCACTGCCCCACCACCAGCACAGCCGATAAGCGCAATGATGAAAAGAGACAACACGCTGACGGCTAGAATAGATATTCTTTTCTGCATTGGAATCCTCCTGACATAAGATTTTGCAGGCTTACTGCGCAACTGGCTTGACCAGAGCGCTGTTTATTGTCTAAACCATCTTGTCTACACCTCCAATCCCTTTTTTCGGAAATATTTGCTTTTGCAATTAGTTGCAATAGGCCAGCAAAAAAAGAACAGCTCATTTAAGCTCTCCGCGTTTCTCCGTCGATCAAGAGCAAGTTCTCACTGAGAACTTGCTTTACGGTTTCGTTAAAGACCTCCCTTATGACATGCATCTCTTTGTCCTCACTTTGCATTTTGCAAGTCCCGATGTTTTGCAATAGCTCTTAATTGCAACATATTGCATTAAACACCTTGGATGCTAGCACATACCCCTTATTGTGTCAAATCAACTTTGCTATCACAGCTTGGTAGCCTTCTACCATGTGTTCAATTACTTCTCGGGCAGGAATAATCTCATTCACTATGCCTGCAATAGCCCCACAAGGTGCCGAACCGTGAGTGGTATTGCCATTCATGACCGCTGCTGGCACTCGACGCCAACCTCCTAGATCATCACCTGAGCGCTCATAGTCCCGCAACTGGTCAAAGTTGGCACCACTGGCTTCCATTTCCGTGTGTCGGTCGGTGTAGGTATTCTTTAAGCATCTTGATATACCAGTGCGACGACCAAACACGACAGTGCTGGTATCACCTGCCTCCAGCACAGCTTGTTTCATCTTGGCATGAGCATTACACTCCCGGGTGGCTAGGAAACGCGTCCCCATATACACCCCTTCTGCTCCCAATGCTAGAGCAGCCACAAGACCTCGGCTGTCAGCAATCCCACCAGCAGCAATCACTGGTATTTTCACAGCATCTACAACCTGGGGAACCAGGACAAAGGTTGGCAGCTCGTCGGCTCCGATATGCCCCCCCGCTTCATAGCCTATGCAAACAATGGCATCTACTCCAGCTCCCTCAGCCTTTCGAGCCTGTTCCACCGAAATCACAATATGGATAACCTTAATTCCAGCGTTGTGTAATTCTTCAGTAAATAGGTCGGGCGAGCCCATGGAGACGATAGCTATGCGTATTCCTTCATCAATGGCCGCAGCTATCCGCCGCTCATTAAATACCTTTTGCTTTCCCCAACCAATGGGAAAGTTAACAGCGAACGGTTTATCGGTAAGGGTCTTCGCTTTACGAATTTGCTCTCTCAAGCATCTTTCCACGGTATCCAAGTCCTCAGCTTCCTTCTGGGTCATCTCCCCTGCTTCAGGGCCAAGGGTGCCTAATCCACCAGCATTGGAAACTGCTGCCACCAATTCAGCACAAGTAATCCAAGACATCGGCGCCTGAATTATGGGATATTCAATGTCCAATAGCTGGCAAAGCCTTGTCTTCTTCATCTACGCCTCCTTAATCATTCAGCCTCAAGTTCAAGACTGATGTCTAAAGCCTTGGCTGAGTGGGTAAGTGCACCAATTGAAATAAAATTAACGCCGGTTTCCGCTACAGCTCGAACATTATCCAGTGTAATTCCACCCGAGGCT
>CAYRYW010000079.1:0-5864 GCA_964428725.1 uncultured Dehalococcoidales bacterium
CGTAGGAAACAGAGGCCGGGTCCTCCCCTACGCGGATGATGAACAGGCCGGGGGTAATGCCCTTCTGCTTCAGCTCGTCCACCTTGGTTTTCAACTCGGCGCGGATCTCCTTGGCGATCTCAGCCCCTTTGATTATCTGTGCTGTCATATTATGTATACTCCTTTCCCTACTTCTTCGCCCCCGCTAGCTCTTTAGCTGTGGGGAAAATGCCGCAGCTTTCCGCCTCATCGCAGTAGCCTTGGCGCTGCTGGGTGTAGCTTGCTATCCGATGGCTGGTCACACGAGATATGCTCTCGATGGCGGATGTGAAGCTGGCCCATTCCAGCGTGGACAGGTGCCCCGACTGGATCACGCGCGCGAGCAGGCGATCGATATCCGTCGAGGTCAGCTTGTGCAACAGGTCTGGGGCGCCGATGGCAGAAGTGGAGATACGGGCAGCAGCGGCGATGGTGCGCTCTGGATCAGGTGTATGGCCGATCAGGGACACGTAGATCATCGTGATGTCGTCTTGCTCAAAGGGGAATTATACCATGATAACGGGCTAAAAAGCAATAACCTTGTGAATTTTTTCTCTAATATTCGAACCTTTATTTGCAGACAGTTTCGGGACCGCTGTGAAATTGTGATATACTATATCCGATTCGCCTATGTATCACGTTGGAATCGACCTCGTGGAGATCGGCCGTGTCCAGATGGCGCTGAGCCGCTGGGGCGACAGGTTCCTGCAGCGCGTCTTCACGCCGGCCGAATGCGAACGCTACCGCGACCGTGTCCCCGATCTGGCGGCCCGTTTTGCCGCCAAGGAGGCGGTGATGAAGGCGCTGGGTACCGGCGTCAAGGGGGTAGCATGGCGTGATATCGAGGTTCTGCCGGATGAGAAAGGCAAACCGATGATCTTCCTCTACGGCGGCGCACGTAAGAGGGCTGATCAACTGGGGCTCACCGGTCTGGAGATCAGCCTGTCGCATTCGCGGGATTATGCCATCGCCTCGGTGATCGGGGGTAGCAGTGAAAATAGTGACCACTGACCAGATGATAAAGATGGAACGCCAGTGCGAGGCCCGGGGCATAGCCACATCCATGCTGATGGAGAACGCCGGCATGGCCATCGCCAGGCATATCGTACGGCTGATGGGCAGTCCCGCGGGACGTCATATACTGATGCTGGTCGGTCCGGGCAACAATGGTGGAGATGGCCTGGTCGCCGCGCGTCACCTCCACGACTGGGGCGCACTGGTCGATGTATATCTACCGCGAGCCAGGAAGGGCGATGACCCTAACCTGGATGTCGTTGTAGCGAGAGGCATACCAGTAACGCTGGCCAGTGATGATAAAGATTATGTAAGGCTGGAAGGGATACTGGGGACGTGCGATACTGTGGTCGATTCCATCTTCGGCACCGGAAAGCTGCGTTCTCTGGAGGGCATATTCAAGGATATCCTGCTAAAGGTACGCTCGGCCAGAGAATCGCGGCCAGATATCCGGATTATCGCTGTCGACTTGCCATCGGGTGTGGATTCGGACAGCGGGGACGCCGACCCTGCCTGCCTATCCGCAGACCTGACCATCACGCTGGGATATCCCAAGGTGGGTTTGTTCTCTTTCCCCGGCAGCGCATTCGCCGGCGAGCTGGTGGTTGCCGACATCGGTATCCCCGCTGACATGGGTGATAGCATTGATGTCGAGCTTATGACGCGGGGAATGGTTCGTGCCCTGCTCCCTGCCAGGCCTGTGAATGCCAACAAGGGCACATTCGGGCGGGTCCTCGTGTGTGCCGGATCGCTCAACTATATCGGCGCAGCGTACCTCGCCTGCGAGGGTGCCATGCGTGTCGGCGCCGGTCTGGTGACGCTGGCGGTGGCCCGCAGCCTGCAGCCGGTGCTTGCTTCGAAGCTCACGGAGGTGACCTACGCACCGCTGCCTGAGGCCACACCGGGCTATGTCGGTGGCGGCGCCGCCAGGGCTGTGCACGAGCGGCTGGCGGACTGCGACGTTTTATTGATGGGGTGTGGTTTGAGCCAGCATCCGGAGGTGCTGACATTCATCTCCTCCACCCTGCTGGATATGCCCCCGTCGCTGTCGCCGAAAATAGTACTCGATGCGGATGCCCTCAACGCGCTGTCCCACACTCCGCAGTGGTGGCGATTATTCGATAAACATGTTATACTTACTCCCCATCCGGGGGAGATGGCAAGGCTGAGCAAGACATCGGTGGAGAAGATAAATCAGGATCGACTGTCGGTATCCCGTCAGGCCGCCAGGCGCTGGAATAAGACCATCGTGCTGAAGGGGGCGCACACTGTAGTCTCCTCTCCCGAGGGTGGTGAGCGGGTCAGCGGGATGGCCAATCCAGGTCTGGCCTCTGCGGGCACCGGCGATGTGCTGGCAGGCGCCATTGCCGGGCTGCTGGCGCAGGGGATGAACCATTTCAATGCCGCCACCTGCGGGGTGTACCTCCACGCGCTCGCCGGCGGCATCGTAAGGCGGGAGCTTGGAGATGCCGGCATGGTTGCCAGCGACTTGCTCCCGGCGCTACCTGTAGCTATAAAGAGGACGAAAGATGGCTGATCTACTGCTGGCAGTCGACGTAGGCAATACCAATATCTGCCTGGGCGTGTTCGAGGGCGCTGATCTGCGCTCCAACTGGAATATCGCCACCGATATCAACAAGACCTCTGATGAGTACGACGTGCTCCTGCGCAGCCTGATGCAGTGCGATGGCCTGACCGAAGCGGAGATACACCATGTCATCGTAGCCTGTGTGGTGCCGCCTATCCAGACGATTATCGAGGACCTGAGCCAGCGCTATCTGCATACGCCACCTCTCGTCGTGGGGCCTGGTATAAAGACCGGCGTTCGCATCCGCCTGGACAACCCGCGCGAAGCCGGCGCCGACCGGATCGTCAATGCGGCAGCGGCACATCATCTTTACGAAGGCCCTCTCATCGTCATAGACTTTGGCACCGCCACCACGCTGGACGCGGTTTCGGAGGAGGGCGATTATCTTGGTGGCTCGATTGCACCCGGGATCAAGATATCGGCGGAAGCTCTGTTCGAGCGGGCGTCGAAACTGCCGCGCGTGGAGCTCTTGCCCCCGCAGCACGCTATCGGCAAGAGCAGTGTGGCCGCCATGCAGTCCGGGATCATGTTCGGCTACGTCGGACTGATAGAGAACCTGGTCGGCCGCATAAGGCACGAACTGGGTGGCAGCGCCCGCGTGATCGCCACTGGCGGGCTGGCCGGCATCATTGCCAGGGAGACAAAGGTTATCGATACGGTTGAGAAGCACCTTACCCTCATAGGGCTGCGGCTGATATATGAATTAAACCAGCAGGAGAAGTAACGATGGCTCCAAAGAATACAGTGGTACTGGGCGTAACCGGCAGCGTCGCCGCCTATAAGGCGGTTGAGCTTGCCAGCAAGTTGACTCAGGAAGGGACGATCGTCGATGTGGTGATGACCGAATATGCGCAGGAGTTCGTCACCCCGGTCACCTTCCGCAGCATCACAGGACGGCCTGTGGTCACCGATATGTTCGATCCGGCTACCGAGTACAGCATCGAGCACGTTTCCCTTGCCGATCGGGCCAACCTGATAGTCATCGCCCCGGCCACGGCGAACACCATCGCCAAGATGGCGGCAGGCATCGCCGATAACATATTGCTCTCCACCGTGCTGGCGACCAGGGCGCCGGTGCTGGTGTGCCCGGCGATGGATGCCAATATGTACCAGAATTCCATAACTCAGGACAACATTTCCCATCTGAGGAAACGCGGCGTCATCTTCGTGGGTCCGGGTTATGGCAGGCTGGCCTCCGGCATGCAGGGGCAGGGGCGCTTCGCCGACATCGATGAGATAGTCGGTTTCATCCACAAGGCGCTGGGCATGGGCGGCAACCTGTCGCGGCGCAGGATAGTGGTCAGCGCCGGCGGCACGCAGGAGCCCGTCGACCCTGTGCGCCATATAGGCAACCGCTCGTCCGGCAAGATGGGCTATGCCATAGCCGAGGCAGCGCGCGACCGTGGCGCCGACGTGGTGCTGGTCACCGCGCCCACGTCGCTCAGGCCGCCCAGCGGCATCGACGTGGTGCAGGTGCAGACCACCAGCGACATGCTGGCGGCTATCGCGGTGTCGATCGAGGGAGCGGACGCCCTCATAATGGCGGCTGCCCCCGCCGACTATCGGCCCAAAGAGTTTTCGCCGAAAAAGCTCAAGAAGGGTCAGAGCAAGATAACCCTCGAACTGGTGAAGAACCCGGACATCCTGTGCGAGCTGCAGGGGAATTTCGTGCGCATCGGTTTCGCTGCTGAGAGCGAAGACCTGGTGAAGAATGCCAAATCGAAGCTGGAGAGCAAGAACCTGGATCTCATCGTGGCCAACGACATCACCGATGAGGACAGCGGATTCGAATCCGATATGAACAAGGTGGTGCTCATCGACCGCACCGGCAATACGGTTGACCTCCCGCTGATGCCCAAGTCCGAGGTGGCCCACCGCGTACTGGACAAGGTGGTCGCCCTGCTGCCCGAGCGTCGCAGGGCCAGAAAATAGACGCCGGGATCGTGCGCCCCTTCAGGCCTATTTGTAGATTAAATTAGGTTTATGCTGTAGAAAGCGAGGAAATGAGCGAGAAGCTATCCGAGATACCCAGAGCATATGACCCCCACAAAGTTGAGGCTAGGTGGTACCAGTTCTGGATGGATAAGGGCTATTTCACCCCCCGAATCGACCGCGAGAAGCAGCCCTTCGTTATTATCATGCCCCCGCCGAACATCACCGGCGAGTTGCACCTGGGACACGCTCTGACCGCCACGCTGGAGGATATCATGGCGCGCTGGCACCGTATGAAGGGCGAGCCCACACTGTGGCTCCCCGGTATCGATCACGCCGGCATCGCCACTCAGTTCGTGGTGGAGCAGGCGCTGGTTAAAGAGGGCACCACGCGCCATCAACTTGGCCGCGAAAGCTTCCTCGAGCGCGTGTGGCAGTGGAAGAACAGGTACGGTCACAATATCGCCGAGCAGCACAAGCGGCTGGGCGCGTCCTGCGACTGGAGCCGTGAGCGCTTCACCATGGATGAAGGGCCGTCGCGGGCGGTGCGCACCACGTTCGTTCGGCTGTACCGGAAGGGCCTGATCTACCGTGGCGAGCGCATCATCAACTGGTGCCCGCGGTGCGTCACCGCCCTGTCCGACCTGGAGGTGGAGCACGATGACACCGCCGGCAACCTGTGGTACGTTCGCTACCACATCAAGGACAGCGACGATTTCATTACCGTGGCTACGACCCGCCCGGAGACCATACTGGGCGATACCGCGGTGGCGGTGAACCCCGGTGATACGCGACATCAAGGTGTGGTCGGGAGGACGGTGGTACTGCCAGCGGTCGGTCGGGAGATACCCATCATCGCCGATGAAGCCGTGGATCCCGCGTTCGGCACCGGCGCGGTCAAGATCACCCCGGGCCACGACCCTGTGGACTTCGAGGTGGGCCAGGCGCATGGATTGCCCACGATAAATATCCTCAATCCCGATGGGACAATGAATGATAACGCCGGTGCGTATCGAGGACTCGACCGCTACGAGTGCCGCAAACGCATCGTGGCCGATCTGGAGCAGGAAGGCCTGCTGGTGAAGATCGAGCCGCACCAGCACTCCGTGGGTCACTGCTGCCGCTGCCGCGCCGCCGTGGAGCCGTGGGCCAGCCGGCAGTGGTTCGTGAGGATCGCACCGCTGGCGATACCGGCCATCGATGCGGTCACCGACGGTCGCATCAAAATCATCCCCGAGCGCTTCACCAAGGTGTACCTCAACTGGATGGAGAACATCCGCGACTGGTGCATCAGCCGCCAGCTGTGGTGGGG
>CAYRYW010000080.1:0-5750 GCA_964428725.1 uncultured Dehalococcoidales bacterium
TCTTTCAGGACGGAATTAAGTCCCTCTTTACCGAGAACTTCCGGCCTCAACAAGACCCATA
The DNA here is from genome assembly GCA_964428725.1 of uncultured Dehalococcoidales bacterium. Lineage (GTDB taxonomy): Bacteria > Chloroflexota > Dehalococcoidia > E44-bin15 > E44-bin15 > CAYRYW01. Next base: position 62 of record CAYRYW010000080.1, read on the forward strand.
TCCGGTCCTCTCTTGGGATGCTATGCATATTAGCTATCTGGAGCGGTGTCTTACCTGTTCCGAGCTTCTTTCGTAGTTCCGATTCACAATATTTCTCTCCATCCCCTGAGCAACAGGGGTGAAAACTCATAAGTTTTTCGACGGTTATCAACATTTTCATTCCTCCCATACAGGTTCGAACATCTTTGCCAACTTCTCTTTCGGGATGGTGCAAGTGTAGAACTTACGCCTACCAACCTCCCCCATCTCTTTTACACATCCTTTTTTTATTAAAGATTGTATTATAGCATATGCGGCATTTTTCTCCATTCCCAAATCAACGAGATCGAAAACGGATACCGCATATTGTTTACTCTTTAGTAGCGCGATGTAAACCATAACCTCGTTTGAAACTTTTATTTCAACATCCCTATTTGAAGGTCTTTTAAAAAATCTATCGAACAACTTGTTCCATAGAGTTAGAAGCTGTTTCTTGCTGAATATAAAATCTCCAGTGTTATCCCCATTCTCATATATCTTTGCAAGAACAAGAGGTTCCCTCTTCTCATCATCCGATTTTATATCGTAGAAGTTTATCTTGCGTTTGTTGAAAGAGTTCTCTTTCATATCGAAGATTTTATGTATTGTCTTCTTATGCTTTTTCTTCTTCATATCGAACAAACCTCTATATTTTTCATAAACGCCAATCGCTTCTGCTTCCTCTTCACTTACTCTTGCAAGCCTAAAGTTTGTTATGTAGTTACCACTTTCATCTACGGCGGCATACAAACCCGGCTTCCTTACTATGCTATAGAACGGTGCAAACATATTATCACGTTTTGTTATTCCAAGTATCGACAAAATCTAAGTTCTTTATTGTATTTATATATTTTGTTCATATTTGGAACAACAAAAACCGCCCTTAGCTTTTACTCCCACCTCCTCCTGTAAGGAATCCCCGCCTTCTCAAACTCCTCCTCGATCCTCTCCGCCTTCTCCTTGTCCACCACCCCGCTTAACCAAACGTAGTCGTCGAATGTGGTTTTATACGAAAAACACAATTCCATTTCTTCGTTAGCGTATTCAGCGAATATCTCATTCGCCTTCTCGATCTCTGCTTCCGTCATCTCACGCCTGTTCAGATAAGACAGGTCGAGTTCTGGGTCTGGTTCTATCATTATTATAACCAACTACTATTCATTTATAAGTCTTTCGTTCCTTTGCTTTTTCAAGCACCTTCGAAAACCTGTCCAATTCGTTCAGAATCTCGTCATATCCATCATACAGGTTCCCGAACCTGCCCACGTTCCATGTCCTTTTTATACCTACCCCGTAGATCCCAACTCCCTCCGCTTCTTCAAGATTCTTCACCCTATCGTCTATCAACACATCAACCTTAACGTTCCTCTTCCTGAACGCTCCCTTGCCAACCATAACAACGTGCGGAACCATGTCGAGCACCCCGTGTTCATGCAACCACTTCATGGTCCAGAACTTGCATTCCGCATTGACCTGGGAAGTTATTATAACCGCCTCGTGCTTCGCACTCAACTCGTTCACGAAGTCCATCGCACCATCGTAAGCCCCCGCCTCATAGAACACCTCCTTTGGGTAGTCCTTGAAACAGAAATCGAATATGCCTTCTCCTATCGGGTATATCTTGCTTATGTTCCACTCCGGAACCTCATCAGGCAGATCGTGATCTGGATACACCTTCTCATATTGTGTCCTAACAGCTTCAACGAAGTTACGAATTACTCCGTCCACGTCCAGTCCTATTAGCACGTTTTCTCCTCCTGTTCTTCGGGACAAACCTGTTCGGCTGTATCGAGTTGTCGGGCGTGTTGCACCTTGTCATATCGTAGTACTGTTCGACAACTCGACCGTTCTTGTCCTTGACATACACCTTAAGCTGTTCACAAACACGCTTGTCATTGTTCCTGTCGTATCTGCACTTGGCACACCAGTTTATCTTTCTCTTGGTTTCTTCATCAAAGTTCCTAAGTTTGACCATTTTATTTCCTCCATTATTACTTTCAATATTGCTGCTAACCATACAGGCGTGAATAGAACGAACCATATCAATGGTATGAATATACACAACCCGATGAACATTATCAATTCATTCAACAAGCTTCCACTCCCATCTATCTCCGACCCGGCTCCACCTAACGAACCTCGGATCTCTACCGAACCTCGCACCGAGCTGTCTCGGTAGCGGTATGTTACGCCTGACCGTCCCCATGCATGTCTTCCTCTCCTCAAGCTCCTGTATCAACCTCTCCACCGTGGCTGTCCCGAGTTTTCGCAATATGACATACGATTCCTCGACATATTCATCTATGTTCGTCATCGGCATTTCCTTAGCCTCCACTTCGCGTAGCCTCTATCTCCCACGTTCTCGAACTTCGGGTTATATCTCAACAACCCGACTATCTGCTGCATCGATGGGGTAAATTTCATTTTCCTTCCAAGAACTCCCGTCATATCCAACAAATGATCGTATATATCATGTGTGGACGCACTCTTTCTCTCGTTCAGATAATCCTCTATATCAGAAAGAAAATCGTCCAACGTAACGCCTCCCAACTTATCAATCCTCCTCCGGCAAGAACACCCTTCCTTCTTTCTCGGATGCTAAACCGAACACGATGTGTTTTGCCATATAAACGAAAACGCCTTCTTTTTCTTTCACTGAAATAGACTCTTTCACCAATCGGTGAATTTTTGAAATTTTATTTATCATCTTCTTATGGTTGGGTTTGTAAACGGGTATGTATTCTTTCTCATAGAAAGGTTCCAGGTCGATCAGGGTAGGCTTTATATTATCTATGGCCTGATACACCGGACCCCTTTTCCACCGGTAGCTATTGCACAACGGACATGTCTTTGGGTTCCTCGTTTTCCGTGGCTCCCACTCGCCTCCGCATATCTTGCACTTCAGCTTCAGCTTCCGGCTCCTGTCCTTAAGCCAAGTCTTCCGGCCCATCTCGCTTATCCGTAGAAACTCACGTTCTGTACTCATGTCCTTTCAACCTTATCGTTGCATACTCGTAATCTTCGGATGTGGACACCATCGACTTCGGGTGGTCAAGGCACAACGCCCTGATTATCCGTCTATCAGCCTTGCTGTCTGCCTTTATGGTTATCCCAACCACGATATGTTCTCCGCCTATCTCGTGTACTTCGTTCTTACATCTCATTTTTAAGTGCCTCCTGGTAATAACTGAATGGGTTTCTCACCATTGCGTAGTCGTGTTCTCTTGCCTGTGTCGCTATATGCCTCGCCACGATAGGCATCGTAACGCTAACATCCTTGATGTCTCCGCCGGAACGCCTGACCTCCTCGAATGCTTGGTCTATGGCAGAGAATATCTTATCCACCGGCATGGGTGGCAACTGCAGTCTGTTGTCCTTGACCTTCGGAACCTTGGGACGTTTTGGTAGGTCTATCTTCTCCTTGCAGAACACCTGATACTTACTATAATAATCTTTTATAACGATTCCCTCTCGGTAATGCTTCTTGCACCAGTTGAGCCAAAGGTTCCTTATATCCCATAGCTCCTCCATCGACATTGGATCAACCGCATCGAGCAGGTCCACGATAGGAATCCTGTATTTATGCGCCTGTTGGTAGCAGTAGTTGTAGGACAGGTATTTGTTCTGGCTGTGGGACCATATATCTATCAACACCAGATGACTGTGTTTCTTCGGCTTCTCTATACGGGTTGGAGTTTTATGATACTTGTCTCCGCCTCCCATGATATGCTCGAAGTAAACCACATGGTCCTGATGCTCCTCCATAAACTCGACCACTTTCGGCCACTCTGGACACGCCTTTACCCTGGACTGCATGTCCGTGTCTGCAACCGATTTATGGTGAGATCCTATGCCGATGAAGTCCGTGTTCGGGTTGGTGTAGACCGGTATGTTCTGACCGTCTCGCTTGACGGTGATGAACAGGTGCTTGCCGAGTAGTTCCCTTCCAGAGTTCCTAAGTTGCTCTATCCTTCCCATATCGTAGTATTCCTTCCACGGCATCAATTCATCCTCCGTTTAAAGTCTTCAACCAACTTGTCCGTTTCCTTGTCGTAACATTCATCGCACATAGGCTTCCCATCATAAATTATATCTATACGGTGTTTACGGGAATAAATACAGTGATCGTTCTCATACGCTTCTTCTTTTGAGTAGACCATGTGTATCACAACCAGTCGTAGTCGGATGTGGGCATACCCTTTTCTAAACCCAATGTATGAAGACGTGGGCTACATCCCGTGCGATGTCTGATGTCGAAATCCATCATATAGAACAGACATGTATACCCATCATAAATAGGTTCTCCGTTATGAAGCACCTGCCTTACCTTGTGTCCGTCCTTCTCTGTAACCGGGCCAAGCGTCCACTCCGGCCCAAGCCCGTCTATGCGGTTGTCATCATAGACTGGCTCAAGCCACTCCTTTCGCCAAGTCCAACCACCATCAGAAATTTTAATGAGTTCGGAATAAATGCATTCTATCGTGTGGACTTCGCCCTCCATTTCCTTCATTGGATTTGCATAATTCTGGGATCGATTAAACCACTCTTCCCTGAACGGCCTTACCCGAACCTTCATGCCTATTTTTGGGGTCCAATCCTCTTCCTTCAGGACATAACAATGTTTGGCGTAGAACCATTCTTTGTTAAAACCATCGGACAGACATACCTCGTATTCATCGTCTTCCAAATCACAAACTTTAAATGTTTTTTTGTCATTTCCAAAGCCGTTGAGAAAATCTCCATCATCCCTCAACTTATTCTCATCCAAGTAAACCATTTGGTATATCTCTGGAAGATGGTCCTTGCTGAAGTAAACCCTATCCTGGCGTGTCTCAATAACTTTCACACCATCGTTTACGGGTTTGGTCTTCGATATCGCTCTGTCAAGGGCACTTTCATTTCCAAACCTATACTTAAGCTTGGAATAAGAAAAAGGGAGGGGCGTAGTTACCCCTCCTCACTGCTGCTTCAGAGCTTGGTCGAACATGTCGTTGACCACGATCTTCTGGGCCTTCTTCTCCACGTCCTTGAAGATGGCCACGATGTGATTCCACCTTATCTCCTCATCGCTCGTCATGTTCCGCTCGGAGTAGTTTCCCTTGCCCCTGAACGTGAACGTCCTCAGTTCGTCGAGGTTCTTCGCCTTGATGTATCTCTCCATCGCGGACTTTACATCCGAGACTTCCACGCCTACGACAACGATGTTCCCGTTCTCTGTTTCTTCCACGGTTCCGAAGTAGGAAGTCCTACCCGAAATATCCACAATTCTCAGTTCTTCTACATTCATTTTATTCACCTATTTTTTTTCTTTAAATCTTAATCGAATTTAATGTATATTAAGTTTTCGTTCTTGGCCACCAGTAAGGCCACTTACCGCCAACCGGACCAGACGGTTCCTCCTTCCAGCCGAACCTACCATACCACTCCGGTTTCTTATACAACAAACACGCCCTATGAGAACTATGCAACCTCTCATCACCTAACCAGCTCGGCCTACCACCGCTCGTGGAATCTGCTATATCTTGAAAGAAATCTATATGTGTCGGGTAGTATCTTCCCCTGTCGTTAAGCTCGTCAAGACACGCCAAGCAATACAACGCCAGTTGATGTCTGTGTCCGGCCCACATCTTTGCACAAGGATGATTTGGCCACCCGCCGTTAATCAACGTCC
>CAYRYW010000081.1:0-5489 GCA_964428725.1 uncultured Dehalococcoidales bacterium
TTTATGCTTTCCAGGCGTTCAAGGAGCTTTTTGGCCTTATTAAGGTTGCTGCTCACATCTTTATATTCGGGATCAATTTCGGAAACCAACTCCCACTCCTGAACGGCTTCGGCCAATTTCTCGTCCCCGAAATACGAAACTCCTTTGTTATAATGGATTTCCAGATATGTTTCTTCTGATTTCTTAATATATTCCTCACACTTCTCACACTCCGGATTGTATTCAAGGGATGCCTTAAACTCATCTCTGGCGGCCAGATAGTCCTCCTTGGCAAAGAGTAAGAGCCCCTGCTGAAAATGTGAGTCTGAAATATATTTCAGGGCGATCTCATCCGAAGGATTCACATTGAGAACCTTCTCGAATTCGCTGATGGCTGTACGGTAATCCTTTTCATTAAAGAACTCTATACCAAGCTCCCGGTAATGCGCGCTTTGATCAACAGCCGCGATCTCCTTTTCTTCTTCCCCTCGTTCTTCCTTTTCCTCTGCTTCCAGCCTTTCTTCTTCCCTCACTTCTTCCACCGCTTTGGGCTCCTCAACCGGAGCAGTGATTGCAGGCGTTACCTCCGGTTCCATCTCTTCCTTCTTCGGTTCTTCAGCTAACGACACACCCTCGATCTCAGGAATCTTGATCTCCTGCCCAACCGTGAGACCGACATTTTCATCCAGTTGATTATAGTTTGCTATAATAGGAAATTTCTTGTAATCGCCGTAATAGCGCAGCGCAAGCTTTGACAGGCTTTCACCTGGTTCAACGATATGGGTGATGAAGCCTTTAACTTTAACAACTTCGGTGACCGATGACTCAGGAATTTCTTCACCATAAGTGATAATATCCTCCGCTTTGGCAAAGAACGGCATGCCCTCGATCACCGGCACCTTGATCTCCTGGCCCACCCTGACCTTGGTGGCATCCTCCAGCTGGTTGTATTCGGCGATGATCTGGAATTTCTTGTAATCGCCGTAGTATTTTTTTGCCACCATAGAGATGCTTTCATCCGGCTGGATGGTATGCAATACATAACCCTTGACCTGTTGGGGTTCTATTGCTCGTTCTTGAAGCATTTTCCTTGCTTCCGGGTGATCCGGGTTATACCTGAGTGCCGTGAGGAACTCCTGCCGACCGCGGTCGTATTCACCCTTTCGACGAAAAGCCACGCCGTCCTGATAGTGTTTTTCAGCCAGTTCGCCGAGCTTGGATTCAAGCTGGCCTATTTTCTCCCTGGCCACTTGGTTTTCTGGGTCGACCGTCAGGGCCACCTTGTACTGCTCAAGTGCTTTTACCAGATCCCCTTGAGCTTCGAGCCCCTGTGCCCTGGTAATATACGTATCCGGTAGCTCTGCTGGGGGCCTGGTGGGGACTTCTGCGCACCCGGTAACAAGGGCAAATACAAAGAGGACACCGATGATTCCTGCCTTAGTTTTCATGGTTCTCTCACTCCAATTGCAAATGATAAAAGGTTTTCAGCCTCGAAATAAATCTTTGCATCTCCCGCTTCAATATCTGATCCCTTCTCAGCGCAAGGGGGTCAGCAAAAAAAGGGTTGCCGCCTCTTGTTACGGACATTGCAATCGTGTATCCCGCCTGTCTGGTGTACTCAATCGCCCTTTGATCATACCTGCCGAATGGGTAGGCCAAAATGTAGGTGTCCTGGCCCAATTTCTTATCTATGATTTCCTTGGCGCCAAAGAGCTCCTTTCTAACCCTGGTGTCAAACTCAGCCTCGGTTTCCCCCTCTTTCTTCTTGGTAAGGTCGCTATGAAACATAGTGTGTGAACCGATTGTGAAACCGTTTGCCTTCATCTCTCTCAGCTGGTCCCACGTAACTGCCGAGGATGATACACCCACAAAATCCGTGTAAATGAAGATTATCGCCGTGAAACCGTATTTCTTGAGGATCGGGTAGGCAATACTATACACGGAGCGATACCCGTCATCCATCGTGATCAGCACTGACTTCTTCGGAAGCGACTGACGATACTGCAGGAAGGCACAGAGCTCCTCGGCTGTGATGGTACTGTATCCGTTTTCTTTCAAATACCTCATCTGGCGTTCAAAGACCGTGGTGGGAACACAAAGAGGAGATTTGCATTCAGGGCCGAACCGGTGATAGGTGAGTATGGGTATGGTCTGGTACCCTTCAGGGCTTAACCCCCCTTTATTTTTTTCTTTCAGGGGAATAACAATAAAATCACCGCTATCCAAGGGCATACCATCATTCGCCTCCTCAATAACCCATGCCCTTCTTTCGTCTCCCAAAAACCTACCAGCTAGCGCGGCTGGTGTTTCCCCTTGCCCCATTTTATAAACAATATAGTCCTCGGATCGAAAAACGCCTTTTTCCCGTGATTGCATGACAGTTGTGGTGGTTACACATGAGTAAAGCGAGATCAGCGCACCTATCCCCATAAGCATGAAAGCCAAAAGAGATTTGCAGATCCTTGAAAACCGGCCTGTCCTGGTTTGAGCGGTAAAGCAACAGCGCATGTCAATCTCCTGAAGCACGATGAGCAAGAAGCACAAGATCTACAGCCACATTTCTGCATGTCGGCTGAATTGTGTCACACAGATGAGAGATCTCTTTCCTTAACCACGGATAGCTGAGGGGCTAGGCATAAGCGCTTTTGTTTTTCACGCTTGTCAAACAGTTTAACCCAAGATCACCTAAACAGTTATGATTACTCCGTTTACGGGCGCGTTGTCAAATCAAATATGGTCTGCATAGAATTACTCTCTTCAATCCAAAGTGCTCACCTGATGCCCCTGTTCTAGGGGAAATTATAAGGAATTCCAAAATGTTATTTCCTTGACTCCAACCATTGGCTGTAGTAGATTAGTTTCGATTTTTTTCTGAGACTCAGAGTGTGGTTTTCCAGATACCTTTCCCGCTTTTACTCAAACGGCCGGATAATGAGACCGCGCATGTTTCTGCTGTGAAGCGAGTTTCGAGTAAGGCCTCGGACCGGCGATAAGGTGACCGTATGCGCTTGCGCCACGTGATTATCAGTCTTGTAGTCTGGGCAGCAGTTGTATGCATTGCATTTATCATCACGAGCGTTCGGACTAACCATGCCAAGGCACGGATCAAGGATTCCGGAATCGAGACGATCCAGGCATTATCCAAGCTCGTCAGCCTGCCCCTTTTAGATTCCAACGCTCAGACCATCAATGCAATGCTCGTTTACGCTGCTCGGGAAACACCTATGGTTCATGCAGCGGTTCTGGATCATCAGGAAGAGATTGTAACTTTCGCAGGTGCCGAAAAGGTCATTCCTGCCCCGAACCCTGATGAACATCCCGGCGAGGACACATCGTTCTGGCGAGGTGAGCTGCCGGACCATAAGAAAATCTTCGGTTTTGCATCAGACGTTACCTATTCCGGCACCACGATTGGTCGGATTCAGATTGCCCTGCCAGCCCAAGAGCTTGTAACGATCAAAAATCAATTCCTCATCGTAGGTGTTTTGGCCTGTGTAATCCTGCTGCTTGTCATTATCTCATTCCGCTATTATCCAAGGATCTGGACAGCCCCGACAAGACTCACGAACGTGTACCGCCGAGATACGGTGTTGGATCCGGACCTGGAAAGCTCTGTTGTTACGTGTCCTTTGTGCGGCGCACAAAATTCGTATTCTGCAAAGCTATTTAAGCGTTCAAACTTCGGCAGGCTGTTGGTTATCAGGCCCTCAAGTAGATCGGGACCTGGCATTGATGCTGATCTGAAGGGTATGCGTTTGTCAGATCTGGCCAAAAGAGATGACCTCTCTTGGGTCAAACGTCGGATCGTTTTGCGGTGCGCCGAGATCATTAAGAAATTGGCTGGCTGACACCGTAATTGACAGAACGAGGAGGTGTTCCATGTCTGGCTTAGGAGTTGGTACAATGACGGCGGGAAGGCTTAAAGAACTCTCAACGAGCATCTTTGTGAAATTCGCGAGGAGGTTTTCGAAAATCGAGTTCCTTCATCGTAACCGAAGGGCACTGGCCATGTGTCTCTTGATCTGGGTTGCTGTCAACGTGGCAGGCTTTCTTGTTTATCGAAATACGGTTAACCGAGCAAATTATGCGCTTTATGAGCAGGGGCTTTCAGCAGCTCGGAATCTCGCAACGGAAAGCGGGCCTTTCGTCTTGGAAAACGATGTTCTGGCAATGAACGTGGCAATCAAGGAATTGGGGGAATTAAATGATCTGAAATTCGCCACCATACTGGATCATGAAAATACCATAGTGACCCACACCGACACCCAGATGATAGGCCGAAAGTTCATAGCTCCGGAGGGTCAGAGAAGGATCGACGCGATCAACGATACAACGATAACGTTGCAGATTTCGCCTGATGAACCACAGATTATGGGATTCAAGAGGAGTATCACGTTTTCCAATGTAGAAATCGGAACCGTATATATTGCCCTTTCCGCGGCACGTCTCTATCAAACCTTGGGCAGATTAAAGCTCATCTATATTTCGGGCGTTGTCCTGGCTGTTCTCCTACTGGTTGCCGCTATATTCTGGATAGACCGCAGGGCAAAGGCCAGGGTGCTGGCAGTTAGGGAGGAGCTAAAAAGCACGAATCGAATTGGGCCGTATCTCCTGCAAAAACGGGTTGCGACCGGGGGTATGGCTGAACTGTATTTGTCTGATTACCTTCGCGAGGATGGCTTTCGGAGAACAGTGGCGGTTAAGAGGATATTGCCGCATCTGGCTGAAAATCCGGATTTCATCAAGATGTTCACCAGGGAAGCCCGATTGGCTGCATTGCTGCATCACCCCAACGTGGTCCAAATCTTGGATTACGGAAAAATCGGCAACGCCTACTTCATTGCAATGGAATATATCGACGGAAAGAATCTGGGAGAAATGCTGTGGACCCTGAACCAGGGGCTCCCTATCGATGCAGCAATCTACATTCTGTCGGAGGTCTGCAAGGGACTGGACTACTCTCATTCCAGGAAAGATGATAAAACCGGCGAGCCGCTTCATATCGTACACCGGGATATCAGCCCACAGAATCTGCTCATTTCATACCAAGGGGAGGTGAAGATAAGCGATTTTGGCATATCCAAGGCACGGTCCGAGCCCAGCTTCACCCAGGCCGGTGTTATCAAGGGCAAACTGTCCTATTTGTCCACGGAACAGGCCCTCGGAGAGCCTGTCGATGGCAGGGCAGACATCTTTGCCTTGGGTCTTGTGTTGCATGAAACCCTGACCGGGAAACGGGTATTTCAATTTGAAAACGATCTCGAAGCCATACGAGCGATCCCAAAGATGGAGGTAGAACCTCTTGTCAACGTAAGGCCCGATGTTCCGGAAGAACTGAATCGCATTGTCATGAAATGCGTAGAGCGGGACAAGAATTCGAGATATCAGAGCGCTTCAGCGGTGCACGCTGATTTCGTGAAGCTCAGGAAAGGATTGAAGATCACCTTCGACGCTTCCGATCTTGCGGATTTCATGAAACAGAACTTCGGCAAGGGCGCCGGCTCCTCAAA
>CAYRYW010000082.1:0-1616 GCA_964428725.1 uncultured Dehalococcoidales bacterium
AGCTTTTGCTTAAATGAGCTGTAACTTGTCATCTATTGGACTAATAGAAAAATCGTGCTCTGGCTTTACGCATAGACCTAATAACTACTTTCTGACTAATAGTATAATGAAGGACAACCATTTTATGAGAGACTATATCGTAAGAGAATGTATTAGTGTTCTTCGACGAGAAGACATCAAAACTGAGGTTAAGACATTTATAAGGCCATTGTTAAGCATGCTTCTTGAGCAAATATATCCCTATATATACTTAAGCCTGTTCCTTGTCGCACTTAGCTTCTTGCTTGTGTTAGGAACATTTGTTCTCTTAATTAAGAACAAAACCATATCTTTTCGGTTAAACTAATTATCTTAACTATGAGTATAGTGATGGTAAGAAGAAGCAGACGTAACAGAACGCATAGACGTGGCAAGGCCTTAAGGAGAAGTCATAGAAAGGGTGGTGTTCGTAAGACGCGTAGACATGTGACAAGGCATCGTAAGCAAAGAGGAGGCACTCAAGCTGTGTGCGGTCCTTCTTTGCCTCAAACTGGAGCTGCGTGTAACGCTGGTTCAAGCTCTAATTATGCAATCACTATGGTTGGGGACGCCTATACCCAAATGAAGAAGTCTCTGGCTTCGATGTTTTCTTAAGGAAAATCTCTGCGTTCAATTATTTTTCTTCGGAGCTTATATATATACCAATGTTTGGAGGTAGAACTATGAAGCACGGACGTAAGCACCGCCGGTCTAGCCGTAAGGGAGGAATGAGCTGTGGTTCTAAGAAGATGCACAAGAAGGGAGGACGCAGAACCCGCCGTACTCACCGTAAGCGTGGAGGCGCTGGGATGGTCAGAGGACTTGAGGGCATCGTCAAGACCGCACTTGTTCCTTTCGGCCTGTTCGCAGCCCAGAAGACTGTTCAGAGACGCAGAAAGTAGATGTATTCCAGGGATAACTTGGGGTCCTAAACAATTTAGTTTATGAGGTAAATTGTTTAGAAAGATTATAGGAAGATTTATCACACAGTAGTTTGACAACAATGAGTATCCAAAACAATGTTAAGGATTGGGTTGCCATTGATAATTCCATTAAGAAGCTCAACCAGGAACTCCGAGACCTGCGTGAAGAACGAAGGGTTCAGGAAGAGGCGATGATTAATTGGGCAGAAACTCACACTTCTGGGAGCAAGCCAGTAATCAAAATCAGCGATGGCAAGCTCAGATTTGTCGAAACAAAGCAAATGGCGCCTTTGACGCTGAAATATGTTAGCGAAAGAACACTGTCTGTATTAAGTTCTTTACCAAACTTAAGTGTAAGTTCAGCAGAGGCAATTCACGACAAAATTATGGAGGACTTAAAAGGAAATAGGGAGTGTAAGGTTGTACGTGAGATAAAGCGTAGCTTTGACAAGTAGAAATATGTAGTTAGTATTTATAGTAATCGATGTCTTTTTCTCCTAATGAACTCGTTTGGTATAAGCAGGATGGTCAAACGCATAGTGCTGGCTATTCCATAGATTCTATGTTGGCGAGGTCAAATATGAAGCCTCTTACGACTTTGAACCAGCCAATCCAGAATGGCGGTTCCTCATCCACAGGCCAGTTCTCTGATTTGTTCCGATTCATGGGTGTCCC
>CAYRYW010000082.1:1716-5259 GCA_964428725.1 uncultured Dehalococcoidales bacterium
ATTGTATGCGCGTGAGCTTAACGGGCAGGGTTTGACACCGGTAGTCCAAAACCTTCTTTCAGGAGATGTGAGTCGGCCCGGACTCATCGCTGCACCTTACATGTTTTTCAATAGGAATGGCTTTGATTATGAGAGAAAACAGAAAAAGTATGACTTACAACCGAGTTTTTATTTGGGAACGGATAACTCGTACGAAGTGAATCTTGATGACGTAGAAGAGAGTTATGATGAACTTTCAGGTAGAATCGCAGATAGTATGCTTTTTATATTTGAGGAGTATGGCATAGGGACGAAACACACTAGATTTGCGGGAATGATGGGCGTTAAAATCTACAATATGGAAGTAGAAGAAGATGTAGGAGATCACTACGTGGCTTATATTTATGACGAGGGAAAGTTCGAATTCTTTGACTCTGGTGCTCCAGCAACTTGTAAGGCACAAGCAGAAGAAAACAATACGTACATCATATTGTATAGTGTATTCAAGAAAATTGCTGCTACTCATAAACATAAACTCACGGCAACTTGTAACACAGGAACATTTGAAACAGCAGCGGGGGTTTCCGAAGACGAAACCAATTACATAGGCCAAAACATTTTCTGTCATAGCTGGAGTCTATGGTTTTTGTACCAAAGGATAGTGCTAGGACGGACGATGGCTGAGATAAATAAGATGGCAGGTAAGGGAACAGATGCGGATAAGGAAAATCTGTGGCGAATCAAGACATTTATCTATACATATATGATACCGAAAGCAGGTCTTAGTAACTTATACTGCAATGAGGAGTTCCAAGGATTTACTTACTATATTGATAATCCACCTCAACCTAAGTCCAAGAGACGAGTTGCTAAAAAGACCGTCCAGCTTATTCCGGGGCTAGTAGACCCATTTATGAAATAGAAAACAAGAACGATTAGTAAGAAACTGTTCAAGCCGTGCGTAGCCAGACATTATGTTTTTGTCGAGTAATTCACAGACGAAAACATAAACGTGTAAGACAAAATTAGAACGCACTCCAGTTATTATGATTAAATGGGGCCACAATGATCTCTGGCACTTTCTTCTTCCATTGTTCAACAAGTTTCTTGAACTCTATTTGTTTCTTTGTTACCGGCAGTCCATCAGATTCTGACATGCGTTTCTGTTCTTCCTTGGTAATGTCTGGCTTATAACCGTAACAGTTGATTCCAAACTTCACATTGGGGTTTGCGATAAAGCCACCATTTACTCCGGGTCTACCACAATCGTGTTCGTGGCCTTTGATCTTTTGGAGTTTCTCCCACTTGTCTTTCTGGGTAGGAAACAACGCCATCTGCTTGTCTGACCAACCGTAACTACACCAATCAGCTCCATCTTCATAAGCGTCTTCTATTTCATTGTATGAAGCAAGACGGCCGCCATAAGCAGCGCATACGGCTTTTGCGTCGTCAAAAGAGTATGTGTTCCCCGGAATATGAAACACCTGTTTCTCAAAAGTCATCTCCGGCACGGGTGCAGGACCAGTTGGTCCTTGGTCTGTCGTTACAGTTATGTCAAGCTCTGGCTCAGCACTAAATAACTTTGATATGTTTGCTACAATATTAGCCCCATAAAAGTATCTTAATCCGTTCATAAGAACAACAGTCAGCAATACTCCCCACATCAAAATCTCAAGGAAATTGGCACCACCATTTGTGCTAGTTGTCTGTGCTCCTCCAACTGAGGCAAATAAAGTATAATACAGCAATATTACGGTTAACACAATAAACAACATAATTGGGTTTGACATCCACTGCTCGACATAGTTGTATGATTCACCAGGAATCCCGGTGATTGGATTTAGGTTAACTTGCATAACTATATATTGATGGTCCATTTTTTTTTTCGATAGAAGAAACAAGAACCACTTGAAAACGCATTAGTTGACATATTTTCATTTCCAATCTGTTGTACTTGTGTGTCGTTGAATCTATAAAAATTACCATTCTTCGCCTTGATTATTCCATAATAATGGCCACCTTGGATACTTCCCCCTGAGTGGATTGCTACGCCAAATAACTCGTATTGGTTATCCTTGGCATATCCAACAGAATATTTATCCAATGAAATGTATTTCTCCGGAACAACTGCTGCTCTTACCTTCCTTCCAAAAGCATCATAGCGCTTGATGTTTATCATTAGCACCTTAGGAAAACTCCAAAAACGAAGTGTCCTCTCTTTTTGATTTCCATCTTTGTCTACGAACCCTTCTATCCTATCTGGCTGTAAGTTATGGCCAATACAACGTAATAAGTTTATTTCCCGTTCTCCGTCAGGCACACTCAAATCCAAAGACATAAACGGTTCTGGATTCATTTCTTCGACACCACACGGAACCATCACTCCATCCTTCTCCACACTTACCTTCCACACTTGTATTCCAAAAAATAAGTCTAATAGCTCACTATACGAATTTTGATACAACTGGATCATTCTTTGATAACACTTTTGGGCCAGTTGATCTGTCTGGGACTTGATTTGCCCTTTGACCTTCATCTCCACCTCTCGACTCAACGCCTCATGAAAACACTCCAAAATGAATAAATGAAACTCCGACATATCATTTTGGTCCCAGCCCGTAAAAGCATCTCGCTTCTTATGCGCAGCCACTGCGTGGACGATCTTCAGAAAACGCGTCGGTTTGACAACACAATCTTCACTCCACATCAACTTCCTAAGCTCATTCCATTCGTGCAACATCACACCATCTGGCGTCTTCTTAAGAAACTTTCTGTATGTGCCTTTGTCCAAGATCTCATTGAGCTCATAAGTATGTGACAGTATCTGTAAACACGTATTCAAGTAACAAGTGTTCCCGCAATTAGCAAGGCCTGTCAAACCAGAACCACTTTTCTTATCTGAATTTGACATTGAGTGATTAGCCTATAAAATAGAATGTGCTCATATTTAAACGCTTTACTATTTGGTTTTGCTTAAAGAGATCTTATAGTCATGTATAGATATACCATGAACAACAGAGATGAGATATCTGGTCCGTCAAGAGCAGAAAGAGCAATGCTACAACAAATACTAGATATGAATGAACGAATTGTCAATATTAATCAGTCTATTTCTGATAGACTGTTAAGAAGTAGTAGACAAGAAAATAATAGAGTATATCTATCCGGAATTGTCGGACCGCACCAGACACATCGCAATCTGTACGCATATTATCCTCATTACCCAGTCCATAACAACAGAACAGCGAGAGAAGAGGAAAGTAATGCGGCAGCTGCGCTATTGAACTTACTTATGGGTAATATGTTTCAAGCAAACGCCAATGTGCCACCTACGAACACAGAAATAGGCACTGCTATTACTTGCACCACTTTTGGTGAGTTATCAGAAGAGATTCGGAGTGCGCAGCCGACTTGTCCAATCACGCACGAGAACTTCTCATTGGACACAGAAGTAGCTTTAATAATTGGTTGCCAACACGTGTTCAACCGAGCTGCTGCTATACACTGGTTAAGAAGCAATGGAACTTGTCCAGTATGTCGCTACGACATTAGGCAAAATAATGA
>CAYRYW010000083.1:0-5221 GCA_964428725.1 uncultured Dehalococcoidales bacterium
GGAGCGTAACTACTCGTTTTCTGTCTCCGTGTGGCGGCGGGTGGTTCTTCCACGGGCCACTCGCCGTTTTTTATAGGTGAATCATGACTTATGTAGACGACCTGAAAACGACACGCGACAACATCGCGGCAAGGTTGGCTGAAGTAACCGCTAGCCCTAAGCCATCATACTCCATTGACGGGCAAACGGTTCAATGGGCAGCTTATTTGCGAGCACTCACTAGCCAACTAGAAGATGTTAACAAGGCCATGAGTTCGGCAGAGCCTTACGAATACCAAACAAGGGCAATCACATAATGGTAGAGCTAGACGTAACCGGCGACCTGCTGATATTTGACGGGTTGGAGACAATTACGTTATTGCATCCGGATTCCGCTGGCGTCGATCAGTCTACCACCATTGAAGATGCACTAAGGCGAAACATACCGAAGCGAGAAGCGGCGAACAGTAACGGCGAGTACAGCACAGAAGACACACGGTTCCACTTTCAGACAACAGACGCTACACCACGAATAGGAGATAGAATCACGGACCAGGACGGAACTACATTCACCATCCTTGAGCCTTGGTATGATACACTAAACTCAAGATGGAAGTGCGTCGCTCGTAACCTTGATGTGTTCTATGAGCTAGACACCATTGCCAAAATACAGGTAGCTGAGTTCACTCAAGGTACGAGCGGCGAACAGGTGTGTAGTTGGAAGACGATAGCAACGGTGACGGCATCTATTCAAGAGCAGGGAATGAACAGTCAGGGGGAGACGGAAAAGGATGTATTCGCGGATCGGACGTTTGAAGTGATTCTGAAGACAGATAAGACCGTTTCGCCAAAGCACCGTATTGTTGACATTAAAGGCAATACCTACCAGGTAACTAGCTCATCGAACAAAGACAACATATCGGCTTTGCAGTCGGTTATCTGTAGACCTGACCCCAAGAACAATAACTTAACAAGCTAATGCCAAACGAACACGCGAGAGTACCGAACTTCGTTGAACTGCCGGATGCGGTCTACCATCTTGGCAAGGTTGACGAGCGTGCGGACGTGTGGGTCGGTGGGGATGGTTCAGGCTTCCAGGCGAAGGTTCGCAGTGAGAAGT
The DNA here is from genome assembly GCA_964428725.1 of uncultured Dehalococcoidales bacterium. Taxonomy (GTDB): domain Bacteria; phylum Chloroflexota; class Dehalococcoidia; order E44-bin15; family E44-bin15; genus CAYRYW01. Next base: position 1,100 of record CAYRYW010000083.1, read on the forward strand.
GGAACAACCCTGATCCTCGCTACCCTGGCTGCTGGCTTGAGATGTCGGCACAGGGAGTGGAAGAGAGCCAAGCGAATAAGCGTCAGATCAAGCGAGGGCGGCGACACGGGCGTGATGGCGATATCCTTACCTCCGAGTTCGGCAGGAAGAAGAAGCACGGCACAGGGCACACTACAGAGCATCACGAGTGGTACATTGGCAACAGCCTTGACTGGGATGTTCGGTTTACCTCTAAGGATCAGCTACCAGACGAACGAGCAGAGAACGGTGACTACATCCTTCGGTTCGACTTGAGCTACCCACATGGCTTATCGTTCTACGATCAGGGTTATCTGACTCAAGCGGAAAAAGATGAAGGGACAGAGCGTGAGGCCAAGTTCGAGAATAGCATCTGTGCGTTCTTTAATAAGTCGGGACGGTTCATGTCGTCCGAGGGTGGCGAGCTAGTCAACTACGAGACTGGCAAGTATGGCGTTATCCAACGGCCTGACATCATCCTGCATCAAGGCACACTGAACGAGGAACACCACTGGGGCTATCAGATTGTAGTTGGCACTGAGCTTCTGGTTTACATACCACAGGCTGTGGTCAACGCATGGAACCCATCCACCGGTGACTTGGTGGTTGATCCTACGTTTGGCTATACGTCGATTGGCGGGACTTCCGTTACCGTATCGGTTGCTTACTGTGCAAGGACTTCACCGAATATCTACACTGCTGGCTCCAGTGAACAGATCACAGCATTTACGATGTACGGGAAGTCGGCAGTTGGAAACACCCAAGAGGCCGCAGCGTACACGATATCTAGTGGGCAAGCCGTAAATCAATTAGCATCGCCAGTATCTGTCAGCTTAACAAGCACAGCGGCTTGGCGGACAGCGTCGGGGCTCACCCAGTCTTTAACGTCTGGTGTGACTTATGGGTGTGCAACTGGGTCGAGTGACTCATCCAGCCTTGTTGCCTATTACGACTCGACTGGTAGTTCATCGGACACGTCACAAAATAACTCGAGGTTCTCGGACCCTTGGGTGCATACCATTTCTAGGAATAGATATTTCTCAGTTTATGCAACCTATGGAGTAGTGGCAACAGCAAACGTCCCGGCAGCAGTGCATCACTACAAGATGGCAGGAGGATTGTAATGGCATTTCAAGGGTTCCTAAGACAGTCGACTGCTGTTGATGTTTTGCTTGGCCCGTTCCTTGATGAGGATGACGGCAAGACCGCAGAGACAGGGCTGACGATCAGTGCGTCTGATGTTCGATTATCGAAGAACGGCCAGAACATGGCAGCTAAGAATGACGCTACGGCGTGCGTGCATGACGAAGCTGGCAACTACAACTGCGAACTTGATGCAACGGACACCAATACGGTCGGCCAGCTTACGATTAGCGTTGACGAGTCTGGCGCACTGCCTGTGCGACTTGACTATCACGTGGTAGAAGAGGCTGTGTATGATGCGATGTACGGTGGGTCTGCTGCTGGGCCATTGCAATCTACCACGGCTGCACGCAAGCTAGATGTTACGGCTACTGGTGCGGCTGGCATTGACTGGGGCAACATCGAAAATCAAGGAACGACAGTTGACCTTTCAGCCACCGATATTAACTTGTGCGATACAGTGACCAACACGGGCACGGTCACAGGTAATGTCAATGGCTCTGTCGCGTCCGTTACTGGTGCGGTAGGTTCCGTCACAGGAAACGTAGGCGGGAATGTTACTGGTAGCGTCGGTAGCGTCACGGGGAATGTAGGCGGCAATGTGGCTGGCTCGGTAGATAGCGTTACCGATCCCGTAACGGTAGGCACGAACATCGACAAGAGCGGATACAGCCTTGCAGCCGATCAGTCTGGGGTAACGATTGGCACGGTTACGGATGTAACAAACGGAGTCGATCTTGCCGACGATGCAATTACCTCGGCGAAGTATGATGAGAGCACGGCATTCCCGCTAGCAAAAGCAGACAGCGGAACAACCATCCTTGCACGCGAGGAAGATGGATCGGCTACATACACCCTAAAGACGTTATCAAGTCAAATTGGCGGCATCTCTGGTGGTGGTTCTGCTATCAGTAAAAACGCCGATAGTTACACGCTCACGACTGGGACACAGACAACGGGAACGTTCAGTGATACCAATAACATCGACGGTGTGTATCACGGAATAACGAACGCTGCCGGTACGATTGACTACTACTACACTATGAATATCGGCACCACTTCAACGCCTGTAGAGGTAAGTGTAAATGGCAGGCTTGATGAAGGATCACCTCCGAGTGGTGGTGATACGGTTGATATCGTAGCTTACAACAACGACACGACAAGCTTTGAAGTAGTTAGGGTAGATGCGTTTACCGGAATCAACGGAAGCACATCGGCAGACGATACGACCGAGCAAGCGACTCTATTTTCAAGGCACGTTGACGCTAACGGTGACGTTAAGGTCGGTATTCAGGGAAGCTCGCTAGAAGCTGGTACAGAGATGCTTATTGACCAAATAACCGTAAGCTACACGCAGACGGGAAGTACGACAGGCTACCAAAACGGAGCTATCTGGGTTGATACGAATAACGGAGAATCAGGCAGCATTAAAGACGTGAATGGGGTTGCTGACCGTAAAGTTGACAACTGGGCTGACGCACTTGCGATTAATGCTCAGCTTGGCTTTGATAAGTTCATCATCTCCAACGACTCAACTATTCAGCTGACTGGTGACAGCACTCACTATACTCTTATTGGAGATGGTCTGTTTAATCTTGACATGAACGGTCAGGTAGTACAGCACGCTAAATTCTATAACGCATCTGTATCAGGAGAGGGTACAGGGAACAGCGTCATATTTGAAGATTGCCAGATAAACGCTGGCGTATCATTGCCTCCTTCATACTGTGCAAGGTGCGGATTCCTTGGAACATCTGGCAGCCCTGTCACAGCTGGCGAAGATGGCGAGTTCCTGTTTACGGAATGTGTTTCTATTGTTGCCGGTTCGGGCACTCCTTACTTTGACTTTAGCGGCACCGGAGCGACTACTGGCATCAACAACCGCAACTGGTCTGGTGGTATTCATTGTACGCTAGACGATGATTGCGTCATGTCCCAAGAGACGCACAATGGAGGCGGACACACGTTTATAACTGGCGGTGCCGACTTGGAGATTCGCGGCAGGTTCAGGGAATGTACTCTTACACTATCAGGTGCCGGAACCGTCCAAAGTATTGCTTCTACTGGCAAGTACACGATCAGCGGAACAGCGACAACGACCGTGAATATCTTCGGCGACTCTTCACAGGATGTTATTGATACATCTAGTGGCACTACGGTGAACAAGTACGAGATCAGCCGCCAGAACTGGCTAGGCGGCGACTACTCGCTTGACACGGACGCAAACGGGCGTATCAGGATCGTTGACGGCACTGGTGCAGGTGAACTTGACACGACCAGCGGAAAGGTGGACGTTAACGACAAGACAGGCTTCTCGATCAATGGTACTATTACAACGCTGGACGCACTAGATACGGCACTAGACTCGGCCCATGGTGCTGGTAGTTGGGAGACGGCAACAGGTTTCTCGACATTCGACCACACGACAGATCAGGTCATTGTTGGGACCAACAACGACAAGAGTGATTATAATCTAGCAGCAGACCAGAGCAGCGTAACGATAGGCACCGTAACGACAAATACCGACATGAGAGGAACAGATGGAGCCAATACCGTAGTCCCAATGGATGCAGCAACGAGCATCTCAGAGCACAATACGACGCAATCCGCCATCGGTGGTCTTAATGACGTAGCCGCAACAGATATCGTCAGTAACGGACCAATAGACACGCTTAGCGGTGCTGTGGTTAATGTTGATCTTGTAGACGTTACAACGACAAATACTGACATGGTAGCCGAAGCACCAACAGTAGGCGAGATCGATACCGAACTTACAACAAGCCACGGCACGGGCTCATGGCAGACTGGCACTAGTGGTGGAGGGGGTGGCGGCACTGTCTGGACTACGCGAACCTATTACGACGGGTCTGCGTCTGAAGCGTTCCTTGAAGGTAACCAAAACGCGAATATCAATGTAACACTGGCTGACCTGAAAAACCAGAACGACGACCCGATTAACCT
>CAYRYW010000084.1:0-5211 GCA_964428725.1 uncultured Dehalococcoidales bacterium
GGCTTGAACCATCAGAATCTCGACTGAGAGATTGAAACAATGGCTTCCAGAAATGTACTCTTGCCATTGGCCCCAGCTTGAACCATCAGAATCTCGACTGAGAGATTGAAACTCAAGATCGATGGCCGTTAGGTGCGCCGCCAGTCTCGCTTGAACCATCAGAATCTCGACTGAGAGATTGAAACGGAGGGAACCTCTGCCCGGGGGGCAGGATCGGCCACGCTTGAACCATCAGAATCTCGACTGAGAGATTGAAACCAAAAATATCAGGCCAGCCGCGTGGTCCACTGCCAAGCTTGAACCATCAGAATCTCGACTGAGAGATTGAAACACGGGTAGTGCTGAAAACGCGGCGGAGACAATCGACGCTTGAACCATCAGAATCTCGACTGAGAGATTGAAACGTGGTCAGGAAGCTTCAGTAAACCCCCTGTGACTAGGCTTGAACCATCAGAATCTCGACTGAGAGATTGAAACAAAAAACTTTTCATCGCATCAGCCGGCGTGCCCGGGCTTGAACCATCAGAATCTCGACTGAGAGATTGAAACAGAAGATGCTGCCGAGCTGGCCGGGCCTGAGCGCTTGCTTGAACCATCAGAATCTCGACTGAGAGATTGAAACGGATCGACAAGCAAGTCGGACACCGGCTTGATAAAGGCTTGAACCATCAGAATCTCGACTGAGAGATTGAAACTGCCAGTGTCAAGTCCCGCCACGATCTCTAACGCGCGCTTGAACCATCAGAATCTCGACTGAGAGATTGAAACTGGGTGATCGCTCAGTCGGTGCTGCCGAAACTCTAGCTTGAACCATCAGAATCTCGACTGAGAGATTGAAACACGCGGCTGTTGTTGCCATCGCCGGCGAGGCGCGTGCTTGAACCATCAGAATCTCGACTGAGAGATTGAAACCCTGCGTAGGGAGGCAACATGGAAATAATCATCAATTGCTTGAACCATCAGAATCTCGACTGAGAGATTGAAACCACATAAATACTTGTCGGTGTTACCACGTATCCTCCAGCTTGAACCATCAGAATCTCGACTGAGAGATTGAAACGGACAGTTCCCGGCTGTAGATCAACGACTGAGACAAGCTTGAACCATCAGAATCTCGACTGAGAGATTGAAACCTATCTGTTGGGGGTGGTAAGGTGCGAGCAGTAGAGCTTGAACCATCAGAATCTCGACTGAGAGATTGAAACCTGTTGCTTTTGTTTTGGACTTTCCATACATCGTAGCTTGAACCATCAGAATCTCGACTGAGAGATTGAAACCTGTTTTGCGCCGCGATGCACCGGCTAGGCGTCTCGGGCTTGAACCATCAGAATCTCGACTGAGAGATTGAAACAGCGATCAGATACTCAAAATACTCCGGATCGTGCTGGCTTGAACCATCAGAATCTCGACTGAGAGATTGAAACTGACCAGCGATCACATGCTGGAGTATACGATCCAGCTTGAACCATCAGAATCTCGACTGAGAGATTGAAACTCGGTCGATGGTGCGGTCTGCGTCCTCACGACGATAGGCTTGAACCATCAGAATCTCGACTGAGAGATTGAAACGTGATTGTGGATGGCAACAAACTGGTGGTTGACAGGCTTGAACCATCAGAATCTCGACTGAGAGATTGAAACAACTGTCGCACGGCTGCCGCTACGTTCGTGGTGTGTGCTTGAACCATCAGAATCTCGACTGAGAGATTGAAACTCGTGAGAAATCAACCGTCCCCGGCGCACCCGCTGTGCTTGAACCATCAGAATCTCGACTGAGAGATTGAAACCCGGGATAACGCACCGTCTGAAAGACCCAGCCCTCAGCGCTTGAACCATCAGAATCTCGACTGAGAGATTGAAACTCGATCTGGCGGTTCATAAATCCACTTCTCACGACAGCTTGAACCATCAGAATCTCGACTGAGAGATTGAAACTGGGCCTTCGTAGACGTTCCCGCGATAGCCCTCGTGCTTGAACCATCAGAATCTCGACTGAGAGATTGAAACTCTGCCTTTTCCCGACTGCTGAACAGCCGCAGCGTCGCTTGAACCATCAGAATCTCGACTGAGAGATTGAAACTATTCATGCGGGATTGGTTCGGCCCGAGCTGGTATGCAGGCGCGGCTTGAACCATCAGAATCTCGACTGAGAGATTGAAACACGTGATAAAACGTCCTCGGCATGACTCCCTCCTAGCTTGAACCATCAGAATCTCGACTGAGAGATTGAAACGATATTGCGCCGGCGTTCATGCGGGCCAATTCGCCAGCTTGAACCATCAGAATCTCGACTGAGAGATTGAAACATCCGCACACTGAACCTCGTAATGGTCCAGGTCACTAGCTTGAACCATCAGAATCTCGACTGAGAGATTGAAACTGGTAAATGCCCAGGCCCTTAGTTGGGTGCGCGAGGCTTGAACCATCAGAATCTCGACTGAGAGATTGAAACTGGAACGTTGCCCAGGGTACACAGGGGAAAATATTTGCTTGAACCATCAGAATCTCGACTGAGAGATTGAAACGGGTACGTCCCGACCTCGTCGCCGCCAACCGTCACTGCTTGAACCATCAGAATCTCGACTGAGAGATTGAAACAGGCAGCTTGGCGATAACGTGCTCATAGTCGGCAGCGCTTGAACCATCAGAATCTCGACTGAGAGATTGAAACCCATCGTCGTTGTCTCCGTTGTTGAGATGTTCTGCGCTTGAACCATCAGAATCTCGACTGAGAGATTGAAACTACACAAACTGGTGGATTATCCACCCGACACACAGGCTTGAACCATCAGAATCTCGACTGAGAGATTGAAACACTGCCGTTGCCCCTCCCCGGCTCGTAGACGCCAAAAGCTTGAACCATCAGAATCTCGACTGAGAGATTGAAACGACGATGAGAGAGAAGTAAGCTAGAAAGGCCCTTAGCTTGAACCATCAGAATCTCGACTGAGAGATTGAAACAACACTGCCAGGTCGGGCTTGGCCTTTTTCGCCGAGCTTGAACCATCAGAATCTCGACTGAGAGATTGAAACTGTTGGAAAAGACGTTACACCTACATGCTGTAACCGCTTGAACCATCAGAATCTCGACTGAGAGATTGAAACTTCCTTTAGGATCTTTTCTACTGTCGCCACCACCAGCTTGAACCATCAGAATCTCGACTGAGAGATTGAAACTTGCAGAAAATAGAGCGGGGCGAGACGATAATTCACGAGCTTGAACCATCAGAATCTCGACTGAGAGATTGAAACTTGGTCTTTGTCGTCGTTCACGCCATCACCTCCAGGCTTGAACCATCAGAATCTCGACTGAGAGATTGAAACTTCTTTTCATGCCTCCCTCTTCTCAAAGTCTCAGCGCTTGAACCATCAGAATCTCGACTGAGAGATTGAAACCGGTAGTGGTAATTGATGCGCGCCATGCTGTTGCGCCGCTTGAACCATCAGAATCTCGACTGAGAGATTGAAACAGGCTGTCTATCACTTGTATGAAAACGTGGGGATAGCTTGAACCATCAGAATCTCGACTGAGAGATTGAAACCCTAATGGACAACGACGTCGGTGTCACGTCCTGGGGCTTGAACCATCAGAATCTCGACTGAGAGATTGAAACAAGAAACTTTACCCCTGGCGGAAACTTCTTTTACCCGAGCTTGAACCATCAGAATCTCGACTGAGAGATTGAAACCGCTCATGGTTGTTTCCTCCGGGATTTTTACTGTTCGCTTGAACCATCAGAATCTCGACTGAGAGATTGAAACGCAAAGGCAGCGACCTGGCTACACGGGCAGTGCGAGCTTGAACCATCAGAATCTCGACTGAGAGATTGAAACGAGTCGAATGTCACCCACCACTTCGGTGTCCGCGTGCTTGAACCATCAGAATCTCGACTGAGAGATTGAAACCTTCTACCTACCGAACTGCATGAGAAGATCAAAGCCAAGCTTGAACCATCAGAATCTCGACTGAGAGATTGAAACAGCGACAGCCACGCGGATTTCTTCATCCGCAACATGGCTTGAACCATCAGAATCTCGACTGAGAGATTGAAACCTGGTGCGAGATTTGGGCTATCGCTGGAATGGTGGAGCTTGAACCATCAGAATCTCGACTGAGAGATTGAAACTTGGCAATGGCCTCGATCAGCGTCGATTTGCCCCAGCTTGAACCATCAGAATCTCGACTGAGAGATTGAAACCCTGATGGGTGCTTACTTTGTCGTGACAGAGCTAAGCTTGAACCATCAGAATCTCGACTGAGAGATTGAAACACTTATGAATATTTCATCAGCCCCAAACCCCGCCATGCTTGAACCATCAGAATCTCGACTGAGAGATTGAAACCGCAAGACGACCGAGGGCTCACGGGGCACGGCGCAGGCTTGAACCATCAGAATCTCGACTGAGAGATTGAAACCATGCGGTCCACGAGGACGAGCCCGATTTTGTGGGGCTTGAACCATCAGAATCTCGACTGAGAGATTGAAACCGGACATAGCGCCCAGAAACAGCGAATAGTATTCATGCTTGAACCATCAGAATCTCGACTGAGAGATTGAAACATGTGATTCACTCAGTTCAGAACTCAATCGTGCGAGCTTGAACCATCAGAATCTCGACTGAGAGATTGAAACAGTTGAGGGGTGAGGAGTGATCCGTGATCCGTGATCTGGCTTGAACCTTCAGAATCTTGACTGGGAGACTGAAACGAGACCAGGGCTCACGCATCACGAATCACGAATCACGCATTAGCTTGAACCTTCAGAATCTCGACGAGAGACAGACTATCCAATCACCCAACCACCCGACCACCTGACTACCCGACTAACCGACTAATCGACGACCTGACTATTGGATGCCCGTCTGGCGCTTGACGAGGTCACGGGAGGCCGCTCGTGGTGGGGATTGGGACAGGCCGGCAAGAGGACGCGAGCCTCCCAAGAGCCCCAACAGTCTTTAAAGAGCGAAACGAATTGAGAGCCGGCATCAGAAGGTTTGTCCTTTTTTTGCATTTTGAGTCTTGAGCGGCGGCTGAACTCGCGCTCGTTAGACACCATCTTTTACAACCACATCAAAGGAGATCAAAGATGCATCTCAACACTGCTGTTCTCAAAGTGAGCCTGGCGCTCATCGTCCTGCTCGTGCCCGGTCAGGCTGCAATGGCCGTTGACCCTCCCCGGCAGGCCGCTATCACCCACCAGGAACACATCA
>CAYRYW010000085.1:0-5027 GCA_964428725.1 uncultured Dehalococcoidales bacterium
CATGAGAATATGGCCCCAGATCATCCCCACAAGACCCATGGGAATGATTGAAAGAACCAGAAGGGGGGATGCCCAGCTATCCAGGACGAGCGCAAGGATGCAGAATATGATTAAAAGGGCGATAAAGGTACCGAACTTTAGGCTTTCAAAGGTTTCGCGCTGTGTTGCTTGTTGGCCTTCAAGCCGAATACTTACGCCGGGGAACTTGCTCGGCAATTGCTCGAACATGACGGGCCGCAGGCTCTCGATTACATTCCCTGCCGTGGTCACATTCTCATCGATGTCGGCTGTGATAGCAACGGCCCTCCTTCGATCCAGGTGTTTGAGTTCAGCCCATCCCCTGATCTGCTCTATCCGGGCCACATTGAGCAATGGCACACGCATGGGCCTGCCCTCAGCTGATTGGATGACAACCGTGAGGTTTTTTAAATCCTCCAATGTGTACCTCTGGCTTTCAGAAAAACGAACCCGGACCGTGACATCGTCGCTGCCTTCCTGAAAGCTCTGGACAACTGCACCGAAAAAGGCGTTCCGTACCTGCTGGGCGAGCGATGCAGAACTGAGGCCGAGCCGCTGTCCCTCCTCGTTGACCGAGAGGGAGATCTCGTTTTTTCCGGGCCTGAGATCTGTGTCGATATTCGACACCCCGGGTACGGTAGCGATATTGTTCATCAAAAACACGCTGGCCGCTTCGAGATTTTCCCATGTATTGCCCACCAGGCGGATATCAAGTTCTTTTCCGCCCACGCCTCGTTCAAGTCTCGAAAAACTGAGCGAGGTAAGGCCGGGCAGGATTGTTGTGTTTTTCCGCCAGACCGATAGAACCTCATCGCTTGTTATGTTCCTGAGTTCTGCATCTCTCAACTCAACCTGAACCTGGGCAAGGTGCCCTCCTGTATCCGAGTCAATAGACGTCTCACCAACACGCACGAGGACCCGCTCAATGAGAGGTTCTTTTCCGCTCGGATCTCCCACTTTTTTTTCTGTTCTTTTTAAAGCATTTTCAAGTTCAGCAACCATTTCCAGGCTACGATCAGATCGTGTTCCCAGGGGATATCGCACGCGGGCGACAATACTGTTGGTATCGGGCATAGGGAAAAAGGTAAAGAGAAGACGCCCCCCCGCGGGCATGCCGAAACTCAGGAGCACTACGGCAAGTGAAGCCCCGATGACCCAATAGCGTGCTCGTATGAAAAACACTGACGCAGGTCCCACCACTTTTTCAATGAACATCTCAACACCGGCGTCAATTTTGGCCCTCAAGGCAAAAGGCCTTTTTTGCGCAGCATAATCGCTCCCCAGCCCATGTTCTATGTGTTTGGGCAGAGAAAAGAAGGACTCGATCAGGCTGACGACCAGAGCCACGATAACCACCCAGGGGAGGGAACCCATGGTTCTTCCCATTGATCCGGTTACAAACATGAGGGGAACGAAGGCCCCAATCGTCGTCAGGCTTGAAGCAAGAATCGGCCAGAATACCCTGGTTGAGCCTTTGTAGGCAGCCTCATATCTTCCTTCACCCTTTCTGAACTGGCTGTAAATATTTTCCGAGACCACCACGGCATCGTCAACAATCATGCCAAGTACGAGAATCAGTCCGAACATGGTGATCATGTTCAGGGTCATTCCCGAGACATACATCACAAAGATTGTTCCCAGAAAGGAGACCGGTATGCCCAAGGCCACCCAGAAAGCGGTCTTGATTCCGGTGAAGAACCACAAAACCAGAAAGACAAGGACAAGCCCCATGATCCCGTTTTCCACAAGGATATTGAGGCGGTCTTTGATCCTGATGGACTGATCCACGAAGACATCAACATGTATTCCAGATGGAAGGCCAGTGCGAAAACCGTCGAGGTAACTGCGAACGGCATCAGCTGTGATCACTGTGTCCTGCGTTTCGGTTTTATTCACCTGAACTATGACAGCCCTTTGCCCGTTGTAGCGGGCACCGATTTCGACATCCTCCCAGCCCCGGGCGATTTCAGCCAGGGCAGCAAGCGTCACTTCCCCGCCTTCCGGTCCACGGGTTATCGGAATCCTCAGAAATTCTCTGGGATCCCTCTTCTGTTCGCGGATCCTTAAGAGAAAGTCCCCTCGCTCGCTGTGGATTATGCCCAGGGGAAGATCAAGGCTGGCTGCCTTGACGGCATCGGCAAGCTGGCCAATGGTAATACCGTATTGCCTGAGACGGTCTTCGGTCACGGATATGAGAATTTCAGGAGCACGCACGGCTTCAAGGACAACCTCGGTTGCTATTCGATTGATAATCAGCTCATCCCTGAGCACCTCGGCATAGTGTTTAAGCGTTCGCTCAGGTGCACGCCCGTAAATAATAAGGGTCGCCACCGGGTCCTTTCGTTTTACTTCACTGACGATTATATCTTCCACGCCATCAGGAAAATTCTTAATCTTCTCGATGCGATCTCTTAGATCAATGAAGGCTGAATCAATATCGGTCCCCTCTTTGAGCTCGATGGTGGCTGAGGCAAGCCCTTCACTCGCATTCCCTGAGATTGATTTGAATCCCTCGATCCCTATGCACTGTTCTTCTATCGGCCTCAGCACCGCCTCTTCCACCTCGACAGGGGTAGCACCTTCATATCGGGCAGAAACCTTGATCATATCAAGATCCGAGGAGGAAAATGTTTCTCTTCTGATCTGTACCGTCGCTAACAGGCCAAGTCCCAAGATAAGGAGCATGACGACATAGGCGCCGGTCCTGCTTTTCAGAAAGAAGGAAATAAGTTTCATGGTTTATCGGCTTCCTTTTCCCATATCAGGACAGGACTTCCTTCAAAGGCCCCGGGCATGTCATTGAGAACCACCTTTGAGCCGGAGGGCATGGCAGGAGTCACCGGAAGAACTACATCCGTTCCCAGGGTGATGATGGGTTCGATGTCCACTTTGCTGAGTTTCTCGTCTTTAACGAGATAGAGGCTATTATCGGTATTCATGGCTTTTGCAGGAACCACGAGGACATTGTCATAGCGCCTGCCGTGAATGGCAACCGTTACAAACGTGCCGGGAAGTAATCCTCTGCCTATATTACTGCTCCTTCTCTCATAAGGCCCCGGCATTTCAATGATCGCCGTTATGGATCTGGTTATTTCATCCAATTGAGCCCCGACACGGCTGAGGTGACCCGTTATTCTTTGTTCTCGACCCAAGGCCATCCAATGGACATCCGCAGTCAATTTTACCTGTTCCCAAGGAGGGATATCCCTATTCAGTTTATCAAAATCATAAAGGGCCGGCATATGGCGTGTCTCTATCGGGATTGCCGCTTCTATGGGAGAGTCGACCGGATATATGCTGGCCAATAAAGTGTTGGGCTGTATCACCTGATACAGCCTGGCTCTGAGATTTTCGATCCGGCACCTGTAAGGGGCGCGGATAATGGTCTTTGAGAGCATAATTTCCTTGGCCTTGAGCGTCGCACGGGCCGCCTCACGGTTTGCTTTGAGCGCAGCCAGTTTTTGATCTGCCTGGGCAATGGTGGCCCGGCGTTTCTCCACGGCGAGGAGTCGTTCGTTCTTGCGAGTCTCGGCAGTCTGGACCTGCTGCTCTGAAATAAGCTTTTTCTTGTAAAGGTTGATAAGGCGTTCATGGTCTTGTTTCGCCAGCTCGAATACCTGCTTTTCGATTGCAAGAAGCCTAATATCGTTTTCCTGTTGAATTTTAACTTCTGCAAGTTGTGCATCTATGGAAGCTATCTGGGCCTTTAGTTGCTCAATCTCCGAAACGATGGCTGAATCATCAATTCGAAACAGCAATGCATTTTTTTCCACGAGATTTCCCGCAGCAACGTTCGGTCCTACCTCCACCACCATCCCCGAAACCTCTGAAAGCACATCAAGTCGGTCTGAGGGGCGAACCGTTCCGTGACCGCGGATCACGGCATCGTAGCTTTGGGCCTTTACGGTTTGCACTTCTGCCGTGGGCCGAAGGTCCGGCGGCTTCCTCTTTTTCTGAATGGGCCGGGTGGAAACAAGTTGATAAAATAGCCCGACCCCAATAGCGATGCCGATAAAGATACCCAAAGCATTCAGTATCTTTACTCTCATTTGTCTATCCTCCCAGACATGAATACATAGTATGCGATCCCACAGTGTGAGTGAAGGCAGGATTTACGAAAGATACCAAAATAGTATAGTATCAAGACAAGGCTTTGGTAAATTAGAATCTTTCTGAAACGGCCTTTCATCACAACAAATCCGGGAATTTGGTGCTTTACACACGAGAATACTTTACCTATACTCCTCTCCTCAAAAAGGGGTTCTCTCAGTTCACCAGATGAGTGATTCATGATGCAAAACCGTATCTGCAGTCTTCTCGGCATTCGATATCCCATCATCCAGGCCCCCATGAACTGGGTCAGCGGTGCTGCGTTAACGGCTGCCGTATCGGCAGCCGGCGGCATGGGCACACTCGGGCCCAATGCAGGCGCAGTTAAGATTAACCCGGACGTGGAAGCCACCGGAGAGCTCGCACGCCGGCAGATCCACAAGGTGCGTTCGCTCACGGACAAGCCCTTTGCCGTCAACGTGACGGTGGGTTTTGGCGAGGATATGAACTACTCCAAAAAAATCGTGGACGTGCTAAGTGAGGAAAAAGTCCCGGTAGCCATCGTATCTGTAGGCCGGCCCCACGTGTATACGGAAACCCTGAAAAAAGCCGGCATCAAAGTGCTCCATGCCATCTCCACGGTCCGGCATGCCCAAAAAGCCCAGGAAGCTGGCGTGGATGCGGTGATCTGCGAAGGTTTTGAGGCCGGCGGGCACAAGGGGTTTACGGAGCTGACCACCTTTGTGCTTACCCCCATGGTGGCAGACGCGGTGGACATTCCGGTGGTCAGCGGTGGCGGCATCGCAGACAGCCGCGGTGTTTTGGCCGCTCTGGCCCTGGGCGCAGACGGCGTTTATATGGGTTCGCGCTTTATGGCCAGCCGGGAATCAGAAAGCCATGAAAACGTCAAGCAGGCCCTGGTCCGTGCCAAAGACGTGTGCACCGTATCGGTTCCCAAG
>CAYRYW010000086.1:0-2685 GCA_964428725.1 uncultured Dehalococcoidales bacterium
ACCACGTACCGCCGGCCGTCGGGGCCGCTCGCCAGCTCCCCGCCCTCGGGGTGGCCCACGCCGACGATCTCCACGCTGTCGTCGATTCCGGCCAACTGGCAGGCCGACAGGCGGGCCACGTGGGTCGGCCGGGGGTAGGCACTGCGCTCGCCTTGCCGGGCGCTCCAGATTGCCGCACAGGCGGCCACAGCAGTGTCGCTGTGTGAGCCCGCGGTGCGAGGCACCTCGATCTTCCAACCGCCGCCGGCGACGGGGCGAACGGCCAACGATTTCAACTCGCGCACCAGGTGGGGATGATCGGGCAGGATCACCGAGCCCCCGTGGATCATCTGCTGGGCCGCGCCGAACAGCTCCCGCTTGGACTGCGACGTGTGCCCGGCGACCCGGACCGGCACCTGCGCGCCGAGGTGCTCCCGCACGGTCTCGATGTAGTGGGCGTCGCTGGTCACTGATCGCACCTTGTGCGCGATCAGCCGCGGCAGGATCCGGCCGCGCAGTAGCTCGCCGGGCACCAGTGGCTGCCCGCGCTTGGGCCGCCACTCGGCCAGCTCGACCACCTCGATCCGGCTGGCGCCGGCATCGCGCACAATCGCCAGGGCCGAGGCGTCGGCGGCCAACCCCAGATCGATCGCGGCCCACGCGCGCCGCTGCGGATCCGGGTCCAGCGGCACCGCCCGGCCCGCGACCACGCACGCGTCGATCGCGTCGGGATCGAACAGTAGGCCGGCGCCATGGTCCAAAAACTCGGCGAGGAACTCCCTGCGGTAGTTCATCTCGTCGCGCTGGCGCTCGCGCTGCACCATCGCCGCGACGTGGGGATCGTCGCCGCGCATGATCTCGGTCGAGGCGTGCGCCGCCAGCGCGGTGCTCGGCCTGTTGTGGTTCGCCTTCCAGGTGTCGTGCAGCAAGCCGCTCGCGGCCCACGGTGTCGAGGTCATGATCAACTGCGCGGTCGGCAACAAGCGCGGCACGATCGCCCGGAAGATCTCCACGTCGTTAATCTCATAATCCGCCCCGCGAAAAAATGCGGCCTCGTCCATCAGCGCGGCCAACAGCGATCGCCCGCGCGCCGTGGCGCCGCCTCGGGAGGCGGGCAGTGCCTCGATCGTGACCTGCTTGGCCCCGCGCCGCAGCGTGACTTGATCGGCCGTCTCGTTGACCACCAGTCGCCGCAGCGCCGCGGCCCGCTTCACGAGCCCCTGGACGTACCTGATTGCCATGCGGGCAAGCCGTTGATCGGGGGCCACGACCAGCACGCTGCCGTGCTCGCCCGGGCCCAGCCGATCGATCGGTTGGGTCAGTGCGGCGTGCAGGCATCGAGCCGCGCCCGCCAGGCTCTTGCCAGATCGCGCGCCGAGCACTCCCGCCACAACGGTGCGCGCTGCAGCCGGCACGTGGTGCACGTCTGGCCCGAAGATCTGCGCGGCCAGCGCGCGTTGCTCGGCGGGCAGATCGGCCGGATCGGCGCCGTCGAAAGCCACCCGGGCGAACACCGCTTGCCCGGCGGTGAGGTGCAGGCCCAGCTTGGCGCAGAAATCGACGAACGCGATCGGGGCCGCGGCGGTCATTTGGCGCGGGCAAACGGGCGGCCCACGCTGAGATAGTTGCCGGGCTGCAGCCAGCGCTCGATCTGGGTCACACGGTGGCCTGAGGCCCGAATCCCTTGCAGCAAAGCCAAGTTGAAACCGTGCACCGGATCGGCGACGCTGCGATCCGCCGCAGGCAAGTGCAGCAACGCCCGCACGGCCGCAAGCCGGGCGATCGCTTTGTGTGTCGCCGCCGCCTCGCCCGTGACGCCCTCGATGGTGTCGGCGAGCTCCTGGGCCACGGCGCCCAGCCGCTCGTAGATGGCGCCGACGCGTTCACCGTGGCTGGCGATCGTTGCTTCCAGCTCGGCCGCCTCGCCCACTAGCTTTGCCGTCTCGTCGGCGGCCTGGCCCTCCTGCGCAGCCGCGAGCCTTCCCTCGGCCACCTCGAGCCGCACGCGCGCCACATTCACCAGGCGATCGGCCTCGACCCACGCGGCCGCGTGCCGCTCCGAGTCCGAGTGGTCGAGCACCTCCCGCGCGGCGGCAGCCTCGGCCTCGGCTTCGGCCAGGCGCGCCCGCCGCTGCTCGACTCGCGCCGCGAGCTTGCGCACCTCGCCCTCGAGCTCCCGCCGCAACCCCGCTCGGAATCCGTTCTTCGTGGTGTTCTTCGCGGCCATGATCACACCACGTAGCTTCGCCGCAGGAACGCGATCGCGGCCTGGACTTTGGCGGCGTGATCCAGCTCCCGCATCCGGATCGGCTCGGCCGCCTCAAGGAACGCCATCGCCTGCTGGATCTTGGTCTCGCCCGGAAACAAGCTCAGCGCGACAAACGTCACCTCGCCCGGCCGCGAACCCGATGCCTGCACGCGGTCGGCCAGCGCGCGCCGACTGTCGGCTCGGCACAGCGCCCGCAACTGCTCGGAGCTTCGCATCAACTGGGCCGAATCCCAGCGGTCGGCGCCCGGAATGTGCGCGACCAACCATGCCCGTCGCGCCTTGGCGGTCTGCACCTCGCCCTCCGGGGGAAGCGCAGGCGCAACCCGCGCCCCGCCGCCGGTCGGGAAGTTTGCCCTTAGGTGGGCCACCAGTCTTTGCTCGTCATAACGATTCGGGTTCATCATTCACCTCGTTTTTTTGGGGGTCAGATCGTGTCT
>CAYRYW010000086.1:2785-5020 GCA_964428725.1 uncultured Dehalococcoidales bacterium
GGGTGGCCGCTCTGTCGGGGTGGTCGTTGGGGCCGCGCGTGGGGCTTGCTGGGGGTGGTCCTGGGCCCGCTCTAGGCCCCCTGGGGCGGTGAGGGGCGCGGGGTCGAGGGCCTGCCCCCCGGGGGCGCCTGCCGCCCGCTGGGCGCCGCCTGCTGGGCCCGCTGCCGCGGCCCGGGCCACCGGACCGCGCCCCAGGCCCTCGGCGGCAAGGGCGAGACGTAATTCGGCCTGCCCCCCCCGGGGGTAGACAACGCGGCCGAGGAAGAGGCCAGCCGAGCGCCCGGGATGACGACCAGAGCGCCGGCAAACCCTCGAGGGGGGCGAGACCCGGACCGCCGCAGCCGCAGCCGGCGAGGCTGCAGGGCAGCGACCCGTGAAAGATGGAACGGCCCGCTCCCCCTCGGCCACGACAACGGGAAGCCGGTGCAGCCGGGGGGAAGCGGAGCCACGGACCGCCGGCGCCCCGGAGGACGGCGGGGAGCGGCGGTTCGTTTCGTTGGATGCGGCCGCTTCAAGGGCAACTGCAGTCGCAGCAGCAACGGCGAGCACCGCGGCGGCGCCGAGCACCGCAACTGCGAGGGCGACGGCTGCCCCGATCGATAGGCGCCGGATCATGCGTGCACCTCCTCGGTCGGGGGGCGCCAGTCCGGGTAGTAGAGGGCCCGGATCCGCTCGGCCTCCCGCTGCCCGTGCAACACCCCGCGCAGCAGGTCCGCGATCTCGGCGGTCGCCACTTCAGCGAGCGGTCCGCGGCCGATGTGGTGCTCAATCTCGCCAAGATCGCGCCACCCGTGCGCCGCCAGCTCGGCCAGGATCGCGTCGCGGTCCCCCCCTAGCGCTTCGACCTCGACGATCGGGGTCTCCGTCTCCTGGGATTGTGCCGGCGTCGCTGTCACCGTGGAGTGGTCCTCAGGGGGTGATCCCAGGGCTTCCCTGTTGGGGGGGGGTGTGAGCAGGGAAGGGTCTCCCTCCCTCGGAGCGTCCTCCCCTTTTCGGTGGCAAGGGCTTGCCGGGGGGGTGGCAAGTTCCCGTGATTCCGGGGGGTTGCACGGCGATTCACTTGCCACCTTATTGCCACGTTGAGGTGGCAAGTTAAGGTGGCAAGGCTGACCCGGCAAGCGGCTTGCCACGTTACGATCGGACAGCAGGACGATCAGGCGCACACCGTTCCGGCGCTCGACGACATCGTTCGTCCCGGGGAGCGTGTCACCCTGTCGCAGGTGGCGTCGGGCGACGTGTCGACGCCTCTCTAACCGCTCGAGGTGCAGCCGGACCGCGCGGGCCGACATGCCCAGCGTCGAGGCCAGGTCGCCGTTGCTCGGCCAACAGCAGCCGCGCTCGCCTGCGGCATCGACCAGGTGCTGGCCGAGGATGCGCGCCCCCGCCGGCAGTTCCGGATCGAGCTCGATTTGTTCGCGGCGCCGCCGCCAGTTGCTCATCGCATCGGATTCGCGTGTCGTCATCGGTCTCCTCCTCGTAGTAGTCACAGCGGATAGATTGCCACCCGTCCCAGGGTCACGATGTTGGGCCCGTCGATCACGTCGCCGGGCAGATCGGGTTCGCTCCTCGAGATGGACGTGAGCTCCGCGTTCGGCGCCACCCCGCCCAGCGCATCGATCACCCGGCTCACCACGAGCTGGCCTGCGATCGACGGATACTGCTCCGACGGCGGCGGATACCGGCGTGCTCGCCGCCCGCGCGGGTCGGTGTCCAGGTCCACAACCTCGCCCGGCCCCAGCTCGTCGAAATAGTCCGACAGCGCGTCGGCAATGATGGTGAGGCGATCGGTTCCAGGGGACAGGTACTGCCCGGTGGCGATGGTGAAACTGCCGTCAGCCGGCGCCGCGTTCAGCTCGATCGCGACGGTCGTCCCGCCGTCGGTGACGGCCTTGACATCGAGCGCGACCCACACGCTGTTGTCAGCATCCCAGAGCATCAGGCTGGGCGCGTCGTCGCCGGTCAGCGACGCCGCCCCGCCGGGTAGGTCTGCATCGGTCTGCACCTCGAACTCGGTTTGGCTGGTGACAGAGGTAACGACCACCGCCGGGTAGCTCGACGAGTAGGTCGGCCAGGGCGACGTGTCGGTCCATCCACCGGTTGTGCCGTACCCCATGCTCAACCGCATCACCAGATCCGAGTCTTGCTCGTTCGGCGGCACGACCACCACGTAGGCGCGCTGCGGAGTTACCGGGCTGTCGGGTGGCACCAAGTAATTCCGGGCGGCGATCAGTGTGG
>CAYRYW010000087.1:0-4959 GCA_964428725.1 uncultured Dehalococcoidales bacterium
GGCTGCCGACGGCCGATGAGGTCGCGGCGTGGATGGATGAGGACGAGCCGGTGGCTCGGGAGGTGGGGTGATGGGTAAGCGACTGGTGACGCTCGGGTGCGATGACTGCAAGCACCAGATCGACGGGCGGTTTCGCATGGCCGGATTGCCGTGCCCGTGCGAGTGTGGCGGGCAGCTCAAGGCGTTCGTGTCGCCTACGCCTGACGCCCCTGGCGCGTGGCTGACTGGCGGCGACGTGCGCCGCGTCATGAACGCCCTGGGCGTGCGAGGTCCCGACCGGAGCCGGTGGGGCCACCGGAACCACTACGCTCCGGGCGAGCGCGATGCTGAGTCCATGCGACGGCTGGTCGATGCGGGCCTGATGCGACGTGACGCGCGGGACGGCATGGCGCACGTCTACCGCGCCATGCCGCTCGCCGGCGAACTGCTTGGGTTCGGGCCGACGCTGATGCGGCGCGCGTTCGGGGGTGGGTCGTGAAGGGCGAGACCGTCACGACGTTCAACGTCGGCGGCGTGACCATCCACGCTGGGCGCCTGCCCGGCCGCAAGCGTCCGTGTCTCATCGAGGACGGACCGGGCGGTATGCGGTTGCTCGCGTCGTTCGCGTGCGCTGAGGACGCCGACTCGTTCAACGGTTGGCTGGCGGGGCTGGCTGACATCGTGCGCGGCGCGGCGTGGATGGAAGCGGATGAGCCGGTGGCTCGGGAGGTGGGATGATGGGCAGCAAGCCGAGCAAGACGCTGTGGTGGGTGCATGGGGATGGTGGCCCGCTGATGCCGCTGGACTCGCTCGCTGAGGGCAGCATGGCCGACCATGTGGTGCTGGAGGAATGGCGCCCGGCCGAGCCGCGCGACCTGCCCGACCTCGCAGACGACGTGGCTGACGCCGTGTCGGATTGGCTGCGTGAGAGCGACTACCTGTCGCACGACGACGGATGGCCGGTCATCGACGAGGCTGCGTTCGCTGCCGCCATCCGCGAGTCACTTCGTGCTGCTCTGTCTGAGCACGCCGACCTGAGCGAGGCTGCGTGGCAGCCCACCGGGCGCACGATGACCGCGGGCGAGGCGCGGGCGATGCTGTGGCACCCGGACGGAGCGCCCAAAGCTCAGGAGGTGGGGTGATGGGCGTCGCGAGCGAGCAGCGGTGGGTTGAGCGGTGCATCCGCGAGAATCAGGCCGTGACGGACAAGCAGCGCGAACTGGAGGCGTTGCGCCTCCCGCGCAAGCCCCGCAAGGCGCCCATGCCGCCGCCTGCGATGCCGTCGCGGCGCGAGGTCAGGTCGTGGATGCGGCGCAACGCAGACGCCGACGAGGGGCCGACCCTCCTGGCGCAGTGCGCGGCGTCCGAGTTGGGCCTGCCGGTTGAGTGGCTGGACGACGAGACGCACTGGCTGTGGGATGAGGCGCTGGATGCGTGCGAGTGGGCGGGGTGGGAGGCATGAGCCGCCGCATAGAGCAGGCTGACCCGGGGGTCGAGCTGCGTGTCTCAGGCATCCCTGCATGTGAGCCTGACCGCGTGCCAATGGTCGCGGCCGGCGTCGGCTGGCATGGGTGGACCGTGGCGGATGGCGACGACCTTGACGCGGCAGTGCGCAAGGCCGGAGGGCCAGCCGCATCCTGGGAGGTCGCGCTTGACTGCGACGGCATCCGGCTGAACCTGGAGCCACACCCAGAGTCCGCACTCGCGCGAGGTGGCCACCTGATCGCATCGGGCTCGCTGAGTGCCGCTGATGCACGCGCCCTGGCGCGTGCTCTTGTTACAGCAGCAGACCTGTCAGACCTGTCCAGCGGGGAAGCATCCCACCCCTGGGGGCGCAAGTGACAGCCGGCGATGCTGCGGCGTGGATGGATGAGGATGAGCAGCGCGCTGGGTGACAGCCGAGGCCAAGGGCGCGGACGTCGGCGGGGCGGCGGCTGGTGGCGTAATAGGCGGCTCAAGCATCCCGCCGCGAGCCCACCACGCCAGCGCGGCGCGCGCATCAGGGCTCACCCGAGCGCGGACTTCATCAGTGCGCCGGCCAGCGCACCGACCGCACCGCCGATGATGGACGCCCCCACCATGAGGCGGGTGACCCGCTCCTCAAGCGCACGAACCCGGACCTCAAGGTCCGCAACGTGCTTGCCACGCACGTCGTTGCGCTCCTCAATCCGGGTCAGCCGGGTTGCGATGTCCGCGACGCCCGCGCGGACCTCCTCAAGCAGTTGCCGCTCCACAGGGGTCATCATCACCATCCCCCAAGCAGCGAGTACATGGCTGCCCCGCCGAGTGCCCCAATGGAGAATGCTGTGAGCACAACCCGCGCCCAAAACCCACGACTCATCGCGCCCACCTCGACACCATCCACGCCACGGCCGTCCCCACGGCCGCGCCTGCCAGCCCGTATCCGATGACCTCGCCCGGCCCGCGGTCTGCTAGCGCACCCACGCCGGCTCCGAGGGTCGCGAGTCCGCCCGACAGCGCAGCCCAGGGCCACAGCACGGGGCGCGG
The DNA here is from genome assembly GCA_964428725.1 of uncultured Dehalococcoidales bacterium. Classification (GTDB taxonomy): domain Bacteria; phylum Chloroflexota; class Dehalococcoidia; order E44-bin15; family E44-bin15; genus CAYRYW01. The sequence goes on from CAYRYW010000087.1 coordinate 2,488, forward strand.
CAGGGGCGCAGCGTCGAGGCTGGCGAGGGCTTGCACCTGTCCCTCGATGCGGGAAACCCCGACGACGCACGCGGCTGTCACCTCGTCACGCTGCACACGGCACGCACGCAGGGCGCGCTCGGCCACGTCGGCACGCTTGGCCCGCGCCTTGGCGAGCTCGTTGACCTGCGCACCCTGAGTGCGGGTGCGGTCATGCTCGGCAGCGGTGTAGAGCACTCCGGCCCACGGTGCGGGGCAGCCGGTCGGCAGGCGCAGCAGCGGCGACTCGACCTGCGGGGCGGGGCACGGGGCCTCGGCGTGCAGGGTCACCGACAGGGGCGCGACCTGCGCCACGGCTGACGACAGCCAAACGGCCCACACCACGGGGGTGCCCATCCACCACGGGCGAATCACGGCCCACCGTCCAGCGCATCAAAGCGCATCGGCTCGAGGTCATCGGAGGGCGGCTTGGCGTTGCGCGCCTTGGTCTCGGCGTCGCGCGCATCTCGCAGCGCGGCATCGACTTCGGCGTCGGCCTCGCGGTGGGCGGCGTCGGCCTCTGCGATGGCGTCAGCCAGCCCTGCGGCGGCCTTCGCGGCCTTGCGAGCGGCCACAGCACGCCGACCCGCCTTGACCGCGCCACCACCGCCACCGATGCCGAACAGGGCCGCGACGAACGCCCCCAGCGCATCCCACATGCGTGCAGCGATGAGCCCCACGCAGGCGCCGACGACGACCACCACCGCGGCTTGCTGCCACGGCTTGAGAGTGCGAAACCACGTCCAGATGCGGGCCATCATGCGACCACCTCCGCGGGGACAATCACCCCCGGTACCGCCGACCAATCGGTCACGTCCAGCGGCGAGGCGCCACCGCACACCACCGCTTGCACCCACGGCCAAGGGAAGTGCGGCCCGGGGTCGAGTTTGGTTGGCCTGATGTCGCAGTGGCCGACCCACGCGGCAGGGTCCTCAAGCGCGGGAATCAGGCCCACAAGCGCATGCACCAGCGTCAACAGGGCGTGGGCTTGCTGCGACGTGTAGGGCTCCCACAGGCGCCCGTCGTAGGCTTCGGCTGGCCCGGCATGGTGCCCGCCGTAGGCGTTGAGGAGGCGCCCGCCCTCGGTGCGCAGCGGGCCGACGCACTCAAGGTCGATGCCCACCGACCGGAAGTTGACGCCGCCGCGCCCGTCGGCCGTCTTGCTGCCGCCTGCGTGCCAGCACCGCTCGCACAGCGGCGCCAGTTGCAGCACCCTGCCGTCCCGAAGGATGGTGAAGTGCGTGGAGGTCTTGCCGCGCTCGCCTCGACCCCACGAGCGAATGCGGGCCTCATCGGCGCCAAGGTGGTTGCCGGCCTTGTACGGGCTCGCCGTCCAGTGGACGACTGCCGTATCAATGGGCCTCACCCTGCCATCCGCTGCGCGGTAGACGTGCGGCGACGACTCGCGCATTTCGGGCGCGACGAGCCAGTCAGGCAGCGATGGGGCGGGGCGGGTCATGCTTTGCCTTACGCCCGCATTCTGCGCGGGGTGTCAGTATCGCTGCACGCCGCTGGCGCGCACCTCCTCCCGTCACCACCTCCGCGCGTCAGCGGCATCTTACGACACCCTCGGCGGGGTCGCCTGCGCAAGAGCGCCTGCCGGCAAGATGTGGGTCACATCCAGGCCCACGGTCAGGCTGGTCGTATTCGACCGGCACAACAGCATCACATGCGCGGCAGCGGTCGTGGCGGCAGCGAAGGTGTAGAGAATGCGCCATCCCCCATACTGGCCAATCCAGATGTCCACGTTGCCGGTGGCGCCGTCGCGCGTCGCTGCAAGGTCGACGTAGGGCGCAGGGCCACCCAAGGCATACGCGATGAAACCGCCGTTTGGGAGAGCGCCAGTTAGCGCTCCGCGGTTTGCGCCTGTCCGGTTGTAGTTGACGGTCTCGCCACCCCCGGGGGTGCCATTGCAGCCAAATCCGCAGCCGTACACAGCAGCAGTCGCTGTGTCTGTGCCATCCGACACCCACAGACCGACGTTGTAATTGATGGAGTTGTTCACGTTCCGCCCGGAGATGGACAGCGCGACGCGCACAGCAGAAACACCGTCGGTCGAGACCGGGATCGTGCCGAGGTCGATACCAGACATCGTTGACGTGGCCACGCCCGGCGCGATGCGCAGCGCACCGCTCGACAACTCAGTCGGCCCCGAGCCAAGCGCCTGCCCCGCGTCAGCATCCGCGAGGTCAGGATAGGTCGCGGCAGCCAGCGCAGTGCCGGTGCCGACACCCTGCACGCCGGCGATGCTCACCCAATCCGACGGGTCGAGCGCATAGGCCGCAGCCGGCGCGCTCCACGTCGCAGCATTCACCCCGTTGGTGGTCAGCACTTGGCCGTTGACGCCGTACCCCGCTGGGGTATCAGTGAGGCCGGTGAGGGTGGTGGCACCGCCGCCACCGCCGCTGAGGGAGGTGGATCGTGGGGTGAGGTCGTCAGCAGCCATCGCTCAGC
>CAYRYW010000088.1:0-4923 GCA_964428725.1 uncultured Dehalococcoidales bacterium
CGCCTGCCGAGGCCGAGGAGATCGAGGAGGTGGTTGAGGACACGGAAGAAGAGCCCACGGGCGGCATTAAAGCCGCATCAATTACACAAATAGCCGACTGGGTAAAGCGGCAGATCGAGGTACGGCGCCCCGGTGATCGGGCGATTACAGCAAATGAACTTTTCAAGGTCGCCAATGAGGCATTCGGCGGCACCATGGCCCAGAAGGCGTACACGGTGAAAGACGCCTATGACGCCCTTGAGGTGGGGATAAACAAGTTTATTTTCGACGCGGGCATGGCAGGGGATAAGACCTATGACCCGCGCAAGCGCGCAGCGCAGGCTGGCATGCTCACCAAGGGCCTCAAAGACCGGCTGAACACCGCCCTGCCCACCCAGACCAAGCGCACCCAGGAAACGGAGGAATATCAGCAGTTTTCCACCCCGCCGCCCCTGGCCTTTGTGGCGAATTGGGTGGCCAACCTGAGCGTGTGGGATACCTACGTGGAGCCCAGCGCCGGAACCGGCAGTATTTCGATCTTTGCCCGCGTTGCAGGGGTGAAAACTATCGTGCTCAACGAGCTGTCCAAGCGGCGCAGTATCTTTCTCAGGCGCACCATGGGCGATGCCAGCTATTTCAGCGAGGATGCGGCCCAGCTCCACAACGTACTGCCCGCCCATATCAAGCCCACGGTCATCGTGATGAACCCGCCGTTTTCCGCAACAGCCGGGAGATTGAGCAAGCATAAGACCATGTACGGGGCCCGGCACATCGAGCAGGCCCTCAAGCGCCTGGAGCCCAACGGCCGTCTTGTTGCCATCGTCGGTAAAGGCATGGCCCCTGATGCGCCCGCCTTCCGCGACTGGTGGGGGAGGATCAACACCGAATACAGCGTGCGTGCCAATGTGGAGATCAGCGGCGAGGAGTACCGCAAGTTCGGCACCACGTTTGATAACCGGATCATCGTGATTGACAAGACTGCCCAAAAGGATTATCCTTTAGTTAAGGGCAGAGTAGAAAAGATCGAAGATCTGATTGACCTATTAGAAGGAGTCAGAGATGCCCGAATCACTCCCGCAGAACGAAAGCCGGCTGAACCAGCTGGCAAAGAAGGCCCTCCTGAAGGAAGACGTGAACCCGGACCGCAGCCTCAGCTACAGCTACCAATTGGTGATGTGGGCCGTGTACCAGGGGAAGGTCCAGGTAGAGAACCCGCTCCTGTGGGAGGTGCTCCAGGGCCTGGCGGGCTACGACCCGGAGAAGGAGCAGCAGGTGCTGGAGAACGACCTGGACGGCCAGCCGTGGCCCCTCCCCTCTCCGAAGCTGAGCGCGAGCGAGCTCGCCAGCGAGATTCTGAACAACCTGGACGACCGGCTGAAAGAGAGCATCCCAGCGTACCAGAAGGGCGCGCCGCTGCTGTAGAGGTCGAGCGCCAGGAAGCCCCGCCCAAGAAACCGGCCGAGTTTACCGATTCCCTGTTCGAGGAATATTCCCCGCAGCGTGTCAAGATCCCGGGCGCGCAACCCCACCAGTATAAGCTCGTGGAAAGCAGCGCCATGGCCTCGGTGACCCCGCCCGAGGTGGATTACAAGCCTGACCTTCCCCAAAGCCTTGCCGAGAAGAGTGAGCTGAGCAATGCCCAGCTGGAGTTTGTGACCTATGCGGGCCAGGCCCACTCCGAAACCCTGCCCGATGGGCGGCGCAAGGGGATCATGTGCGGCGACGGCACCGGCGTGGGTAAAGGGCGCGAGATCGCGGCCATCTTCATGGATAACTGGAACAAGGGCCGGAAGAAGGGGATCTGGATCAGTCAGAACAAGACCCTGCTGGAGGATGCCAAACGGGATGCCCGGGATATCGGCTTCAACCCCGACCGCCTGGTGGACTACGGCAAGACCAAGATGGGCGAAACCCCGAAGCTCAAGGAAGGGATCCTCTTCGTCACCTACGGCACGTTGCGCCAGAAAGACCCCCAACAGGGAAAAACCCGCGTCGATCCGCTGGTCGAGTGGTTCGGCAGTGATTTCGACGGGGTGATGGTATTCGACGAATCCCACAACATGGGCAACGCCATTGCCCTGCAGGGCCAGCGAGGCAGAACACCGGTCTCTCAGACCGCCCTGGTAGGCGTGCAGCTCCAGGATGAGCTCCCCAATGCCCGGGTCGCCTATTTCTCGGCCACCGGGGCCACCGAGATCAAAAACTACACCTATGCTACCCGGCTGGGCCTATGGGGCGAGGGAACGCCCTTTCCGCGGGCGGAGAATTTCGTCGCGGCCATGGAGCAGGGCGGGCTGGCCGCCATGGAGATGATTGCCCGGGATATGAAGCAATTAGGTGTCTATGCGTCGCGTTCTTTGGCCTTTGATGGAATCCGCTATGACCGGCTGAAGCATGATCTGACCGGCAATCAGCGCGACTACTACAACGAGTTCGCCCGGGCCTGGCAGCTGGTGCACCGGAATATCCACGCGGCTTTGGAGGAAACCGGCGGCATCAACAACGGCCGGGCACGCGGGGCCGCCATGTCCCGGTTCTGGGGAGAAGAGCTGCGGTTCTTCAACCAGATCATCACCGCCTTTCAGGTGCCCACCCTGATAAAATCCATAGAAAAGGATATCGAGGCCGGGCATGCGCCGGTGATCCAGTTCGTCAACACCAATGAGGCCCAGCAGAACCGCGCCCTGGCCCGGATGGAAAACGGGGATGAGTACGAGGATCTGGACGTCAGCCCCAAGGAGATCATCATCAACCTGGTGGAAAAGGCCTTTCCCACCCAAGAGTATCAACAGGTTCAGGATGAGGAAGGCAACATCACCTGGGTGGCGGTCACCGACTCCCAGGGCAACCCGGTTCAGAACGCCGAGGCCGTGGCCATGAAAGAGGCGCTGCTGGACAAGCTGGCAGCCACGACCGAGATCGACAACCCCCTGGATCAGATCCTGCATCACTTCGGCTCCGATGTGCTTGCCGAAATTACCGGCAGGAGCGATCGCCGGAACTACAACGATGAAGGCAGGATGATCCTGGAGAAGCGCACTTCGGGCAAGGTCAAGGCCGATGTCACCGCCTTTCTGGAAGACCGCAAGCGCCTGCTCATGTTCTCCTATGCAGGCGGCACCGGCGCCTCATACCACCCGGATCTGCGGTTCAATAACCAGCGGCTGCGCCGGCATTATATGCTGCAGCCGGGCTGGCAGGCAAATCGGGCCATGCAAGGCTTAGGCAGAACCCACCGCACGAACCAAAAACAGGCCCCTGAAGTTATCCTCTGTGAGACGGATCTCAAAGGCCATGCCCGGTTTATCTCTACCATTGCGCGTCGGCTGGATCAGCTGGGCGCTCTGACCAGGGGCGCCAGGCGCGCGGCAAGTCAAGGGTTATTCGCCGAACGGGACAACCTGGAGAGCTCCTATGCCAGCGCAGCGGTGCGCCGCCTGATCGAGGATATGTATAACGGCGTAGAGCCCCGGATGAGCATCGGCGAGTTCGAGCAGCAGACGGCATTAAGCCTGGTGGATAATGAAGGCGCTCTCAAGACCAACAGCATCCCGCCGGTGCACCAGTTCCTGAATCGCCTCCTGCACATGGAGATCGACATGCAGAACACGGTGTTCGATCTGTTTGCCGAGCGCCTTGACACCCAGATCCAGATCGCCATCGAGGCCGGCACCTTGGACGTGGGCATGGAAACCCTGCGCGGCGAGAGCATTACAAAGGTCAGCGAGCAGGATGTTTACACCGACACCAAGACCGGGGCCAAGACGAAATTCGTGGAGCTGGACGTCGCCGTGCCCAATGCCCTGTTCCCCTTTGACCATGCCAAGAAGTGGGCGGCAGAGGGAGAAGGGTTTTACCGCAACAAGCGCAGCGGCAAACTATGGGCAGTCGGTCCTCTACGGCAAAAAACCGATCCCCGCACCGGCCAGGTATCGAATTATCACGTGCTGGACTCCCCCACCTATACGCGGCAGACGCTCAAGCGCGAGCAGCTCCCCGGAAAGCTCCCCAAGGCGCTCGGTCCGCTGGTAACGTGGGCCAAGAAATTCAATACCAAAGAGGAGTTTGTCAGCGCCTGGAGCGCTCTCACTCCCTACAACACAATGACCAGAGATGAGTACCAAGCGCTCAAATCCGGCGACTCTCCCGTATATAAGGCCCTTGTCGATTTAGGCATGCAGTACGATTTACCCGACGTGTGGGATCTCGTGCGCGAGTCCTCGTGGGAGAAGGTGGACGAAAAAACGGCCAAGACCGAGTGGGAGGCAGCGCTTAAAGCGGCGCCGGACACCACGACCAAGCGCTATAACCTCATCAGCGGGCTGCTTTTGCCGATATGGGATCGCCTCAGAGGCCATGCCCGGATCATACGCACCCAGACCGATGACGGCGAGCGGCTCATCGGGCGGCTGATCAACCAGCAGGATGTGTCAGCCGTGCTCAGGAACCTGGGCGCAGAGCGCTCCCAGCTCAAGGTCAAGCCCGCGGAGATCGAGGCCGAGATCCTGAATAATGCCACCACCTACGTGCTGGCCAATGAGTGGCGGCTGGGCAGGCGCACCGTGTCGGGTGAGGAGCGCATCGAGATCAGCGGCCCCGGGTATGACGAGGGCCAGCAGCTGACCAGACACGGCGTGTTTACCGAGCGGATCAACTACCAGCTCCGCTATTTCATCCCCACCGGGCCGGAAGGCACGGAGGTGATCGAATATGTCTTGCAAAACCGGCCGGTTGTTGCTAAGATCGCCAAAGAAAAGGTCACCTCCTATGAGATCACCGGAAAAGTCGAAGAGCCCACAGAGCCCTACAAAGTCACCGAAGAAGTTGAGGTTCTACTCGATGAGATTCGGGCCATTCCTCAAGCACCCGTATCCACTGTCGAAGGAAAACTTGGGCCCGCTCCCTCCGGAGTCAAAACCCTCGCGGTCGGAATCAGCACAGAGC
>CAYRYW010000089.1:0-4916 GCA_964428725.1 uncultured Dehalococcoidales bacterium
TAAAATCGCTCATAAAATGCTCTATTGCATCCAATATCATCGCCGTTTTTGATCCCCTGCTGGCAGTAACAAGCCCAACTCGACGTTCAAACTCCTGGTATGATCCAAACAACATCACGCCCATGAAGTATTCCCACCAGGGCAAGATGGCATGCTCGGCCTCATGCCATCTTTGGGAAGAAGCATAGAGGGTATCATAGTAGCTCTCTTTCGTTTGTTCGACCATCTGTTCCAGGCTGATATAGCGGCCCACCTCGTAGCCGGCCTTGTAGAGCAAAAGAAGCGTTAGGAGCCTGGCCATACGGCCGTTTCCATCTAGAAAAGGATGTATGCAGAGGAAATCAAGAATATAGGTTGGAATGAGCAGAAGTGGTTCGATCTTTCCACTCTGCCAAAGCTCAGCAAATTGTTTATGCAGTGTCTCCATGGCATCTGGAGTCATGTGAGCAGGAACCGGATAAAACCGGACAACTTTTGTACCATTGGATTGAATTTCTGTAATCTCATTATCCGTTGGTTTCCAATTGCCTCCCTGCCCGGGATTGAACTGATAGAGGTCTCGATGGAATTGCAAGACAACACCGGCAGTGAAAGGGATGTCAGCATGGTTAGCATGAATCGTATTAAGGACATCCCGGTAACCGGCAATTTCCTGCTCCGATCGATTCCGCGGTGTTGTCTTCTGTGCAACCAAATCTCTAATGCGCTCCAAGGGAGCTGTGATTCCCTCTAATCGGTTTGAGGATTCCGTACTTTGAATAATCGCAGCCTGCCGTAAGGTTTCTAGAATTTGCGGCGATTGTTCCTTGTATAGATCCTGCTTGCCTTTATATTCCGCAATTCTTCGAATGGTTTGCAGAATATTCTGTGTAATAGGTTGCCTTTGGAGGAATTCGGGATTTAAGGATTTCATGCATTATTCCATTACAATGATAAACCTTGCTTTGCTATTGAGACTTTATAGAAGCTTAAAGCGGGCTTCTAAAGTTGATGGTCTCGTAAAAAGTCCCGGACGGTCATTGCGAGGCGCAAGGCGCCGTGGCAATCCCCTGGGAGATTCCAAGGGTTATGAGATTGCCGCGCTTCGCTCGCAATGACAAATCGGCCTTTTTCGGACTTTTTACGAGTTCATCAAAGTTGATTCAATAACCCTTATCGCATACCATAGTGTTATACGAAACTATTCTATTCTGTCTCTTGTGTAAATACTGATTTACATAATCAGGCGGCAATGGCGGTATTGATTTCATGGATGAGTATATCCAGCTCCCCTTCAAACACCTTGTTGAGTTTGCCCCACGATGCCCCCTCCTGGAAAAAGATGGGCATTGAATCGATATCCTCTTTTTCCATCAGCAGGTTTTGGGTGAGGTGTCTTTGGATCAGTTCAAGCCACTTCTCTTGTTCGCCGGTTAAGGTGCGGCCGGACTTGACCTTCATCATGGCCTTGGTGACCCTCTGCTCCGTAGTGAGCAACTCGCTGCCCGTGGCTGCATGGCGTATGATGGAAATAATGTCGGCCAGTTCCTTATGGTACGCGCGGCGAAGGTTTTTCTCGGTGAATTTATCCACCAGGTTGTCGGGATTTGTTTCCAGGGCCGCGCGCAAGGTCTTTAGCTGGCTGGTATCAAAATCCTTGGGTCGACTGAAAAGGATCTCCAATGCCTCAATGTGCTCTGGATTCTCTTTGACGAATCTCTCGAACTCCTTAAGATAATCCTCGGGTCCGAGTTCCCTGCCATCCTTGGCCCTGAAAATAATCCGTGAGCTCACATAATCCTCTGCGCCATCGGCCTTGATGAATCTCTTCTTTGGGCGAGGATAGGTCTCACATAAATCCAGAAAGGCCTCGCTCTGCAAGATCCCCATGGTCTGCTCCCACTGGTGCTCCAGCCTCTGGCGCAGTGATTGAGCAAATTCAGCTATGTCGCAATCAAGGATATAGTTGAACTGATTTCTTCCCTCCTGGGTTATCTGTTTGGATATCCTGTGAAGCCTTTTTGATAGAATCCCGATATTGTAGTCCCGATCCTCATTATCAGCAATTGCCCGGACGATTTCACGGATGGTTTTGGTGGCCTTGAGGGGAGCTTCAGCCGTAATGCCCGTGATCTTCCTGAAGTACTCCAGAAGGGTGCCGTTGAAACAATCAAAGACGGTGAAATGGGTCTTGTGGATCTCCGGGCAGAGCCGCGTGCCCCGGCCCATCATCTGCTCGAAGAGAATTCTCGATTTCACGGGCCGCAGGAACACGATATTTTCGATCTTGGGCACATCCACACCGGTGGAGAGCATGTCCACGGTAACCACCACCCCTGGCTTTTGCCTGTTTCTGAACTCCCTGATCCTTTGAAGAGGACGATCCACAGATGGGCTGCCCGTAATCTTCTGGACAAAATCGTCGCCTCTATTGAATTCCTCTCTCAAGATTTCAACGAGGCGATCGCAGTGGGATATATGGGCAATATCATTCTGGGCAAAGATAAGGGTTTTCGGGAAATGGCCCACCTGTTTTTTTTGATCCAGTAGATATTTTGCCACCTCTTGAACGATCTTCCTATTTCGGTCCTGGGCCGACCAGTCGATCTCCGTGGTGGGTGCAGGAAGCTCCCGCTCATCCTCCAGGGCTTCAAAGCTGAGCTGGCCGGTATGCGTATCGATCAGGCCGACCTCCTCTCCCTCCTCGAGAAAGATCCCCTTTAAAGTGATATCCGATTCGATGGCAATGGCATCATAGTCTACGAGGAAGCCCTCTTGCACGGCCCGCTCGTAATCATACCGAAACACGATCTGCTTGAAAAAGGAGGTGGTATGTGCCGCAGGCGTTGCGGTAAGGCCGATCTTGATCCCATCGAAATGGGTAAGCACTTCACGCCATTTGCTCTCCTCTTGTGCCGTGTAGCCACGATGACATTCATCTGCGATGATCACGTCAAAGGCATGGATGGGGATATCTAGTTTCGGGGCATCGGCGTCATCATCCTGATCCCCTGATGAGGACCCAAACATTCCTTCCTCACCAAACAGATTGATCCGCATGCGCTGAATGGTAGAGACATACACGAAAGCATCCCTGGTGCTCGGGTTGGTGAGATACTCAGGCGGCATCAGCTTGAAGTCAAAGCGGGTGTTCTCGTCCAAATCCTCCTTCTGTATTTTCTGGCTGTAAACTTCGTAGATCTGATCGAACTTCAGGCCAGGCTCCGCCTCAAAGCTTGCCATGGTAGTAACCGCTTGTGCCGCTAATGCCCTGCGATCCACCAGGAACAGGATGCGTTTGGCAAAACCGGATTTCATCAACCGATACATGAGATTGACGATGGTAACAGTCTTTCCTGTTCCCGTGGCCATAGCCACCAGCATATGCCGTTTCCCGGCTGAGAGGGCTTCTTCAATGGCCTGGACGGCCTCAATCTGAAAAGGCCACAGGGTTCTATCGTCTATCTTATTGTCCAGAAGCCACTGCTTGGCGCTTGACCCAGGCTTTTCTAATAGCTCTTTGAGTGCGTTTGGGCTGTGAAAGGTCCTTATTTGCCGTGAGAGATTGAGCAGATCCCTCAGATCCTGAAACCAGATATTTATGCCATTCGTGGAATAGACAAAAGGTATCCGATACTCGCCAAAGGATCCGATGCAGCAATCCCCAGGGGGAAAGCCTCTGGCATATCGTTTGGCCTGTTGAAGGACGTTCTGCGGGCCTATGGACACCTTTTTCCCCTCAACACAGGCCAAGGCCTTCCCTTCATGGAATAGCACGTAGTCGGCAGGGCCTCTTTCAGTGGGGTATTCCTCAACACAGCCGTGATTGAAGCGGCTGTTCTCCCGAAATGGCATAATGGGACCCCATCCTGCCTTCTCAAGTGCCTTATCTATGAATCTTTTGCGGGTCTCTGCCTCGGTGATAGTGACCTCTTTCATGGCTGCAGCCTGTTATTGAGGGCTTACAGTATCCTTTCATCCACCATGCTGAGTATGGCATCCTTCGCCAGGATGATGTGATCGAGAATTCTGATACCCAGGGTATCAGCAGCCGTCTTGAGTTCTTTGGTTATGGTTTTATCGTCCTGACTCGGTGTCGGGTCACCGCTTGGGTGGTTGTGGACCAGAATGAGGGCAGCCGCCGATTCCCGAATTGCCGGCTTAAATACCTCGCGAGGGTGTGCCAGGCTCTTGTTCAAGAGGCCGACCGTGATCTGTTCCGTCTTGATGACATGATGTTTTTCATCTAATAATACCACATGGAATTCCTCTCGGCTGGCCTCGTGCGCCAACCTCACAAAGTGCTCCTTACAAAAGGCAAGGGCATCAGCGGTGCTGGTGATCTTAGGAGCTTTTTCTGAAGCAGAGCCCTTTTGGTTGGCTAAGCGTTTACCCAACTCGAGGGCAGCCATGATCTGACAATATGCCGTCTCCCCGACGGCTTTGCTCACCTGTTTTAGCTCACCTCTCGCCTTTAAGGATAGGTCTTGGAGGCGGTCCCCGAAGCGTGCTGCCAGCTTTTCGGCTGCCTGCATGGCGGACTCTCCATGGAGGCCTGCACGGATAAGGATGGCCAGGAGTTCGGAGGTCTTCAGCGCTGCCGGTCCAAGGCGAAGGAGGCGTTCCCTCGGCCGATCTGCGGAAGGAGCACGCTTCACTGTAGCAGTGAAAACCCGTTGATCAATCCAACGGCCTGGGTTGAGCTCTTTCTTTTTCTCAGACCAAGAATAGCGCGGCTTTGATTTCAAGCCATCTTGGGCGAGGTAACCATCTCTTACCAGCTCATTAATCACCTTGCCTATGAAGCTTCTATTTTCATGCTTCAAGGCTTCATGGACATCAGGCCTCTGAAATCCATCTCTTGCCAGCAGAAGGTCAATGACCAATTTATATCTTCTGAATCGTTCTGTATCCGATTGGGGTTTCATTTTCGGCTG
>CAYRYW010000090.1:0-1954 GCA_964428725.1 uncultured Dehalococcoidales bacterium
CTTCTTCTCCTATATGTCCACAGATCAGCCAAGTTGGATGAAACCCTATTTTGTAGAACCTGCAGCCGATCCTTCCTCCGAAGTCACAGGTGCAGAGTTTCTGCTGTTTCATATGACCTCAAACTCAATTCTATAAGTGTCAATCAAATGAATTTTTCTTTCTTCAAAGAATTTTAATAATCCCTTCCATGACCTGAATCCCTCAAGGTGTGCTTCCCGGGCATAGTAATTCTTCATTGTGATCCAAATTGGTCTTTTAGCAGCATGCTCAGCGCTGTTCTCACAAGAAATCACTCTGGCCCTGCAGACAGCTTTCTTTCCACGGCCTGGTTGAACTGCAAATTCTTTTCCAGCTTCCATGGGTTTCAAACGGCGGGTCACAACTTTCTTTCTTTTTATTACAAGTTCCCAGCTTGATACTCCATCCTCATTCTTTGCTATAAAGATCATGATTAATCCTTCAAATCCAAATATTTTCTTATTGCTTTGTTAAGAATTTCTGGATCATTGATTTCCTGTAGCTTATCAAATAATTTCTTGGTTACTGGAATTTTAGATAGGATCCTGCCGGTTTCTTTGCTTTTTATAATTAAAAATTTCAATGATATTCCTCCACATCATCTGAGCCGCACTCAGGGCATTCAGCAAGGCACTCAGATTCTCCTTCACCAAATTCAACATAACCCTTCACCAGATCCTCCTCAGGGCCTGTCCAGCCGCATTCATTGCATTTGAATTCATTCAAGCACATCTTTCTGGGCCTCCAAAAGAAAACTCAAGTTTTCGATCATCTTCTTCTTAGCTTCTTCAACCAAATCTTTCAACTCCATATTTTTTGGATTTAAGAGGAGAAAATACAAAGGATTGGAAATGCCTTTTTTTCAATCAGACCTTCTCCTCTCAAACCACCTCTTGCCACCGACTAGAGGATTAATATTCGGCGAAATATCTATGAGTCAGTGACCCTGATTTTATGATTATTCAACTTGAAACGGTCATTACCCAGTTGAGTCAATTTACGTTCTTCGATCAACTCACCAATTACTTTTTCCGTGCGCTTACGGTTCTGCTTGCTCTTAGGATAATCCCTGAAAAATTCCTCTAGATCAAACACTTTCTTGTTTTTTTCAATCAACCATTTGATGATATTGGGAACATTTCCTCTTTTAGGATAAATGCTCTTACTGACCTTTGTCACCTTTTTGTACTCACGGTTGCTTATCTCTTCAATTTGATTGTTCTTTACTAGAAACTCAATGTATCCACAGGCATACCGATCAATTGTTGATGGTTTTACCTGTCTTTTCAAAACACTGGTATAATACTTGTTCATCCACATGCAGACGTCATTAAAACTAAAAGTTCCCTTCAGCTCATCCATGATATAATCTGAGATAGGCTGCCAGATCGGTACTCCTTTGAGTGTAGTGATTTTTTTGTCCAGTTTAAAAGGTGATTTCCAGTTGTGTTCAATCTTTTTGTTTTCAACAATTACTTCATTCAGCTGGACAGTTTCCTTTTTGAAAACCTCACCATCCAACTTCAAAGCCGTGATATTGCCAGCTTCCATGCCCCATATCACAAGATCATGTTTGCCGTCATTGATCTCTATTTGATTCTTGAGGCAGTAATATCCATTATGCATCTTTCACATCTCCAAATTCATTAGCCTCTTTTTCAATTCGTTTTTTAAAAAAATAAATAAATAAAATCAAACCTGAAATAAAGATAAAAATCTCCAGTAACTGCTCATTGAATGCATTGGTGTGCAGAGTAATATTTTCATATCCAAATATATATGCTGCTATGTAGAAAATTGTGAGGACAATTGTTGTACCGCCGACAACAGCCTGGCTGTAGATCCACAAAAAGAGTTTCCAGTTCACATGTACCCCATTTTCTTCACACAGGGAATGCAGACCTTCTTTCCCTCAATAATTGCATAATGCCAAAA
>CAYRYW010000090.1:2054-4769 GCA_964428725.1 uncultured Dehalococcoidales bacterium
TCATACCAAAAACTGCCTCCCCAGTGCAACATCATAGTTGTACATGGTGATGTAACCACGCTGGTTCTCCCAATGCTGGTCAAGGATCTTCTCAGGATCGAACATATAGAACTCATCATCATCGCCGACATAGACAACCAGTTTCTTCTGATACCGGTGGGCCCTCTGAATGATCTGCTTTTGGTTGCTCAGGATATTTCCTTTATAACGGTATTTGTTGGCTGTGACAAACCATTTTTTGTATTCAATAGCGAAAACACCGCTTTTGTCTTTCAAAACATGAATCGGTACTACTCCGATGTTCTCACGGATCTTAGCAGCAGCCTTCTTTAACAAACCAGTACTACCGCAGATGAAAGGATCTGTTTTCCTTTCCTCAGGTTTTTGGTATTGGCCCTTATTATCAAATTCAGTTTGCTCCATACAAACCTCCATTGTTTACATCGAAGGAGAGGGGAACCATTCCAATAAAAATAAGCAAGCAAGTGGATGAAATATGCCGCAAATAGGATGCTATCGAAGAAATGGTCCCCCATAAGTGAATCAGTGGGAAAAAAACCAGGCCTATTTGACTAGGAGGATGATAATACCCAAAATCATAGGCTGGCCTGGCGAAAAACCCACCTTGTTCAACGTGAGATGGGAGGTCATCTATCCAATGACCTCCCAGGGGATTAATTCCCCCCCTCCACATCTTATGATCTCCTCTCTCCTCACAGAGGGTACTTAGGTCAAATAAATCTAATAGGAGGAAAACCCGGGATTCACCAGGAGGGGATATGGAAAGATGTAAAAACCCATACAACAAACCCGGGTCTTCCATTTTGTTAAAAGGTATAGGAGGCGGGAGCTGGGAAGAAATAAATGAAGAAAACAAGGGTATAAATTTTTTCAAATCTCCTCAACCTCCATTTCTACTAACTCTGAGAATACTGCTCTTTGGTGTCTTTGTCTTCCATTCTATGAAGTCCCATGAATCTGTGTCAAGTCCATGCTTTCTGCAGTATGACTTAACTCTTTCAGTGATTCCATATTTTTTCAGAGAAAAATCAGTTTTCTTCAACAATTGGTTCCTTTTCATCTTAATATATTTCAGAGTCAGTTCTGACAATTATTTCAGCCTCACAAATCCAACTTTCAAGCCAAGCTCCTCAGCTTGCTTGATCAACCATTCATCT
The DNA here is from genome assembly GCA_964428725.1 of uncultured Dehalococcoidales bacterium. Classification (GTDB taxonomy): domain Bacteria; phylum Chloroflexota; class Dehalococcoidia; order E44-bin15; family E44-bin15; genus CAYRYW01. Next base: position 3,233 of record CAYRYW010000090.1, read on the forward strand.
GTCCAGGGTCGCATGAATTTCATCTCCTTCAAACAAGACTTTTTTCTCTATCATAAAATGTTCAAGTATGCCAGAGCAAATTATGCATATCGGATTATGATGCACCCATTGCATGTGACCGTAGTTTTCAAAAATCTTATTGCTAGACTCCGATCGGTCCTCAGCCTCACCGCTGACGTCATCACGGAGGACGTCCTCAGCTGTCCTGCCGCAAAGCCAGCATCTATCCTTTTTCATCCTTTCACATCTCCATTTTCATTATATTTAATTATATATCATTACATTTAATTATCAAGATGTTACATTGAAATTATAATTGTGCTTAGCACGGTTGATAATTGGAATGGTCTTTGTTTTCTCCTTGTCCAAAAGAAAAACCTCAGGGTAATCATCCGGTATCAGCAAGGGGTCATACCTATTGGACCTGGAGTTCTTCCTCATCTTTCGCTGAGCCTTATTCCACTGCTCAACAGTTATCAACTGCTCAAGGTCTGGGATCCTGCGGAAATAGTGACACCAGCGCTCATAACCAACGTAGAAAATATTGTTCAAGTAATACTTCACATTAGAAGCAGAAATACCAAGGGTTCTAGCAATAGATCTAAAACTATGGCCATTTTTTGCATACCAGTTCCTTTCCCTGGTTGCACCACGCTCAGTAAGAACATTGCCAGTTACCCTGCTCCTGGGCTTGCCATCCTCATTGATTTCAATGGGGTCAAAAGTGCCGTTGCAGTACAAATCAAACACTTTGGTGACGATATCCAGCTGCTCACCGATTTCAATAAATTGTTTCTTCTTCTTGTCCCACTTGTAACCAAAAGGAACCCTATGGCCCATGAACATTTTTTTTGCATCCTGGGCCTTTGCAACTAAAGCAAGACCCACACGCTCACCGATCTGCTCAGATTCCAATTGTGCTATCTGCTGGATGATAAACATCACAAAACGGCCCATGGCGGTTCCGGTGTCGAATTTCTCCTGCATGCTCATGAAATCCTTGCCCTGGTCCTGCAGATCCTCCATCATGGCTGTGAAATTCTTTTGATTCCTGTGGATACGGTCCATTTTCAAAACAAGCATTGCATCCCACTTGTCAATATCCTCCATCATCCTAGTATAAGCAGGTCGGCGTATGTTACGCCCTGAATAACCATCATCAACATATTCACCAATGATCTCATGGCGATAGGTTTTACAGAAATTCCTTAAACGCTCCAATTGAGCATCAAGGCTGAAACCATCCCTAGCCTGATCCTCAGTGCTGACCCTGGTGTAAATAGCAACCTTCTTTTCTTCATCCTCATGGTTATTGATCATGATTCCTCCCCAATTTCAATTTTAACTTTTCCGGTTCTATGATGTTCTTTAAAAATATCTAAAATCTGATTCTTATCAAAAGCAGTGCACCCAGCTTCTTTCAATGCTGGGATGATTTTTTCTTTGATCCAGAATAAATTCTTAGAATTATCAACTGCGGGGCGATGAGCAGAAGTGTAAGTTTGATACCAAAGCTGTAAGACTTCGATGGCTTTTG
>CAYRYW010000091.1:0-4749 GCA_964428725.1 uncultured Dehalococcoidales bacterium
GCCGCCCAGCAGGTGCAGGTGGATGTGGGGTACCTCCTGCCCGGAGTCGGGGCCGCAGTTGAGCAGCAGGCGGTAGCCTTTACTGTCCAGCTTTTCGCTCCTGGCCAGCGCCGTCGCCACGTTTACCATGTGCCCCAGCAGGCGCTTGTGCTCCGGGGTGGTGTCGTTGAGGGAGGGGATGTGGTCGCGGGGTATGACCAGGATGTGGGTCGGCGCCTTGGGGTTGATATCGCGGAAGGCGACCACCTCGTCGTCGTGGTACAGCAGGTCGCTCTTTATCTCGCCGCCGGCTATCTTGCAGAAGATGCAGTCCTTATCCTTTGCCATCGTTCGCCTCCCCGTTGTTCATCTGTCGTTCCAGCCGCGTCCATTATATCGAAAAAGATGAGGGCTATCCATTGCGGATAGCCCCGTGATATCGCATTGTCGATTGCGGAACGTGATCTACAGCCCCAGCTCCTGCGCCACCTTCTCGCGGTGCCAGTCGGCGGTGCCGAACAGGGACTCGGCTTCCTTGGAGTGCTTGAAGTACAGCGGCATGTTGTGATCCATGCAGAAGCCGATGCCGCCGTGTATCTGGTGCCCCAGGCGGGCGACGCGGCGGTAGGCCTCACTGACCCACGCCTTGGCCATGGACACCTCCATGGTGGCCTCCATCCCCTCGGATAACTTCCACGCCGCCTGGTACGTGATGAACCGCGAGCCTTCCACGTCGATGAGCATATTGGCGCAGTGGTGCTGTATCGCCTGGAAGCTGCCGATGGGCTTGCCGAACTGCACGCGCTCCTTGGCGTAGGCCACGCTCATGTCCAGCGCCGCCTGCATGCCGCCGACCATCTCGGCGCACTTGGCGGCGGCCGCTTTCTCCAGCACCCTGTCGATGACGGGCCAGCCCCTGTCCACCTCTCCCAGAACGCTGTCCTTGCTTACCTTGACCTCGTCGAAGGTGACCTCGCACTCCTTGGTGCCGGCGATGGTATTGAGCGGCGTGGTGGTGATGCCGGGCGCCTTGCCATCGATGACGAACAGGGTGATGCCGTCCTCGGCCTTTTTGCCCTGCCTGGTGCGGGCGGCGACCACCATGAAATCGGCATTGCTGGCGTTATCCACGAACAGCTTGGTGCCGTTGATGATATAGTTATCGCCGTCAGCTTTGGCCTCGACGGTAATGGCTGCGGCATCGTAGCTGGCGCTGGGCTCGGTGATGGCCAGCGTGGCGATGGCCTTGCCGCCGGCTATCTTCGACAGGTATTCCTTCTTCTGCGCTTCGCTGCCGGCCTCCAGTATGGCGAATCCGGCCAGCACCACCGTGGAGAAGAACGGTCCGGGGCAAACGGCGCGGCCCATCTCCTCCAGCAGAACAGACAGGTCTAGGAAGGTCATGCCCATGCCGTCGTACTGCTCGGGGATGGCCAGCCCCTGCCAGCCCAGCTCAGCCATCTTTGCCCACATCTCGGGCTTGTAGCCCTTCTCATCCTCGGCCAGCTCCTTGACCAGCTCCGGCGGGCATTCCGTGGTGAGGAAGTCGCGTGCCGATGTCCTCAGCATTTCCTGTTCTTGCGTGAAACCGAAATCCATTGTCCGCTCCTTTCCGCTACGCGGTAATTATAATCATTAGCCTCGGGGCAGTTCCAGCCCCCGCAGGGCGATGGCGTTGCGCTGTACCTCTGAGGTTCCGGCGGCGATTGTGGCTCCGATGCCCAGCATGGCCTGCAGCGCCATGTTGCAGTCCTCATCCGCCCACTTCGAGCCCTTCATCAGCATGCCGCGCAAGCCCATGATCTGGCTGCCGACCTCGGCGGAGTGCTGCTGGAACTCGCTGCCGAAGACGCGGGCCACCGAGGCCTCCCACTCCGGCTCCAACCCCTGGCTCTGCAGCCAGGCGACGCGGTACGCCAGCATGCGTGAAATGCGCCCCTCGATATAGATGTTTGCCAGCTTCTGTCGCACCACCGGGTCCTTGGCCGGTACGTATCCGCCGGGCTGGGGCTTTTTGGACCACTCGATCATGCGGTCGACGTTGCGCAGGGCCAGCGCTATGCGGTAGATGCCGGAGCGCTCGAAGCCGGCGGCGGTCATGGCCACCTTGAATCCACCGTTGACCTCGCCCACCACGTTCTTCTTGGGCACCCTCACATTATCGTAGAAAACCTCGGAGAAGGAACGCTCCTTGGCCATGGTGACCAGCGGCCTGATGGTGATGCCCGGCGTCTTGAAGTCCACTAGGATGAAGGTGATGCCGCGGTGCTTGGGCTGGGCGTCGGGGTTGGTCTTGGCCAGCAGGAAACACCAGTCGGCATGATGCGCCAGGCTGGTCCAAACCTTCTGGCCGTTGATGACATAGTAGTCGCCATCCTCCACCGCCCGCGTCTTCAGGTTGGGCAGGTCGGAGCCAGCCTCGGGCTCGCTCCATCCCTGGCACCACACCACCTCGCCGCGGGCTATGCGGCCCAGATGCTCCTTCTTCTGTTCCTCGTTTCCGTGCTTCATCAGCGCCGGCGCCAGCATGCCCACCCCGCCGAAGTCCAGCCCCGGGGCGCACAGGTAGTTCATCTCCTCGTTGAGGATGACGCTGAACATGTGATTGTCCTGCCCGCCGTATTCCCTGGGCCAGCCGATGTTGAGCCAGCCCTTCTCCGCCAGCTTCTTGGTCATGGCGCGGGCAACCTTCCACTCCTCATCCGTCTCCACGTGCCCGCCCACGCCGGTCTCGAATCCGGGGGGCAGTTCCTTCTTTACGAAATCCCGTATCTCCTGCCTGAATTTGTCCTGCTCCGGTGTAAACTTGAAATCCATTATCCTACCTCTCTGGGGCAGATTATCGTTATCGCTGTTCGCTCGCTATCGCACAATCCTCGATGTACGCTCGTTAACCATAGTTACAGGCCCAGCGAGATGGCTACCACCTCCCGGTGATCCTCGGTGTCGCCGTAGGTGGGGAAGGCCGCCATTGCTCTCCTGTAATACAGGCCCATATCGTGGTCCCTGGTGGTGCCGATGGCGCCGTGCACCTGCACCCCGTCCTCGGCGACCTTCTTGTAAGCCTCGTTGCACCATGCCTTGGCGGTGGAGACCTTGGCGTCGCAGTCAATGCCTTCGGCCGCCATCCACGCCGCCTCGTACAGGATGTTCTTCGAAGTGAATGACCTGATGAACATGTCCGCCAGCATATGCTGTATCGCCTGGTATGACCCGATGGGCCGTCCGTACTGCACGCGTTCCTTGGCGTAGGCTACGCTCATATCGAGTATCGCTTGCATGCCGCCGGACATCTCGGCCATCTTGGCCACTGTGGCGATCTTGAGCGTCTTCTCGATGATGTGCCATCCTTTATCCACCTCGCCGATGACGCTGCTCTTGGGGACGCTCACATTGTCGAAGGCCACCTCGCACTGCCGGTCCATGCCGGTGGTGGCGAAAGGTTCTATCTTGATGCCCGGGCTCTTCGAGTCCACCAGGAACAGGGTGATGCCTTCCGTCGGGTCTGCGCCACTTCTGGTTCGGGCTGCCACCACCATGTAGTCGGCGGCGCTGGCGAACTCGACGAACAGCTTGATGCCGTTGAGCACGAAGTTGTCGCCCTTGGCCTCGGCTTTAAGCTTGATGCAGTCCGGGCTGTAGCCTGCGCTGGGCTCGGTGAGCGCCAGGGTGAGGATTACCTCGCCGCTGGCCACCCTGGGCAGGAAGTCCTTCTTCATCTCCTCCGTTCCCGCCTCAACGATCGGTGGCACGCCCAGCGCCACCGTGGCGAGGAACGGGCTGGGCAGTATGTTGCGGCCTATCTCCTCGAAAATTACCAGCAGATCCATCAGGCCCATGCCCATGCCGTCGTACTCCTCCGGTATCATCAGCCCCTGCCAGCCGAGCTCCGCCATCTTGCGCCATATCTCCGCAGAGTATCCCTCCGCGCTCTCCTCTATCTCCCGCACCTTCTTCTTATCGCATTCGGTGGTCAGGAAGTCGCGGGCAGAGTTTCGAAGCATATCCTGTTCTTGTGTGAAATCGAGATCCATGGTTCGCTCCTTTACTTGATCCTGGGCAGTCCCAGACCTACCCATGCGATGATGCTCCTCATAACCTCCGAGGTGCCGCCCCCCAGCTTGTATCCGGGGGTTATCTGAGCCAGATTCTCGAACTGGCCCTTGAGCACCGCCCACTTCGAGCCCTTGGCCACGGTGCCGTAGAGCCCCATTATCTCGATGCCGGTGAAGGCGGTGCGCTGCCACAGCTCGGTGCTGTAAACCTTGGCCCCGCAGGAGGCCGCGGCGGCCGCCATGATGTCGCCCTTCTCCTGCAGCCAACCGCAGCGATAGCTCATGGCGTGCCCTACGTCGATGTCTATAGCCAGCTGTGCCAGCCGGTGACGGATGTGGGGGTTCTCGATGAGCGGTTTGCCCTTGAGCGTGGTCTCCTTGCAGTACTGCACCAGCTCGTTGAGTGCCCGCAGTACGCCTGAGATGACCCCCACGCTGGAGCGCTCGAAGTTCATGGTGGCCTGGGTCACGGCCCAGCCCCCGTTCACCTCGCCGATTATATTCCTAGACGGCACGCGGACGTCATCGAAGTATATCTCGTTGAAGTGCTTGGAGCCGTCCATGCCCACAATGGGGACCACGGATACGCCGGGGGTCTTCATGTCCAGGATGAAGAAGGTAAGGCCTTTGCCCCTTTTCTCCTCCGGGTTGGTACGGGCGAGGGTGAAGCACCAGTCGGCGCGGTGGGCGCCGGTGTTCCAGCACTTCTGCCCGT
>CAYRYW010000092.1:0-4540 GCA_964428725.1 uncultured Dehalococcoidales bacterium
GGCTCGATCTCGATGCGGTGGATCGAGACGCCGTTATGGCCAAAGATATGCTGGGTAAGTCCCCAGACCTTGCCTTGTGTGTTCATAGGGGTTATATGCAGGGAGTGTGAATGGGTTTAACGATTGGCCTTTGTGTACACTTCAAATTTACTTAAGTCTGGATATGGTAGTTCAAGGTCTTCATTATGCTTTGGATTTCCTTGCATATCATAAAATTGGTTCATGAGCAGCAGACCTCTTGTTGCAAGCTCAGGCATCATATAGAAGTTCCAACCTAACATGTCCAAATTATCCTCATGGTAAGAACACTCACGGCGTCCTGAATACCTGGCCCGCTTGAACCAGAAGTATGCATCCTGATCATCAGTAAGAATTGCACCGCCCTTGGAAAGCTTAAATTGCTTATACGGGCCTGTGAATGAAATGCACATGTGAGTATTGGGAATGTACATATCGGTAGTGAACCTGAGAGCCGAATCCCATACTCTGGTTGGCTTTAGCTGATATGCCCCTTTGATTGTATTGCCTTTAACCGGCTCAAAATTGACCTTGCCGCCGGCATGGATGATCTCACACGGGACTGATGGATACGTTCTGGCAGGAATGGTGATCTCTTGACCCTTGATGTCTTCATACATCAGGGCAAGAAAAAGGGCATTGCTGGCATTGTCCACAGTGACCGCAAATCTGGCACCGGTGTAGCGGGCAAGTTCGTCCTCGAATTGTTTTGTGACTTCGTATACTTTAGACATTGCTATTGGAATAGTTGAGGGGTTTAACTAAGTTTTGGAAAGGTGTGGTGTTTTATGTCAAGGCCATGACCGATCAGAAAGTTGCTTAGCTCACTGACATCATCTCGTTCTATGTCAAATTCAAAAAATCTGTCATTGCCCTTGAAATAGGATCTCACTTCAACAAGGTGTCGGTCCCAATCGGAAGACCAACGGTCAATGACTTCATGTTTTGTCATGTCATAATAAGCTTGCCATTTTCTTATGTAATTGCCTGGGTTCTTTGGGCCTGGATGATTTGAACGGCTCTTGAGCCAGTTATTTTTATTTCGAAGATTTAAGATAAAAATGCTATTGGGATAGTGGAGGTCGAGCTCTTTGAAAAATGTGTAGCCTTCAATGATCTCGTCCTCTGCGACGTATTCCATATCAGAATAGAATTGATGATTGTCTATCCCATCGAGAATTGGCAATCCAGAAGAAAGATTAGACATCATTTTTATGGCTATGCAGTGGCCATTGCAAGAATAGTGAACTGAATTTATTCCATTTTTTCTAAAATATGCACACATTGACCGAGTGCCGCTTTTATTAAATCCTATTTGAAAAATTTTCATTTTTAATGGTATTTATGATTTCATCAATACGATCTGATGTCTTGTGATATTTCATAGCATGCTCGTAGCCTGAAGTTGCAATCTTTTGAGCTTCATTGAGATGTCCTAAATAAAATTCAATCCTAGACTTTAATGCACTAAAAGAATTGTAATATACTAAGTGCTTACCGTCTACAAATTTATTTATTACTGGTGTGATCATAGGGTCTGACATGACCAGTGGACTGCATGAAAGGGCCTCAAAAAGTCGATAGTCACCTTCCCACCCTCCCGGATTACAGTTTACAACTATCTTTGAATCAAGCATGGTTTGGTAATAAAGTTCATTGCCTATTCCGCAACGGCCTTTTTTGCCAGCATTTCCTGCTATACCAACCCAAATCTTTCGATCTGAAAAATTCTCTTTGATATATTGTGCAATTTGCCTCCTTGTCAGCCTGTTAAAGCTGTTAGATTCCGATGGCTTAAAAAACACAGCAATGTCATATTTTCTGTTCTTAATTGGAATAATGTTAAACTTTAGACAGCTATTTTTCACACAATAACTGATGGGATGTACAGTTTTGCCATAGGCATGAAACCGATGTGGACTTTTGTCTACCATGCTGCGTTTAAAATAGTGTGCAACTGGCAAATTTGACAATCTGCCGATAGGATCTGAATAATCGATCAGTACTGATCTTTTTAGCCAGCTATGATCTAAATTCAACTTATTTTTTTCATTCCAAATATGCCTAAAATCTAAAAAAATGTATTCTGCTTCCTTTGAAGACTTAACTAGCCTAGTGTTTGGATTTGATCGTACTCCATCTTTTAAGATCAAATTGTACTCACCCATATTAGTAGTTTCTTCCAATTCCGGTATTGGTGGTATGAAAATAGGAATCATTAAGCGACTATTTTAGTTTTTGAAAAAAGTGTTTCTTGCTGTTGGATCATAGTTATGATAGTCAAAATAGTTGAGAAGAGAGAGATGCCGATGCTTTACCTCTTTAACAATACCAGTCTTAAACCCAAGCTGTCGAGAGAGTCGATTAAGGCTCGAATCATTATAGATAAGATCTACTCTATCGAGACTCTGTTGTATTATGTTGGACTTGCGTATGGTGATTCTTCCGGCTGGCTGCACATCTGAAATTCCATGTCCATCTAATGCATATTTTCTTTCAGGCGATGCGGCCTTTATTAGGAATCTAGTTTTGTTATTGTTTTCATTTAAGTCACCTAGATTCACAAAGTCTCGTTTATCGATGGCAGAACCTAAAAATCCATAATTGTCTGAATTAAAGTATTTTAGCATGAGCTTGTCCCAATTTTGAGTGAGAACCTCAACATCAGATTCAACAAAATAGTGATAATCCCCTAATTCATGCAAGTGTCTTTTGATCACATCAATAAAGTTGCTCCTCTTATTATCAGGCATCATGTAAGATTTGTAAAACATGCCTCTTCTTTCAAATGCACATATAACGTCCTTAATTGAAGAATCTGTTGAGGCATTATCAATTATGATAAATCTACAGTCTTTTGAGCTTTTACGATAAAGACTATCCAAGGTGACCCATAAATAAATAGGTCGATTGTATGATATGATAAAGACTATAGGTTTCATAGTTGGACCTCCCAAGAATCTGTAGTATTTTTGTATTTAAGGTTGTGTTCTTTGCAAAAATCTGCAACCGCTTTTTTTACACCTGGCCAAGTATAATCATCCCCTGACAATATACCGCCTGGTTTAACTTTAGGGTACCATGCCTTTATATCTGCAATAGTTTCATCATAGCTATGATTTGCATCGATATAGACCCAGTCAATTGAACCGTCTTCGAATTTTTTGGAGATTTCTACTGAAAATCCTTTGATTAGTTGAATATGTTCATAATTTTCAGCTGAAATAATGGCCTCTAAATTCTCCCTATGACCTTGCATCACCTCACGATACGTTTTTAGCTCATGGTCGCTCATAGGTCTTTCATTATATAGATTTAGTAATTCCCATGGATCTATGCCATAGATTTTTGTATTGGTCTGGGCACAAAAATCAGCAATACTTAAAATGCTTGCACCTCCGTACACGCCTATTTCGACAATAATCCCATCCTTAATTTTCTTACATTTTTCAATGTACCAATTTTTTTTCTGGTCATTGAACCAACCCTTTACTGTGTATGTTTTATGCTTGTACACTTTACTGTTATCTTGCATATCTATATTTTTAATTTTTTTGCGGGAATTCCACCATATACACCAGACTCGCTGATATTTTTGATCACTCCTGAGTTTAATCCGATCTTGACCTCATCGGTTATGAATAATCCCTCTTTAACAGAAGAATTAGTGCCGAGATAAAAGCCATTTCCAATGTGCACATTGCCCGAAATTACCGATCCTGGCATCATGCTCAAATAGTCACCTGTTTTACTATCATGACCTATTTGACAATGACGATTTAGTATTGTGTGATCGCCTATTCTGACATTCGTCGTAATAATTGAATAGGCTCCAATGAAGCTTCCATGTCCAATGTGAGATTGATCATCAACAATAGCAGTCTCATGCACGAATGTAAAAAAACTAAATCGAGCGTCAAGATCGTCTGCAATCTTATTTCTAATTACAGGATCGCCTATAGCAATCATAATAATATGTTTGTCAGGGTCTAGATCTGCTATCGAAAAGATGCCTTCATTTGGATTAAAGTATTTTTCATCAACGTACATGGATAATTTTTTATCCATCTGAAACATGACTTCTCTTGCATGACCTCCCGCACCAATTAAAACCCTTTCTTTCATTTCTTGTAGTTGAAATTTTCAAAGTCATCTCTATATAACTCATAGATGAAGTCTTTATCATCACCATCGAGCTTTGATGTGTAAGATGTTGAATTGGATGACTTTTGCATGTGCTCAAGCTTGGATTTAAGCTTTAGTCGATTTGAGAGTACTTTAAACGATGCCTTAATCTGCTCAAATTTGAATACTCTATCAATAAGAAGGGTGCCAGATGAAGAATATAGATACTGAGTCTGGCTCAGCTTGTGATCAGTATTCAAATTTGCATAGTACGATTTGAGATGATCCTTAAAGTCTTGGCGATCAAATTCCAGCCTCTGATTCTTCTTTCCCTTTACCCAAAAGTATTCGGAAAGCACTCTGGTATAAGGATGCCTCACAAACGCAAATTTGTAAT
>CAYRYW010000093.1:0-4537 GCA_964428725.1 uncultured Dehalococcoidales bacterium
CGGCGGCAGCATGTGCTGACGATGACACAAGAGATCGAAGAAATGATCGTTCAGGCGTTGACGGCGTGAAACGCCAGATCTGAGGTGGAGGCGGTGATGGATACGGACAACTACCTGGGCAAACTGATCGGCAACACCGGCCAGCCAGACAAGCTCACTGTCGCTCTGCGCGATAGCTATAGCGCGCGGCGCGGCGAGTTTGTGCGCATCGCTCACCAGGAGCGAAGAAATGAAGGGCAGACCGACGTACTGGGTCGCATTGTGGCCCTGTCGCGCAGCAATATCATGTATACTGAGGCGATGGGTGAGGGGATCAGCGAGGTTGAACTGCTGCCGACCACACGTCTGTCGGGCGAGACGGTCTATGGGCGAATCGAACTGGTGGGCTATAAGGATCCCAACACAGGCGAGGTTCGCATCCCGCGACGCCCACTCGACCCAGGAGCCAAGGTCTATGGCGTGGACTATGCCTTCTTGACCCAGTTTTACGACTTTTCCGAGGACACCAGCATTCACCTGGGCAACCTGGTCGGCTATGAAAAGGGCGACACGATCGTGCCGATCTACCTGGATGCCAACACGCTGGTGACCGAACACCTGGCCATCCTGGCAATGACCGGATCGGGCAAGTCGTACACGGTGGGGCGAATCATCGAACGGCTGGTGGTGCTGATGAACGGCTCAGTGATCGTCTTTGACCCTCACGGCGAATATGGGCGCGCGCTGTTGGGGGGGCAGCTCCATTTTAATCCCTATGCCGACCAGGTCGAAGATCCGATGGATCGAGCCAAGCTGGTCGAGATCCAGCAGCGCTTGGGCGCGCTTCAGGCGATGGGTGCTGGGATCCTCGTCTACACCCCCCAAGATCCTTCCTTCGATACCAAGTATGGCAGCGCCAACAACCATCTGGCTCTGCAGTTCGACCAGTTTGAGATGGATGACCTGACCGGCATTCTGCCCGGCCTCAGCGAGCCTCAGCAGCGAGTGCTCGACGTGGCCATCCGCTACTGGAAGACCACCACCGATGAACCACGAGACATCCAGCAGTTGCTCAAACTGTTGACCGACGAACTAGATGTACTCCGAGGCTGGGGAGAGCTCTCGGATGCCGAGTCCAGCGCCCTGCGAGGCGTCAGCGCGGCAGTGGCGGCCATACGCTTGCGACGGGTGATCAACGAGGCGCGCAGCTTTTACACTACCGCTGTCGGTCAGCCGACTGACGTGCGCGACATGATCGGATATCCCGGCGACCGGCAGGGGAGGTTGATCATTGTAGACCTGCAAGGGCTTTCGGACAGCGCGCGCCAGATCGTCGTGGCCTTGCTCTCCAGCGAGATGCTACGTGCTGCCTCACACAAACAACATCCCACACGCCCGGTTTTTGTGGTCTATGAGGAAGGGCACAACTTTGCGCCGGCGGGGTCAGTCTCGATCTCCAAGAACATCATCAAGCGCATTGCTGCCGAGGGGCGCAAGTTTGGCGTGGGCTTTGCCATCATCAGCCAGCGTCCCAGCAAGCTGGATGCTGACGTGACTAGCCAGTGCAATACCATCATCGCCATGCGCATCAAGAACCCCGATGACCAACGTTTCATCCAGCGCACGTCAGACTATTTTTCTGCTGCAGACCTGGCCGAGCTACCGTCGCTCTCGACCGGCGAGGCATTGGTCACCGGGCGGGCGATCATTGCCCCACTGATCGTCAAAGTGGGAAGCAAAGCACTAGAACATGGCGGCGTCTCGCCCAACGTCGTCGCTCGCTGGGGTGGACCGGAGGAATAACGTGTCGTTGATCTCGGATCTCGTCGGCGAATTCTCATCTCGGCAAGTGATGTCGGAGTGGTTTCCGATGCTCACTCTGCACGGGATTCCGGATGCTGACTTGACCGTTCACTCGCACTTTCTTTCGTACCTCGCCGCGCTGGCGCAGCCCTTGGGCCACAGCGGCGTCGCCGAGTGCCCATTGCCCATCTCGGCCGGCAATCGCTGGTCTGCCCTGGGCGAAGTGCGCCCGGATGTGGTTTGGTTTGACAAAGCAGACAATACACCTGTCGCCGCCTTTGAATTTGAGCGCTTTGAGCGAGGGGATCAGGCCAAGCTTAAAAGCAAGATTGAGAACCTGGACATTGCATACCTGCGCAGTGATGGCCGGCTGCAATTGGCTGTGCTGGTGTACTGGGTGCGCAGCGGCGTTGCGCCACGGTCACTCCGCGAGGTTTCAAAGGGATATCGTGCAGGGTTTGTGCGCCAGGGCATCCGTGTGCCGCCGGCAGGATGCCCGCTTCATGCCTTCAAGTGTACCTGGCGGTCTGTCGATGGCGGTCTAGTGGTGAGTGACATTTTGCCTGTTGAGGGGATGTGATGGACGCATTGCCACTTTTGACGACCGCCTACGAGGAAACGCTCAAAGACAAATACGATCTCTTGTCTCTAGTTGGGCGAGGTTCCTTTGGGATCGTATGCAGAGCCCGCCGCCTAAAAGACGATACCATCGTCGCCCTCAAGATTCCCCGCGATCAGGAGCTTGGCGAGGCGCTGCTACGCCGCGAGCCCGACTTGCTAAGCACATTTGATCATCCTCACATTGTTCATGTCTACGGTTGCTATACGGTCAACGGTCTCTTTGTGATCGAGATGGAGTACATTGCCGGGCGTAGCCTGGCCGACATGCTGGATGGCGTCAATCGCGATAACCCACTATCTTACCGGCATATTCTGGGTTGGACTCGACAGATCCTCAGCGGCTTGGAGACGCTTCACGACTCGAATGTCAGTCACAGTGACATCAAGCCTCAGAATGTGCTGATCGACGGCGATGGCAACGCCAAGTTGGTGGACTTTGGCACCAGCCGCCGTCTGGATGATGTTTGGGTCTGGACGCGTGGTCAGGGCACCGAAGCGTATATGGCTCCAGAAGTGGTCTTTGAGGGAACGAGGGGATTGTCCAGCGATATCTATTCAGTCGGGGTGCTGCTCTACGAGATGGTCACCGGAGAGTTGCCCTACAAGTCTCCGTTCGAATTGGCCTCTGGGCGTATCGTCAAACGCCCGCGCGAGGTCAATGCCAACGTGCCACCGCAATTGGAGGCCATCGTTTTGCGTGCGATGGAGCGCGATCCCGCAGATCGCTATCCCAACTGTGCAGCGATGCTGGCTGATGTTATAATTCTATTGGAGCAGGTGGATGCTGGTCAGGTCGCGGTCCCACCCGACCGCACTCAGGCTGTACGCACGCCGTTTCGCCCCGATTCCTCGTCGCCTTTGTACTACCTGGAGCAGGCCAAGTCGTTTCTGGCGGCAGACGACACGATCAACGCACTCCAAGCCGCCGAAAAGGCTGTCGAGCGCAGTGCCGGGCATCCTACATATCTCCGCCTACTGGGGGGGATCTATGTCCGTGCAGGGTACCTGGCGCGGGCAGTTGAGACGTATGAGCGTGTTCTGGTTGCGTACGATTCAAATTTTCCGGCAAACGATGCACAGCTTCATGACGTGCTGGAGCGCCTGGGTGACCTGTACGTCAAGACAAAGGAATATCGCAAAGCGGTCAAGATTTACCAGCGTCTGCTGGCCATTGCACAGAACGTGGTCTATGCTCAATTCCAGTTGGCGGTCGCGTTGGGACTAGACGCGGACTATCGGAAGGCTATCCGGCTGTTGGAACAGGTGCGTAAAGAACGCCCTGATGCAGTGGTCGTCTACAGCAAGCTCGGGTGGGCGTACATGCTGGAAGGGAATTGGCAGCAGGCGCGTTCGTACTTTAACCAGGCCCTGTTGCTGGATCCGGGCGACCTGCGCAGTTTGTTCGAGCTGGGCCGGTATTATTGGATCACGGGAAAGCGCACTCGGGCGCGAGATTACTTTGAGCGGGTAAAACGGCATGACCGGGCGGGGGATTATGCCAAGCAGGTGGATGGGATCACGAGAGGGTAAGCTTGATCACCAACGGTCGTCTTGGTGCTTTTGCTGAGTTCGGTCTCACCGATTGGGTAATTGTATCAGTGTGCGGAGCTTGTTTATGCCATATAGCAGATGCTTTCAGGACAAGCGGGACGGTTGTGTACAAATTGAGTTTGTCACAAATGATATCGAGTTTGCCGAGGTTGTGGCAACCGCGTTGAGAACCCATGATGCGCCTCCTCCGGTGAAAGAACCAGCGATCTCGAATGCTCTCCAAGGGAATCTTGCCGAGTTCTGCGTTTGGGATCTGGGTGAACGACGGTGGCGCATCTACGAGCGGAAATTCACTTGGACCCCAAACGCGAGTAGCCCTTGGCGTCCGAGTTCCGATCCAGGTATAGACATCCTGGCGCTGACTTCTGTGGACGATGAACCACTCGCTCTTGTGTTTGAGGTCAAATCTAGCCGCTACGATGGAAGCAATCTGGTGCACAGTGGCAACAGCAGCCTTCGAGCAGATTTTGAGCATCTGTTTATGGGTGATATCCAGTCTAGATTAGCAGTTCGAATTGGGGCTGTGTGTTCCGATCTACGCTCCAAGTATGAACTGCCTGACTTGGCGACAAAAGTCAAGGGG
>CAYRYW010000094.1:0-2113 GCA_964428725.1 uncultured Dehalococcoidales bacterium
GGCAATAACTAATGCAAAAATAACCCCTAAGAAAAACTTGGGGTTATTTTTTATAAAGGATAATATAGGTGTGATAAATTTTAATACTGTGGTCCACATTACTCTACATCAACATTTGCGGTTTTCTTTCTCTGTGATAGAAGTCTTGCCCATTTGGACTTAAACTTTTCATAGTAAGAAGTTAATTTATTGACCAACTCAACCAAATTCTCATCCAACTTAATCATATCACCGTTGATATATACTCCGTTGTTCTCACCGATTGAGAAATAAAATTCCAAATCAAAGTCGATAACTTTACCTGACCAGTCCACATTGTTTGGATACATGTTTAACTTTCCAAAGTCTGAAAGGTCAGATACCTCATTTACGAAGTCATCCATTGTCTCTTGAAATGCGGTCTTCTCTTCCGTTGATAATTCAAGTTGTTGTTTATCTTTTCCATGAAGTGTAATTAGTCCACCCGATACACGATAAGTTCTTTGCTTATCTTCTGTTGGTTCTGTATCCATTTCGATTTCTTCTTCTGAATCCATCTCAATGTTGTCAGGCACATCTTCTTGTTCTTTGATTAATCCTGCACTTCTTAAAGTGTCTCGTTGTTCCTTTAAGTTGTTTTTCCCAAGCATATTTCTTGACGCTTCTAAAAGGGATTTTAACTCATCATACTGATTGCTCATTTTCTATATTTTTTTTCAATTCTTCAAAGTCGAAAGAAGGACTCAAATCGGTTCGGTCGGTACTGTAATTACTATATGAGGCAATACCACTGAACTTTTCTATTTTATCCATCTTCACATTATGACCTATTGTGGTCTTTGGAATGTCAAATTGTTCACATAAATCACTAATAAGACTCGATAGTGAACTCATTTGTTGTTCCGTATAAGGTTGCCAAAAAAAGTGTCCTCTCCACTTTCTTTCATACACCTCATCTTTATAAATATTGCCAATCCAGTTAATATAACCCTGAGTTAGTGGGTTTTTCTTTAACCACCCTAAGTTCTCCAATGAAATGATTATGGATTGTTTGTTGTATGAGGCAACTTCTAAGTATTTGCTATAGGTGTCGGGTGGTATGATTTGAAAAATCTCACCTTGTCTTGAAATGACATAATGGGGGAGTTTTTGGTTTCCCCCATTATATCTATATTTTAATGATGATATGTAATCTCTGATATTACGACTGGTATGTGTAAGTAGTATTTGCTTCTTCCTTTTGTTTTTACCTGTCGGTTTAAATTCGTTGAGTTCTAATATTTCTACCCCCATCTCTCCTTCTATAAGTTATTCTTCTTTTATTTGGAGTTGGTATGACTTCAGGATTTTCATCCTCTTTTGGTTCTTCTTTTATTTCAGATGTTTTCTCAACCTTTGGTTCTTCTTCTTTGTCACCCAAATCTATTACTTCTGATAATTTATTAACTTTTTCTATAAAATCAGTAGTTAACATGGATGTTTTTTCATCTTCTTGTTTTTGAGCGGTTAGTTTTTCCAATTCTTTTTCTAACCTTTTGATTAATTCTTCGGAAGGATTTAATGGTTTATCTTCTTCTTTAACCATTTCTTTTTCTATTTGACCAGCTCTTTTTGATATCTCCTCAATGTCCTCCTCAACCTCAACATCTTCTTCTTTAAGATACGGACCATTAATATTCAAACTAGTCAAGTATTCTTCATCCCAAAGTTCATCTTCCAAACCATCCATTAAGGTATTGTCCCATTCTTTTTCAATGTATTCTTCTTTTAAACTTTCTTCTTCACTTTCCTCATCTCCCTCTACCTTATTCTTTTTTCTTAGTTGGTCAAACGCAAAGTTCGCAGCAATCACCAACGATATCGCCAGTGGGTCAAATACGAATATAATGATTAAGAGTAATACATTAATAATCTTATTCATCGGTGTGTTGGTTAGGTTACTCAAATATTTAAGTGGTCCCAATTCACTTGCGATTTCAGCATTACTGTTCACGTCCAATATCTTAATATCCAAACTTGAAATTGAATCGGTAACACTCTCCAACTTTTCTGATAATCGGTCTCTTCTAACAATTGCTTCGTCAAGTTGTGACTGTAATGCTCTTCGTGTTGAGGACGATGTGGTTGTTATAAT
>CAYRYW010000094.1:2213-4488 GCA_964428725.1 uncultured Dehalococcoidales bacterium
GCAGCCAAACTCAAATAAGTTCTTAGCAATTTGTTTAACCTTCCCCAATATTGATATAATAAAGACGCAATAACCAACTTGGCCACCTCCAATGAGGTCGCCATAATAATGACCTCAAAATATGCACCCGCAAATAACTTACTCAATCCTGAGATTGAATAAAACGCCGCTGATGCACTCACGGACAATGCCGAAAGTGCAATCAGGGTTGGAAATATACGTTTCTGTAATTCTTTAAAAAATTTCATAAAACTATTTTTTATCTAATCAATAAATAGTTCAATGAGTTATAAATAATCAAAAAGTGTTGAGCTTTCATTACGCAGTTTACGTAATGCCTTTTCTTTAATCTGACGAACTCTCTCTTTGGTGAGACTGAAATCTCCACCAATATCCTCCAAAGTACGAGGTGTTCCTGTGATACCATAATAGTCCTCAACAATCGCTCTTTCTCGGTCATCGAGTACACCCATAATGTCCAATAACTTTGCCTTTAACAAACCTTCAGTATGGAATGACTCATCAGGTTGAACCGAGTTTTCGTTCTCAATCAAATCCAATAGAGTATCACCATCTTCGTTGATGAAGTTATCCAAACCTGTAGTATAAGGTAGGTTCGCATACTTCTCATCAATCTGTTTATTTGTCTTCTCAGCCTCTTTCTTGGCACGGTGTAAGTCCTGTACCACATTAACTGGTAGACGAATGGTACGTGAGTTCTCATTGAGGGATTGTAAAATGGATTGTTTAATCCACCAAACCGCATAAGAGATAAAACGTAGGTTTCGGTCCCAATCGAAGTTCTTAATGGCTTTCATCAAACCATAGTTACCCTCAGCAATCAAGTCGGACATATCCAATCCCTGATTCTGATATTGTTTCGCAACGGTTATCACGAATCGAAGGTTACCCTCCAATAGTTCTTGCTCCACCTGTTCTCTTTGTTGAGGTGTACAATTTTCTGATGCCATGATTTCGGCAAGTTGTTTCTCCCTCTCAGGTGTCATGACTTTGATTTTACGAATGTCCTTTAAGTACATTTGGATTTCGTCTTGATTGAGTGGGTGTGTAGTAGTGTTCTCTTTAGTTTCTCGCATATTCTTCTAGTAATTGATTTTCGTATTTTGTTAGTGATTTAATACCTTTCTCTTTAATCTTCTCTAATAGTTGGTCCAATGAAGGTCGAGCGTCTTTCGCCTTTTGCTTCATACGGGCTTTATGGATAATCGGGTCCTCATCTTCATCCTCTTCATCACCACTAAATATGAAGTTAATGAAGTCAGAAGGGTCAACAGAACCGTCCTCCTTTTTGTTCAAAAAGAATTCCATAATCTTAAATCCTTCATCTTCACCCTGTTTGTCTGACATATTGTCAGGTGTGTCATATTTTCTGTTATCACTATTCAAATCAAATAGGTTCAACTTTAAATTGTCAGGCATATGTGCCGCCATATTGTCAGAATGTTCAATAATGAAAAACTGGTCAACCAAACCTTCCAATACCATTTGTGTAAACTCTCTTACCTCATCAAACGGTAAATCGGTTTCAAAATTGCACACCATACCATAATCACCAAAGTTATATTTGAAATATTTTGATGTACTAATTGGAATGAACTGCAATGGGATGTCCTTTAAAAATGAACCATTCTCCTTGAAATCGGAGAATATAAATAGTAGGTACTTTATGTTTTGTTTATCCATGGATACTTTTTTTTAAATCTAATTATATTTATTAGAAAAAACAAATTGTTATGAAAAAATTCGTCATTTCTGAATCTGAGCTCACAAAGTTAATACAAAAAAGTGTTACAAAAAAACTAAATGAACAAGAATTTTCAGTTGAACCCAATGTTCCTATGACTTCACGTGAAAAAGAACTCGAAGGTGTGTTCGGCAAATATAGTGGAGAAGTACCAGCCGATGTGGTTAGATACATGAGAAAAAATCCTAAACTTATCATTACTCGTATGTTGGACATATATGGTGAAAAAATGGTTAACTACATGGTTGACAAATTATCAAGTGAAGTTGAAGGTGATGAAATGATTGTTGACGATATTATGGAAGGTGGTTCACCAGACACTAATAACGATGGTATGATTTCACCTGAAGAACTTTATCAGCATTTTGACTTAGATAAAGACGGTGTTGTGACTATGGAAGATTATGCGGCTCATGTTGATTTCCATTGTGAAAATCCAGAACTATTACAACCATACAGAGAATCTGAAGAATATATTGAAAAAATGGATTTGGACCGTGAACCATTTGT
>CAYRYW010000095.1:0-4460 GCA_964428725.1 uncultured Dehalococcoidales bacterium
GTCTCACCATGCTGCATCCCTATTTGATATCCTTGGACAGCCGTATGAACTCGAACAGCTTGCCACCGATGGTGGTCCGCTTGGGCTCGCCTACCTCGCTCATGCCGAAACGCTTGTAGAACCTTATCGCATCCACATTGTACGTCTCGGCATCGACAGCGATGCTGGTGGCGCCCGCCTTCCCGGCCTGCTCCTGTGTATAGGCCATTATCTCCGTACCCAGCCCTTTGTTGCGGAACCCATTGTAGAACCCCAGGATAGCGATATAGTACGTGCCGTCGTCGATGCGGCCCAGGTTCTCTCCAGCCCACTGCAGGTGCCGCGCCTGCCTTAAGAATTTCAGCCCCATGTACCGCAGGATCAGCAGCGTCGTCTTGGTCTGGTCCTTCTTGTTGGCCACCCAGTCGTAGGCCACGATCATGCCGGCGTTCTCGCCATCGGCCTGCATGAAGTGCGTGTGGGTGAAGCTCATCAGGTTATTGGGATAACCAAACAGCTTGCGATGAACCCTCTCGTGCGTGCCGGCGTAGAGCGCCGGTAAAAATGCAGGGGCAGCGATAAGTGAAAGACGAGCGAAGTCACCCGCCGCCTCAGGGCCAGTTGCCGACACTATGCTGTGCTTATCCACGATTCAATCCTCCATTGACATTACCGATGCCACAGTTACTTCGCCTTGTGCTTCCTGCCGATCTTAACCGCCTCCAACAGATTGTGAATGCCGTGCTCGAATTTCAGGTCTTTCTCCCACACCTGGCCATCGTATGAGGCGCTGTAGACGTTCAGTATGTCGTGCAGCGAATTTATGATCCGGTCGACCTCCTCGATATCCACCGTCGATTCCTCAAGAACCTTGATGTGACCCTTGGCCGTCTTCATGTCGATATGTGCCAGCGCCCCGTCCTTCCATGTCGCCAGTCTTTCCAGCGGCAGCGCCTTTATCTGCTGGATGTGCCCCTCCACCACGCTCGGTGTTATCAATAGTGCCACCTCAGCGATAAGCTCTGACTCGATATCGAACTCCCTTTCCCGGTGCTTACCGGTGCCGGCGCTCTGGGCAGTAAATACATCCAGGTTCTTCCTCAAGAAATCGAGGAACTCGAACATGTTCACGCCATCCTCGCCGCGTCGGCAGATTTTATTTAGGCGCAGCACCGTTTCGAGGAGATGGGCGCGCATGGTTAGGCGGAAGAATGTATGCGCCACATTGAACTCCTCGCTGTAGCTCTCCATGAGGTGCCACAGCGCCTTCCACGCCTGGAAATGCCAGTTGGCGTTGTCCAACTCACCCCTGAGCGCCCGATGATACCGTATAAACTCCTCTTCCTTGGTGGTGAGCTTGTGACTGGTTGTCTTATTCTCAACCCCGCCCTTGTTCTTAGCCCGCTCTTTACTCATCTGTTATCTCCCCCTCTTCTAATACAGTACGGATGCGACTCCGTATACTATTTACGCCGGTTCCTGTCCTGTTATTACCAGACCCGCAGGATTTGACCGCGCAGTATAACAACCCCTGAGCTCTGTCCCTTCGAGCAACCCCACCATCTCCCGGACAGTGTAAGCCGCATTTATCGACGATATAAGGCCGGGCCTTATCGCTTTGGGACTGGTGGCCAGCCACATCAGCCATTTCATTATGGGATTGATATCGCGGCGAAGGTCGGTAACGCAGAATCTGCCTCCGGGCTTCAGCACCCGATGGATCTCACCGAAAACTCTCCCTGGCTCTGCCCATTCATGCAGCGCGCCGTTGGAGAACACCGCATCGAACCTGCTGTTCTCGAATGGCATCTGCATTGCATCGCCCGGTATATATTTTACCCTATCTGACAGCCCATACTCCATAGCATTTCTCTCAGCCACCCTAATCATCTCAAGACTGATATCGAGCCCCTCCAGCGCGGTGCCATCTGTCTTCTTCAGCCACTCCAAACCCAGGTAGCCGGGCCCAGGGCTAACCTCCAGCGCCAGCCCGCTATCGATGCCAGCCTTAAGCACCTCTGACGTCTCCATCCAACCTTTGTCGCGTAATCGTCGTGCCATGTCGTCATACATCTGCACATCGAACTCGCCCTGTATCCCCTCAGTCGTCTCAACTACGCGCGGCTTGGTCATTTATTTTCTACTCCTACCTAATAATAAATTCATTCAAACTCTTTCATATTCACCACTTAATGAAATAAGATGCTATAATTTCATTTTTAAAAAATACCAACAATTTTTCATCTCCCAGTTGAAGGAGATATCCTTATTAAAAACAATAGGTTCGTCTCTACTTGTATTTCCCCACTTTCCAGCCCATGAAGGTTTAATAGGGACATCTTTACTATATTTTTTACCGTTCTTGATACTTACTACACCAGCATTTCCAGAATGATTGCTGTCTGAGTAGTACCGATTGTCAGTCAGGCATATAAATCTTTTTACTTGAAAATCTTCATAAGAAAGAAGACGTTCAATGTCTTTCAAAACATCATACATATCAGTATCTGTGGCTCTCTTTGATGCTTTCCTGAAACACTTGAGTTCGACAGCAGCCTTGATGTCACCATAAGAACATATGATATCAATATTTTGCTTATCATGGACCGATTCAAGTTCTATTTCAAAGATTTCTTTAGGTTCAATACACATCAATTCGCCTAGCCCATTTAAAATAGCGGAATAATGAAGTTGCATTGAGGATTCTTTGTTTATCTTTAATCTCCCTGTAACTATTTTTTCAATAAATATGGCCCAAGCCAAGTCGAGAACGTAGCCTAGACGCTCAACTTTTAGTTTGGGAATTTCTTGTTCTACTTGCATATTCCCCCTAAATCCACCTCAGCCTCTTGCTCCTGCTCTTGCCGGAGCTTCTCATGTCGATCCTCTCATCGGCCATCGCCTGCTCCAGCAGCAGCCTGAACCCCTCACGGTCGGCGGCGGTGACCACCGCCTTCTCATGCGCCTCCATCAGCGCAACGGGGTAGCCGTGCCCGCGGCGGCACTGATCCAGCACCAGCGCGTGCACCATATCGACCAGGCTGTCGCGCTGGGCGATCCACTGCGGGATCTCGATGCGGGCGACCTCTTCCTCCAGCTTGAGGTAAAAGAAGCACATCTGGTGTTCCCCATAATGCTGCCTCACGAACTTCGAGCCACTGGCAAATACCGACGACCGCTGTCCAACATCGAGGATCGCCTCGAACAGGTCGGCGTCCTGCAAGCCGACGACGGCGTCGCAGGCGCGGTCGCGCTTGCTGGAGCAGTTGCGTTCGCAGTCAGCGACATCATGGGGACATAGCGCAACCCGTAATGCGTTCACCACATCGGCGCTGCGCGGGTAGCTGATATATGCAGCGAGGGCGAAGCTGCCACCGCTGGCCACCTGTTTCATCAGGTCGAACGCGCCCAGGTACTGCTTGTTCAGCAGTTCGTCTTTAATGTATCCCTCGTAGTCCCGCGGCGAAAGCCCCCACAGCACCAGCGAGCCGTCCATAAGGGCCAGCGCCGGCTGGCCATCGGGCAGCTCGCTCGACATCTGCGCCAGCGCGCGGCACTCCTCAATGGCACGCATGGCTCCCATCAGCGCCCCCTCGATGAGCTCTGTCCTGCCAACGGGATCGGTTATCGCCAGGTCATCCCCGAAATACAGCCGCGCATGGCTGTCGATACTCGCGTCCGGCGCGCCGCCATAATGCAGCAGCACCCTGCCGATGTTAATGAGGTAGCAGCGCACCGAGCTGTGGCGGTCGACCTCGATATGCGAGCCGTCGGTGGCGATGATGGAGAAAGTCCCGGGACACGGCGGCGCATCGTGTCGCTCCGCGATTTCGCTGCCGAGCGATGCGACGGGCCACGGAACCCTGTCCCGGCTTGCTTCAATCTTGTGCTGCAGAACTGCGGCATCGGCGCCCTGTAGAAGCTGGGGGGCACGATTCAAACGTCCCTTCTGCTGATTGTTCTCAATCTTAAGCTTCGCCGCCAGCCCTGCTATCTGTGCGGACACATGGTTAAGGTCCAGTGGCATGTTGGCCTCCGTGCCAAAGCGCTATGCCTTGAAATCGGGCGGGGATTTCCAGAACGAGTCCCAGTCCTCGAAACCGATGCCGAGACTCGACAGCACCTTGGCCGATATGGGAAAGGAGACGCCGTTATCGCTCTCTATCTTCTTTATATGGCGACACATCATGAATGCCACCATCTTGGCATGTTCATAGCTCATCCATACACGCGCCACCGTATCGGGCACCTTGCCCGGCATGGGCTCAGGCGGGCTTTTCTTGAGGTTGAGCACCAGCCCGTGGGGTCCGCCGCTGATCATCATCTGGTCACAGTAGAACTCGGGGATGTCTTTGTCTTCGGCCATCTCTGCCTCCTATCGTTGCGCTGCATGTGGAGTATAGCATAGCGGCATTCGGGGGGCAATCCACTGTACTCGTTCATATGATTAGTGACACCTGACCTCCTCTCTTTTGCATTGA
>CAYRYW010000096.1:0-4311 GCA_964428725.1 uncultured Dehalococcoidales bacterium
GTCCATAGTGCCCCTGTCCCATTTTCGGTTGTCCCGTCGCCCCAGTCTATATAGTATTGCAAAGTTCCTCCGTCCGGGTCATACGATTGAGACATATCCAGAAATACAAGTTGGTCGGTGTAAGCTACTTCAGGGACATCAAGAGAACATATCGGCAAACTATTTAAAGCCTTGACGTTAACGATATGAGAAGATATTTCATCCTCGAAATCTATGGTATACATTCCCCAGTCTTCGGCATCGTATTCGTTTATTGGATGTGTTATTGATTCCCACTCTTTTACAGAGATGTTCGATTCTACATAATACATCTTCTGAATGTTGTCTATTCTGAAATATCCGCTATCCGACCTATCTCCATAATCAACCCAGTAACCCTGGCCTCCATTGTATAGGTCTGTAGTTGGTTTTCCGAATATCCTTACATGATAAAGGTAATGAGTAGTATTAAGAGTTGGTCCAACCTGAACGAAGTGAAACGGTCTTCCGTGGTCTATGAACGGATAATTCGCTGTGTCGAGTATCCTACCTTTTACATTGGCCAACCCAACAAAATGCCTATCCCAAGCATACCCCTCGTCGGTTATGTCTGTCATGTAAACATACACAGCTCCGTCTATTATCTTTATCAGAATGGAATATCTGTGACCTACCTCAAGCAGTTCAAAATCAGTTGTAGCCAGATCTGTAAATGCCTGACCGACATGGCCCTGTTGTATGTGCAACCTTGGCTGATTCTCTTCATACAATATTTTTATACAGTCCATCTGTGCGGCATAGTCCGTCTGGTTCCTTAACAATATTTCGAAATCCCTATCTCCTTGGACCCATTCTATTTCACAATAAACGGCATAATTTCTAGTGTTTGCACCAAGGCCGTCCACTTCGTAATGATTAAGCTCCAGCCGAGAGCTGTTTCCGGTCCCATCACAAAGGAACTGAACATACCCCCCGGTCCCAGGAATTGTCGGGGGCGATGCCCCGAGGAAGTTCCACTCGTCGTTAACTGCATGGAAATAATACTCGTATATCAGCGTTTCGTCCGCGAGCTTAACATCGGTTGTGTTTCCAGTATGAAACTTATGAACATACCCGCTCTGGAAAGCTATTGCCTCAGAAGCGTAACCTTTACACACTATCCCACATAGAGGTTGCATGTCAGGATCATCCGCCCACACGAAAGGAACATAAAATTCTCCGGGTCTGTCGAGCGCACTAAGGTCTTCGCTAAGGAATATGTTGTATCCTTGTCCGTTTGGTTCAAGAGCACCGAGGGCCGTTGTTATCACAAGATGATAAGTTCCCGGCCTAAGAACGAATGTAGTTCCGGCTGCCATATAATAATCATAGGCATCCGGAACACCGCTTGGTCCAATTCCACTTGGCGTTACATCTCCCCAAGGAACATCCAGTGTGGCCGCAGCAGCAGGCAACGGAACATTAGGCAAACCCCCAGCATCGTCGTAAATTACGAACCTCAAGTCTGATGGAGGACCGTCTATGCTTGCTACCGCAAGGCGATATCCTATTATTTCTATTTCATCCCTAACCTCAAACTGTATAGCAAACATTTGTTGGTTTCCCAAAGCTGTAACTCCAGCCAGATCAGCAGATAAAACATCTCTTTCTCTTGCAAAAACCAAATCTCTATATTTGTATTCTGGCTCGCCATCATATACTAAATCTCGTTCAACATCTTCTATTTCTATAACTCCAGATGGTTTAGACCCAGTATTAATTCTAATAATGTCTTGTCGTTCTACGTTCCAATCTAATTTTTCCCTTTTTTGTGTAGCCGACAATCTGAACAGGCCACCGGTATCCCACCCTATTACTGTAGCCCAATGCGACACGTATGGTATTATAGGAACCCGAGTTTCAACATCTGATGGGTAGTTTTCGAGTTCCTTAACTGTGGCCTGTAACGCGGATACATCATCAACAACGGCACCTCTATCTGCATAAAATCCAAATTCCGGATCAGTAGCAACATCTATCCAAGGATAAACATAATGGTTGTTTATGTAAGATGGTTCGAGGTCTGGCACATTTACAATGCCAGTTAAATCCACAAGCTCTTCGTATATCGCCACATCCCACCTATCGAAATATTCGGCGGATATAGACCCGAACAGAGCCAACCACTCCCACTGCAATGTAAACTCCTCTGACTGAATATCTACGTCGTTGTAAGGAACATCCCAGTCGTAAAACTTAGTAGATAATGTGTCCTTGATGTGAACGGGAGGTATCGGAACTGCGGTAGTTCCTTCAATGATTTCGCTTTCTCCCTGTAGACCGAGATAATCTATCCAAGACACCTTATAGTAGAATTTTCTACCATCTGGAAACGTGTCGTTCAGTGGGTTATAGAAATCCACTTCTTCTGCCCCTCCATCTGCAACGGGCAACTGGTCTACAAGACCTATCTCTTGCCATACGGCCTCTATCTGTCTTGGTGCTTCGGTCGGGTGTTGGTTATCATCATACGAACAAGCCATAGTCTCTGTAGCGTATACACACTCCCAATCATCTGGTTCACAGGTCTCGGATCTCCATACTTTAACGTGGGATATATCTTCCTCGCTGTTATATGATTCTGGTTTTGACCACTTGAGTTTTATGGATGTAGATGTGACACTATCTATCTCTGGCGTTGGAGATTCCGGTGGTTCGCCAACAGTCATGAACTTCTTATCTAAAGCGAGTTCGTCTATGGTGTTCTCATTAGATATTAGGAACCACTGCGGTTTGTTGTGCCGTTTTCTCATACGATGGACCGGATATAGTCTTGGTCCGCTACTCCAAGGCTGATGCTGGTATCCGCTTCTTTTTATAGTATATAGTGGCGTTGCATCTATGCTTGGTGATTGATCGGTCCTCGTTACGGTTATCTTCCATATTCGTATACTTTCTTGCATATACTCGTTTGGATAATTTATATCATCATAGTCCCAAACCCGTCCACACAGTATTGCGTAATCTCCGTTATTCGTGAAACCAACACAGTCGAACAACGCATAGTAAAGGTCGTTGGACACCAATGCAGCGTTCGGTGCGGCTTGCTCAAGGTCTATCATATATATCTGTGCCGCGACTCCGCGTGTATATGTGTTTGGGAACACCCAAACATGAGAATTATCGGAATAAGCAAGAGCATACGTGTCTATAGCATCATCATAAACTGTTGGAGATACAACCGTTATCGGTTGTAGATAGCTCGTTGGGGCAACAGCACCAATTATTCCAGCATAATTTATCCAAAACACTCCCCATTGCGATGCGTTGTTGTCATATCCCACAAATACATAATCATATCCATTCGGGGATTTACATACATCCCTTATTTCTGTTATGTCATGTGCCGTGCCGTCCCAAGTGTTCAGAGCGGTTACGAGACCAGTAGCACAATCGAATGAAAAATAAAGCACCGTTCCGTTCCTTCTCCAAGCAACAAATTTAGAGGTTAACAAGTTTGGGTCAGACTCTACTTGAAAAATCCTCTGAATGAACTTTGCTGGATTTGGAAACGCAGATACTATATTCGAGTCCCCTTCTTCGCAGTCTAAAAGAACTATCTGTCCTTGACTAGTTCCTGCAAAAGAATACCTCGGGCATGCACTATTACTACAAACACAAGTAAAATATTCCCCCTGTTCGAAGCTTTCTATTGTATAATTATCTATTTCAACATCTGGGGTGCAATCAACCCTTACATTCGCTTGTGCAAGACCGTCCGTAACGGGAGCCCAACTTACTACATTTATACAATACCATTCATCCCTACCAACAGCTATGAACCCGCGCTTGTAAACCTCGTCTTCCGAGTCTCTTGAGTAATATTGGTCCATGTCGGCGATGCAATTGTTGTCGTCTACATTAAACAACTCATCAAACGTCAAATCCCCAAGATTGTCGTAATATATCTCTTCTCCCAAGTAATGTGGCCACATTAATAACCCACCTCTGCAAAGGCATTTTTACTCTTATTTCGTTTGTGATCCTCTATTTTTTGAACAAACATAGTATACATCTGGTCCAGCATGGTTTCACTCATCTCTCCCTGTATTGTGGGGTTGAATACGTATGTGTCATTGGATACGAAAGTTTTTCCACTTGCCGCAGTAGCGTTCTTCTTTACCTGGCTCTCGGGTATTATCCACTCCGGTTCTTTCTCCCCAACCCAAGCAAGTGTTGGGGAATCCACCCTACCGCCTCCAGCAAAACCCGGTATACCTTTTATCAGGTCGCCAACCGTGCCCTCGGAACCAGGAACCTTAACGTCTGGTATCTTTCCTATTCCTTCTTTTA
>CAYRYW010000097.1:0-4093 GCA_964428725.1 uncultured Dehalococcoidales bacterium
CATTATACCATAAGTTTCGCTTAGCATGTGGTCTAGTTTTTGGGGTCAATTATAGGTTGATTATGCCGGCCAGGCCCACGACTATGACCTCGTTGTCACTCTTTGCGATTTGATTGTCCAAAGAAATATCCGGAACAAAAAGGTCGTTCTGATCCAGGAAGGAATGACCGACCCAGAGAACCTCATATATTATCTGGTCAAGTGGTTAAAGCTGCCGCGCTACCTGGCAAGCACCTCTACCAACGGTCTTTCTGACGCGTACAAGGTCTTTTGCGTTGCTTCCAAAGGTTACAAAGAGCTGTTTATCAGGAAAGGTGTGAGGCCGGAAAAAATTGTTGTCACAGGCATCCCCAATTTCGACAATGCAGCTCAATTTTTGAACAACGATTTCCCCTACAAAAACTATGTGCTTGTGGCGACCTCTGACGCACGCGAGACATTCAAGTTTGACAATCGCAAGAAATTTATCCGCCAAGCCTTGCGAGTTGCCGACGGACGTCCCCTTGTCTTTAAATTGCATCCGAATGAGAATGTTGAGCGGGCGAAACGCGAGATCAAGGATCTTGCTTTTCATGCGTTGGTCTTTGCTGGCGGAAACACGAATCACATGATTGCCAATTGTGATGTGTTGTTGACCCAGTATTCCTCCGTGGCATACATCGGCCTAGCGCTGGGAAAAGAGGTACATTCTTATTTTGACGTGAACATGCTAAAAAGATTGTTGCCGATACAGAATGGCGGCACCTCGGCTGCAAACATTGCTCGGGTGTGCCAGAGGCTTTTGGAAGAATGAAACGACAGCTAGCAGAGAGTGCTGGTATGACATCACCAGTCCAAGTTGTCACTGTTATCCAGGCGAGGAGGGGCTCTTTGCGTCTGCCGAACAAAGTGATGTTACCCCTGGTGGGACAGCCGCTTCTCGTTCGTATGGTAGAGCGTGTGAAAGCCGCCAGGCTGGTGGGGACCGTCGTTGTCGCCACAACGACAGAGCCAGAGGACGATCCTATTGAGGTACTCTGCCAGATAAATGGCTTTTTTTGCTTTCGTGGCCACCCCACCGATCTGCTTGACCGGCATTACCAGGCTGGAAAGCGCTTTGGGGCAGATGCCGTGGTCAAGATCCCCTCTGATGTCCCCCTGATCGACCCCAAGATCATTGACAAAGTGCTCCGTGTTTACCTTCAAGACCCTGAGGCCTATGATTTTGTGAGCAATCTCCATCCGCCTTCCTATCCGGACGGCCAGGATGTGGAGGTCATGTCTGCTGCTGCGTTAGAGACGGCCTGGATCGAGGCTAAACGTGACCTGGAGCGCGAGCATACTACGCCGTTTCTTTGGGAGAATCCCGAGCGCTTTCGTGTGCACAATGTAACTTGGGAGACAGGGTTGGATTACTCTATGACACATCGCTGGACGATCGACTATGAAAAAGATTATCAATTCATCAAGGCTGTCTACGACGCACTGTACCTGCAGAATCCGTTGTTTGGGCTTGACGAGGTGTTGGAACTGCTGAAACAAAGACCCGATGTGGCAATGTTGAATGCCAAATATGCGGGTGTCAACTGGTACCGTCACCATCTGGGTGAATTGAAAACGATTGGATCAGCGCAAACGCGGATGGTGGACGACAAGCGGATCTAGGCGCTAGAGAACAGATGACTGAACACACTCAAAACAAAAGGTGGAGAGATCTATGAACGGAAAAGATCTTGCTCAATTGGAAGAAATGGCGATCAGGGTACGAGAGCATATTATTCACATGTCTGTCAATGGGGGATGCTTTATTGGTGCGGCTCTTTCCTGCGCCGATTTGGTGGTTTACCTGTACACGAGATTCCTCAACGTAACCAGGCACAACCTGAACGATCCCCTGCGGGATTACTTTTTTCTCTCAAAGGGACACGCCGTTCCGGCGCTTTACGGGACGTTGGTAGAAGTTGATTTACTGGCGCGGGATCGTCTCAAAAACCACCTCAAATCTTGTGACTCTGTCTATTGGCATCCGAACCGGAGCATCCCGGGAGTGGAATTCCACTCTGGTTCACTGGGCCATCAGCTCTCGGTGGCAGTGGGAGTGGCGATGGATTGCAAATTACGCGGGCAGACCAACAAGGTGGTGGTCATCATGGGGGATGGTGAATTGAACGAAGGATCTAACTGGGAGGCTTTTCTCGTCGCCAGTGCCTATCGCTTGGATAACCTGGTTGTTGTTGTGGATCGAAATGAATTTCAGGCCAACGTTCGCACCGAAGAGTTGATACCGTTAGAGCCACTGTCAGAAAAGTTTGAGGCGTTCGGCTGTGGTGTGTCACATGTGGGGGGGCATTGCTTTCTAGGACTGGATGAAACGTTTGCCGGCCTCCCTTTTGCCGCTGGCAGCCCAAGCGTTGTGATTGCCCATACGGTGCGAGGCCGTGGGTTGCCAAGTCTCGAGAAGCGTGCTGACCGCTGGCTTTGCAATTTCTCCCAGGAGCAAATTGAGCAGTTATTGGAAGAACTACACGACAACACAGACAGAAATTGGAACGAGCAATGAATTACGAAAATGCCTTGAAAGAAATAACGCTGGCGGATGAGCGATACGTTGTGATGACGGCAGAAAATCGGGCGGCTATTCGCAACTTGCCATCTGTCCTGGGTGATCGCTTTATCGACACCGGCATCACAGAGCAGGCAATGATTGGCGCGGCCGCCGGGCTGGCCTTGCGCGGAAGAGTGCCGGTGGCCCATGCCCTGGCGACCTTTTTGACCTTGCGGGCGTTCGAGTTTGTCCGAACCGATGCAGGTATTGGTAATCTGCCGATCAAGCTGGTCGGTGGCGTGCCAGGGTTTCTCTCCGATGCCAATGGTCCAACTCATCAGGCTGTCGAGGACGTGGCTCTGATGCGTGTCATTCCCAATATGTACATCTTTTGCCCTGCCGACGAGCAAGACCTGCTTATCGGTTTGCACCAGGTGTTAGAGAGTCCGAATCCTTTCTACATTCGCCACAATGCTCTTTCCCCCGTGGTTGAACATGACCCGGATTTCGAGATCGGCAAGGCCGAGGTTGTTTCGAACGGTACAGATGTATCTATTTTGGTGTATGGGATGCTGTTTGCGCAGGCTTATGAAGCAAAGAACCTCTTGGAAGCGCAGGGCAAGTCCGTGCGTCTGTTAAATTTGCGGACGGTCAAGCCCATTGATGAGGCAGCCGTTCTTCGTGCAGCCAGGGAAACCCGGCTCGTCGTTACGTTGGAGGATCATTTTCTCACGGGTGGCCTTTTCTCCATTGTCAGTGAAGTGCTGGTACGGCGTCAGGTAACGGCCAATGTGCTGCCTCTGGCGCTGGTAGATCGGTGGTTCAGGCCAGCCTTGTTAGGTGATGTGTTGGCCTACGAGGGGTTTACAGGTCCACAAATCGCCGAAAAAATTTCCAGGAAATTGAACGGTCAAGCAGAAAAAAAGAGGAGACTATGATGCTAAATCTGGTAAAATTTAATGCCAACTATCCCGACATTACAGAATCGGACAGGCTATATGCCCGTGCTACCGGCCTGATCCCGGCTTATTCCCAAACCCTGGCCAAGGGGCCGACACAGTATGTGAAAGGTGTCGCGCCCAAGTATTTGCAGCGAGGCAAGGGTTCGCATGTCTGGGATGTGGATGGAAATGAATACATTGATTTCAATTCGGGCGTTGGCCCGATCTCACTCGGTTACTGTTACGACCGCGTTGACGAGGCCATCAGGAAGCAGCTTGAGGAGGGCATTACGTTTTCGTTGACTCATCCGTTGGAGGTAGAGGTCGCCGAGCTTGTTCAGCGAGTCATCCCCAACGCCGAGTCGGTGCGCTATAGCAAGACTGGCGCGGAAGTGACAAGCGCAGCCGTGCGCCTGGCGAGGGCCTACACCGGCCGCGATAAAGTGCTCTGCTGTGGTTACCACGGGTGGCACGATTGGTACGTTGGCGTCACGGCGCGCAACCGCGGCGTGCCGCAGCCGGTAAAAGACCTTGTTTATACCTTTGACTATAACGATTTGGACTCTGTGAAGCGTTCGCTGGACGACAGCACGGCCTGTGTCATCCTTGTATAATTGACCCCAAAAAC
>CAYRYW010000098.1:0-4086 GCA_964428725.1 uncultured Dehalococcoidales bacterium
CTCAGGCACGATGCCTACCCCCTTGCGCTTGCGATTCCAGCATATCGTACCCCCTGAAACCGAGGGAGTCAATCCGCAGGCTCACCCCCGCTCGATCGCTCTGCCCCCTTTGTGTGACTTTCGATTTTTCGCCTTCCCGTCCATTGACAAACACACCTTATTGTGCTATTGATTTATAGACATCTTGTTGATGTTCGGGATTGTTATATCCGGAGGGTGAGGGAGTATAATTTGAATAGAGGGAGATTCCCCGTCATGCTGATGGCGCTGGTGGCCCTGGCCCTGGTGCTGAGCCTGGCGGCGGCGCTGGCCCCAGTAGCCGGCGCGCAGGACAGCGGGGCCGCCCCGAGCGACACCTCCAATTGGGCGAGGTACAGGATACCCACCGCGCAGGAGCTGGAGGCAACCGTCAGCGCCAACTTCGTCACGCAGCCGAAGAACTGCTGCATAACGGTCCAGTCCGGCTGCACAGCGATAACTACAGCCATACCGACATCCGGTACTAGTGATATAGTTGGTACATCGTTCGGACCGGCGTCTTACCAGGAGAGGCCCCGGTGGTTCTGCACGGAGATAGACTAGTATTCACCACTGTTGATTTAATCGTGCCGATGGCAACAGTAAAAAGAACAAGGAGCGAGAGATGAGAGGAAGATTACCAATTATGCTGATGGCCCTGGTGGCCCTGGCCCTGGTGCTGAGCCTGGCGGCAACGCAGGCCCCAGTAGCCGGCGCGCAGGACAGCGGGGCCACGCCGAGCGACACCTCCAATTGGGCGAGGTACAGGATGCCCACCGCGCAGCAGCTGGAGGCGGCCGCCGCTGCAGTGAACGGCTTTGCACCCAAGGACTGCTGCATAACGGTCCAGTACGGCTGTGGACCGCAACCGACTAACGGGACTAACCCCCCGGTAACGCCGGCCGAAGCCGCAGCAACGTGCATGCCCAGGCCCCGGTGGTTCTGCACGGGGATAGAATAGTATTCACCACTGTTGATTTAATCGTGCCGATGGCAACAGTAAAAAGAACAAGGAGCGAGAGATGAGAGGAAGATTGTCCGGTATCCTGATGGCACTGGTGGCGCTGTCGCTGGTGCTGAGCCTGGTGGCAACGGTAGCGCCGGTGGCCAGCGCGCAGGGCGGGCCCACCATATCCGGCGGGCTGAACAGCTGGGTGCGGCACGACCTGCCCACCACCCAGTACTGGCAGATGGCCCCCAACACCGACATATGGGACCTGGTGGCCGCCGATGACGGCACGCTGTTCGCGCTGGTGGAGGACACCAGCGGCGCAGTGGACCTGATGCAGAGCCCTTTGGCCGTTGCTACGCATGATGGCCTGCGCTGGGCGGTGTTCCCGGCCTACTCCGACGTGGCGCTGATGAAGTCCACCGACGGCGGCTACACCTGGAAGATCGTGTGGCACCAGCCGGCGTCCGACCTCGGCGCCCCGATAGCGGTGGTGCCCCAGCCGGGCTACGTTGACGGCGATTCCGCCAACGACATGGTCTTCGTGGCCACCGGCACCCGCTACCTGTCGGTCTACGGACCGGGTGTCTGGGTAGGCGGCCCTAACGAGGGCAACATCTACCGCTCCTTCGACGGCGGCAAGAGCTTCACCCGGGTCACCCCGCGGGTCCCCGCGGTCACCCTGGTAGTCCCCGGCGGCACCATCACCTCCATGGACGTGGCGGAGAACACGGACCATCCCGGCACCTTCATGGCGCTGGTGGGCGTCTCCAGCCTGGGTCAGGGCGGCCCTGGTAACGGCTTCGGCGAGGGGGTCTACACCTGGAACGAGGACAACGACCGCGACTGGCGGGACAAGCAGGTGTCCAACGCCCTGCCCCCGGCGCCCTTCCCCGGCTCTATGCCCGCGGGCAACGGCCTGGACGTCTATGCAGTGAAGGCCTCACCGACCTATACAGAGGACCAGATATTCATGGCCGTGGTAGACGACATTACTGACTTTACTGACCCTGCAGGTATGGCAATAGGCATCTACTTATGCCTGTGGGACGGGTTTGACGGCGCATGGGGCGGCGATGTTGACTCCCCGACCAACGCCGTCATCGACCCGACCGGACTGTATGCATGGTCCGCGGTCATCGAGGTGGCCGACGACTTCAGCGGCGCCAACAACGTTTTCGTCGGTATCGACGGAACGGCTGGCGGTGTGGCCGACGATGTGTACCGCATCGCCGGGCGCTCCACGGTAACCGGGCCCTCCCTGGTTCAGGCGAGGGGTCTCGGCGCTTTGCGCATCTCCGACATGCAGTTCATCGGCTCCGCCGGCTCCGGCTCCCTGTACGTGGGCGCCGAGGCCCCGGTAGGCACCACCGCAGGGCCCGCAGTTGACGGGCAGGCGCAGGTGTTCCGCGGCGAGGCCATGACCCTGTGGCCCACCTGGACCCCGGCCTTCAAGCCGCCTTCAGGGGCGTGGCCGGTGTTCGTTACCCTGATGGGCGAGAAGCTGATGGCCGCCGGCGGCGGCGACGGCTGGACCTACGGCGGGGTGCACCGCTGCGCCGCCGGATGCGTGGCCTGTGCCGCCGGACAGCGCATGGTGTTCAACGGCGTGGGCCTGATGGACGACATCGCGGTCACGCAGGACGTGCCGGGCTACGTGAACCCGGGAACGTACTCACCGATGATGGTCGGCACCTCCTGGTGCATGGCTGAGGCCCATGCCGAAGAGGTCTCGCCGATGTACCAGACCGACGATCTGATATATGTAGCCACCTACAGCTTCTGGGATGCAGACGACGTGGTGGGCGATACCGGGCCCGCCCCCAGGTCCGAGCTGAGCCTGTGGCGCTGGACCGACGGCATGCACTGGGAGCGCGTGCTCAAGGAGTTCTTGACCCTGCCGACAGCCGGCCCCGGGACAATGGGAGGCAACGCCCAGTACCGCGGCAAGCCGTGGCTGCTGTCGGGGCTGGCCATCACCACCAGCACGGTAAGCACCTGGTGGCCGCGGGTGTCCGACGGCTTCTCCGAGGACCCCTACGTGTTCCTCCTCGGCGGCCGCGGTGACTCGGTTGCCGGCGGCTTGCCGCAACAGTGGTGGCAGGACATGTTCTGGTACTCCCCGGACCTCGGCGATACCTGGATCAACATGCTCCAGATGCCCCTCGGCGCGGCTACTAACGGCATACCCATACCCGGCCTCAGCGAATCCGGCTGGTGGGTGGAGGACAACAATATCATCTTCGCCGGCGATATCGCGGGCTGGATATACAAGACCACCGACCGCGGCGCCTCCTGGACCGAGGGGGTGCTGACCGCGGCCGGCCTGGAGGTTACCAGCATCGTAACATCACCGATATACAGCGAGACCGGCTCGTCGGATAAGGCGGTGCTGGTGGGCACCTTCGACCCGGGGCCTCCAGGCAACATCGGCCCGCCCACGGGCGACATGAAACACGAGGTGTGGCTGTCCCAGGACGGCTGCGAGCAGGACCTGCTTATCGTCGGCGCCGAGATATGCTCCGCGCCGGTGTGGAACGGTCCCATCGCGGGCGGGATTCTGGCATTTAATTCCGGGTACGGCTTCACGGTGGTCAACTTCGACCCAGGATGGGAGACCAACCGCATGGCCTACTCCACCGCCAGCACCTGGCTCGACCTGTGGCAGCTGGTAGGCCCGGGGTCCAAGCAGCTGACCCGCATAGACAGCACCGACGTGGGGGTCTACCGCGCCGCGGTCAACCTCAACGAGCCGTCGGCCAGCACCTGGGAGCAGGTGTGGGACGCCGATGACTTCAACGCCATAGCGCCCAACCCAAGGCCCATCGAGGGCATGCTGCCGAATTGGATTACCTTCAGGTGGGCGCTAATCTCCGACCTGCAGATCGGGCAGGACGGCACCATGTACGTGCCCTTCGGCGTGTACGACTTCAGCCGCAACTTCAACGCCGTCACCCTCCTCGATAAGCCCCCCAGCCCCAACGGCCCGGGGCGCTTCACCGCCGGCGGCGTGCTGCGCAGCCTGGAGCCCACCCAGAAGAACATGGAGTGGAACGTGGTAGATGGCGGCCTCGGCGAGTGGGACGCCCTGTTCCTCAACCGCGCCGTTCCCGGCAGCA
>CAYRYW010000099.1:0-1502 GCA_964428725.1 uncultured Dehalococcoidales bacterium
CGGGCCTCGATAATCGCATTACCGGGCAGGGCGGCATAGGTCATGTCCGGAAAAACGAAACTGCCCCTCACAAGATTAAAGTTCAGGTTATCCAGGGCGGCTGTCTGGATTTCAACCTCTCCGATGCCCCAAGGATATGGACAAAGATATCTGTATACCGGTGTCAGCAGGGATT
Organism: uncultured Dehalococcoidales bacterium; assembly: GCA_964428725.1. Lineage (GTDB taxonomy): Bacteria > Chloroflexota > Dehalococcoidia > E44-bin15 > E44-bin15 > CAYRYW01. The sequence goes on from CAYRYW010000099.1 coordinate 176, forward strand.
GAGCGTGCAAGTCCGCCAGCTGCAAGTGCTGGGGCTGCAAAAAAAGGCCTTGATGCCAAAACAGTGATCGCTCCATAATAGGATACCTTTTGCGTTATAGGATTTGTTCAGGTCCCAGCCTCAGATCGATTTCCAGGACACCCAGCTTTTGTATCTTGCTCCTTTTGATGATCCCCTTTTTCTCAATAACAACCGGAATCTCGTATAAGCGCACCATCCTTTCTTTTTCGAGGAGATAATAGCCGGCTGCGACTGCCACGTATCTGGCCCCCTCTGCTCGGTCCAGGTTAAAGATGGTATCTTGTCCGGGTTGAACAATCAACCTTTTTGCAGCTGCCACGCTGGCGTCAAAAAGGCCGCACTCCAGAAGTCGATAAAGCCCGTCCTCATCACCGGAAAGTTGGTTGAGTGCATTGGGATCCTCGAGCTGATACACGCAGACCAGAAGGGTGTGAGCTTTGCCGTCACTGAGATTTAATTGGTGATCGGCCTTCACATGGATTTTGATTGCGCCTTCCTCATACGCTGATTTAGGCGGCGGCAGTTGTTTTACCGCACAGGACCACATCGCAATAACCAGTAACAAACAATTCAGCATGATAAGTATTTTTTTCAATGGCTTACCTCCTTACTCTAAGAACAACTTTTGGCAATTGTTTTCGAATTCCCGCAAGAGCTCTTCCATAAAGCGCCCGGACTCAAAATAATCCCTAAAGCCTTGGAATTTTTGGACATACAGCTCAAATGAATCAGCCTTGCGCAGGCGACCGAGCTTCAAACCACCGCCCTGAGAGGCGGCAATCCGTTCCGGATCCAATTCGACCATGATTTCTTTGACTTTTTTTTCCGCTGCGAGCTTGAATGCACGTTGTGCAGTCAGAAACGCCTTGCTGATTTGACCCAGATAACTCTCCAGCGATATTGACTGCTTTTCCCCTTCCAGATGAAAGCCGATCACCTGGCGGATGGTTTCGATCCCCTGGTTCTGGCCCATAAAGGTCTTGTTAATGACCGCCACCAGTTGATTCAGCATGTTGAACATGGTATTCAGAGAATCGGCCAGTCGCTGCAAAAGTTCGGCAGAGCAAAGATCAGCCTGGGTAACCTTTTTTCCTAAAAGAAACGAGAAGATCCGGATCAAGATCCCTTGATCCACATTTATTTCTTCGGCCGTAAACACGCCTGTTTGTTCGAATTTGCCCGCCAATTGACCCAATAGTTCGACCTTGTCATTGCTTGAAATCCCGTTGAGAGAGCTTTCCAGGAATTCCTCTATGAGGTTAGCGGCCCCCGGTTTGTCCGCAGCGTATATCCGCCGGATTTCGTT
>CAYRYW010000099.1:1602-4007 GCA_964428725.1 uncultured Dehalococcoidales bacterium
GTTTCCGGAATATCGTTTTCCCTAGATTCTACGGGAGATGGCGCTTTTTGCCTGGGAGCACCGTTAGCAAAAATAACGGTTTCCGGAATATCCTCAGGCGGTTGTGAGGCAGGAGAGGGGGTCTCAGCCGGTGCGGCACGTTCTGCTTTTACTATAACCGTTTCAGGGACGTGATCTTCTTCATCTGCTGAAGAAGGGAGCTTTTCCGTGAAATCCTCGGCAGAGAGTATAACCGTCTCCTTGATTACCACATCCTCCGGTAGATCCGCCAACGCCTGACCGATCCTCTGCTCCTCCATCGGCAGGTCTGCCGCGGTTTCCTCTGCTTCGGAGGGAATTGATGCAATCGTGCTTTTCCATTTTGCGGCTATATTCATTAGTATCTGGTGGATAGCATCATCGTTATCACCGGGAAATGGGCTGACGCCCGCACTTTCTTGGATAAAAAGGGCCTTGCTTATATCGGTTTTGAGTTGCTCATATTCTTGCCAGAACGTGGTTTGGGAAAACCGGGATGCCTTGTTCATGCTTGCCTGGATCAGGAGGGCTCCCAGATCGAGGGATCGTGCCCAGAGAGTCTCACAGCTTTGATCACGAGCCCTTTGAACTGGGTTCCAGTATACGTTTTCGGGAGAAGAAATAGGTAAATCACGAATCCTTGTGGCTAATTCGGGCCTGAATTCGTCTTCCGGCGGCAGATCTTGAACAACGTTGGCGATTTTCGCATGAATCTTCAAGAAATCCTGTGTGGAGTTGGCGAGCAGCACGCAGAACCAGTTGAATCCGAGAAAGGAGAGGGCATACACAGGGGATGATTTGTGCATTAGAAACGATTGAGTGGAATTGGCTCCGACGCCCATCAGATTTAACGTAAAGCCCCAGAGAGCCGGCAGCATGTTACCCTGTAGAGTTGTTGTGACCCAGAACTTATCCATGGACAGGCTCAAATCAGGGTAGGTGAACCTGTCAAGGCCGGAAAATACGACTCGGGCAATCTCTCCCAGCAAAGAGAGCTTCAGATAAAGCACTTCAAGGAAAGAGTGTCCTTGTTTATCAAACAGAAATAAGTAGTTCTGCCGGTTCTTTGCTTCTAAATCCCTCAGTAATCTCAATCTTCCCATCTGGCTGTTGGCCTCGAGCCGATCCGCCACATCATTAACACTAGCCCCCGCCACCAGAGGCAGAAAATCGTGCACGTGAATCGATGGGACTTCGAGGACAAGCATGAAAAAGGGGTAGAAACACAACGGTGCGATTCGTGTTATTGCTAAATCCTGCGTTTCATGGCAATCTTGGAAATGAGCACATCCGATACAGGGAAGGCTTGTGTGCTCAGGTTGAATGCGAGCCAGTTGAGCGAATCCCCGTATGAGATCCTTATGGCCTTTTACGAATTCCGGATCGGATGCATCGAGTGAATGTTTGTAGAAATCCAATTTGTCCTTGTTGGCAAGGCAATGAGGGCAAAATAGGTACCGCTTGAGAGATCCGGAATAGGATTGGAGTCCCATCCTGGACAGGACATCTTCATCATCGCAGATGTGAATCGATGACCCACACCGAGGGCATGATGGGTGGAAGAATACTTGCCGGTGTTTACAGTAGAAAAGGGATTGCCACGGCAGAAGCTTGCCATTATCGCTGACTTGATCTTTTAGAATGATAATCGAATCATGCTTAGGAGAAGCAGTCAGGAAAGAGAATAGGCTCTGCCAAGCTTGCTCAGCATCTCGGTTGTTTGCGGGCCAGATCTCATCCTTGGGTAGGTGGTAGTCGTCTTTTTGGATCAGAAGGAACACATTTTTGATTTTTGAACCTGCATTGCTTAAAACCGAGGCCTCAACGATTGAGGCGAGCGGATCAGTTTCATCTATGGCTCGAAAGGGAGAATCAATTTCTGCGGTAGCGGAGCTGGTTAAGCTGTTCAACGATAGCTTCAGATAGAATTCAGCATCGTTAGGATCCAGATAATGAATCAATGAAGGTATTGCGGGAGTAAAAGTCACACAGAACCTCGGCTTTAGATCTGGGATCGCTCATCGTTAGGAGCTTTTCGCATAACCTCATCGGAGGTCTTGGTCAGTCAGCTTCAAAATCTGAATGCGATACGATGAAGAAATGCCAAGAAATCCCTTCTGAAAAAGGAGTGAATCGTGAAATCTAAAACAACTGAAAACTATAATAATATTAATAAACTGTCAAGAATCTTGTGCTCGAAGAAGGGGTGAGTAATAATTTGCTAGAAAAAAAGAGAGGGCTTGATGTTGGTTGTGTAATGGTTGGACAATTTCGTGGGTAAAGCCGGATTAGGTGGTTGGTCATCTCTGCGGGAACGGTCCGTGATTAACCGCATTTCCTCAGCCAATTGGACAGGAGGAATTTTGCACAAAATAATTGACAGGAGC
>CAYRYW010000100.1:0-2442 GCA_964428725.1 uncultured Dehalococcoidales bacterium
CTTGAAAGGCTTGTTAAGCTAGGTTTTATATGGGATTACGATTGGGATAAGATACCTAAAGGTCATAACCTATTTATTACTGAGCGTAAGTACATAATAATATCCTTTGAAGAGGATTACTTCAACAGCAACACCGATTACAAAGAGATAACATTAAATGACCTACATATTATGAAGACAAAAGATGAATTACATTCCACCTTACAAGGGTTATTACTAACTTGTAGTGATTGGTTAGAGTTACACTTTGATAAGGAGCTACACTCTATTGAGATTATAGATGTAATAGTCAAGGATAATGCTCCTGATGAATTTAAAGAGACTACATATGAGTTCTTTGATGATTTGCTATCTAGGTATAGAATTTATGTAGACACCTCTGTAATGGAGTATAAGACTACTGAAACCGAGTATGACTATGCAGGTGGGTTTATCATAGGGGATATAGAAATACCTATGTCTATTGATGAAACACCTAATTGGTACATCTTAGATAAGATTAGTGAGGATATTGGGATTGTAACTTTAAAAGGATAACGGTTGGTATAAGATTAGTGCGCTAACCATATACTAAATAAAAGCACTAACGTAACATAGCGCATTAATTTTATACATTGTTATGCGCTTTTAATTAACTTAATTATGGACTACAAATTAATCGAAAACATTGAAGTAGATGGGATAGACACTAAAGACTACCCTGATTTTTGTGACGCATTTATAGCAAGTGCAGACTATGATGGTAAGCCAATGACAGACGAACAATTAGATGAACTAAATAAAGATGAGGACTTTGTTTATGAATGTGTGCAAAATCATTTGTTTTAATTGCGCATAACACAATGAAAGTAGAATTTGAAAAAATAGAACAAAACGAAACAGTCGTGGGAGGTAAATACTTCTCGGTATGTGTAGATGCTCCTAATGAAGAAACCCTAACTCATGGTAATTTATACTCAGGCGATAGGCAAACCCTAAAACAACTAATGAATTACTTAGAGTATGGTGAAGAATTAAGAGAGGGGATAGATACTGCTATTAATGCGATAGCGTCTAACCCCACCATGAGTGAACTAGAGATATTAACTGGTAAGCTAAAAAGGCTTTACAATAAAACCAAAGCATGAGGACAGCTATTATATTAATCATCATTATATTAATCTTTACAACTTAACATTAGGGTAACATTACAACCCTTACCTTTGAAAACAACTAATTAAAAATTACATTATGAAAGAGGTATTAACTTCATTACTAAAAGCCCGTAAGATTATTTCTGAAACCAAGATGAAGAAAAGCGGGAGAAATGATTATTCTAAATACGATTACTTCACCCCTGACCAAGTAAGTAAATTGGTTCAGGATGCTTGCGACCAAACAGGCTTAGTGCCGCTATTCTCGTTAAATAAGAATGACCAAGGGTATTATGGGGAGCTGGTTGTTTACCATGCCAAAACAGGAGAAAGTATAACCACTACCATGTCAACCGATATGCCTGAGATTAAGGCCACCAATAACGCACAGAAACTAGGGGGTGCTATGACCTACACCGAAAGGTACATGAAGATGAGTGCATTCGGTATCATTGACAATAACCTTGACTTTGATAATGGGGATAACAGTAAACCTCAAAAGAAATCCACCCCCAAACAACCGATAGCACCCCAGACACCAACCACCCCTAATAAATCCAAAGAGGATTTGTTTGTAGGGATAGCCAAGAAAGAGGGGGCTATGAGTAAGAAGTTAGCAGGGGTTATCCAAAAGGCCACTAATGAATACGGCTGGCCTAATGAGAAGGTAATCAAACTCCTTGGGGAAGCAGGTATAGGAGATGTATCTGAAGCTGACTTAGGGTAATGGAAACTGATGAACAATTAATAAGGGATGGGCTGGTTATTCTAGCCTCCCTTATTACCTTTGCTTTGATTATAGTCTTACTTCTTTACGGGGTTTTTAAACTTATCGTATGGAATTACAAGACTGAGAAGAAACGTAATGAAAAATACATAAACAATCTTTACAATGATAGATGGTAAAAACATAGGAACCAACTATGTTATCCAAGAGGAAAACGTATCCCCTGAAATTAAGGGGGATGTGGGTAATGGCGCAGCTAAAAGGTATTACTTAGTGAGTAGAATTAGTAAGGTGGTTAATGACTACGTAGACAACCCTGATAACTTCTTTGAGATACGCAAGAACTTTAAAAGGGACATGGATAGGAACCCTGATAGCTTCAAGCAAGCATTTGACACAAGACTTTCTAAAGTGAATGACATTAAGAAGCTAGAAAAAACCTACAACTACCTTGAAAGTAATAGGGTGATACAAGGGATTAAGGAGATTAGGAAGTAACAGTAGGTATAAAACACATTGTTCAGTTAACTAACTGATTATGAGTTAACTCATCTTATACCTCCTAACCATGTTTACCCTGCC
>CAYRYW010000100.1:2542-3929 GCA_964428725.1 uncultured Dehalococcoidales bacterium
ACATAACTTTCAAGCATAGCATCCATTGAGCGTATGACATCCTGATTAGCATACACCCCTTTCTTATTTCTTTCAGTGATGCTAGGGCGTGTACCCGCAGCAAAAGACATGGTTGGTCGGTTGAGCAGGTAGTTGCTATACCCCCTCCTCCTAAAGTAATGAGCTATATCATACTTATTACTTTCAATAAGCAAAGGATAACCATAGAACACTGCCGCCATAAGACAATCCTCATAGAACATATCTAAGGACTTAGCCCTCTTAACATATTCCAATACAAACATATTGCTTGCACCGTTAGGCTCAGTCTTGTTAAACAAGTATAGCGCACCCTTAGAACCCTCACCATAAGCAGCGGTATCCACTGCATAGGGGTCTACCCCACCAACCCCTTGCCAGTCAAAAGGTGGTTTCTTGTTACGGTCTATGATACTCCTGTTATCGGGTTTAGGTAGCCACACTATATTAAACCGCCCCGCTTTATTGTCGGGTTGCCATTCTACCTTCCCGTCTATCACCCCGTCCTTCCATGCGAAGTTACCACGAACAACAGGGTTAGGGGTCATGTTCTCATTGTAGGTTCTTTGCTCCTCTATCTTTTGAAGGTTGAATACGCAGTCATCAAGTGTGTCCATGAACGCCTCACGAATACTAAAAGGCATTTGACGTATCTCCTCGTTGTATTTAACAGGGTCGTCTTTTAAACTATCCCTTGTTCTGTTTAAGAAGGTTTTCCCACCATAATCAACAACATCCCCATCAATAGTTTCAATAGGTTCTTTAGGGTCTTCCACCACACTATTCCCATATACATCGTATATGATACATCGGTATGCGGGGATAAATATGGAATACAATCCAGACTTGGTTCTTCCGTTTTGGTTTCTACCTTCAACATTTTCCCCCTCAATTAAACCATCATAGAATAGGCTCTTGTATTCCTCCCCACCTTTTTTCATGGGGTTTACAGTTGAACCCATACGACACTTCCCTATTATCTTATTCCTTATCTCAAGGCATCGCTTCTGAACCTGCCAAGACTTCTCAATGTTGTTTGGCTTTTCATATTTTCCAGACTCATCATGTAGGAAATATCCTACTTTAAATCCATCAAAAGCGTTATTAGACGGGGCTTGCCAGCTTATAACCGAGTTTAACCCAAAACCGCTTTGCCTTTTCTTTTGGTTCTTGGTTATCTTTGATGCGGGTGGCTTTAAAACCAACTCTCTCTTGGGGTCGGTATTACCGTCTGTGATGGGTTTAAAAAAGAATGGCAGGTTGTTAAACGGGTAGACAATTTTTTGCTGGAACACAACTTCTTTAGCATCTTTAGCGGTCTTAGAAAGGATAGCCCCTTGTGTGTTTTTTGTTCGTGTTGTGTATTCCA
>CAYRYW010000101.1:0-3873 GCA_964428725.1 uncultured Dehalococcoidales bacterium
AAGAGCATTCTGCGCTTATAGGTTGGCGTCAAGGTGAGGATGTTCTGACGGCGTTGGTGCCACTCTGGCATTTGTATTGCATTGGTACAAGCGAAAAGGATAACCATTAAGAGCCAGGGCTTATCATAGACCTGCTCAAAACCATGGGGGTAGACAGTGCGTAATAAGTTTGGGCTGCAGACCGCGAAACAGGCTATTGAACTAACTCCGGTGAACGAACAAGTAAAACACGAGGTGCCACAGTGGCTGGGAAGCAAGGAGGTCTTCCAAAAGGTCCAACAGCGGGCTCGAAGTGTGTTTGAGGAAATCCGGGACGTTATCTACACCCTTTCCGAAGAGGGCACGTTTGCCTCCCTGAACCTTGCATTTGAAACGGTCACCGGCTGGTCGCGAACAGAGTGGATAGGAAAGCCCTTACAATCCATTGTTCATCCCGATGATTGGCCCGCAGAACTGGCACTATTGGAGCGTATGCTGCACGGAGAAACACCTCCCAGGCACGAGGTGCGTGTTCGCGCGAGTTCTGGTGAATACCTGGTAGCAGAATCCATGGTAACACCCCAGTTTCGGGATGGGAAATTCATGGGGGTTCTTGGCATTGCCCGTGACATCACCGAACGCAAACAGGCTGAAGAGGCCCTCAGGATAAAGGATTTTGCCCTGGCATCCTCCATAAACGCCATTGCGTTTGCCGATCTGCAGGACAAACTATTCTACGTAAACCCCTCGTTTCTCAAACTCTGGTGCTATGATGATAAGCAGGAAGTACTCGGGAGACCGGCGGTGGAATTCTGGCAGGTGCCGGAGCGGGCTGAGGCGGTCTTCGATGCACTGCGTGACCAAGGAGGGTGGGTCGGCGAACTCGTTGCCAAGAGAAAAGACGGCTCACTGTTCGATGTGCAGCTGTCGGCAAGCATGGTCAAAGACCCTATGGGGAACCCGATCTGTAGGATAGCTTCATTTGTTGACATCACCGAACAGAAGCGGTCTCAGCAAGAACTGCGACAGTCGGAGCAGCGGTACCGGTGTCTCGTTGAAAACGCACCGGACATTGTTTTCAGCCTCTCCCCAGAAGGAATGCTCACTGCCTTAAACGGAGCCTTTGAGACGATCACCGGCTGGTCCCGCGCTGAATGGCTTGGCAAGTTCTTCGGCCCCATCATCCACCCTGATGATTTGCCCATCGCCCTGGCGCGTTTTCAATCCGCCCTGCAAGGGGAAAGGACACCCCTGTATGAACTGCGCATCCAGGTCAAAACCGGTGAGTACCGAGTAGGGCAATTCACCTCAACACCGCAAATCGAGGATGGAAAGGTGGTCAGCATTCTTGGAATCGGACGCGACATCGCCGAACGCAAGCAGGCAGAGGAGGCACTGCAGGAGCACGAAAATAAATGACTCCTTATGACCGACGGGGGTCTTGAATCAGGCAACGGATGCTAACTCAAGTAGTCAGCCACCCCGACTCTGAATCCATACAATGTGTGAGGCGCTATTCAAGAGAAAAGATCTAGAATCAGGCCCCTGTTTTATCTTGTATCAAGAGGTGGAAATTTGATCTAACAGAGTACTGCGGGAGCTGAACATAGGAAGACCATACGAAAATAAGTACTTCTATCGGTCATAAGAGTCGCAGGGTAGTCAGGTTTATCCCTGCGCTCGCTGATTAGCTCGAAGCGTAATAACTCTTTGGTACGGGTCTTTCAAAATCTGAGTAAATGGCTCTCCCATGTATTTTACCTCTACACCAAGCTTTTCCGAGCCTTCAGAAACCCCATAGCTATCTGAAAAGGAGTAGAGGATTTTGTGAAAAAATACATGGTCGACCCCATTGCAGATAGTCTCCTTCCATGGAAATAATAGAGTTTGAATTGCCATAAAAAAGGAGGATAAGGATGCTAACCGTAACATCTTCTGCCAAGGACCTATTGAAAGAGGGCTTGCAGAGACAAAGAGAAGATGAGGAGACCTTGATAAGAATAGCTTTCTCCTCATCGCATCCGGAACAGGTTGCACTATTTCTGGACAAAGAAAAGGAAGGGGACCAGGTTATTGCGGACAATGAAAACGAAAGGCTGTTGTTGCTAGATGAGGACATAGGGAATATCCTCACTGAAACCACCTTGGATTACAGTGTCACTGACGAGGGGATGAAGTTGACTCTCACGGGCCCTTAAGCCATCCAGAATCTCGCAGTGCTCCTGTCACCGTGTCCCAATAAGCCTATCGTTCTTTGTGGCCTGGGATTTAGAATGATACTCGCTATAGCTGGTATTCGCCGGATTCCCGCAGAATATGTGGACAGCCTGACAAGAAAAGGAGGGCTACTATTTTTGACCCTGCCGTTGATTCAGACAGGCGAAGCTTAGACGGGGAACACCATTGCTCGAGCCGATCTTCAACTGCCTTTACAGTATATCGACCTTTCCGCTCTCATCTACAGTCCCTGTTATAGAGGCAGAACCGTCTTTAAAGAGGGCAAACGAGTTCTTGTAAGACGATACTGTTACCATGCACGAAGATCCCGGCAGGGCAGTGATGGTGAAATCAAGAAAGTGGCCCACTGGAACGGTCACATTGAGGGCAGCTTTTACTTGAGCTATCTCAGCCTTGGAAGGTGGATCATCGTGAAATATGGCGTTCGTGTCTCCAACCTCCGGGAAGAATTTATCATTCTCCAGATAGTACATGATCTCTCCATCAAGAAGCTGCCTGAGGATGCAGGTAGCTTCGGCGCCACAGGCCCTGTGGCGCATCATCCGGTAACACTGCACTGCCGTGCCACCGAGGATACCTAGAATGGCAATCACTACCATCAGCTCGATGAGTGTGAAACCGGCCCGTCTCCTCACTCTGGTTGCCTCCCTTTATGGAATTCGCTTGGTCCCCACGGAAGCTTACCGTATTCTGTGTAGCTTCCGCCTCCTCCTGGGGCTGATACCACATCTCCCCTTCTGGCTGCGATGAGCCCCTTGGGGGAGAACCCGAAGCGACCTCAACACATGAGCCTCTATCCAACGTTCGGGGATGGTTTCATCATGAATTTCGAGACGACGAATTTCTATGGCTGTTCTTCAATACGACTGTTGGGCAGAGTGAAGTAACATTACTCCTCTCTGCTGTTATGCGAAACTGATGCCAGATTACCGTAATCACTTATTGATAGGGCAAGGTGCTCTTTATCTTTCCGATATCACAAGTAAAATGACTTTTGAGGTAAGGGTGATACGGATTGACGCGGGCTATTCAAAGGAGGAGTTTCTGTAAAGCTGCTTACCAGGTGTAAAAGATCTTTACGGCCAAGAGTGTCACCCCTCTTTTTCTCTAAGTGAGAGGGCAATATGTCTGTGGTTATTGTGTCCCTAATAGCTGGAGGCTTAGCAAAATCGAAGATCGTTCTAAGACCTGTCACATTGGAGTTTAGGTTTCGTAATTAAGATCCTTACAAGAATCGCTGAGATTGGTGCTTATTCGTAACGGAAAAACTGTTGACAGGGATTGAACCTCGTCAGGGAAGAAACCGCTGCTGAAATCGATATTTCAAGTTGGACTAAAAAGCACTGTTGCCGTAAGAAATTGTAACCATTTTGTAATCGAAACATCCAAAAAACACCAAACGAAACCTAACAAAAGCTTAAAAGGCCAGGAAATCCTGAATGGATAAGGGGAAAGTTAATATTGGTAAAGCTTTCCCCTTATTATAAAATTGGCCTCTGGACGGACAGAGAATCCATTGGTCGCGTGTTCGATTCCCACACGGCCCACTGGCGAGAAACAAAAAGGATGGGTTAGCCGGTAGATCGGCTAGCCCTTTTTTTTGACGAATGCTGAATATTCCATGAGGGCATACAAGATGGCACTCAGCATGATAGG
>CAYRYW010000102.1:0-3872 GCA_964428725.1 uncultured Dehalococcoidales bacterium
CCCGATGGCGTTTGTGTTTCTCGATAAATCGGGATTCTGGCCATGTTTTAAGCCTTCATTGCGTTGTATTTGGCAATGTCTGTGCCACCAGACAAAATTGCTGATCCAGTCTTGAGATAACTAGCTTTTTTGGCGTTTGCGCCAGCAGCAAGGTTTGCCCTGCCTTCAAATTTCTCGGCTTCTGCGTCGTACAGCAGACCTTTCGCAGCCATTTCGCCTTCATAACGGATAGTCAGCGCATCCAATTCAGCAGCAGTCGCGGATTCTTCTGCAATATCCAGCGCAGATCCCATCATGCCAATACCAGCTTGAGCCAGACCGGCACGCTGTTGGCCTAGCACTTGCCTGGCTTGGCGGCGTTGTTGTTCTTCACGGCGACCCGCAGCCTCACGCTCTACGCCTGCCTGGATTTCTTTGACCCGTGCGTTGTATTGATTAGCCTGGTCCTGCGCTTTTGCCTGTGCTTCTGCGGCCTTGCCCTGCTGGATTGCGCCAACCGCAGTCATTGCGGTACTGGCAACCATCATCATGGTAATTGGATCGGCCATTATTTGATCCTCGCGTATAACACGGCATCATCCCCTAGCGGCGAAAACGACCGCATATATCCTTCTTCTTCAAAGCCCAGCATCTTGAGCCAGCGGTGGCCCTGGTCGAAATTGGCATCGGCATATGCCTCAATACGGCGGATGTCGGTGCTGTCCAAAAAACGCTGAACGGCTTTGTGAATTCTAACGAAATATGGCCCAGCATTCTTAGAGATTAACGCCCATGCGGTCGCACGATTCTCCCAATGCTTGACTACGCCAGAGCATGCAATGATTTGATCGTTCTCGATTGCGGTAAAACACGGACCTGCTTTTGCCAATGCCGGTCCATAGGTTTTGTCAAATAGGCTGGAAAAATGCTCTTGCGATGGCTGCAAAATCAAAATATCCAAGTGTTCTGGCGCAAACGGAACAATGACCATCATCGATCCTGGGTAATTACTTGCGGCATCAAAGCCACAATCGTCATCGGGAGCGGCTGTGGCTGGCTGATATACATATAGCCATCAAAGTCATATCCACCCGACCATTCTACGAGTTTGTCGCCAGTAAAGGGAGGAATAGCTTGATTCATCGGAACGGATGGGCTGCGGAATTGAATCTCGTCCAAATCAGCAGGATTTACGCCCGCTTGCGCGCCAACGGTAGCCAGGAATCGGACCACAACTTTGGTAATGCGTTTGGTCTTACCCTGTGCCGTGCCATCAGCGGCCCCTGCTTCTAGTCTGAGCGTTTGCAGGAGCGTTTCAAACGGCAAACCAATATGCACCTTGCTGCCCGCTCTTTGGAGCGTTACAGAGCCGCTGGCGACGGTTGCGCGCGGGTGAGTCGCGCCATCGACCAGGATCGACACTTCTTCGCCTTCCAGATGGCCCAAGCCAGAGATTGTCGTTGCCGGTGAGCCATCGTAGGTCAGGCCGGAATCCACGAAAAACGCATCCTCGATGTCGGATTCGTCGGTGAAATCCTGCTCTAAATACTCGATATAGCGTTTGGTTGAGCCATCAATGGTCCGGCGGACAATCATCCAGAGATCATCCTGCGTGCCGTCTGGACATGGGATGACTTCCATGCACTCTACGATGCCGTCGCCGCCAATCGGGTGACGATGCCAGCCCAAAACATCCTGCTCGCGGTTAAAAGTAAAGGCAACCAAGCCGCCGTTAATCAGACTGCACCAAATGATCGAATGCGGTTCCTGCTGGTACACGATGTCGTTGATACCAGAGCGGGTGATATGTTCGGCAAAAACCGATAAATCCACGGATTTGTACCCATTGGACGCAAATTCGTATTGCAGCTCGCGCAGTTTTCGGCCTGCGCGCTGGACAAAGATCACGCTTTCACCGATTTGCAATGGAATTACGGACCGCGATCCATAGGTCGATTGTTGAACAATCTTCACATTGCCTGGGCCAAAGACCTCATCCATTGTCAATTCTTGGCAGACAAATTCGCCGCCCGCAGTACCAATCAGCAAGCCATCCGCAGGCATAAGCCACTGGACATCATTCACGGTGTCAGACGAAATTTCGATGGTGATGGCCTGGTCTGCCGCAACTTCGCCTGAATCATTTTTGGAAGCAAAGTTTTCAAAGTCGCCAGCAACCGAGAAATTCAAGATTTGCCCTGTCGAAAAAGTCAGTCGCTCACGGTAAAACACCACATTGTCCGGCCATCCGCGTGTTTCAGACCAACGGCCAAACGCCCAGCGGTTTGTGGTGTTGCTTGCGGTTGTAACACCCAGCGGAAGGCTGGAAATTACAGTCGCGGTAACTTGCGTCGCGCTGGTGTATGCGGTGATTTTTACCCAGCCATAACCAGGGTCTTGGAATTCCCAATCGACACCCTGCCGGTACACAGTCGGATCGGAATTGTCCGGTTGCAAAGGCTGGCCATCGCCATCCGCAGCAACGCCGGAAGTATGCACAGGACGGTCGCCGCCGGTACGAATTACCTTGGCTGGTGATGCAGCAGGCGCATAATCGCTAGTGACGCATTTATAGGTTTTGCCATCAGAACGGCGCAGAATGCCTGAAACATTGACCCCATTTGATCCTTGGCCTACGGACAATTCTTGGCCAGATGCCCAAGGTTTGATTGCAGACAGGTCTTGTTCTTCCAGCAGGAACAGGCTTCCGACATCGCTTGATGCAAATAGACTAGCCGATGCCGTGATAGTCACGCTTCCGGTTTGGGCAGACGCATACACGGTGGTGCTTGCGTCAGGATCGATGTCAAGAAACGGCCCAGCCCTAAACTCAACTTCGGTCAAGGTCCAGTTTGTCGCGCCAAAGCGGGAAAGTTTCCTGGGCGCATGGCTTGGATGAACAATGTAAATCACATCGCCAGACTGGACGGTGCGCAGGCGTAGCGTGCCATTGTTCCCCAAAAGATCGGCAGCGGTGTACGGTGTTGCGACTTCATACGGACTGCCGCTATCCAAAACCTGGCCATGATTGGTGTAGAAACGAATGTACTGATCGCCAAATTCCAGAATGTAGGCATCGGTTTCGGCAAACTCAAAGCGCACCAGCCAGGTACGGTCTGAGGAATCTTTGACTTCACTGACGAATCGAGTGCCAGACCGGCGGCGTGCCGGACCCTGGATCATCGGAACAAACCCGATTAGCTGCTTGCATGCGCTCGGATACTTGCGGTCGAGATCGACCCGCCCCTCCATTGCCGGAGAGAATTCGCCCGCATTGAACGAAGTCTGTATCGGGCTGGCTTTTGGCATTACAGCTCACACCACTGCAACTGAATTTCTGCGATTTGTGCGCTGCCTGCGTTGTTGGTCAGCTCGAAAAGGTATGAAGTATTCTTTTTCAGCAAATACGGTTCGCTAGCAACGGACCCGCCTGGGCTTATCAAAACTCCGCCACCAGGGATGATTTCTTGGTAGATCGTGCCATTGGTGGTTACGGAAGTCGGATTATTAACAATTCCGCATGAGCTGGTGTTGGTGGATTGGCGATTGCGATTGACCGGCACAAATAAAGTACCGCCTTCAACATCAGTCACGCTTTCATAAATAGCAAACTGACCATCACCACCACATTGGCCCTCGACCCACAAATAGGCATTTGTGCTGGTTCCGGTAGTAAATACCATTTGTAGTGACGCGCCATTGGCCAATGTATCGCCTGGTAAGGCGGCCAAGTACGCATAAAAACTGTTGCCCTCAATGACCTGCTGGCAGGATTCAGGGCGCGTAATGACACCGCGCATTTTGGTGGTATCTGATTCTGGAGATCGAAAGCCCATAATTAAATCCTGCTAAGCACCCAACTATCGTCAGGCATATCTTGGGGTTGCTGCTCA
>CAYRYW010000103.1:0-3866 GCA_964428725.1 uncultured Dehalococcoidales bacterium
CGCAGGCGGACGCGCTCTACCGTTGAGCTATCGGGGAACTACCCTCGACTATTTTCCAACCCCGGCTCACCATCGTGGCGGTTAATCCGCCGCAGGCGGACCCGCTCTACCATTGAGCTATCGGGGAACTACCCTCGACTATTTTCCAACCCCGGCTCACCATCGTGGCGGTTAATCCGCCGCAGGCGGACCCGCTCTACCGTTGAGCTATCGGGGAACTACCCTCGACTATTTTCCAACCCCGGCTCAGCAGCCTGGCGGTTAATCCGCCTCAGGCGGACGCGCTCTACCGTTGAGCTATCGGGGAACTACCCTCATTATACAACCATGCTTGTCAGGACGCTTTGCTCGCTCGGGCGGAAGGCTGCTTGATTATCCGCGCCGTATTGCCGACCACCTCGAAAATAGTCCTGCAGTGCGGGCAGTGCTTCTCCGAGTTGACGAACGTTCGCCTGACCTTGACCTCAAATTTCCTGCGACAGTTGGGGCACTCAATACCGACCATCAGCTCTCTCACAGTCTCACCTCATTTCTGCTGTCATTAACGTGCTGCCGAGCCAGGATTCGAACCTGGGCTAAGGGATCCAAAGTCCCCCGTGCTACCGCTACACAACTCGGCAATGTGCCAGATTTTAAAGTCCCCTCAGCCGCAACGTTTCATGTAATGCCGAAGGTCGGGATCGAACCGACACGGGGGTCGCCCCCCAAAGGTTTTTGAGACCTTCGCGTCTACCTATTCCGCCACTCCGGCGCCTGCATACATCCTTATGTAAAAATCGACCCAGCTCAACCGATGGGTCAGACTTTTCAATGGACTACTTGCCAGCGCGTTTCGGCCATCGATTTATGAAGGATATCACATTCGCAGCTACGAGTCAAGAAGAGGGGGACTTAACCGAGATCGATTGCGAGGTTGTTTCTATGTATGCGATGAGGCGAACCCGGGGTTAGAAATGCCCTTGCAGTGTCGCACCGCAGCGGCGGCAGTTGCGGCTGTACCAATCGACGGCGGTGCCGCAATTCTGGCAGGCCCAGCGCTTAGCCTGCTCCTCAAGCCAGGCGTCGATTCCGATCTCGCGCTGGCGGCGGACATTGTCCAGCACCTCGCTGTGATGGGCCAGACCGTCGTTGTTGAAATCCTCGATTAGCTGACAGGGAAACTCGTTACAAGCGGCGCAGCGGGATATGCCCCTGGATACTGCACAATCGCGTATAGCGCACTCGCGACAGGGGGCCGCCCTGACGGCGGATAGACAGCCGTCGCAACTGAGGTCAGTGACATCGACGGGATGCCTCAGGTACTTCTCGATGCCAAGTGTCATCAGCTCGAGCAGGGTTTTATCATTGCGATTTACGGCATCGCGGATGCTGCATGCCCCACAGTAGAGGCCGCAGGGCGCTGCCAGCCTCATGGGATCTTCCCGTTTTCTTTTCGACATCGTTCACCTCACTTGCCATCTCTATAGATACGGCACACCTGCCCCCGCAGCACGTAGTTGCCGCTGACCGGGTCACAGGTGTCGGGGGCATCGTCCAGTATAGCGTTAACGTTCGAGCGCCAGGGCGACTCCGGCGACGGGTCCTCCGGGAACCACCAGCCGTGCTCCGCTTGAACGACGTCCGGGGCGATGCCACCGTAATACTCACAGCGGAACCTCGCCCGACCTACCGGCGTCTCGATCCACATCCAGTCGCCATTAGCGATGCCGAGGGCGGCGCCCCTCTGCGGATTGATCTGGGCTACCGGATCGGGGGAGCGACGACGGACTGTCTCGATCTGCCTGTCCTGCGAGTGATAATAGCGGCGGTTCCTGGCGCCGGCCAGCAGCATCATGGGGTAGTCTTTTGTTAATCGACCATTATATCGTGGCTCGTTCCAGTACGGCAGCGGGTCGTACCCCAGCTTCTCCAACGCTGTGGAGTACAGCTCGAACCTGCCGGTGGGCGTGCCGAATCCCTTCGCTTCGTACTTCCTGTCCCTCATCGGCGGATTGTCGTAACCCCTGCCATCCATGAACTGCCTGAAAGTGACGCCCATCGGCTTGAGCCTGTCATCGTACAACTCTTCGAGCGTGCGCCACGGCCAGTATTTCTCCTGTCCCAGGCGCACGCCCAGCTCCCGCCAGAAGTAGTACTCCGGCCTGCGCTCGTGCAGCGGCTCAACCGCCGCCTCGCTGCCCTGCAGGTACAGGGCGTAGTTGCCGCCCTGTAGCGATACCTTCTCGAAGCAGCAGGCGGCCGGCAGCACGTAGTCCGCGATGCGGCAGGTGGGCGTCATGAACACGTCCATCGCCACGTGCAGGTCGAGGCTCATCAGACCGTCGTATACCAGCCGCGCGTTGGGCAGGGTCAGCAGCTGGTTCTTGGCAACGGTGAGCAGCGCCTTCACCGGGTAGGGCTCACCCGTCCGCATGGCGCGGTACACCAGCGGCGAGTGGGCGGTGCCGGTGATCCACGGGCTGGACAGCGGTTGCTCCCGCACCTTCGACACGTTCTCTCGCATGATGTCGAACGCCTGCCACGAGTATAGTTTGAACCTGTCGGCGCCGATCATCCTGTCCCTCTGCTCCTGCGGCAGCATCTCGATGAGCTCGTACTCGGCGTCGACCCGGTACGTGGGATGCGGCTCGGACATGACGTCGCCGCCGGGGACATCGATGTTGCCGGTTATGGCTGCGAGTATGTACCGCGACTGGATCGCCGGCGTAGCGTTCGCCTGCTCCTCCAGACCGTTGGTGTGGAATATCTGCGCCGGCTTGATGCTGGCGTACATCCGCGCCGCTTCGCGTATCCTGTCGGCGGGTACGCCGGTGATGCCTGCGGCCTTCTCCGGGGTGAAGCCTCTGACCCTGTCGACTAATTTGTCGAAACCATGACACCATTTGTCGACGAATTCTCGATCGTACAGATCCTCAGCGATGACGGTCTGTATCATCGCCAGCAGCAGGGCGCCGTCGGTGCCCGGGCGCGGCTGCAGCCATACGTCGGCCTCCTCGGCGACGGCGGTGCGCCGCGGGTCGATCACGATGAGCTTCATCCACACCTTGACCGCCTCGCGGATGACGTTCCACAGCATGGGCCCCGCCTGGTGAGGGTTAGCGCCGATGAGCATCAGGCACTTGGTCTCCGGCCGCACGGCGGGCATGTATATCATCCAGCCGCTCATCAGGTAGCTCAGCACCATACCGATGCCGCAGCTGTGCGGTCCCAGGAAGTTGGGCGTGCCGAACAGCGACTGGAAGCGCACGCGCGCCTCCTCGCCGGCGTTCTGCTCGCCGCTGCTGGTGATGGCCAGCGCCTCGGCCCCGTATTCCTGGCGAATCTTATCGAGCTTCTGCGCTATCTCGTCCAGCGCCTGTTCCCAGCTCACGCGTTCCCACCTGTCCTCGCCGCGCTCTCCGGCGCGCTTGAGCGGGTAGTTCAGCCTGTCGGGGTGGTACACGAACTCGGCGGCGGCGTTGGCTCGCGGGCAGCCGGCGATCACCTTTGCCCACATACGTGCTACCATCGAGTCCTTGACGCCCCCACGATCGAATCCGACGAGCCGGCCGTCCTCCACCTTGACCTTGTAGCGGCAGTGGCTGGCGCAGAACCCGCACACGATCTTTTTAGTCTCTTCAGCCATAAAAACCTCACTTAATTGGTAACACCAAGCCCGCAGTTTGTCAACAGCAGATAAGTACATCGATAGTAAGGGACATCGAACGAGGGAGTCTGCGATCGAGTATGGAGCGTAAACAGCGGCATTAAAAAGTGCCTAGGGGCGGAATCGAACCACCGACACGCGGATTTTCAGTCCGCTGCTCTACCATCTGAGCTACCTAGGCTCAGCACACATTTTAGGTGCTGGCTATAGCGATGTCAAG
>CAYRYW010000104.1:0-3852 GCA_964428725.1 uncultured Dehalococcoidales bacterium
TTTTCGCTATCCGGGACACATCGGGTTTATACTGACTAAAGTGTAAAGCGGCTGTTATGAGCCATTTGCGGTCTTTGATAACTACTGATAAATAAGCGTTTGTAAGGTGTTTAATAATTTCTTTACCCCAGGGAAGGCCTATTAAATAAGGATCTTAGGTTACTAACGATGCGTGAAAGAAGATATTGACCCCGGAAGATGTCAGAAAATTGGCTAGAGCGGATCTATTTGGTATATTATACAATCTGTGTAATAAAAAGGGAAATCAACTCCTTATGTCGAAATAGTTTTTTAGCGAAAAACAAAAGACAAAGGAGGATTTCCCATGGCTATTATATCACGACAGAGACAAATATTTGAGTGGCAAGAGTTAGAAATTTTAGGTGACTTAGAAAGATTACAGCTGGTTTTAAAATACCTGCCCGATGAAAGGCTGATGCAGCATTTAGAAAGAAACAGAGACCGTGGTCGCGACGACTATCCAGTCAGAGCGATCTGGAACTCGATTTTAGCCGGAGTCATCTACCAGCATCCTTCTGTCGAGAGCTTAAGAAGAGAGCTTTCACGTAATAGCCAGTTAAGAAGACTCTGTGGGCTGGCCGAAGATAAAGTGCCCACATCATCAGCATACAGTCGTTTTCTAAACAATCTTTTCAACCATGAAGAGCTGATTGAAGAGATCTTTGAAAGTTTAGTTGATCAGTGTTACGAGTTGTTGCCTGGCTTTGGCAAACACCTGGCCTTAGACGGCAAAGCAATCAACTCCCATGCCAGAGGCCGAAGCAAAACCGGCGGCAAAGATGGCCGCAGAGACTTAGAGGCCAACTACGGGGCCAAAAAATACAAAGAGGAGCGCGAAGACGGCAGTCTTTGGGAAAAAGTAACTACCTGGTTCGGCTACAAGCTGCACCTGATAGTTGACGCCGACTATGAACTGCCGGTAGCCTTCAGCGTTACCCCGGCTTCGCATTCAGAAGTTAAGCAGGCCCACCATTTGTTTGACGCTTTAGCAGAAAATAGACCACAGATCTTAGAAACAGCAGAATATTTTATGGCTGACCGCGGCTATGATGACGGCAAATTATTAATTAAGCTGTGGGATAGATCCTCGATCAAGCCGGTCATTGACATTAGAAACACCTGGCGTGATGGTGAAAAAACAAAACTGCTCACTGGCTTTAACAACATTGTTTATGACTACCGGGGCACTGTTTACTGCTGTTGTCCCCGGGAGTTAAAACTAAAAGAGATGGCCTACGGTGGTTTTGAACAGCAAAGAGAGACCCTTAAATATCGCTGTCCGGCCAGGCATTATGGACGGCAGTGTAAAGGCGAAAAAGAGTGTCCGGTTAAAGCAAGCATTCGGATCCCTCTTGCCACCGACAGACGGGTGTTTACGCCACTGGCCCGGTCCAGCCACAGATGGAAAGACCAATACAAAAAAAGAACTGCTGTTGAAAGGGTCAACAGCAGGCTTGATGTTGCCTTTGGTTTTGAGCAGCACTTTATCCGAGGCCAGGTTAAGATGCAGTTTCGCTGCTCCCTTGCTTTATGCATTATGCTTGCGATGGCCATTGGCAGGGTTAAGGAGAAACAGCCTGATTTGATGCGCAGTCTGGTTAAGACAGCTTGAACGTATTGAAGTTTGAACTTTAATGTCCAAGGGAGCAGTGGCTGAAAAAACGGTAGTCTACTATTTCTAAACGTAAATTTGCCGTTTGGAAGCCTTACTTTAAGCCATTTGTTGCTAAAAGTGAGCAGCCATCGGGTAGCGATTGCTTTTTTCTTGTGATTTTTGGCTACATCGCAAATGGCTTTTGACGATCGCATGTTGACATGGTATATTTTTGTGTTATAATTAATTGAAGTATTTTAATATTTGCATGTCCAGTCAGTGTAATATCCTGACTTTTACAGCAAAACCCCAAAAAAAATAGCCGTAACCCATTGGCCTCAAAGGGTTTGCGGCTTTTTTGTTATGTCACGAATATGTAGGGGAACGCCTCACTTTTTCGTTTGCGCCAAATATTTTTTTATATCGCCAAGGCGAAGCCTTTTTTTAGTGAAATCGATTTTTAGGGCCTTCCCGATAGCATCGGAAACTTCACTTCTGTAATCAAACAGATAGATATTTTCATATTCATTGGAACAGGAGATCTTGTTGAGACACTGGACAATTTTTTCTGCAGAATAAAGCCTACCGGTTTTTTGTTGAATAATCCGCATGATCGTAAGCGCGATAAAGCAAGTAAGGAAATGAGCATTGATATGATCTTCAAGGGACACATAAACTGGCCTGGTTTCTAATACCCCCTTCGTAACGCGGAATGTTTCTTCAATCTTCCACAGGCCACGGTAAGTCTCAATCACCTCAAAATCTGACATCTCTAACTCGCTGGTGACAATCGCATAGTAACCATCATACTTTTCTTCCTCCATGACTTTCGCCCCATCAAACACGGGTCTCTCTTTCACATTAAGCATTTCACCGGTCTTTTTATCAAACTTGAGGTTCTTTACGTATTTAGCAGCACCGTAAGAGGTGGCTTTAGTATACTTTTGGGGATTAACGGCCAGGTCATGCGCCTTTTTTAAAACTTCCGCCCGCTCCGCCTTGGCTTTTAAGGCATACTTTTTGCCCCAGAAAACTACCTGCTTCTCATAGACCGTCTTTTTAGCTTTTTTCCCGCTTGGTAAAGTCACGTTAATATCACGGGCGATGACCCGGCTTTTCATTTTGAAGTCAGCATCTTCATCAGCCGGCTTGCCATCTAGACCCAGATAGCCTTCAGCTGAAAGAACGTAATCTTTAAAAACTCTGGTTCCACCCCTGACCGTAAAACTAAAGACATACCCGTTAAAATTTCTTCCTTTCTCCTTGCCCTGGAGATAAAAAATATTATCCCCCGTAATAATGCCCATATCGGCGACAACAATAATCCTGCCGGTATCGTAATTGCGCCTGATTTCACCGATAACCGGTTTAAAGGTCTCCTTATCCACAGTATTGCCCGGAAAAAGCTCATAGTGCAAAGGGATGCCATCGGCATCCAAAGCTAAGCCCATCTGCACAATCGGATCCTTGCGTTTATCTTTTGCCATTCCTAATTTGCGAAACTCATCGCTCTTATCAATTTCAAAATAGTAGTTCGTGACGTCGTAGTAGACTGTCTTAGTGTTGCGCCCATACTTTTCAATAATTTGAGCGTTCAAATACCTTTGAAATTCCGTGGCGACTTCAGAGAAGTGTGAAAGAGAGCGGTAAACATCTGCCAAGGAGAAATTGAAACGCTCAAAATAGCGCTCTTTATCCTCAAAAGCCTTCTTTTTGGAGCCGGGACAAAGCAACCTGGCGACTACAAGCATAATCATAATCGAGTTCGTATTGTACTTGAAATCCTCATGCCTGGACTTATTCTTAAAAAACAGGTCCAGGCCTAGCTCGTGATAAATCTTTAGGATTGCTGCATAGCCAAAATTTTTCCTGCTGTCAGTGTCAGCAGCGATTTTCTCGTCCATACTGACTAACAAGGTTAGCTTGTTTAAAGATTGCTCCTCTTCGGTCATCTGACGGGCTATTTCTTTAAAATGGGCCACCGGATCTGCGAATTCTTTCTCCAAAACATCTAAGAAGCCGAGAGATTTGACAGTTTTAGACTTAGGCTTGCCTGTGGTTTTGTCACGGTAGGCTTTTTCGATTGAAAGATAAACTCTGCCATCTTTGCGACGCGACTGTTTAAGATTCATGGGCACCTCCGTCAAGGTTGGTTGAGTGGTTATATTATACCACGTTATACTATACATTACTATACTAAATAATGCATTTTAAACAAAAAAAATTACCCTCTATAG
>CAYRYW010000105.1:0-3818 GCA_964428725.1 uncultured Dehalococcoidales bacterium
AATTTAGTAGCTTCCACATTTCTCATAATTGGTGCCCAAGTTTCACCGATTTCCCTGTTTATCATTTCTTGACTTTGTTTAACAATTTCATATTCTCTTTGTTGAGTCCTAATCATCTTCGACAATGCTTCATCTGTTCTGCCAGCGGCCGTATTAACAAGGTCTAAATCAGTCTTAAATCCTTGTAAACCTTCATTACTGGCTAGCGCAATCATAACACGAAGAGACCTCATGTTACGAATCATTCGTGGTAATACTCGAATACCATTCTCAGCAATTGCCGTATTTAAATCTTGAACAAATCCTTTAAGGCCAAATACACGTAATCCAACAGCGGACATCTCAACACCAAACTCGTCTGCTGAGGCCTTAGCTTGTTCTGTAGGAGAAACAATATTCTGAATTGCAAGAGCTAAACCTCGAGAAGCCATATCAACGTGAAGGCCCATACGAGTAACAGTAGCAAGGGCTGCGGATACTTCTTCGAATGCGACACCTGCACTTGCAGCAATTGGTGTGATGTATCCTAACGCGGAAGCAAGGTCCTCAAATTTCAATTTACCACGAACAACGGTCTGGAATAAAATATCACTAACATTTGCAGCTTGACTTACTTCTTTTCCGTATGAATTTAAGATACTGGTTAACACATCAACGCTTGTTTCTACACTTGTAAGACCAGCAATACTAGCTTTGGTTGCGACATTTAATAATCCTAATGCATCATTAACTTCCACCGCAGCCGATAAGATTTGATACAATGCGTTGCTCATATCTACAGCGCTTTTACCAAATGAGATAGACATCTCTTCTACCCCTGAAGTTAACGTTGATATTGCGCTATAGGTATCTCCGGTAAGAATTGTACTAACTTCTGCCATACTATTTTCAAACTGTCTAAATTGGTCTACAGAAGTTCCAACCCATTCCACAAGTTTCTGTGTACCCCTTTGCGCAACTGACATTAAGGCAGTTAATCCCACAAATTTAAGTGCAACATTGTTGAGGCCCTTTTCAAGTTTACCGAATCTATCCGTAACTGAATGAGTAGTGCGCGTCATTTTTTTCATACCGTTATCATAAACTGTGGTACTTTGATAACCACGTTTCATAACAGTCTCAATCTCACGCGCCTTAGATAACAAATTTCCGGTATAGTAGGCTTCAACTGTAATTCTTTTAGTTGTCATTTAATTACCTTTGTTTCTTTCTTCTTTCAATCATTTGTTTTTCTGTACTCGACAATCCCTTTTTTGCAACCTCTCTTCCACTTTGTCGCGCATTAGAGATTGATAAAGTTTTAATAATTGAAGTAAAATCCCAGTAACTCATATTAAGAATTTCTGGTAAACCACCAGCCTTTAAATATAATGTATTTATAAGTTGACGAAAATTAATTGCCCGCTCTTCCATGTCGGGAATAAGCGGATTTACTTCTTCGCCGGTGGTTTCTCTTGAAAAACTATACCACGTTTTCCTGAGTAATAAATAGCTTCAAATAACTCAAGCATGTCATCTACGTGCATAGTTTTGACATCTTTAATCGTAACTGAAGAATCAAATTCTTGCAAACAAGTAAGAATAACATAAAATCTAAATTCTTTATCTTGTTGCTTGGCATCTAGGTCTTTTACACTATTAAGACAAAGATTTAAAGCTTTCTCATGTCTTTCTACAGTCCAGACAGGAAGCTCAAAAGGTTTTCCATCATTTACAAATGGTAATGTTATTTTCATTTTTATATCTCCTTTAAATAAAATAAAAAAGGGAATTAAATCCCTTATGCTGGTACCGCAGTTACTATAGTTGAACAACTTGAAGGCTTTGCGTAGAAACCTGCGGTCTCTTTAATTGCTTCACCATTTATGTTCAAATCAACCTCACTACTTTTCCATTGACAATTTGGTAATGTAATTCTAGGTGCTCCAGAATCTCCCATATCAATAGTTATAGTAAAGTTCGTGTTCTGCAATACTTCGCCAAAGTGACTTGCGCCACCACCATCTAATGAAATATCTACCGTACCTTCAACAGTCATTTCTCCTTCAACAAGATATGTTTTATACAGAGCATCGTGGTCTGTATTTGGGTCTAGTTGATGAGTTACCGTAATATCAATCGCATTTGTAATAAACGCAATGTGGTCGGTATTCACTACATGGCCGCCCGTTTTCGTAATTTCACCTGCAACGTTAAACTGTAAATATTCTCCGGTTAGTGCAGTAGGTTCTCCACCAGTCAACGCAGTACTTGTGGTAACAGATTTACATTGAAAATCTATCGTTACCATATATGGTTGATTTTTTGAACCACTGATACGAACTGTTTCAGGTTTTGCACCAACAATATAATAATACGATTTATTATCTGCACTGGCTAAACAGGTATTCGCGCCTACACAAAATGCAAGTGACTGCAATTCGCAGCAAGTCCCTGTTCGGTCAATAACGTCGTCAATCAATGTATCATCGGCTTGTGGTATATATTCCAAATGAAACGTCGGCTCATGTGTTTGTTTCAATAGATGACAAATCAATGGAGAATCAAATCCTCTAAGTGGTATTTGTCTGTCTCCGGAACCGATTCGCGCACCTTGTACTTTACAAGATACAGGAAGTGTTGAACCAGATTCACCACCACCATAGGAACTTTCTACCCAATACCATATACTACCATGGAATGGTTCTCCTAATCTATCTAATGCCATTTATATTCCTCGTTTAAGTACATATATCATACCATAAGCAGTAGACCGTTATTACATAATGGAATACCACTTGATGGGCTTTGTCTTCTCTTATATGTCTTACTTCTTCAACATTTATAAATGTGATACCGTCAAAAGAACATTGGTTAGTTCTTATCAAATTTATAATGTCGTCACAAATTTTTTTTCCAAATGAAGTCGCGTCAATATTGTCGGTATTGGTAAACCACAAACCAATATCAATATACGCATCATGTTTGCGGGTAGATGCGCCTATATCATGTGGCTCATAAGTACAGTACGCCAGATTCATATCAAGGAACGGCATTTCCGCCAATACCTCTGACCGGACTTCTTCGGCCAGATACATCGGAATATAAGCTGTCTCACCGTCGGAATCAGTTACGGTAATAGCATAGCCTTCTCCTTTATCTTCATCCCATGTTGCGTCACCAATCTTTGAGCGGATGCTTTTTCTTGGGTCAAAGCTTGTAAATGTCATTTAGTCGCCTCATGGGTTTGTTATCGCGCCACCAACTAATGGGTCTCTTATCTTTCTTAAGATTCTTCGATACTCCTTGTACATCCTTTGTGGATTTATGTATTTTACATTTTGCGCTGAAACTAAATCAGCGGTCGTAGCGCGTTCTAATTCTCCAAACCTTAATAACACCTTATGTGCTGCTAGATAATGAACAGCCTGCTTAAAGAGACTCTCATCATAACTTCTTGCCTCAGTCCAATATTCTAGTCGGACCCACGCATAATTAGCAGGGATTGGTGTTGTTCCATCCTGCGTTAATTTCACTTTTCCGCACTTCTCATCTAGCACGGTAACATATCCATCATAACATGTTCCATCACAATCTTTCCATCTCATGAATATATCAGTTCCACAACTCTGCTCACCCCATCCGGTAACACTCCCATCATGATTGAAATCAGCAATGTATCCCGTGCGGGTCCAAAAATCAGTTTTAGTCCCATCAAAATCTGAACAAACAATTGTCGAACATTTACAACTTTCATATTCACAGTTGCATCTTGGCTTTTCATCTATGTGATGTTTAAAGCATGCTCTCTCAGTCTCTCTGATAGCCGATAAGATTAT
>CAYRYW010000106.1:0-3723 GCA_964428725.1 uncultured Dehalococcoidales bacterium
AGCATAGATGACCCGACTTTCTTGCCGAAGATTTTGTTGAGAATGCGTGTGATGGCATTAACAGAGGTGAGAGGAGTTCCATCATTATTAACGAGAAGAGGGGTGATAAAGTTCTTACCTTTCCGTCCCTTATTGTGTGGGTGATGTGCCAAATAACAACGGAGTGCGTATCGCAAATCCTCATTGTCTGTGATATTGACTTTGACTTGTCCGTATTTCTTAGCGGTTTTGTATCGGTTGAAATAGAGGGTTTTGTCATCAATGGAGAGGTAGTTTTTATCGGTGGGTTTATCTTTGGCAGACTTGACGAGGTGTAATAGTTGGTAATCTTGGTTTCTGCGTGGGGGAATATCGGTGTAAAGAGAGAGGACAAGGAAGTGAAGAAGGACATCTTTCTGTTGAGGAGTGATATGCTTTTTGGAGCAGAATGATGCGACTTGTTCTTTGAGGTCTTGTTTGCGTTCTAAGACTTCGTCCCAAGTAATCCAGTTCTTTGCTTGTTTTTCGGTTTTGTGATTGGCGTATTTTTGGTTATGTTCTTTAGCGAGTTCGTGTTTATCATTAAGGAGTTTGGAGTAGTAAGTGTAGAGACTTGCGTAAGTGGGTTTTTTTTGGTAAAGGGAGAGGACACTGGTAATAGCACCGAGCATATTGCGTTTTGTGGTTTCGGCGTAGGGTTCAAGTTTGGCAAGAATGTCTGCCTTGTTTCTTAAGAAAGCAATGTTCTTAAAGGGTCTTTTGTTATTGAGAGTGTAAAGTCTCTTAACATAAGCATTAGCGGAACTTTCGGCAACCTCCTTTTTGGAGACGAGGTCATCAACGAGTTTCATCATATAATCACTTACGCCAGACATCTTTCTATTTTACATTCCGCATATTTTAGGTAAGCAAGTTGATGTCCGTGATTTTTACATTTAGTAATCTGCTGAAATAGGGTCTTGTTTGCTACGGGAGGTAAAAAAGTTCCCGTTTAACATTATTACTTACTGGTAAATAAGTCAAAATAGAGATATTTACTCATTTTAGGTGGTAAACAAGTTAAATAGCACTTAAATACAAGTAAAAATCATATGATTTTTACGAGTAAATAAGGCGTAAATAGACTATATTACATAGGTAAATAAGTTATTACGCCTATATTTTTACACAGCGGAAAAAAATCGTAGCGGGACTTGTTTCCCAATATTCACGGACAAGTAAAAAAGTCTCGGGTATATTAGAAATGTCTGGACGCATCGCCAAAAACTCCGCATCACAAATCAAAGCACACAACGACACACGAGGACTTAAGGCGAGGACACCTAATGAGGTAGAACCCACGATGTCAATGCCTATTCACGCTTTTGAGAACCTACGCATTCCCATTGGAGAACCCTCCCCTTTTACCCAAATCGCTATTCAAGAGCATATTGACCTTACCAAACTGGAACTACTCTCCAAAGGTAATGACAAGTTGCTTAAGGAATACACGGGGTCTTGGGGCAAACGCCTCAAGAACGAGAAAACCCACATCTCCAACCTCCTCGCTCTCGCCAAGAAAGGACAAAAGGCAGTCAAGGGAAAACCCATTGTCAAATACGAGTTCTCCGCTAAGTGGCGAGACATCGGGCAATATGCGGGACGAGTTTATCCCGTAGGGTCGCTTTCTCTCGGTTGTCTCCGTAGCGAACTCCGTGGTTTCTTGTGCGAGGGTAAATATACCGATTGCGACTTTAACAACGCCCACCCCGTTGCTCTACGCCAAATCCTTGCCAAATGCGATATTGATGTCCCCTCCCTCAATACTCTTGTTGAAACCCGAGATGACCTCCTCCGTGTAATGACCGCCACTCTCAAAACCGATGATGGTGAAAAGGTCTCACGCAAGAGAGCAAAACAACTATTCCTCCAAATCCTTTACGGAGGGAAAGTTCGCTCTTGGATTGAGGGTAAAGGCGGAGAGGACGGACAAGAACAACCTCCTATCGCAAACTACGAGGAACTACCCCACGAAACCCGCAAGTTTATTGACACTTTTGAACGAGAAACCAAAGTTGTTATTGACGCTATTTGTGAGGCAAATCCCGATGTAGTCGCCAAATATACCCGCACACGAGCAAACAACCCCCGAGCATCTACTGCCTCACTATTCGCACAAAATCTGGAACGCCAACTCCTTGAGGCGTTCTTTCAATATTGTGTGGATAAGGGTCTCACTCGCCACCCCAAAAAGCAACGCCAATACCGAGGACAACGAGTTCACGATGTTATTCTTTGCTTTGACGGACTAATGCTCCTTAACGAACACATTGAACGGGTGGGAATGACGATTGAGGAAATCCTACGGGAGGCGGAGGCATACATCTTGGAACACACGGGATATGAAATGGGATTATCCGTCAAACCCATTGACTACGGATATTCTATGGATTTCGTGATGCTTAACCAACTTGTTGCCACCGCACTCACCCTCCTTGACGATGATTTCAAACTTTGTGAGGAAATCAAGAAACAATACGGAGAGTTTGTCAAATCCACCATTGATGGAGGAGAACAACTCGCCGTTTACGATTGTCGCCGTGGAATGTGGATTAGAAACCAAAAAACAATGCTTGATGACCTTGTTCTCCTTAATCGGGAAAAGTTCCCCTACAATCTTGATAAGGACAACAATCCCATTTATTGGGGTAGTAATCACAAGGCACTCACAACCGCATTAAGCAAAATCCACTCTTATACACGAGACCCTCATTGGTTTGAACCCTCCATTCAAGACAACTCCATCGGCAAAATCCTATTCCAAGACGGATATTACGATTTTGAAACCGAGGAGTTCCACGAGGGATTTACCCACGACATCATCTTTCACCATCAAGCACCAATCCCCTACAATCTTGAATGGAATGCCGAGGAAAGCGGATTTGACACTATGGAGGATTGCGTGGAAATGCTACGCACAAAACTCCTTACCGAACCCGCTAATGACGACAACCAATCCCTCAAGGCAATGCCTCATTATCTCGCAAATGCCATTGCGGGAATGACCCGTTTCAAGGAAACTGGAGGGGCATTTATGATGGGTGTTGGTCGCACACGAGGTGGTAAGGGAACTCTTGCCTATGCTCTCAAGGGAGCATTTGGAGATTATATTCAAGAAATCGCAACCGAATACCTCATTCCTCCTCCCAAGAATACGGGCGATTTCGCTTATCATCTCAAGTGGTTGCCTCCTTACAAATACAAACGCATTCTAATGGCACAAGAACAACCCAAGGGATTTGTCCTCTCCTCCGCTCTTGTCAAGAAACTCTCGGGTGGTGATGAAATCCAATGCCGTGTTGCTTACGGGCATTCTCAATCCTTTGTTCCTCATTCCACTCTCCTCCTCTTTGCCAACAACATTGAGGGAACTTTTGACGAGATTGATGAGGCAATGAGGGAACGACCCCGTGGGTGGCGATATGACAAAAAGTTCGCTAAAGAGGTGAAAGACCCCGACACACAAATGCTTAGCGACCCCGAGTTCAAACCCAAACTCCTCTACAATATCTACTGGCGACGGGCATTCGCACAACTCATCATTGATGCCTACAAGAACCCCGACACCGAGGCATTGGAACATTCACGCAATATCACACGGGAACTTGTAAGCACTATGGACGCTAAGAGCAACTTTATGGACGAACATCTCATCATTACCGAGGATTACAAGAATGACTTTATCACATCGGGAGATATTGACGA
>CAYRYW010000107.1:0-3650 GCA_964428725.1 uncultured Dehalococcoidales bacterium
TAAAGCCATGAGCGAATACCAATACTACGAGTTTCTGGCCATTGACCGGCCTCTGACAGCGGATGAAATGGCCGAGCTGCGGGCGCTCTCGACGCGGGCCACGATTACGCCGGTCAGCTTCACTAATGAATACAATTGGGGCGACTTCAAGGGCAACCCCGACAGGCTGATGCAGCGCTATTTCGACGCCCATGTCTATGTGGCCAACTGGATGACGGCCATTTTCATGGTGCGGCTGCCCATGGAGGCATTGACCCGAGAGACCGCCAAGGCCGTGGCAGTGCCTTACCTGTTGGATATCAAGCCCACCAAAGACCACTGGGTCATTACCTGGAGCCTGGAGGAGTCGGAAAACTACGATCGCTTCGGCATGGAGGACGGCCGCGGCTGGATGGCAAGGCTGGCCCCGGTGCGTGATGAACTGCTGCGCGGGGACCTGCGCAGCCTGAATATCGGATGGCTGAAGGCCGTTGCCGGGGAAATGATGGATGACGATGAGACGGAGCCGCTATGCGTGAGCGGATTGGGAAACCTGACAGCAGCCCAGCAGGCGCTGGCCGAATTTCTGGAGGTGGACCCGGACCTGCTGGCGGGCGCCGGCATTGGCTGCCCGGCTGCGCAGGAGACAGAAATTTCGCCACAGGAAATGGATAAATGGATCGCTGCCCTGCCAAGAGAAGAAGTCCATTCGATCCTGAAGCAATTGCTGGAGGGCAAGGGACAGCAAGCCGAACGGTCCATGAGGAACCGGTTTGCATCATGGCGGCGCGGCCTTCAGACGGGGGATACCGATGCACCCCGGCGTACGGTGGGACAATTGCGGCAGAACGCCGAAAAGGCGCGTCTAATCCGGATGAAAAAGCAAAAGCGGGACCGCAAGCAACGGGAGACCAAGCGCCATGAGAAATGCAAGGCATATCTGAAGAATCTGTCCAGCGATTTTCCCAAGGCCTGGGCGTTGGTTAAAGAGCTCGTCGAGCGTGGATCGGGGCGGGGGTATGACGAAGCATGCCGTATACTTGTCGACATCGCCGAAGCCTATGCTTTGTATGCGACCAAGAAGCAATTTCAGAAAGAATTAGAGAAATTCATGGCCGGCCACCTGCGGCGCAAGGCGCTGATTCAACGGCTGGTGAAAGCCGGTATCTGGAAGGGCCAATAAAATATGAGCACGCGAAGCCCCAAAAAGGCTAAGGAACTCGAAGCCTTGGACAGATTTATTGAGGAAATCACCGTTGACGCATACGGCGATGATGAACAGCTATGGGCCTTTCGGCAGGCCTTCGAGGACGACGTTGCCCTGCCGGCCGACGGTTTCGTCATCGGAGAAACGGTTTCGGTGATCGCAAT
The DNA here is from genome assembly GCA_964428725.1 of uncultured Dehalococcoidales bacterium. Lineage (GTDB taxonomy): Bacteria > Chloroflexota > Dehalococcoidia > E44-bin15 > E44-bin15 > CAYRYW01. The sequence continues at coordinate 1,351 of CAYRYW010000107.1, forward strand.
AGACTATGACGGTAATGAACGGCGCGGTCTGACGGCAAAGTGCTGCCGGGAGGACGGGTCCGAATATGTGGTGGCGATCTCCGATGTCGTGTTGCCGCAAACATCGGCGGGGGCGCGCTACATCGCCGCTTACCGCAGGTGGCTCAACCTCGATTCTTACCCTGTCGAAACCAAGAAACCTTCCCGAAGCGGGCGGCAGCACAAGGTCACCGACGACGACCTCGATTTGAGCAAACCGGTCGAACTGGTTGCGCTAGCGATCAAGGAACGGGCCGCCCGTTGCCGTTTGCTGGGAAGCGACCGGATCATTACCCTGCGCGCAGGCCGCCTCTGGGAGGTGGTGCCTGGCGCAATCGTTACGGTAGCGCCCCGAAAACAGTGGCGTTACGGCGGTCATCCGTATCTTTCCGGCGAGATCCAGTCGACTCGAATCGACGTTCAGGCCTTAGGTCTGGTCCCTCTGGGGCTTGAAGAGATGGGCATGTGGGACCCCAATAAAGAGTACTGGGGAGAAGAAGACGAGCCCATCGAGGATTGGGCCAAGCCGATCATCGCTCACGGCCCCCGACCCATGTTCGAGATGGAACAGGTGCTGCCCGGCGAGGCCCCTGACGACCCTTTCAATGATCCCATCACACAATCAAACGATCTTAAAGATGCAGGTGAACGGTCAGCAGCGGAAAAGATTCTGATGGAATTGTGCCAGGCGGACCTGCGCTGTCTCGATGCCCATTCGCATCTTGGCAATTTCGTCTTTGACCACCATCCACGGGATGCCATTCGCCATTACGAAGTCGGCCTGCGCATCGGCGAGCTGTCTTTGGGTGATAACTTTACCGGTGTGCTGCCGTGGGGCCTTATCGACAACCGTCCGTTTCTGCGCTGTATGCACGGCTATGGATTGTGTCTCTGGCGTCTTGGGCGCTTTGACGAGGCGGAGCACATCTTTCAACAAATGTTCTGGTTGAACCCGTCCGACAACCAGGGCGTGCGGTTTCTCAGGTACTGTCAACTTTTTTGTGTGAATTTATCATAGGCCAATTCTTTGAAGAATGGCAGGTTGTTATACACTTTTCCTATTGGGTTTGATCTCCAATGCAATTCCATTCTCAGAGAGATAAAGGCCAGAAGACGATAACAGGCAGCCTCGCCGGCAAGTATCTCCATGGGTTTTGTCCTGCGTCTAAATTCTTTATTCAGTCTTTCTATAATATTGGTCGTCCTTAAAGGTATCCATTCCTCTTCAGGAAAACTGAAAAAGGTCAGACAGGCATTAATGGATCTCTCAAGACAGGAGACAGCTGAAGGTATGGTAGCCTTCCATTTCTTTTTAAACTGCTCAAAAAACTCCATTGCCTTATTCTTTGAAGAAGCATAGAAGATGGAGCGTAAATCATCTGCTACGTCCTTCTTGAGTTTCTTGGGCACTTTTGCCAATATGTTCCTGGCCACATGAACTTGACAACGTTGTACCTTCGCTGAAGGGAACTCTTGCTTGAATACGGCCTCAAGGCCAGACAGGCCATCCATTATGCCCAGGGTGACGTTCTGAGGATCAAGACCCCTTGCCTTCAAATCCTTGAAGAACTCACGCCAGTTAGAGGCCGACTCCTTATCACCGGACTGGAGACCTAATACCAACCTGTGACCTGCTTTTGTAACACCAATGGCTGCCAGGATCGGGACAGTCTCAATGTCCCGAGCAATGCGCATATGGAAATTGACTCCATCAATAAACATGTACTTGACACGTTCTGATGACAGGTCTCGCATCCTCCATTTCTCAACAGCCTCTGACAGTTCTGTATTGGCACTGCTGATTTCAGTAGGAGAGATCTTCCTTCCTATCAGTCTGCGGGATATCATGGAGAGACTCCGGGTGCTGATACCTGCCAAGAACATAAGACTCAGGTCCCGAGCTATCTCTTCCTCATACTGCTTGCTCCTGGGGATTATCTTGGTCTTGAATTCTCCCCTACGATCCCGAGGTACATGAATATTTACATTACCTATGCCCTTTAAGGTAAAATTGCGGCCATAGGATCCGTTACGATGATTGGGTTCTCCATGGCTTCGCTCATAGGGCTCTCTGTCCAGAAAGTGTGATAGTTCTGTATTCATCATAGCTGTGAGATACTGACCAACAGTTTCTCGAATATCAAAACGGATCATCTCAAATAGTTTCTCTGGCTGCTCCTGGATCTCCTTGAAAGTTTCTATTACCTCAGGTACGCTAATTTCTAATTTCATGGCACTTCTCCTTTAGGTTTGATTTTTTGGCTATCAAAACCATTACTAGG
>CAYRYW010000108.1:0-3334 GCA_964428725.1 uncultured Dehalococcoidales bacterium
TGGGGAATTGCTGTCGCTGTGGTCGGAATCGAGCATTCGTTTACACGGATTAAGAAGGGTCTCAAGTCGACACAGGGTATGCCTTTATGTCCAGGGTGTTTGAAGGGGGGTGGCAAGGACAATTGCGAAATGAAGGCTTGTGCCTCGAACAAGACTATCGATAGCTGTAGCGAATGTCACGAGTCTGCAGCGTGTCAGCATGTTGAGATATTGCAGAAAATGCGTTCAGGGGTTCTTGTTGCTGGACTCTTTGTAAAGACTGAGGAGGTTGATAGGCAGTTTTACCGCGATGGCGGCTGTCTGATTTGCGATACGGTTTTGTTCGATTTGGCATTTGGTTAGAGGTAAGGAGCTGGAATAAAGGTGCAAATTGCTGGTCGGCGGGCTGCTTTATTGCTTTTGGGGGTCGTGTGTATTGTCAGCGTCCCCTATTTGGCTATTGCATTTGATAAGGCTCATGGGCGTCCAGTAGCACCATTGGACGATGCCTATATTACATTTCAGTATGCCAGGCAAATTGCGCAGGGACAACCGTATAGATACAACGATGGAGATCCCCCCACGACTGGGATGACCAGTTTGTTATTTGGGTTCTTGTTGGCGGGCGTTTATCTGCTTGGTATTTCAGGTGAATCCTTGTCGGCGTTTGCTGTAGGCATAGGAGTAGTCTGGCTGGCATTGAGTGCCTGGTTGACTTGCCGTCTCGTTTCGTGCGTGGTAGATCGAGAGTCTCCGAATCTGTGGCCCTGGGCCGCAGCGGTTTTGGTTGCCCTCACCGGCGCAGTGCAGTGGGGGTGTTTCAATGGCATGGAAACCGGTTTCTTTACCGTTCTGACGTTAGCGGCGTTGGAGGCGTTTCTTGCCAAGCGTACAAGTTGGTGTGTGCTGTGGTTGAGTTTAGCCGGTTTAACACGACCAGAAGGACTGATTTTGGCAGGGCTGATGTGGGCTATCTCCTTATTCGAACAAATCTCTTGTACTCGCCCGGTGCATTGGAAGCGACAGAGTCTTTTAACCGTTGCAGTTCTAATAGGCTTGGTTCCAATGGTAGTGAATTGGCACCTCACGGGAAGTACCTCTGCCGCTGGCCTTTTAGCCAAGTCCTGGTTTTACAACGTGCCTGCTATTGCCAGAGACATTGTTCACTGGGTTTGGTTGTCTTTTCGTCGTCTCCTTTTGGAACGCTTGATGGGGGTGGGGGCACTCGGAGAGTGGTTTGTGCCTCCTGGATTATTTATGTTTGTGTTATTGGGTGGAGTCGACTTGTGGTTGCGTCGCTCTTGGAAAAAGTTGGCTCTCATCTTTTTATGGTTTCTCGGAGGCACGTTGGCTATTGCTACGTTGATTACTGCGACCTGGCATCTGGGCCGGTACCAGGTTCCGTTTATTCCGATTGGAATCATCTTGGCAATCTGTGGGTTAGCCGCGCTGGAAAAGCGGACAACACGGCATTGGCAGAGGGTTCTGTTAGGTATAGTCGTGCTCATGATGCTGGCCTCGTCAGCCTATTCAACATTCCGTTTCGCAAATTTGTACCATCGCATCGCCGGGACCATAGTGCGGCAACAATTGGTCATTGCCGATTGGATACGTGAAAACTTGCCACCCGATGCTCGCGTGGGGGTTCACGATACTGGCAGCCTTTGTTACGTGGGCGAGCGACCCACTTATGATTTGATCGGGCTGACCACATCTGATGCTGCAACTGCCTGGCGGCATGGTTCAGGAAGTGTATTCGAGTTGATGGAACATTCACCCATGCGCCCTGATTACTTGGCCATCTATCCAGATATTTTTTTCATACCATACTTGGCAGCGACCGATCTCTTTGATGAGGAATTATTCCGCGTGCGTGTGCCTGACTATGCTGTTGCCAGTGCTGGGCCGGTTCAGGGAGTCTGGCGCGCGGATTGGCACCTGGCTGACAGTGGTGCGCAGTACTATCAGCCAGACGTGCACGAGCAAACCGCCGGTCTGGCATGGGTGGATGTTTTGGATGTGGCTGACCTGGACGATGAAGCTGCGCACAATGTAGTATGGTGGCATGATGTTCAACGTCCTGGCTTTCCTACCGAGGTGCTGCAACTGACTTATCGCGTGCTTTCTGAACGAGAGGTGCTGGATGGTGGACGTCTGTTGACAGGGGGGATCTCTTTTGATGTGGCGACCAGACCGGGGGAACCATTGTGGCTGGTGGCAAGGCTACATGCCCATGAAGCCGGTTCTGTGCGAGTTGAGGTCAATGGACGCTATGTTGGGGATTGGGCTTATCCACCTGTCCCTGGGCAATGGCTGGAAACGGTTTTTAGGATACCCTCGAATGCGATCAGCTCTACTCGCTCACACATTGCCCTACACGTGGGCACCGATTCTCCTGACTTTGTGCATTACGCGCCCTATTACTTTTGGTTCTTGCAAGGTGAGCGTGAGGTCTCGCCGGTTTGGATTGAGCACCGCGTGACCGTCAATTTTGAGCAAGATCTTTACTTACTTGGCTTTAGCTTGCCTAAGACAGTATGGCATCTCGGCGATGTCGTGCCAATAACGCTGTATTGGCAGGCTACTGCGTCCACGCAGAGTGATGCAAAGGTGTTCTTGCATCTGTACGATGCCGAAGGACGCCTTGTGCTACAATCTGATGGCTGGGCTTTACACGGCACACGTCCTCCATATACCTGGCGGCCTCATGAGACAGTTACAGATCCGCGCTTTTTGGCCTTGCCGGCAGGCTTGTCGCCAGGCCGGTATTCGGTGGAGGTTGGTTTGTACACTCCCGGTGATAAAGCACGTCTATCGGCTTATCTCGATGGCGTTCGTCAAAATGAGGCAAGAGTACCGCTGGCGGTGATTCAAATAAAAGAGTGAGCTTGGAACTGGAACCATTGACTCGAGTTTTGCGATGCCTTGATTTTTGGGATGTATAGTGATCCTTTAAAGTTGGACAATCGTAAAAGTTCGAGTACAATCAGCCCAAGAAAGGGGAATCACCAGTGGTCAGGCGACGAACGGTTACACCTGAATTCAAAGCGCGGCTGGGTCTCAAAGAACTGACCGGCGTCAAGCGTGCCGCGGAGATCTGTCGAGAACATAGACTCAAACGACAGGTCTTTTCGCGGTGGTGGGGATTCGTTGACAATTTGACGACGGTTTTGGCCCTGAAGGCGAGTCAGCTCCGTAGAGATGATCGGCCCGGTCGTCTGTACGGCAGGGTGGGGCGGGGGCGATCGGTTGGTAGAGACGACCGGCCCGGTCGTCTGTACAGCAGGGTGGGGTGAGGGTGATCGGTTGGTAGAGACGACCGGCCCGGTCGTCTGTACAGCAGGGTGGGGTGAGG
>CAYRYW010000108.1:3434-3642 GCA_964428725.1 uncultured Dehalococcoidales bacterium
GTGATCGGTTGGTAGAGACGACCGGCCCGGTCGTCTCTACTGACAAAGGCGTCCAATATAGGTGAGACAACTCTGTCCTGGAAATTAGGGTATAATAGAAGGCAGAGGAGGAATAAAATGTCTCGAGACAAAGCTGTCGAGAAAGCGAGATCCGTTCTGAGAGCGAATCTCGGCGCTGGCTTTCAAGAGTTGGCGCCGCACCTGCGGT
>CAYRYW010000109.1:0-2108 GCA_964428725.1 uncultured Dehalococcoidales bacterium
CGTCAACGCAAAGGTACTACCTTATTGCTGACACGTAGCACCAGTTTATCTGTCATGGTGAGGACACGTTATTACTTAGACTTTTTCTTGCAGTTCTTTCTTACAAGATTGTCCAAGATAACAATACCTACAGCTAAGTTAGCTATAGCGAACAATAATAGGAAGTATCCTAGCATAATAATATATTATAATAAATAAAAACCTACCTAGACCCCTTGCAAAGTATCCAGATAGGTTTTGTGTACCTATAGTTTTCTCTGTGATAATTGCAAGGGTTGTTTATGTTTGTAGTATAGTGATTTACTACTCTATTACAAACAAATTTACTCTATTTATTCGGTTATGTTTACCATCTAGTGTACCATCTCATCTTACCCATCGTCTTGATATACATTCTGCTGTATCACAGCTCTTATCTATATATCATCTCTTCAACGATGTAGCCATACTGTACCAAAACGACTGCACACTATCGAACTGATGTAACCAACATCATTCTTTCCAATTCTTATTCCCATCACTATCTCGTTTCTTTCAAGACCAGTTGTTTGTTGTACTACAATGCTGTGGTGCAAAGTTAGTACCTATATGTGACTCAGCGTATGTAATACCTACCATCAATCCAAAGTCTACTCATACTGATTTGCTTATGTTCTTTAGATCGTGATATAGTTGCCAGTCATCACATAATGGACTTGTACGTCAATGTATTTTTCAATATTGACATATTCTATCCATCAATACTTCGTCACTAGGTCTTGTCTTACTTATTTCATATCCTGCATACACGCTCCCAGCTTTTTGGCTCGTCGGAGCTTTTGGAGCTGTTAAAAAGAGCTGATGTAGCAACCACTACCTTGACATACTTCTTGCTTGTGTAGCTCGTTGCGTTGTTCTCTTACTTCTAGTATTTGTTTGTCTAATACTTCGATCTGATCTAGCATAGACTGTTTTTGTTGTTGTAATTCAATTTCTTTGTCTAGTAGCTTACCTGCTGTCATAGTGCCACTCGGTAACTTAATACTGAAAGCAAGCAAAACGATAGCGATAGTACCTACCATTACTGCACCAATTTTGAAGTGTTTTTTAGATAACTTCATACAATACATAGAGTATAAATAAGTGGTGGGATTTTTGAGCTCCCTGATTACAGCTTTTCTGTAGTGTATTACGATACACAATTAGTGTAATCCTTCCCCACGTCGGTGGGTGTCGACCTGCAACTGTAATGCTTTTTTATTCAGTTGCAAATTCTTCGTGTTTTGCGTGTTCTGCTTCTGCTTTTTCGATTTCTTTTTTTGTATCTTCTAGCCAATCGTACATACTAACTACTCATTCCCATACATCATGTGTCCATACAACAAAGTTTGTTTTCTTAACTAATTCACTGTGGCACATTTCAGGGTGTAGACTTTCTCGTTCACTTTGTAGTCTATGAGAGTTAGACGATACAAATTCATCAAAGTCTACTTTGTACGTAAAGGTTAGAAGCCACTTAGTGTAGTGCCTTAATGCCTTTTGTTCAAGTGTAGTCATACAGCGGTTTATAATATAAATGTATATGTAATATAATGATTTTATTCAATATTTCAAGACTTTTTTCAATATTACTACATATCTATTTCTTGTTCCATGTGTGTTATACGAGTTCACAAGTCGTTATAGAACGATTGCAAAGACTTGTATAAGTGGTGATATATTTTGTATGAGGGTTCTACATCTCACTTTATACATCTCTGTAGATACGTATATGTACATACATCAGCCATATACTGTCTGTGAAATCATTTAATGTTAATGTTTTGTAATGCTTCAGCAGCTAGTTCTTTTTTCATATAAATATATTAAGCATATAAATTGTGTCGTTTGTCTGCGTCTGGTAATATAATTCAGAACGTAGACATAAAGTTTCTAATCTGTTCTATGTATGCAGACATCTCTTCAGTGGTGAGAGATTGTGTGCTTTTACAATATGGTAGTTTACCATCTTCATTTACAGACAAGAACTTCATACGCATTCTTTCGTGTACTACTTCTTTTTCTTGTCCTGTTTCTTTTTCTACAATTTCTAACAATCATCGATAGTATCTGTTTTGGTCGTTCGTTCT
>CAYRYW010000109.1:2208-3622 GCA_964428725.1 uncultured Dehalococcoidales bacterium
ATCATTTGAGTCTTCTTTGTTTTCTGTTTTCAATAGTTTACTACGCAAATCTGCAATAAGTGATTTTTCATTTTCAGTAAACTTATCTCATTTCTCAAACTTAGGAACTTTGTATTCTATAGCTCCATTCTTTCTATCTTCTATTCAAGCTATGTCTAATTTCTCTGCAGCTTGGTTGTATTCTGTTTGTGTGTATTCATAGAACGCTGCTCATTTTAATTTCAAATGTACAACTTCCATACCACTCAATGCTGTCAAGCAAATGTGTAGTTTACCACCACTTACTACTACATCGTTCTTAATATCTTTGTACAATCCTTTTTGTAGTAAAGTGTGATCGTCTTTTGTAAATGCTTTCACTTCAAATTCTTCATCTCTCAAGTCTGATACTTCATTTGAGTAAATACCACAACTATGCTTCCCACTGTATCATGATATAGTGTATCCGACATTCATTACAGCAAGTGATGTAATGTCTAGTGGTCTTTTTGCTTTTGCAACTTTGTCATAATAATAGAACTCTCCAGTCTTTCCGTTGTACTCAACGAAGTAGTCGATAACATCTGTATTAATAGTCATAACAGTATAATAATATAATAGTAAAGCGGTTTTCTAATAGATGTATTCCATCTGATTTCTTATCATGTCTGCTCTAAGTAGCTTATTCTGTGTGCATTCTTTCATAAATAAATACACATCCCTAGCGTACTCATCGTAATTTCTGTTTGCTGTTTCACATAGAGCTTCTAACTTTCACGAGTTTGTAATCTTAAACTCGTCTAGTGACATCTTTACAGAATACGATAGCATTTCAGATAAACTGTTGTACTTGTCTTGTATGCTCATAAGTATCTTATCAAATAAAACAATTGTAGTATATAGATTTTTATCAATAAATCAAGACTTTTTTATAATTGATTTACAATCCTTTTTGTTCTTTCAGTTCTGCAACACATTTCTTGTAGTGTTCTATCATTTCTTCTATCTCAGGTGTTGTTATTTTTATAAGTTGTTTATCATACACCATTCTTTCGACCTCGTCTTCTCACAAATATTTCTGCATAAACAGCGTGTAGTTAATATAGTTTCAACTCAAGAATACATTGCATCTCATACATTGAACGTGACAGTTTTTCTCATCCCAACGATATTTATAATTTGACCTGGATATGAAATGTCCGTTCTGCATCTCTTTCCAATGCTTTATATCTCAACATGTCACACACTCACAATTTCAGTATTTGTCAGTTCCCAACAGGCGTATGTATTGAGAAAAAATAGCGTCTAATTTTTTTACCAGTTTTCACCTTGTTGGTTTTTTCTTTCTCGTTTTCTTTTTTGACATATTGGTATTGATAGCACTACGCTTCTTTTGTGTCGCTCATTTATTTTTTGACTTCAATGACTCCTTGCG
>CAYRYW010000110.1:0-3493 GCA_964428725.1 uncultured Dehalococcoidales bacterium
GGAGCGTTGCCGTCGTCAGACCAGCACGCCGGACTGGATACTTGGCCTTCCTTGTAGCTTCCCTCGTAGTAAGTGCGGGCAATAGCCGGAGCAGACTTCACGACGATCACGTTCATCGCACGATCTTCGTTCTGGGCTACTTCCTGCGCGCCGACCATCATGCGGAACACAGAACCCTTGAAGCTAATGCGCTTCAGGGACTGACCTGCTCCACCACCGGCGAGTGCCTTGGCGGTATCGGAAAGTTCACCACCTTGCAGGTGGGCTGGCATGGTCCCCATGCCTTCAAATAGAGTCATATCAGACATCACTGGTCTCCTTGTGCGTATGTAAATTGCTGGCGTTCGACGTAGTCGATTAGCGCAGCTTTCTTGAAAAACACCTTCTTCCCCAGCTTCACAAACGGAATTGCGCCCGAGTCACGAAGTTTGTCTAGGGAAGAAACCGACAGCCTGAGAAACTCAGCTGCCTCTCTTTTAGTCAAAAGTCCTAAGTCGCTCACGATTTGTTTCCTCTTCGGACGACGATTGAATACCGACTGTCAGCGTTGACGGGCGGTGCTATATCTGGATTGTTCTCCAGAAATTCCTTGAAGTTGCCTTGGTGAATCCGGCGCTCGACTAGGTCAAACCCGTTGTCACCCTGCTCCTTCAAGAAGTCTTTGAAGGCGTCCCAATCGGGAGCCCAATACCGTGTACGCACCACGCGGGAGGCAGTGCCGTACGGGGTTTTCATGCTTTCCAGCCCATGCTCCTTGGCAAGATCGAGCAGGGTGGTTTCGATGGTGTCCATCTTTTCTTTGAGGGCGTTGTCCTCTTCATCGAACTTGTGCTTGAGGTCAGCACGAGCGTCACGAAGGTGGATGTACGCCGATACCAGCTTTGCTGTGTCCATGTTGTAACTCCGAAGTGCGCGGCTCAGCCGCTAAGTTCTTGTTCATAAAGAGCCACCAAGTCTTTTTGGTTGGCTTCTTTGGATTCTAACGCATCGTATACCCTTTTTTCAACTGGTGAGCCGTAAATTTTTATCACAGTCATTTTATTGACCTGAGACGGCCTGTTTATACGCTCGTTCGCCTGAAGCCACGTTTCTACGGAGGCCACTGGGCCAAACCAAACGATCGTGTCAGCGGCGGTCAGGGTTACACCGTGCGCTGCACTCTGCGGCTGGATCACCAGCACGCGGGGGTCTGGAGTCTCTTGGAAAGACTTGAATATCTTTGTGCGGGCGGTCATAGACACTGCCCCGCTGATAATTTCTGCGGTGAACTTCTCCTTGCGAAGCCTGTCAATCACGATGTCAATCGCGTGCCGGAACGGCACGAACACAATCACCTTGTGCGCCGCCTCACGCACCACCTCGACGATCTCGTCCAGACGGTTCTTGGCATCAAACTGCACCACCTCACCATCGTCTGAATACACAGCCCCGCAGCTCAGCTGGAGCAGCTTGTTCAGGCCAGCCGCCGCATGGACAGCGGTTATCTGCTCACCAGCAGCTTCGACCATCATCTGTTTCTTCAGGACTTGGTAGTACTTCTTCTGCTGCGGAGTCAGCTCGATCTCACGCGTCTGATATGTCATCGGCGGCAGGTCAAGGCACTCGGCTTTGGTAAAGCGGATCGCAGGCTGGAGCGCAGCGTTGACTAACTTGGTAGCGTTATTGCTTGGAATCCATTTGAACTGGGTGATCTTGACCATCACCTTGTCACGCCAAGTGGTGTAGTAGGGCGGGACCCGCTGCGGCACAGCCATTTTTGCGAGGCCAAACGCGTCCACCGGACTCTGCGCGGCGGGAGTACCGGTCAACATCCACAGCTTAGTCTGCGGGGTAATTACCTTGTTCAGCGCCTTCCAGCGGCGCGTGCTGGCCGTCTTGACGAAGTTCGCCTCGTCCGCTACCACCAGATCAAACTGCCCCTGCTGGAGCTCCTCAACCACCGTGGGCACACCGTCGTAGTTGATGATGACGAACTCGTACTTCCCTAGGATTACTTTCTTGCGAGTCTCTTTGGAGCCGTGGGCTACGGCAGCGGTGCGGTGCATGGCGATGCTGAAAATGTCCTGCATCCACGCCGAGTGCATGATCGACAGCGGGCAGACAATTAAGACTCTCTTAATATCGCCGATCTGCATCAGGTAGTCGGCAGCCCAGATCACAGCGCCGGTCTTGCCTGTGCCCTGTTCCGAGAAACAGAACGCACGGTTGTTGGCGGTCAGGAAGCTGGCCGTCTGTTTCTGGTGTTCGTAAGGCTTGAAAGCGCCCGGCCAGTGATAGTCACGCAGGATCGGGCTCGGTGCTTTCCGCACGCCTAAGTTAGCTAAGCGGCGGGTGTTTTCCAGATTCCACTTAACCAGCACCTCGTGGGATTCGTCCCCGACTTGGCCGAGGTAGCGGCTCTGCTGGATTGCGGTTGTGAAGCGGTCGGGTTCTCGGACGCGGACCAAAAGGCCCCTGTTATCAATGACTTCCATGTTGTTCCTGAAGTGGTTTGCCAGCTACGCTGGCTTATTACATTCACCGCTTTCACGGTGCGGCACTCCACAGTCTACCGCTGTGGTAATGCCTTGCCAAGCCCTATTTCATCTTGGCAGACTTAGTTCTTGCGAAGCTACGATTCTTGCTTGCAGGCACTGCACGCAGGTTGCTGCGTCCGTTGCCACCGCCCTTCGCCAGCGGCTTCTTGTGGTCGACATCCTTGCCGTCACCCTTGTGAACCTTGCCTTCTTTCATCAGCTGGTAGCGGGCACGGTTGCGTGCAGCGCGCTTCTTTTTGACGGCGGGCTTGCCGTCGTATTTGCGTTCGAGGTCGTAGCGGCGAGGGTTTCTAGGCATGTCAGCCTCCACAAAATTCACAGTGTTTCACGGGGCACCACTTCCGGCACAGGCCGTTCGGGTTAGCAGGCCAATTATCGTTGTCGAAGGCCGCTTGTAAAAGCCCTGCTTTCTTCTCCCACTTACTCCACAGGAACGGCTGGTCTTGCTTGTCGTACGCCGCCTTGATGACGACATCGTGCAGTAGGAAAACCAGTGCCGCCTTGACTTCTTTCACCTCTGGGTAGTGCTCAAACACCATGAGGGCCATGAGTTCTAGCTGCCCCTTGTCAGGGTAGCGGGCGGAGCCAGTCTTGTAGTCCACGATCCACGCTTTCTCGCCGTTCAGGATCACGAGGTCAGCAATACCCCGCACCCAAACATCTTTGGCTAGGAACTTGGTCGGCTTCTTATCGATGGTCAGCGCCATCTCCAGTTCGCACAGTTTCTCCCCTTCGATCTTGTTCAGGGAGTCGAGTGCTGGTTTGAACCGGAGGTGGCCCTTGGGGATTTCCTTCCCGTCTCGGATGTACTCCTCGGCAACCTTGTGGACTTCCTTACCGTAGATCGTGTGCTCCGTCTCAACGAAGGGGTACAACTTCTCTACCTTCTCGGCATGGTATTTCCGAGGGCAAGTCTCAAAGGTTTTAATCGAGCTGAAGCTCCAAGCGGCTGGCAT
>CAYRYW010000111.1:0-3386 GCA_964428725.1 uncultured Dehalococcoidales bacterium
TTGAGTAAGGAACATGATATATGAATAAGGATGAGATCCGCAGGGATTACCGTCAATATGTTCCGATTGAGGGTTTGGTTACCAGTCAGATTAATCGTATTTTGGAGTATCGTTCTAAAAAACAGTTTGAGAACTATGAAGAGTCTGTGGATGCTCTTATTGATCTTCTTGCTCCAGAAGATGAGAAAACCGTGTTAGAATACAAAAAGGAACATATGGTAAGGTATGATATATCACAAACAGGCAAAGACCGTTACGTTGCCTTATTTCGTTTTATCAAACAGCAGCTATATAATAAGAATATAGTATGGAAACGTGGAACAGGTTATGAGGTGGGGCATGATTAACATCCCTTTTTTATATTCAGAGTATAAAACTGGAACAAAGAAGGCCTGTTTTTTATTTTTTTTTCACTCATCGATCATCTATTTTTTGAAGAAAATTTTTTTTAAAAAAACCACGATATATCTCTGTGAATTTAATATAAGTGAAAAGTACTATGCAGTTTGAAAAAGCACAATTAACCCTGTCTCAGCGTATACTGAACATGGATAAATACAATGGATTCCTGTCGGCTATTACAAAGGGTGAAAGAGGGTCAGGAAAATCTATGTATGATCTTAAGGTAATGGCTCTTGCATATTATAATCATGATGAGGGTTTAACTGAGAACCAGGCATGGAGGAAGGCATTGGATAATATGATATTTCGCCCTGAGCAGCTCAGTGAAAAAGTGAGTTATAACATTGAGCATGATGTGGTTGATCTTGCATGGTGTATTGATGATGCACGGGTACATTTCAGTGGTTATTTATTCTTTATTAATGTGTATCAGGCTGCATTGATGAATGCAACGTTTGATACGATTCGTACAGTTGTAAGGGCCTTGCTTATTAATAGTCCGTTGAAGAAAGGTCTGATGAAGGCGTTACGTGAGTATGATGATTATGAGATAACAATTTATCGTGAGAATGGCGATTATCAGCGTAAGGCTACCGCCATCAAGTGGTATAGTCTCCCTGATGGTAAACGTAAGTTTCGTAAGACGTTTGAGGATTATTTTAGTTGTTATGTTCCTAACTGGGTGTATACTAAATATATGGATCAACGAAAACGGTATCTCCGTGAGATTAATGAAGAAATTATATTACTTCGAGAGAAATTGTCTGAACGTAAAGAAAAAAAGAAACTGATGTTAAACGATGTCGAGCATACTTACTAAAAAACGATACATATATATACCCCCCCTTATATACTGTGTGTTGTGATGTGTGAGTGAAACCCGATAAAGATGTGAACAACGGAAAACATTTTATAGCATCCATCCCGATTCTATTCCGTTATCACATATCACAACACATGGAAGGTAGAGATCGTTTTTTCTCTGGAAAAAAGAGTACATCCCATCTATACCCAATTAATTATGTCTCTGCCTTCCTCTCTTCACCATGTTATGCTCACCAGTGTTTTCATATATCTTTAAATAAGGGGGAATCGGTCTGGTGAGAGAGAAAAAGATTTTTGGATATGCCTCCTTTTTACCTTTTTCTTTATGTTGTTACCGTTCCCCCTTTCCCCTTTTATCCTGTTCATCATATTCCTCCAATATGGATCAGAGAGGGTGACTGATGTTTAACCTATGGGATGTGATGATAAAAACCCACGAAAGCCATTTCCCATCACACCCTCTCACTTTTAATAAAAATAATAGAAACATGGGGAAAAAAACATATGAGTAAAATACAGACATTATTACAGACACAGAGTGAAAGCAGGTTAAACCGTGATTTTAGTTACCATCAATTAAAACAAGACCCTGTAGAGTTAAGTCGTTTACAGCAGATTGTATATGATACAATAAAATCACATACGGATAATGGAGGCATCACTGATCAAGACATTGAATTAATCACAGGGATACGTCTCTCTAGTGTAAATGGAAGAAGAAATGAGCTTATGAAAAAAGGATTGATCTATGAGGATGGTTCTGATATGTTTTATGATGATCGTGGGATTTGTCATAGGAGAACTCTTTGGAAGGTGAAACGAGATTATGAAAAAAAACAATAATCATATATGCATTGATAATATGCAGATAAAGCAGTTGTTGAACGATTTGGAAGATATTAAAAAAATTGGTCATGTGTATAGGCCATTGGTTATTTTCTATGAGAATCGTATCCGTGATAATATTGGTGGTCTGTTGTTGGCCTTGAATGAGGCACAGACATATGTTGATGAAGTTAATAAACAGATGAGATAAGAGAGTATGTCTTATATTCATCTTTTTTTTTTATTGTTTGTTTGTTCTGCTGTGGGTGTTTTTTTAGTTGGAGTGTTTCATTATCTGAACAGTTGTTTAAGTGATGGTCTTTATGAGGAGTCTGAGGATGAGGATTATAATGAGTATATGATCTGGAAGAAGTTGTAATATTTTTTTTTATCAATAATCAATCGTGTCATGTTTTGTCGTGGTCGGCGTTCCCCCCGGGGGGAACTGTTAAAGAAAAGTAAATAAAAAAAAACAAGAACACACATATGTACCGAGGCCCCCCCTTGTTTCGACTGGAAACCATTATAGGTGTTACTAATATATTTTATATTTCCATTGGAGATAGCATTTAATCTAAAAAGGGATTGATCGACATGGGATTCGTATTTATATACTTTTTTTTTTGTTTAAGGTTTACACAATATATTACACACAACCAATACACATATATACCCCTATGTTATATGGTGTTTTGTGATAACATATGGTAAAATCAAAAAATGGAATCCACCTGGACATTGATCTAGGAGAAAACAAAGTCTCTGTAAAACAATCTGCTTCTGGTTTTTGGTATTGTGCAGACATCACCGTCAACTGTACTTCTGTAATCGATGGTGTTGAACTCATGGATCGAGCAATAAATAAGATGACTGCTATCCTTAAAAATCATAATAGTAAGGAAGATAAAAAAAAACAAGAATAAATAGTATAAGAGGTTTGATGTAATATGTCAGGTATTAATTATTATGTTCGTATGAAACAGATCTTCGATGAGATGGAAAAAACAGGAAATGAGAATGATAGTGTACGTAAAACAGATTTCCTTAATCGGTTTATCCGTGATCAAGGTCTTAATGTGGACACAGGGAAAAGAAAGTTCAATGAAGCAACAGATATACAGGTTATACGATATGTTGGCCGTGATGATCAGGGACATGAGCTTATACGGGTGAGTTAAAAATGACGGTTACTATTATCTATGAATGTGTGAAATGTGGTTATAGCCGTTATGATGAGTCTCCTGTTTGTTCTGTGTGTGGTTCTCCTGGGTATCTTGTGAAGGATGGTGAAGCATAAGTATGTTAGTAAAAAAAATGGAGTTACATGATCCTTT
>CAYRYW010000112.1:0-3381 GCA_964428725.1 uncultured Dehalococcoidales bacterium
CGTGCCCGAAGCCGTCTCGTCGATCCTCTTGAAACAACGTCTGGACACTCCCAACTACAATGCGCCGGTCAAACATTGCCGCTGTTGCTCTCGCTCGCGAATCGCCCTTCTCGACCGCGACCTCCTCGCCGGTTGCAAGCTCCAAGGCTCTGGCCGCTTGCCAGACCAACTCGTCCCTGTGTGCCAACCAAAGGACGCGAGCCGACATGCCGAAACGGTGGGCGTTCTCGCCCCACCAGTCGGCAAGTGCCGCACCCAACACCGTCTTGCCTACGCCGGTTGGCATCGAGACAAGCGTCCGCTCCTTCGATGCGAGGTCCGTGATGACCGCCTCCATCGCGTCCCGTTGGTATGGTCGCAGAGTCATAAGTCCTCCGGCTTGCCGATGCCCGGATAGTTGTAGTTGCCCGCCATCACCTGCGCGTGCTCGACCTCGCGGGCTCTTTCGTATTCGGGATGCGCCCGCTCTTTCTCGTCGCATTGCAGGCAAATCATCTCGGTGTTGAATCGCGACATTGTGAACGCGCCACTTGTCTCACCGCACCTGTCGCACCGCATGGTTTCTAGTCCTCCGTCGGAGGGTCACTACCCTCGTCAGTATCGGGCGGTTCGTTGTTTCCTTCGAGTTCGCGAAATTTCGCTGCCAGCCGCGTAATCACGCCTTGCAATCGTTCGGACAGGGCAGCAATATCCTGGACACATTTCTCCAACCGAGCGGCCGTGCTTCGCTGCTTTTCTGACAGCTTCTCGACATCCAGATGGCATCGGGCAACAGCGGCGTGCATTGCGTCCATTGACCGTCGGACGAACGCTTGAGTCAGCTCGCCAATCGGTTCTCGATCTTTCCCCATCTGTCATCCCTCCCGTGCAGTTAGCGAGCCGCCACACGTCTTCCACCGCGACTGCTGGCTGGTCGCAGATCGCCGTCACCGATGGTCGCGCACCGCTTTGTGATCGGCTTGCGTGGTGGGTTGAGTATCCCAAGCACAACGACCTCGATCCTCGGCAAGCGTTTCATTGCGTGCCCAAGCGAGGGGAACACCAAGTAGAGCCGATCCCGCACCCGCTTTGTGGGGAATCCGGCCATCTCCGGCACGGCCTCCGCGATCGCGCTGAGTGTGTCTGTCCCGACCTCGCACGGCCGGTCGCTTGTGTCGGTCAAGTCAAGCTCGACCGTCACCGCGCCTCTGTGTGCCCGTAGTTGCGTGTGTGCTTCTGGCATCCCTCTCCCTAGTCCTTTCGTTTCGATGGTGGTGTACAAGATTCCAAGACTTCCCGCAAGTCTTGCAGTAATGTCGAAAGAGTCGTCTTGACCTTGAATACTTCAAGCACTTCTGCACAATACCTGCCGGTCTGGCAGAGTTTCGCAGCCCGCTTGACCAGCCGAGGTACGATCCGATCCTCCCCGGCATAGTTGCGTCCCTTGACGGTCCCGCATCGCGGGCACCAAAAGATCGACTCGTTGTCCGTCGTTTTTCCCAAGCTGTGCATTGTATGCTCGCAAGTTGGACAAGCCATGTCACGCGCCTCGCTGTCGTGAAAGGTGTTCATGATATTCCTCTCGACTCAACCAACCGGGGGCTTTGTCGGTCTTGTTGCCCTTCGCATCAATAAACTTCTTCTTGCCCTTGCCCTTGCCGCCGCAGATACATTGCTGCGGCCGCTGCTTCATTTCCCAACACTCGGGGCAGCGGCAATAGAACATGGCGTCTTGCGCCATCGTGCGCTCCTCTTTGCCAGCATCGACAATCGACCGAACCGGCAAGTTTTGCCCGGCACCGCTCTTGAGCTTACCGAACGCCTCCCACCGCTGATAGATCGCAGCGTGGTCTGTGAGTAGGCGTTTCATGTCTTGCGTGTCGGCGATGACTTGCCGAAGAAACTCTGGACACTCCTGCCCGAGTTCGTCCTTCAATACCTTGGCCTCTTTCACCGCTTGGCTCACTCGCGAAGGGCGACCTCGGCGACCTACTGACTGAGTGCCCTTCGTTCCCTTCTTGCTACCGCTGGTCGCCTTGCCGGGCTTTCGTTTCGCGCGACCGTCAGTGCCGGTTCGCGTCTCTTGGTCTTCGGCCTTGCCTTCGCCGATTAGCTGCTTGCGGTAGAGTCGCACCGTGCTCGTGCTGCACCCAATCTGTTCGGCTATCGCCGGATCGGACTTGCCACTCAAGGAAGGATCGTTCAGGCAGTTCTGCACCGCCCGCTTGCGGTCTTTCGCGGTCAAGCGTTGTCCGTGGGTTCGGTTTGCACCACACGCAAACCATCTGGCCTTACTCTGATCCCCCTTTCGCACGTCGGCTGTGATCCGAGTGCCTTCGATGGCGCACTCGGCCGCCAATCGCTTCACCCCGTCTGCCAGCCAATGCACGCCGTCATTGTCGCGAAAGATCACTATGGGCGGCAGCTCAATCCCCAGCCGCCGAAGCTCCGCATACTCTTTGACAAGAACGTCTTCCTCGTTTCTCCGAGGCAGAACCGTGTCGTCGACCTCGATCTTTTTGATTAGGACCGTTTTCACTGTCATTTGCCGCTCCTTCGCGCGAAACAATTAACTTAATTGATCGACCTGGATACCTACAATTATATCCTGCACCCCAATTCTCCAAAGACCCCCAGAAATCCCGGCTTTCCTGGCGTTTTTCCGACCACCCCCAAAAGATTGCACAATCGGCGAGAATCGGTAGAATGTGCGGGGAGGGACCCAGCGATGGGCCGTAAGAAACCAGCCGAAGTTACGCCGGAGGAATTGGGCAACTTGCCCACCCTCACAGCGCACCCGTTCTTTACCTTGCATCACTCTGTTGCCCAGATTGCGCAGCTTGATGAACTCTTTGGTCGTGGGTATGGGATCAGCCCCGAGTCGCGCGAATCCGTCTTGCAGGAGTTTCTCTCGCATCTTGATGCTGCCGAGCGGGCAATCGCCGATCTCCGAACCGAAGTACACGCTGGCTACCCTCGCCCTTGGTCTTGACATGCAAACTCGACGTGGTAGAAATACGATAAAGCAACCCCCCTCCACTCTCGAAAGGAGCCTCGCCATGAAGCGACCGCTCATTCTTTTGCTCTGCTTCGTTTTCTTGGCATCGCCTTTGTTCGCAGCCGATACAATCAAGGTAGACGACAAGCCCGTAGTGACAGCCGATGACGATGACGTTGGAACGCTCACAAGACGCCAGCGGCGCAAGTTAGGCGTGACGTTTCGGAACGTGCGGCGCATTGCGATTGATCTCAAGAAAAAAGGGGCGCTGTCGGATGATCCGGCAGTGGCTTCCGCGCAGATTCTCGACGTGCTGACCACCGAGAATCCAAAAGCATTTCACGAAGAAGCGGCGGCGATTAACTGGGATGCGTTGCTTGATTTCATCGAGCGACTTCTTGAAT
>CAYRYW010000113.1:0-3361 GCA_964428725.1 uncultured Dehalococcoidales bacterium
GGTTTGATTCAAACAATGCTAACGACGTGGGCGACAGGTATTTGACTTCACGCATGAGCGGCTCCTTAATTAACAATCAATCTAACAATCAACACTCAATCTATATGCCTACGCTTCACCTCCTCTTCAAACACATCAACCCAATCATTAACAGGTCGAGAGAAAACTCTATCAAGTTCCTGTTCATAGTAATACGAAGCCATATCACCCTGCGGCGGTGGATAAGCTAAATAAGCCTCCAGTGTATTGCGACCAATAAATCCCTGTCGCCGGAGCATGGCAAGGGTATTAGATACATGCTGATCAGTCATATCTGACACGTTAATCAGCTTACCATCACGACACTTCCATATCTGATTACGTCTCATATAGCACCTTTAATACAAAACTCTTCACCTTCTGTTTCGGAAACATTTTCATGTAACAGTCATCACAGATGTAGAAATCACCCGAGGCTTTATAGTGATCCCAATCACCGGAATAGCGGCTATTGAATACAAGATGGGGTGCAGTAATTATATGTGCCATTCTTTTCACGATGACCAATAGCTGTTAGCACTGCCCTAGAATCCGGAATAGACTTAGCACACATACCACACCCTTGTTTCATCGCCACCCCCGCTTTCTCAAATTTCGAATTGCTTCATCGCAGGCCACAATCATCCCTGCTGCCTGACGCCGAGGTGTCAATCTATACTTCCAGAAGAATGATTCAGGATTATCAATACAATATAGGGCACCTTTAGCTTGCCAAGCGTAGCCTAATAATGGACACAGATCACAAGAATTCCTAACACTAACACCAACATCAGCCACTTTAAGATCCCGATACTCACAGCACGGACACGAGCTAGTCATCCGCCCATACTTCTTCCATCCTGGCCATTCACACTTGTTTCTTTCCGGATTCAAATATATCCAGTACCAAAGTTCCCGACAAATTTGCAGTGCTTCAAGTTCTGTCATGGCTCCTCCCTTCAGAATCAAACTCCACATACTCCACACCTAAATCCTGCATCGTGGATTCACATGCACGAATCATAACCAATGCACTCTCTTTCCCACTCACACGCTTCCACCTTTCATAAGCTGACTCATTCGTCGCCTCACACCATGATTTCTCATAACCATCCAGACGTGGCCACGCATAATCATTCAAAGGACAGACATCACAAAACCGACTCCCGACACTATCCATCGAATACGTGCAACCCGAAATCAGGGACATCTCCTCCTCTACTCTTCCACCGTGGCCACGTCATCTTGTTCCCTGTTTCATACACATGAATCCATAACTCGTGACACAGTTTCAAGCATTGCGGTTTTGTAAAGTTCATAACATCAACTTTCTTTTCACTGCTCCTAGTGTTTGATACGACCCAATCTCTAGTCCCTTACAGTACACTACCCATCCGGTATCTGATGGGAAAATCCGGTATCCATCAACCAGGATATAGGGATTATTCCTCATGGATAGTTTGATGCGAGCTGGTACTAGACTCCATGTGAAGACCCAGATACTACACAGCACACGCCGGGTATCATCACGCATGATTCCGGTTCCATTGCACCAGTTACAGAATATGCGTGATGACCCAATATCACACTGATGACAAGGTAGCTCATTCAAAACAGAATACTCCAGCAAAACGTGCTCCCCAATTTATAGAATCAAACGCCAGTCGATCACTGAGAAACTGGTCCATTACTGCCAGAGCATCACCGACTTTGGGATCATCATTCGGAGCAGGAATATCTGACCATCTACCTTTGGCCTCATCCGTCAGATAACTCTGAACATAACTATTATAGGAAGCAATAGCCTGTTCAATTGCTTTCGGATTTTTGGAATCAAAACCTTCAGGCAGTTCAAACCGAACGAGCATACTAAAATACCGCTTCCGCAAAGCTTCTTCAGCTTCTTCAGCCGCTATCTCGTTCGCTTTATGCTTCTCCCAATCTCCCGGACACCAGAGAGCACCAGTAACACGCCGGATATAGCATATCGGACTCGACCACTTGAGCACTGTTCCATCAGAGTCCCTTGTGTATCGTGGACCAGCTGCCCACTTAACCCGCTGACGCTCGATTTCCCAATCCTCAACAGGAAACTCTTTCCAGACATCTGTTAACAAAAGATAAAACTCTAGGTCTTTATGACTCTGTCCGATAGCATCTTGTCCATCATAACGAACAGACTCAGACAACTTTCCATCAACAAGACGAACCAGCTTGGTCCAATCATCCGACGCCCCGGAACTATCCACATGCTTAAAACATCTAACCTTCATGCCTCTTCCCTCCAATCAATTTTTCTAATAGCTTAATCTCACGCTTCCTCTGACTAATCATACCCTGTATTACTTGACGACACCTCCCACACGTAACCCGCTTGTCTCCTTTCCATACACAGGCATCATGATCCTCGAAATATACGCAACACGCAGCGATCAGCTGATTGTGCGAATCAACCAGATGCGTGACACCTGTACGCTTACAAAGTTTGACCCTCAGTTTCATGACTAATGATCAATACTCACTTTCCCCATACGATTACAATGAATACAGAAGCATGGACCCTTCCAACGATGCCGATCTTCAGCACCCATAAGGCAAACACGCCTTTTATCTTTTAATGGAAAATCATGTTGATAGTATTCATAGCGTTGAACATACCGTTCAAAGCTAGCAAGTATTTCATAATCAGTCTGCTCTAAGTCCCATGTCCAGTGATTGAACCAGTGCAGGCACCAAGTTTCATACCGAACAAACTCGATCCGAAGATCAACAGTCGTTATTCCTTCATACTTATCAGAAAACCGCGCATCCCGCCAAACAGATCGTGCTAATGTTTCAAGATCATCAGCACTCTGAGGATCACGCCTCAACATTCTATATGTTGACCAACTGTTACCGACACAACCCAACCATGCCCATCTTCCAGGTAAATCTGACCAATCATCTTCAAACTTATCCGACCATTGCTGCCATGTAGCATAGATTCGATAAATCGGAAACGCACGATCAGGACCAATGTAGACTGGATCATTCATAATAATATACCTAATCAGATACCCACTTTCTCAGCTGCGGCGAGAGCTGTATGCCCATTTTCCATTACACGTATTCTGTTCGGCTGATTATTCAAATCAGGATATAACATCATGCGCTCGTTATGGTCTCGAATAATATCCCGCAGAGCATCCTTCATCACTCGTGCCGCCGCTCGTGCTTCGTCACGCTCCACCACCGCCTCAACTGCGTTGTGTGTTTGGCGGTCGAGTGCTTCTTTCAGACGATCCCGCTCCGCTCGTTCGGCTTCCAGTTCGGAGTCGATGATGGCGACTACAGGATTTGACTC
>CAYRYW010000114.1:0-3106 GCA_964428725.1 uncultured Dehalococcoidales bacterium
CTTAAGGAGCTCGGCCTGATTGAAGAGCGGGAGGTATTGCCTGGAACCAGCAAGGGGTTGTTCCTGCACGACTTTTTTTCACGCATAATGCCCGCCGACAGAGGTCTGTTTGCCCCCACCCAGCGAACCCTGGAATGGAGCAAATTAACGCAGAATCTGGGCCTGGCAGCCTGGCTGGCTGTGGCAGTCGCACTATGCGGGTTGCTGAGCTTTTCGTTTGCCAAGAATCTGATGATCATGAGGGACGTTCAAAAGGAAGTTTCCAAGCCGGTAGTATTGCAGAATGAGCTTGTCGCCGATGTGATCAGCCTGGATCGCTTTCTTCAGGCGATCCTCAGAGTAGAAGATCGGAATCGGGGATGGTGGCTCCCCAGGTTCGGCCTGTCCGAGAGTATGCAGGTCGAACGTGAGCTTAAGACAAAATACTGCAAACAGTTCTACGATGGTTTCCTGCTAGATTATGATGAGAAAACAGCCGAGACGGTGACGCAGCTTTCAGCTGAAACATCCCAGGAGGTCATTGGTGCACACGCAGCGCAACTGGTGCGGCGTATTAACCTCGTGCGCGGCAGACTTGAAAATGAGGGGCTTGAGACGCTGAGAGCCAGGCCTCAGCCGTCCTATGTACGTACATTGCAGGCAGCAGGCCAGGAAGTCATCCCTGAAGTCGGGCAAAAGCTGGCAGATTTATACTTTTATTACGTGTTCTGGTATGAGGATACCAATGTATTGAATAAGGAGATGAACGAACTCCTGATTCTGCTAAGACATGTACTTACGCTTAAAGACTCCAATTTGAATTGGATTGCTGCCTGGACAAATCTCGATCCAGCACTCTCATACCTGACCTTACAGGATTTTTGGGGAGGGAGTCTGGATCTCGAGGACGAAAACAGGGTGCCGCCGGCGTTTACCATTCAGGGAAAAGTGAAGGTCGACTCTTTTGTTGCCGAGATCGAATCCGCCCTTTTCGACCCCATGATCATTGCAAGCAGAAAATTGGAATTTCAAACGTGGTACCCTAAGGCATATTTCAATGCCTGGCATGACTTTGGTGTCGCATTTCCCCGTGGTGCCGACCGGCTGAATGGAAAGGCCGAATGGCGCCAGGTGGCGTCATTGATGGGTATTGATCAGAATCCATATTTCGCATTGCTGGAGCGCATCGCCGCTGCAATAGAGCCCTTTTCAAAAAGCCCTGAGCTGCCGTCGTGGCTGCAGCTCGTCAACGATTTCAAGACCACAAGGGGCAAGGCTGCAAAGCTCAAAGAACCGGAGGGCGAAAAACCGGGTATCATTAAGAAAGCAACCCAGAAGGTTGAAAAGAAGCTTGCCAAGCTCGAAAAACAAACCGGCCTAAAAGCAGGGGACTTGGAATCAAAGCTCATTGCTTCTCAAGCATTGCGCGATTACCAAGATGCTCTCGCCGAAATCGCACCGGTTTCCGCATCCAGAGAGACGGCATACCAGGTGGCTACAGCCATCTACAGTGATGACCCTGCCACCAGCAAAACGCCCTTTTATGCGGGAACGAGGGCATTGGGTCAGCTCAACTCCGCCATGGCCAGCACCGCGCCTGATCAAGAGTTATTTTGGAAGTTGATGCAAGGCCCTCTTGACTATTTCGTGACCTTCATTTCCAGGGAGACCGCCTGCCAGCTGCAGAAACTGTGGGAAACAGAGGTGCTCGTTGAGGTGCAGGGAGCCCCTGATACAACTACACTCATGGAACTTCTATTGGGCGAGGACGGCTATGCCAAGAAATTCGTCGATGGGCCGGCCAAGCCATTCCTTGCCAGAAGCATTAAGAAAGGCTTCTATGCAAAAGAGCTAATGGGGCAAAGCGTTCCATTTGATGCGTATTTTTTTACCTTCTTAACCAGGGGTTCCAGGGCAGCACGACCGGTCAAGGCCAGCTACACGGTCACTATACAGGCCGAGCCGACCGGGGCCAACAAAGAGGCTGAGGTGATACCCCACGAGACCGTCCTGGAAATGCAGTGTGCCAATGAAACCTTGCGCCTTGTCAATCTCAACTATCCGGTTCGAAAAAGTTTTAAGTGGTCCCCTCAAAGTTGCGGCGACGTCGCATTTACGATCAAAATCGCCAACCTGACTTTGACCAGGAAGTACACCGGAAGCATGGCATTTGCGGAATTCCTGAGAGATTTTGAAAAAGGCTCGCGTACTTATTATGCCCGAGACTTCCCGGACGAACAGGCCGATCTCAAACGGATGGGGGTCAAGTACATTACGGCAAAATACAGCTTTAAAGGTCACAGGCCGGTAATCGGGCTTTTCCGCACCGGTCCTGGTAGGGTCCCCGAGGAAATTGCAGCGTGCTGGGATCAATAAGGCCGAAATCCCCATGGGAATGGTCTGCCACAGGGAAGCACCCTGCGGCAATGGACTACTTTCAGATCGGCGATGTTGCGCCCCTGACAGAGGCCTTTTCGGCCTGGATCGAGAGCGGCTATCAGAGAGTGCTTGCTAAGAACCTTGTTGGCCGTAAGCTTCATTCTTGGCGCTTTTGGGCTAGGGGAACACGAAAAGGGCATATCGCTTGCGGTATCGGTCGGGACAGCAGTGATAGCGCGGGCAGGCCGTATCCCCTCCTGATCATGGGAACCGGTACCGTGCCGGGCTGGGAAGAAAACTGGGATCTCTTGACGTTTCTGTTCGAGGGAATCTGGATCCAGATCGAATACCTTGCCTCCAGGCCCCTCGCTAACTTGAACGAGCTGGAATCCCAGATCAGCCGGTTTGACAGGCCAATTGAGGATTGGTCCGCTCTTGCCGCTCGAGGTTTGCAGGCTCAGGGGCCAAGACATGTTCATGATCAAAACGGTCATACCAGCACATGGGGGGGCATTCAGAGAGCCTCCCAGGCGCTTTTGACGCGCAGCGAGTTCTTGATGCCCGTCGACTCTCACCACCATGGTGACGCCTCATCACTCGTGGGGTTGTGGAACCGCGCTCTCAAGTCACGCACGGATACTGTTCCTAATGCCTTTTTTGTGGGAGGGATTCCGGAACAAACGTACCTGGCCTTGTTCGCTCGATCGCTGAACTCGACCGATTTTGAAAGGCTTTGGTCGGTATCGTC
>CAYRYW010000115.1:0-3105 GCA_964428725.1 uncultured Dehalococcoidales bacterium
CCGAATAACGGACCGTCATCTCGCCTTTCTTGTGTTCAAGGACCAGCAAACCTACGTCATACTCCACATCGTCTATGCGAAGCACCGAGTTTCCGTCCTCGAACAATAGCTCTATTTTCGTCATTCCACGAACACCGCCTTGCTTTCGTCAAGGATGTCTATTCCGAAATACTTTCGGAAATATAAGTCATAAGAATCTCTCACCACATTTCTTACTACTTCTACCGTCATTGGTTTTTGTAAGAACGCACAAAATCCCTTTTTAACGAGAACCCGTTTCGAGTCAGGATCAAACAATTCCTTCTCATTTCTATCTGGAACTCCTTCCAGCTTGGGCTTCTTGTATGTCATATGAGATATCACAAACCGGCTTTTTGCGTTGTTCCACTTCTCATCTATATGCTTACCAGAGAGTACCACAGAAAACTCATCTCCCTTAGCCCATTTCGTCACATCTTTCTTTTTAATGGTATCTAAATCTAAAACCAACATCTTGTTCATACACCACCCATCTATAGCGTGTGCGAAATCATGGACCGACTTAAGAATTGCATCATTCAAATCGGTTATAGGTTTATAGAAATCTCTCCCAGTAAGATGAATGACGCTCTCCCACATATATGTCCGACCACCGTTTTCCCCGAGCAAACCATCCACGAAGCCGTCCCCAATCAAATCTACGACCATAACGGAATCGTTTATTCCTTTCATTAACTCATTGTAAATCTTTCCTATGAACTTGGCTTCTCTCACAGTGACATATTCAAACTCCGGCCCGATAAACCTACTATCTCCAAACACAACTTCATTCACTTCCTATCCCTCCCTTTCCAGTAACAATCCTTACATATGTTGTTTATCTTCTCTCCTTCGAGCTTCTCTCCACAACACCTGCACTTATCCTTCTCTACCGTATCCCCCTTCCTCTCCAGCGGACACCAATCCGGTATGCCTTCTCCACTAACCATATCGTCCTTCTCTTCGTCTATATCTTCGTGACCGCAACCCAACTTAACTCCCCAGATGAAGTAGTGGTAAGCACATTCGCAGCAGTTGTTTATTGGAAGTAATCTCATTATCTACAATAAAGCTAAAAACCTATTTAAACCTATCTTTAAAAAAAGTAAAAAATAGTTAACTTTATATACGAACAATGCATTATTAATATTAGTGATATAAATGTTAGCAAAAACCCAGGAACTTGAAGAACTCATCCGTGGCTACGTGAACGGCACAACCACCGTGTCCGTTGACACCGTTACGGAAGTGCGCATGGTAAAGAAACACAGAGAGACGAAGGAGCCGAACCCGTATCTCGGGGCCGTAAAGGTCCAGACGAAGAACGGGCTCATTGGCTTCGACTACAGGAACAGCGTGAACAACGAGGCCGACAGGGAAGGACTTGCCGAGAGGGAGGTCCAGGAGCGAAGGTGGGGAGTGCTTTCGGATGACAGGCTGTTCGTGTATCACAAGGAGAACGTGTATCTCCAGCTCAAGGTGCAGAGCGTGTCGGGGACCAAGTATATGCTCGAAGACCGCGAGATCCCCTACGAGGAGATAGAGCCTTACCTGTCCGGGTCAGGCAAGTCCTCTACGCAGAAGGACTTCGAGAAGGAGATAGTCGTGAACGATATCAAGTTCTCGTCCATCAAGAGGATCAGGATGTTCGGGGAAGAGATAGAGGTGGTCGCGTGAGCCACGGAGACAAACACTACACTTACAGAGCCCTTGACAGGAGGGTTCTGGTTGTGGCGGTTGAGACGGAGGGCATGGATTGGGCCGCCTACATAGGCGCGGTGGACGGGATAAGCCACGAGAACGAATACATGTCTGTGGCTCGGACAGGAACGAAGGTAACGGAGAAGATGGGAACGATGTTGTTCCCGAGACTGGCCGAGAAGCTTCCGTGGAGGGATTAAAACGGTAGGTTCATACAAGGACATGGGAAAGAACGATCACGTTGACACACACCCTACGTTCTGGGACAACGATGTGAGGTACGTGGCCCACTACTACGATGTGGACATAGGAGAGGAATGCTCGATCCGGGTGTGCGAGGAGTTGTTCGTGGAGGACGAGGTAAAATACGGATACTTCAAGGTATGGAACTGGGACATGAGGGAAGTCATAGTCCACGAATATAAACAACCGAGGAACTACAAGACCAAGCGGTTCCAGAAGAAGGTGGAGATAGTCGGATCAGGAAGCCATCGGTGAATAGTGATAGGTCATTATAGCTGTCAGTGATAACATTATAGCAAATTGCTATAATAGAAGCATTAGAGATAATAGAGCAACCAACATAGTTATTCCTATTACGGCTATCAACACAATGACTATTATCAATACCGCGACGGCCGTTTCATTTGGTCCATAATAAGTTCTTCGAAGCGTTCTATCGCCTCCTTATTTATATTTACGGTTATGTTTACGGTCCATTCATTCAATGGCAAGTAGTGTAACTTGCTTGAGTCGTATTCTATCAATTATATTCCTTCTTTAAACACGCCGGATCTCCACACAGGGTTAAGTAAGGACTTCCGCAATTCGGGTTCTTGCACTCGTATTTTAATCCGCATCTCGGGCATTGGTGTTTCAATTCCTAACCTCTACTTCCAACAACTTGCCTATGAACCCGTCTGGAAGATCTATTAACCATTCGAGTATATCCTTTACGCTTCCAGTGTTTGTTACCGGTATAGTTACATTTAGTTCACAAGATTCACCGTGCGTTCCGTTCACAGAAAAACCTACCTGGTAGACATGTGGATAGTTGTTTGCCAATACAGACGCGAAGTCACTTAACTCTTTCTCTCTTTTATGGTAGTCTTTTTTGTCTTGCATATCCAATATTCGAGTTGTTATACTAAAACTTACCTCAAGAACGAGGTTCGATGGATAGTCTATCTTCATGGGTGGTAGATTCATTTGTCGTCAACTCTTATTATGCCACCGCACATGAAGCATTGACGTATGGTTCCGCCTGCGAAGTCTACCTTGATCTGTCTCGTTGGCTTCTCACAATAGGGGCAAACCCCCGCTGGTCCGTCGCTTAATCTTCCTGTCATATAAACACCTATATTAAAACTCCTTTATTAACCTTTC
>CAYRYW010000116.1:0-3061 GCA_964428725.1 uncultured Dehalococcoidales bacterium
AGATGACTAACCCAAAACCAAAGTACGGTATATGACAGGAGGTTCACGTATGAGGAGACAAAACATACAAGATAACAAATATGTTTTTCTTGTGAATAGAGTGGGTATATAACTTAGAGGGCATATTCTGATCTGTACTAGAACGTGAGATAACAGGCGTTAAGAAAATATAAAAGATTTAGATTAGTAAATATACTATGGAAAAAGACACAACAAAATACGATGTATTGTACAGTCCAGATAACGAGAACATAATACACAACCCTGTAATCGGAAGAGAAAGAGCAGATTTCTTGTATGATTGTTTAGTAGAGCAATACAACGAAAACCTAGTAGCAATATTAGAAATAACAGAGAAACAATATTTATTACTTAAAAATAAGGAATGATAGAACTATTAACAATGCTTTGATTAGCACTATGTTACAACACAGAAACAATGAACCACGAGATTATTTACAAACACACACCATCTCAAGTAGTAGTAGCAAGCAAAGAAACAGTAGAACTTGTCAAGTCGTTATCTCTTAATGTATACGAAAAAGAGTTGTATGAGTATGGGAAATACTTATGTGTAAAGTAGTTTATATTCTATAATAATAATTATGTCTATCGCTGTTTGAATAACACTTGCCCCTAGGGACAAAGAAACTATTACCCGTAGCTTAGAAAGTTTACAAAAGTATTTAGTATGAGAACTGCATATCTATGCTGAACCAGGGTCTCCAAAAATAAAACAAAAAAATGTAAAAATGCATTACAATAAAGAAGTTTTAGGTAATATGTGAAACTTTCATAACTGTCTCACCTCTCTCATCGCACAATGAAAAGAATACGTAATGACACTTCAAGATGACTACAATTGGAATAAAAATATAGCGTTTGCTTTACAAAGTTTTGTGGAGTCTGATAATGATGGTGTAGCTGTATTAACTACCCGTCCATGAATGGAAAAGTTTTTATATAAAAGATGATGGAATAATGTAGATTTGGGTTGGAAATCTTTTTGAGCTGCATACCTAATGAAAACAGAAACAGCTAAAAAGATAATAAATTCTAAACTCTATCAGTCACATCTTAAATATTACTATGCTAATAAAACAGATGATGCATGTGTAGGGGAAACATGTTTGCAAGAGTCTATACCTATGTGGTACTACAATCCATGACCATGTACACATTTCTGAGAAAGCTGTCTATGACATAAAGACTTTGCGTTAGACCAACAAGTAAGTAAGACTGCAAAGAAGATATGTGTAGGTATAGCTACCATTAAAGAAAGGCAAAACTCTTTTGTTAATACGATGAAATCTCTAGCTTTACAAGCAGATGAAATATTTGTTTGATTGAACTATGATAGAAAAGAAGCAAACAATGAAGTAAAAGAAGTGCTGGCACGAGAAAACGTAACAGTATTACAATGAGACTGATTTGCTCGTTCTAAGTTTTTTTGACTAGAACATGCAGAATGATACTACCTTACTTGTGATGACGATATACTGTACCCAGCAGACTATACTAAGACTATTGTTGAAGAACTTGTAAAGAGAAATAACGAAGTAGTGGTATGATACCATTGAGTAGTGTTGAAAGATGACGGCACTAATTGGTTGGAGAGGAGAGACACCTATTCGTTCACTTTCTGACTAGGAAAACCATTAGACGTACACTATGTTGGTACTTGATGTATGTGATTCTACACAGGACTTATAGACCATATCCCACATTTTTGATACGATAACTTTGAAGACCTAGGGTTTGCTGAGTTTATACAAAAGAAGTGAATACCTGCTGTATGTCTACCAAGGAAAACGGGCTGGTTAAAAGAACAGAAGTCTACTGTATCTATATACTCAAAAGCGAAAGAAAAAAAGAAACTACTCAACAATATAGCTATGGATTGTAATCTCCGTATCATACCATCTAAGAGAAGAAAATATAAGATACGAGAACTTACTGGTAGTCAGATAGCAGAGATAAATTCTTATCTTTCTAAATACATTTCTAATGACGATAGTATCTGGCATTTCGACGCTAAGATACCATTACATAAATATCCTATTACGTCAGGATTGTATCATTGAATGACTGATGATATATCAGAGCTTGGTAAGCTGTTAAAAGTGTATGAAACAGATATGAAACAATTTTCATTCCACGAAGCAAATAGGTTTGGTATTGTAGACCCAGTGTATAAACATTACGTATTTACATTATGGAATAATGCACATTATACAGACCTTGAAGAGATGTTACCGTGGATTATAAATAACACAGAAGATACAGTTATACATATATTCGTACCTGCGGCTATGCATTCATTTGCAGCAGAAGATGTGTTCAAGAAGCTAGGACTAGAATTTAATAGAGTAAATGGTTGGGAAACAACTGCCTATACCTTTATAAATAAACCTGCTGAATGTGATTCTTCATCATAGGTAACGGAAGAAGCTGAACTGTTTGGCTATCATCATTACTTAACCAAGCAAATAACTATACAGTAAAACACGAAGACTGAGACCATCACCGTGTACATGAACCTATGTATTGGGAAGAGTTTCCTATTGATAGATTTCAATGAAACTATGGAGAGTGTAGTGGTATGCTGTTAAGATACATAACACCGCATCATAAATGACTAGAAAGACAAGTCCCTCATAGATATATCCTATTGAGAAGGAAAAAAGATTTAGTCAAGAGTTGGATGAATAAAGGGAACAAAACTATGTATGATATGTGATGGGTTTGTTATCAAATAGCAAATAGAGAAAGATTATTACTAGATTACTATAATAATGATGAGTGATGTAAGAAGCTATTGTTCCATGAAATAACTACAGACGTATCTTACATACAAAGAGTATGTGATGAGGTGGGTATTGAATTGAAAATAACAGAAGATATGATAACAAACAAAAAGAACCAATCCAAGAAGGAATGGTTCCAATGGGATGAATATACTACTGCTGCGTATGATGCAATAATGAAAAGATTTGCTCATCCTAAAGGTATATAATTACCCCCTTATATCTCTAAATGCGTTGTTCAATTTATGTGTAGC
>CAYRYW010000117.1:0-2950 GCA_964428725.1 uncultured Dehalococcoidales bacterium
ACATGATACCCTACACCCAACACACCATCACCCCGTCCGACCACGCATTGGTTACGAAATCGCTCTACGGCAATCTGACACGCGGCAACAATGTCCGGGCGTTCGAGAAAGCGATTTGCAAGTTTGTTGGCGCATCCTACTGCGTGAGTTGCTCGAGCGGCACGGACGCGCTCTGGCTTGCCTATGGCGCCGTTGGCGTGCGTCACGCAATCGTGCCCTCAATCACGTTCAACGCCACGGCCAACATGGTGGAATCCCATGGGGGGCTCGTGAGGTTTGCGGATTGCAACCATTTCGGTTTGATGAAGTTGCCTGAGCGCATGAACATGGATCCAACTCTCGTGCCGGTGCATATGAACGGCAACAGTTGCGACATGCACACCATTGCGGCATCCGGCAGCCGGATCGTTGAGGACGCGTGTCATGCATTCGGCGCACGCTACAACGACAATATGGTTGGGTGCTGCGAGTTCTCGGATGCGTGTTGCTTCAGCTTCCATCCCGCCAAAACCATAACCACGGGCGAGGGCGGGTGCGTCACCACCAATGACAAGGACCTGTACGAGCATATGTTGGCGTTGCGCAACCAGGGCTTCAAGCCGGGTACGCATGAGCAGATTTGTCATGGGCGCAACTGCCACCTGACGGAGATGCAGGCTGCCATGGGCATAAGCCAACTGCGTCACGTTGACGAGTTCCTCGAGAAGCGCCGCGCCATTGCCGACGTCTATTACACCGAACTCCCTGACAGCGTTGAGTGCTTGTGCATGAGTGAGGGCTCCCACCACCTATTCCCCATCTTCACGGAGCGCAGGGACGAGATCAAGGAGCACCTGGCGAAGCACGGCTTCACCACCCAGATCCACTACCCCGCCTTGCATTTGCAGGAATATTGGCGCTCGCCTGTTGACTTACCGGGAAGTGTACGCTATAGTGAAACATGCCTCAGCCTTCCGATTTATCCGGACTTGAAGCTGAGTGACGCGAAGAAGGTCGTAAAATTAGTGAAGGAGATCGTAGGATGAAGATATTCATTCCCGCACGCACCGAGAGCAAACGCATCGCCATGAAAAATTTCATCGAGTTCGAAGGCCGTCACATGATCGAATGGGCGCTCAAGAAAGCCACGCACATGGCTCAGGAGTTCGACGCGGAGATCGTTGTGAGCACCACTGAAATAGGCGCAATTATGCTTGACACGAGCGAGTACGAGTTCGAGCGCTTTATCCGCTCCAACTACACCGCCGGTGACGATTGCGGAATTCGTAACGTCGTGGAAGAGTGGATTGATGCAGAGAATATTCATCATGATGAAACTATTGTGTGCCTTTTGCCCTGCACACCGCTTTTGCCACCGTTCAAACTCCTAATGGCAATCGAGGAATACGAGAGCACCTGGAAGGAAGGTCACATGATGATGGCGAGCATATGCGAGTTCAGCACGCCCATTGAGCGCAGGTTGTCGCCTGATGACGATGGCTTGTTGCACATGTGCCAACCTAACGAGAAGCGCACGCAAGACTGCCGCACGCATTATTATGACGCGGGTCAGTTCTACGTTGCCACGGCCAAGCGTTGGCTCATGCCGAAGCCCATTATTGACGGGTGCATTGGCTATCCGCTGCCGCGTTACGAGGCATGCGACATCGACACGTACGAGGACCTGATGTTCGCCAAGCATCTGTATAAAGGGAGAGTGTATTAATATGCGAGTAGGATTCATAACAGCCCATGGTCCCGGCATGGGCCATTTGCGTAGGTGCGATGCATTGCGCAATGCTCTCGAGAAGCGTGGGCATGAGATACAGGGCTTCCGATTTGACGACACGGACTGCGTTGTGGTGGATGACCCAAGCGTAAACATTGGCGACGTTTATTGGTCTATGCCTGGCTACATAGAGAAGCAACCGCTTGTTGTATTGATAGATGATTATGGAGAGCATGAATGCAAAGACAATATCGTCATTCGCCCATACACCGACCCGGAGTTGGCCTGGGTAGATGAGGTGTGGAGAAGGAGGCGAAAGTACGACGATGGTTTTAGGGCTAAAGTGGCATATTGTCAGATGGGTATGTCACCTGAAGGCAAGGCGTTGGCAGAGCAAATAAGCGAGGCTTTGGAAATTGCTTGTGGTCCTCAATGGGGATACACCGCTTACGACTGTTGCGTAGGAGCCCCCGGCCATTCGTCATGGGAGCGATGCACGATTGGACAACCAACGCTTCAAATCATCTTCAGCGAGAGCCAGGTGAACGTCGCAAACGCCATTGAGGAGGCGGGCGCGGGCGTGACGGTTTGGAACTGCCTAGAAGAGGGCCCCGTTGACGAGAGCGCCCTTAAAACGCGAATAGAGGGCATTCTAAGCGCAGACGCGCTGAGTGCCATGAGTGACAACGCTCGGCATCTATGCGATGGCAAGGGTGCGGAGCGCACCGTGAAGCTAATGGAGGAGTGGTGTAAGCCACGAACGAAGGAGGAGTGGGTATGAAATGCGTGGTTTGCCAGAGCGAGTTCACGCCCAACAGATGTACGCACAAGCATTGCTCTGCCAAGTGCTATAGGCGCGGAGCCTGGCGGCGTCAGCACGGGTTGCCTGTTGCGGATGGCGAGAACGACGGCTTGCGCAATTGCCTTAATTGCGGCAAGGAATTCTTCAAGACGAACAGAAATTGGTCAGGCCGGTGTTGCTCACAATCATGCTCCATTAAACTATGGGCTAAAGAACACAAGGACGAGCGCAAGACCTATCGCAAAAAGTGGTGGCTCGAAAACCGTGAGCGCATCCTAGAACAACGGAGGTTGAAATGAACCACATATACATGAGTGATGATCAGCACCCGGCGCTGCTGACAATGTTGGTGCTGACGCATGAGTGCCCGTCGTGCCGGGTCGTATTCGACCTGGAGCATTGCACCGGAGGGGATTTCCTGTTCCTCGTAGGTTGCACCC
>CAYRYW010000118.1:0-2947 GCA_964428725.1 uncultured Dehalococcoidales bacterium
TACCTACTTCATACCCCCTAAAATCAGCCTTGATCATTTCGGAAACGGAAAATAAACTGCATCATAGATTTTTTTCAGTCTAATCTGCGCACTGTGAAAGGGGATTAATGAACCCTGAACGGAGAAAAACGGTGCGATTCCTTCCGCAAATCGAAACCTATGTTGCCTTACGACCGGAATTCACCAAACTCGGCAAAATCATAGACATCAGCAAGGGAGGCCTCGCTTTTCAGTATATCGGCTCAAAAGAAGAAAGCCGAGGTCCCACACAGCTCGATCTCTTTACAGGCAATAACGGTTTTTACCTCTCGACCCTGCGCTGCAAGGTCATCTATGATATCACGTTGTCGGAGAAGGAAACAGCTGCTACCCCTCTGGAGCGCAGGCGTTGCGGCCTGGAGTTCGTGGAGGCAACAGAAGCGCAGGCCGCACAATTGGAACAGTATCTCGCAAACCATGTAGCTGGAGAGGCGTAAAAAGAGAAGAGCTGCACAGATCGTATAAGGCAAAACTCATCGTGAGGCAATGAGCCACGGCCCGTGCTTAGGGCCGAGGGTGCCACCGTTAAGTTTTCAAACGCGCAAGTCAGCTTTTTTCATTACCAGTAAAGCTATAACCACATACATTGCTAACTCAACAAGGAGGTGAATCATGAAACTAAATCATCTTTATAAGAGCATGGTCTTGGTTCTGTTCTCCATGTTTTTTCTTGGTGGCCAAGCATTCGCGGCACCGGCCTTATACGACGATTTTTCTGGGCCGTATATCGACGCCACGAAGTGGTACGACCGAGAATTTGTGCGAGAGGTTGCCGATTGGAAGCTCGTATCCAAGATAGGCAATGCCTCTGGCAATGGGATGTTTCGTAATAGAACCCCATTTCAAAACCCTAACTCGATTCATACTATAGAGTGTCAGATCACCGTCGTTGATACTGAGCTGGATAGTGGGAATAATCCCCGCTCCTTTGCGAGAATCGATGGATTCTTTTATAACATCAACGACTCTGGAGGCGCGACTGGGGATATCTATGCCGCTGTTTTTATAGGTGATCGAGGTAACGGCGGGCTTGAGGCCTACTGGGAGGTGTATGAATCCTTGAATGACAATGTCACCAATATGCAAGAGAAAGGGAGCGGTACGTTGATCGTCCCTGGTACGCTCCAATATGAAACCGCCTACACCGCAAAAATAGCATACAATGGAAACAACGAGTTTGAATTTACCGTGGCTGGAGTGAGCAGCGGCGCTCTTGTTTTTGACCCTCCACGCAAACGGGACCCGGTCACAGAATTAAAGGGTTTGACCACGGGAATCAACGCTGATGGCGGCTCCGGCACCGGATATGCATCTGCCTTGTTTGACAATGTCTTTGTTAATAATGACCCTTACGATGACTTTTCTACCGGCGCCCTCGAACCAACAAACTGGCGGGCCTTGGAGTTTGTCAGGGACATATCCGATGACGAAAAACTTCGCTTGAACGTGCAGGCAAACGACGCGCTGACAGACGCGTCAATCTACCCCACTAATCAAGCTACCGCTTACCTCAAGGCGAACGTACTCATTGAAAGCGGCAGCGAGGTATCACCTGGAGCCAGGGCTATTGCCAGATTAGCTGGTTGGTACTACAACGTCAGCGGACCACCCTATAATGGTAATCAGGACGATGTTTGGGTCGACAACCGCATAACGGTTGATGAGTTTGACAACCTTAAGGCTCAATGTTTTGTAGTGAGATACAATACTCCGGATCCCTGGGGACCAGCTACAACGCTTTTTGACCAAGAGTTCGCCACTCCAATGGCTTTTGATACGGAGTATACCCTTTCTATCGAATTTACTGGCTCGAAGCTCATCTTTAAGTGCAATAGTGAGGAGTATCAATACGACATAATCACCCCCACATACCCTCCCTCTCAAGGTCCACATCGTCAACTCAGATCCCGGGTATATGCTGAACCCGGGGAATCTGGGTACATAAAGGCCACCTTTGATGATGTGTACGTGGCGGCACCTGGCTCCATCTCCGGTCAGGTCGTCGGCCCAGACGGGCCGATCCAAGGCCTATGGATAGGAGCCTGGGCTCGCCAATGTGCGAATGACTGGTTGGGAGGAGCGGCAACGGATGAAGATGGTAATTACACGATCGAAAACCTGCCGCCAGGCCCTGTGTATGTTGTGGCCTGCGCTACGTGTAATCATTTTAACTATGTCGATGAATGGTTTGATGACAATAATGGCACAACCGACTGCAATGACGCTATGCCGGTACTGGTAGTTTCTGACCAGGTCACACCTGGGGTAAATTTTGATCTTGAGAGAGGGCCTAAAAGATTGAGCTCGTGGGAAGCGTGCGTTTATAACGGGAACCTTTCAGTGGGATTCGATGTTTATCCTGGGTTTAATAATGAGCTCGTGAGTGCGACTGTTGCCCTGGCAAGTGGAACGCAATACGAATTCGACCTGGTCAACGACAGATTTGATCTATGGGATAGCGAGTGCCGTTATCTTGACAACTGGACTCACGATTTCGGCCCTGCACAGCCAGCTGATTACGGCGACTACACCCTGACTCTGGCTTTTTCGGATGGAGCGCAGGAAACCGAGACCTTTACCCTGCAGGAAGTCACCGTCATCCCCGTGGATGAAAGTTCAATTAGCGTTACGGTTAACGCTGACGGAAGTGCTCACGTGAGCTGGGACAGGCAAACCACAGATACCTACAATTATCAGGTTAGAGTAAGGGATGCCGATAACAGAGAGATTTATCGCTCCGCGTGGTCTCAACTCAACATCAATCACGTACACATTCCGGCCAGTGATCTGCGGTGCTTGGAACTAGGGGAACCATATCGCTGGCTAGTGCGCGTTTATGATGTGTCTTTCCAAAGGGCTGAAACCCGATACACTACAGCCGCCTATTCGCCTTCCGCGCTCACAAATC
>CAYRYW010000119.1:0-2886 GCA_964428725.1 uncultured Dehalococcoidales bacterium
TGTTTTAGTCCTCTCGTCGCAGGCATCCTTTGTTCTGCAAGAGGCCAGGTTTTTGGTGTCCCTGGCGTACTTGTGAGGGAGGGAACCCATGTCTGAAAATGATACTGCCAAGTGTTTCACATTAAAGGGAGATCAAAGAGGTATTGTAGAGTTGCCTTATTGCAAGTTGGTTATCTGTTGTCAACGTGAGAGCGATGAACCGACTGAACAGGATGTGTTTCTTACTCTTTTGGACTCGGATAGACCCTCGAATGCTGTACCTGCTGAAGTTCAAGAAGAGTTGGTCGCTGCTCTTGGTCAGATACCTGGCATGGGCGAAAAGAAAGTCCGGGACGACCTCTTGAGATATCTAAAGCCTGAAGAAAAGGATGCTGTGAAGCCTCGCTCTGAGGATAAGCTTGAAGATTTGAGGTGTATAGTTAAAGAAATGGAAGAAACAGGGAAACTAGATCATTTTATTAGCGCTGCAAGAGAGCTCCCGATGGACTCTGAACTTAACGATAAACTCGGTAAAATCTATGAACAGGTAGTGTCACAAAAAATTCATGGACTGCCCAAAGGAGGCACTGTCTCACCTGTAACTCCTCGTGACTTGTTTGCTATCTTGATGGATCTCCATTCGATACGCGATAAAGAAACACGAGATGCACTGTTAGAAGGACTGTCTGGGGATTTGTTGGAGAGTTTGGAACCTCGTCCTAGCGGAACGAAACCCGATTTGCTTAAAACCCTCGAGAGGGTGAAGTCATGGCCAGAAATGCAAGACGGGACCAGGCAGATAGATATTTTGGTTGCTAATGCAATAAAACTGGCGGAAGAAGGGAGCAAGTTGAAAAGCGAACTTCAAGAGTTTCGCCGTAAGGAGAGTGAGAAGCGTAAGGGGCAGTAGTCATTCAAAGCGATGCTTTTTCAGAGTGACTCAGGTGTCTGAATCCCCTGTTGACTTGTGAGGAGCTAGGAAAACATGTTTTCTGACGGAAAAAAACCTCGTGACTTGTTTGTTATCTTGATGGATCTCCATTCGATACGCGATAAAGAAACACGAGATGCACTGTTAGAAGGACTGTCTGGGGATTTGTTGGAGAGTTTGGAACCTCGTCCTAGCGGAACGAAACCCGATTTGCTTAAAACCCTCGAGAGGGTGAAGTCATGGCCAGAAATGCAAGACGGGACCAGGCAGATAGATATTTTGGTTGCTAATGCAATAAAACTGGCGGAAGAAGGGAGCAAGTTGAAAAGCGAACTTCAAGAGTTTCGCCGTAAGGAGAGTGAGAAGCGTAAGGGGCAGTAGTCATTCAAAGCGATGCTTTTTCAGAGTGACTCAGGTGTCTGAAAGCCCTGTTGATTTGTGAGGAGCTAGGAACACATGTTCTCTGACGGAAAAAAACCTCGTGACTTGTTTGCTATCTTGATGGATCTCCCTTTGATACGCGATAAAGAAACACGAGATGCATTGTTAGAAGGACTGTCTGGGGATTTGTTGGAGAGTTTGGAACCTCGTCCTAGCAGAACGAGACCCGATTTGCTCAAAATCATCAAGAGGGTGAAGTCATGGCCAGAAATGCAAGACGGGACCAGGCAGATAGATATTTTGGTTGCTAATGCAATAAAACTGGCGGAAAAAGGCACCAAGTTGGAAAGCGAACTTCGAGAGTTCCTTTGTAAAGGTCAGTTGGTTGTTCAGGAAGAGGGATCCCAAGAGCTAAAGGCGTTAGCGGATCAACTACCCAGTGAACAAGCAAGCCCTACTATTGGCATCATTACGGCATTACCGAAAGAATATGCGGCGGTTAAAGTGGTTCTTGAGAAGAGGAAGGAACATAGTCCACCCGGACGAGGTGCTGGTCGGCGGTATCTTTTGGGAGAAGTACCTGCGGCCGGTGGTGATAAACATTCTTTGGTTTTGTCGCTTGCTACCGGCATGGGGAACAATGTTGCGGCAATTCGGGCCACGCGTCTCCTGGAGCATTTTGCGACGATAACTTTTATTATTATGACAGGGATTGCAGGGGGGGTACCTCATCCTGAGAAGGCGGATGAACACGTTCGTCTTGGCGATATAGTTGTGTCGGATCAAGGAGGTGTCGTTCAATACGATTTTGACAAGGAGACGGGCGATGCGACCATCCATAGGCATCCGCCCCGGCCACCAAGTGCAATTCTCCTGGAGAGTGTCAGGCTTCTCGAAGCAGGTGAAATTGAAGGAAGTCGCCCCTGGCTCAAGTTTGTTGATTTGATCGTTAATCAGCTTGGCATAACTCGCCCCTCAGAAGAAACCGATGTTCTTGCCAGTTCTGATGATCCAGAGATCCAAATTCCCCATCCTAAAGACCCGCAGAGGGTAAAAGGTCAACCACGGATACATTTTGGCTCTATTGCGTCGGCAAACAAGCTCTTGAAGAATCCGGTTAAAAGGGATGCCTTGCGCGATAAATTTGGCGTTAAAGCTGTAGAAATGGAAGGGTCTGGAATAGCTGATGCCACGTGGCATCATGAAGTGGGTTACCTGGTCGTGCGAGGCGTCTGTGATTATTGTGATTCAAACAAGGGAGATGAGTGGCAGTCCTATGCAGCGGCAGCGGCAGCGGCATATACGCGAGCTTTGCTTGAATCAATGCCTTGTTGAGATCCTGACGATGAATTAGTTCGGGTATTCTTTTTGCTTGACAGCAGTTTGACCTGATGTGCCGCCGGATGACTTTTTGACTCTTGGGTCGCGTGGTGTGTTGATTTTGAACGACCTGGCAGGAGGGAAAAATAGATGCAGTCGTCGCGTCCTCTGTGGTTTCAGAACGCCGTGGACTATTTTCTGGACAATGTCTTTGATATTCTGACCATTGCTGCCACTGCCTATGTTGTCATTCGCCATCAGTTCAAGCCCTATGG
>CAYRYW010000120.1:0-1209 GCA_964428725.1 uncultured Dehalococcoidales bacterium
AAGGGTATGGTAGAGAAAATGCGTAGAAAACCAATTTGTTGGAGTAATAGAATATTCCATTTATTTATGGATGCAGATTATGCTGTTGACAAACCTGTTCCAAATTGGGTTTGGGTTGCAGCTAAACGCTACCGCTCTGTCTATTGGAGATGGTATGGATTATAGAACCTTAAGAAACAACTTGGTTATACTTTTATGTGGCGCAGCTTTTGGTGTGTTTACTGCTGTCAAAGGAGCACCGATTGTTGGAATACCAATATTAATACTTTGTGCGCTTTGTATTTTAAGTGTTATTGTATAGAGGTGAATGATGACTTTCCAACAACCAAATAAATTAGCAGATTTAGTAGTAGCATTTATAGCAGGTGTTGCAGGTATAGCATTTATTTTTGAAGGTGCATTTATATTTGGATTATTAATAGTAGCGCTAGTGAGTTATTCTATATATAATATTTTAAAAAGCGCGCCAAAATCAAAAGAAAAAATAATTCCTCATTGGAAATCTAGGGAATGGTGGGATAGATAAAATGGATGTTTTATTTTATATTATAAGCATCCCATTAGCAATTTATACATGTGGATGTTTTATTGTACATTTGATGCAAATTTTTAAATAGTAGATAGATAGTAGACAGTAAATAGACAAATAAAAAGGAGACAGATATGATATTAAAGATAGAAAGATATCCAGGAATCAAAAAAGACCAAATAAATCAAGACTGGTGGATGCTGGATGATATAAGAAAAATTAGCAAAACAACATTTAGAAGAACAGAATTATTGGATGAGGTTACTCGTAATCACGATATTATGATATTGGATTATGAGAATATACAATATAATAAAGACGCATCTACAGATTATGAAGCTAAAGATTGGAATACAGTTGTTTTTGTTTGTAGAAGAGAAAATGGTGAAGAATTTTCTATAATTTACGACACTATTGCATATATATTGAATGATAGCGGCAAGACTATAGAAAAGGTGGTAGCAAATTATAAGGAATAGATGATACTATTACTATCTATCTACACAAGGAAGGAGAATTAAAATGGAAAAATATCCAGATGGCTGGGTGAGGTTAAATCTAATGATTGATCCTAAAACAAAACAGATTCATATTGTTGGCGGTGATCGAGAAGAAGGAGAAGGGGATCAGCCTTATATTGGTATGAAAATTTTGAAAAGCATGTTTTGCACGTGTGATGG
>CAYRYW010000120.1:1309-2876 GCA_964428725.1 uncultured Dehalococcoidales bacterium
CGAGCGTCAGTGGTTCAAATCCACTCGTGGCTACAATGCGGGTAAATCCTACAGTAGTGGAGGGCTGTATAGCGCTCATTCCGGACGCGGCGCCTGTAGGGTCCGCATTAAAAAAATTAACGGAGGGTAGGGAATGGGGAACATATTAAAGTTTATTGCGACAGAGTATGCTCACGGTATGATTGTTAATTTTGCAGTTGGATTGTATAAGGAATATTGGAAAGCTTGTTGGAAGACTTTTTATAGACCCATTGGAAAAAATTAAAATGAGAAAATTTCATGATTTAGAATTATTCTGTGAAAAATGTTTAATCCATGATACATTTTTTGAAGGTGGTGGAAGTTGGGCACCGGATTATTGTCCGAAATGTAAAGGAACCGCTTGTTTGTTGTATGAAAATTTAACATTTCTACAACGGGTGAAAGCATTAAAATTATTTGAAGAAATGTGGCAAGAAAAATGGAACAAGTAAGAAAATGTATAGCCTGCGGTGAAGAAATTAAAGAATGTATGGGATTTGTGCTAGCAAGAGATATTATTAATAAAAGAGATCCCGTGCGAGAGATATGCGGTAAATGTGGTCTAGAAGTTTTAGATATGAATGAAGAAGAATTAAATGGAAAGATGGCCGAGTGGCTTATGGCACTTCCCTGCTAAGGAAGAGAGTGTAACAGCTCCGTTGGTTCGAATCCAACTCTTTCCGCCAATGACGCGGCGTAGAGCAGTGGTCAGCTCGTCAGGCTCATAACCTGGAGATCAGGGGTTCAAGTCCCCTCGCCGCTAAAGGAGATTTATTATGAAAAATGAAAAGATTCTAGGAGTATGTGGGTTTTACAGGAATGATCTTAAAAATTGGGAAGGTATACTTGATTTTAATCCCATATATAACCATGTAATATATATGCTTGATAGAATTCCTGAATTTATTGAGGATGGTAGGAAAGAAAAAGCTAATAGATGGTTGGGTTTTATTCAAGGTGCTTTATGGGCACAAGATGTTTATACGATAGAAGAAATGAAAGGACATAACAAACCAGATGAAAAATAAGAAAGATAAATGTGTGGTGTGTGGAAAAGTTACTGTGTATGATAAAGATACACCCGTACATATGAGAAATTGTTATGTAGAGGGCGCGGGACAGCTCTGTCCCCTCTGTTTTGCTAGGCTATATGCCAAGTAAAATGTGGGGAGGTAGCTCAGGCAGGTAGAGCACTAGGTTGAAGCCCTAGGTTTGCGCTGGTTCAATTCCAGTCCTTCCCACCAAATGGGAAGGTGGCGTAATTTGGTAGGCGCGTCGGTCTTAGAAGCCGATGGGGTAACCCGTGAGAGTTCGAGTCTCTCCCTTCCTACAAGGAGATTTAAATGATAAAAATAAAGAAAAGAGTGATGAAGTTAAATGAATTTGAAAATTCAGTGTGGTATAGGGCAGCTTGTTCTTGTGGTGATGAAAGATGTGACTTAACTTTGGAATTGGAAAAAGATGAAGAAATTAGCAGTATGATATTTCTTAATATGTATAAAAATCTTTACTGGTCTTCTCATTGGAAATCAGATAATAAGTTATT
>CAYRYW010000121.1:0-2854 GCA_964428725.1 uncultured Dehalococcoidales bacterium
AACAACA
The DNA here is from genome assembly GCA_964428725.1 of uncultured Dehalococcoidales bacterium. Lineage (GTDB taxonomy): Bacteria > Chloroflexota > Dehalococcoidia > E44-bin15 > E44-bin15 > CAYRYW01. The sequence continues at coordinate 8 of CAYRYW010000121.1, forward strand.
GCTGACCCGGAGGAGGTTCAGGATTTACATCACAACGGTCCACCGGCTCAGGTGCAGCGGCTTCATCATGTCTTGAAGGTTTTCTGGGATACGGAAAAGGATCAGCTCGGGGAGTATCAGCTCATACCCGTTGCCCAGTTGGAAAGAACGGGTGAGCGCGTCGTGCTTTCGGAGAAATTCATTCCGCCGGCCCTTACCATCAGGAGTTCGGACGTCCTGGTGAGACTGATTGTAGATATTAAGGATCAAATCGCATCACGGGGCCGCCAACTGGAATCCTACAAGCGTGACCGGGGGATTCATACTGCCGAATTCGGTGCCAGGGATATGGTGTATCTGTTGGCGCTCAGATCCCTTAATCGTTACATCCCTTTCATCGAGCACGTGCTGGCGTCCAACCACGCCCATCCATGGAACGTATATGGGCTCTTGAGGCAAATGATCGGAGAGCTTTCCGCCTTTTCAGAGCAAGTCGATTTCATGGGGGAACTCCTGGACGGGAGCCAAGGCGTTTTGGGCTACGATCACCGCAGGCTTTATGGCTGTTTTGCGGGGGCTCGTGCTATAATTACAAAATTGCTCGACGAGATTACTGCGGGACCCGAATATGCCTTCCAGCTGCTCTTTGACGGAACTTATTATGCCACGGAGCTAACACCGGCCATATTCGAAGGCGGAAACCGGTTCTATCTGATCTTTGAAACAGAGACCGATCCTCAAACCGTACTGAGGTCTCTGGAGACCATTACCAAATTGAGCTCAAGGGAATCGTTGCCGCTCCTGATCGCCAAGGCGCTTCCGGGAATAAAACTGGAGCACCTTTCCGCCCCGCCCCAGGAACTGCCCCGCAGAGCCCAGGCGATTTACTGCCAGATCGATCATCATAGCGACCAATGGTCGGAGGTTCAGAAAGGCCATAATATCGCCTTATACTGGGATACTGCCCCGGAGGACCTGAAAGTTGAGCTCATGGTCGTAGGGAGAACATAACCATGCGAATCGTCGACTGTTTCACGGAACTCTTGGCATATATGGCCTATTTCACAAGAACGATGAACTCCAAGCAGCCCGCTTTCGGCCAGGTGAAGGCCGATATCGATCGTTTTGTTTCCCAGGCCGACGCCTGCCTGCAGGATAGAGGTATACCGAAAGAAGATTGCGACCATGCGCGCTTTGCCATTTTTTCGTGGATCGATGAGGCGATCTTGAGCTCCCCGTGGAAAGAGAAAGAGCAGTGGCAGAGGCAACAGCTTCAACGTACTCATTTTCAGACGGTCGATGCCGGCGAGCTTTTTTTCGAGCGGTTGAACATGCTCGGCCCCCATCAAAATCACGTCCGGGAGGTCTACTACCTCTGTCTCGCCATGGGATTTACGGGGCGATATGTCCATGAGGGAGATGACTTTCTCTTGGAGCAATTAAGAACCTCGAATCTTAAGGTACTCACGGGGACCTCTGTAGGCCTGCCTGCCCTTGATAAGGTCCAGCTCTTTGCAGAAGCCTATCCCCTGCAAACAGATCGGGCGACTCCGGAGCGGCGCAGGCAACGGTTTTCACCAATTACCCTTGCGGCAATTGCTTTTCCCGTTGTGCTTTATGCCGCTTTGTTTCTGGGTTATCGTTTCATTCTCAATAATATTGCGGAAAACTTGTTGAGTACGGTGCCATAAATGGTTGGGAAAATCCTAAAAGCCTTCCTGGTTGCCCTCGTGGTAGTGATCGTTGTCGTGCTGGTGTTTTGGCTTGTTTTGGGTATGGGCTGGGCCTGGTGGGTGGGTATTTTTATTCTTCTCGGCCTGCTGGGCCTGGTGCTGTGTCTGCTATTGCTCAGAAGCATCCTGCTCAGGCGACGGGAGCAGCGATTCGTGCAGCAGGTGATTGCTCAGGACGAGGCTTACCGAAAAACTTTAGGTGATAAGGAAAAGGAAGGCTCAAAAGAGCTGCAGGACCGATGGAAAGAGGCAATAACAGCGCTGAGGAAATCCCACCTTAAGAAATACGGCAATCCCCTGTATGTCCTGCCATGGTATATGGTGATCGGGGAAAGCGGTTCGGGAAAAACCACGGCCATTCAGAGCGCCCGGCTGTCGTCGCCCTTCGCCGAAATCCGCCGTGCGTCGGGCATCTCCGGAACCCGGAACTTGGACTGGTGGTTCTTCGAGCAGGCAATTATCCTCGATACGGCCGGCAGATATGCCATTCCAGTTGACGAGGGCCGTGACAAGGACGAGTGGCAGAGATTCTTGAGGCTGCTGGCTAAGTTTCGAAAAAGAGAACCCATAAACGGGCTTGTCGTAACCATAGCCGCCGATAAATTGGCATCGTCAGGGCCTGATGATCTGGAGGAAGACGGCCGAAGCATACGTCGCCGCATCGATGAGTTGATGCGTGTGCTGGGCGCCAAGTTTCCGGTTTACGTCTTGGTGACCAAGTGCGATCTGGTTCAGGGGATGACCACCTTCTGCGATACTTTGCCTGAGGAAACGCTCTCTCAGGCAATGGGGATGATCAATCAAGACCTGTCAACCGATGCCCAATCCTTCACAGGAAGCTGCATGCACTCCCTCGGCGAACGGTTGAGAGATCTGCGGCTGCTCCTTTTTCATAAATCCAGGTCTAAGACCCCGGACCCCGGGCTTGTTCTCTTTCCCGAGGAGTTCGAAAACCTTAAACCCGGGCTCAGTGCCTTTATGAAGGGCACCTTTCAGGAAAACCCCTATCAGGAGACCCCGATACTCAGAGGGCTTTACTTTAGCAGCGGAAAACAGGAAGGCAGCCCCTATTCCCATTTCCTTAAGGAGCTCGGCCTGATTGAAGAGCGGGAGGTATTGCCTGGAACCAGCAAGG
>CAYRYW010000122.1:0-2851 GCA_964428725.1 uncultured Dehalococcoidales bacterium
GGGGCTGTTGCAACAGCGGCTTCGGAAAAGATGGGGATGGGTTTTACGATCTTGACGATGCTGTGAACCGCGCCTGCATCGCGGTCGCCCAGTGGAATTTCCCTGGACTTCATGGGCTCACAGAGCACCACGTTTTGGGCCGTTCTCACTGACCGGGCAAACTGAATATCATCATCCGGGACCCTGGGTTCTATGAAGTGGAGGTCAAAGGCAACCACCCGGGCCCCTTCTCGTTTTAGGGTTTCGGTCAATTGCGCGTGGAGGGAGCGGGGCCATTTGTCTGGGTTGTCGGGGATGCCGAGCTGGTCGGAGGACTCCTTGTCGATGCTGACCACCACCACATCGGCCGGCGGCTCTTTCTCACCCCTTAGCTTGAAGAGCAGCCCCAGACCGCTATTTTCCTCCAGGCTGAACAGGGGATTGAGATAGCTCAGAATCAGCCCGATGATGCCCATGACAAGGCCGAAAATGATTGTTTTAAGCAGGCGGGATGTCATGAAACTCCTCATAGTCTCTCAACTATGTACAAAAAAGAAAAATTGAAGAAAAATCCTGTAAAGCCATTATCTCCGTCTGCTGTGTCAGAAACGTTTGCTATTCTTAGAATACTGATAGAGCTCGGTGCGATGAAATTAAGTATAGGCTGAAAGGGTTATTAGTGTCAAACTCAAGAGGACTCTGTGACCTAGAGAAAACAGCTCCGAGGAATTTTGGGAAGCCACTTTCGAATGCCCCCCTTTCATTGCAACGCATACACTGCATCTTTTCTCTGAAAGTGAAAATCTAAAGGGCCTCTTATTGAGTTATTGTGGCCCGTAACCTATTTGTGGAAGTATGATGGAAAATAAGGCGGTATATTCATTATAGGGGATAATTTTCAGCAAATGCTGAAAATACTTTTTGCAGTGAAAATTCTTGACAATAGAAGTCCTTTCATTCTATTATGATTTTCAGCAAATGCTGAAAGAGGTTATTATAATGAAAATTGTCGGAAAGGAGCTGGAAAAGAGGGCAGAGGAAGCGCTGAAAAACTGCTTGTCCAAAATCCCATTCCTTAGAATTGAAAAAACCAAAAAAGAAGCAGACCAAAATGGCGTACGGCCCGATCTATTAATTACCCTTCGGCTGCCAGACCGCAAAATGGATCTGATTGTCGAGTTAAAGACGAGCGGGCAACCGCGCCTGGCGCGGAATGCAGTCAATCAACTTCTGCGTTACCGCGATAAGTTTCCAGGGGCATACGGCATCTTAGTTGCACCCTACATTTCACTTAGAGCAGCAGAAATATGTGCGAACTCAAATATTGGCTATGTGGATTTGGCCGGTAATTGTCGTCTGAGCTTCGGCCAGGTGCACATTGAGCAGGAGGGCAAGCCAAATCCCTTTTCACAGAAGCGGGAGCTGCGCTCTCTGTATTCGCCAAAGGCGGAGCGGGTTCTTCGGGTACTATTAAACAATCCAAAAAAAGCCTGGAAAACTGCAGAATTGGCCAAGGAGGCAAGCGTCAGCTTTGGACAGGTATCAAATGTAAAAAAGCTTCTGAATGACCGGGAATGGATTCGGACTAACACGGTCGGATTTGCATTAGTAGAACCGAAAGAGTTGTTGAACGAGTGGACTGAAAATTATTCTTTTAGAAGGAATCGCGTTGAGGACTATTACTCACTGAAAAATGTTGCTGAAATTGAAGCAGACTTGGCTGAGGCTTCTAACAGCAAACGCTTGGTTTATGCCCTGACAGGTTTTTCAGGTGCTGCTAGGCTTGCACCTGTGGTGAAGTATCAACGAGTCTTCGCATATGTGGAAGAGAGAGATGAAAAGCTAGCGGACTTATTGGTCCTCAAAAGGGTGACGAGCGGGGCGAACCTCAGTCTTTTGTATCCATATGATGAGGGAGTTTTCTACGGTGCCCGTGCGTTGGAAGGGGGTAAGATCGCATCGCCCGTGCAGATCTATTTGGATGTAAGTAGTTTTCGTGGGAGAGGGGAAGAGGCTGCAAATCAACTCCTCAAACAGGTGATTGAGCCGCAATGGTAACACGAAAAGATTATACGGCCGAAGCAGTTAAGGCAGCCCACTCTGTGCTGATTGAGTTGATGCATGCGTTAGGGGAACACCGGGAAAATATTGTGCTCATTGGAGGATGGGTTCCGGATATTCTCCTCGGCGAAATTGTTGAACCACATGTGGGGAGCATAGATGTTGACCTGGCTCTGGATCATCGAAAGATGAAGGAAGAAGGATACCGCACGATTCGAGAGTTGCTAACAAATATGGGGTACAAGGAAGGACGTCAGCCGTTCATTTTTGACCGGAAGGTCAAGATGGGTGAGAAGGAAATCATCGTGGAAGTGGATTTTCTCGCGGGCGAATACGAGGGCACTGGTGAAAAACACAGGCATCAAGAGATCCAAGAGCAAGATATGCGGCCACGAAAAGCACGCGGAGCCGACCTCGTCTTTGATAATCCAAAAGAAATAACTATGGAGGGAAAACTGCCTGATGGGGGAGAGGATTCTGTGAAAATTCGAGTGGCATCGATCGTGCCATTTCTGGTCATGAAAGGTATGGCTTTGGAGGACAGGCTGAAAGAAAAAGACGCATGGGATATATGCTACTGTATCAAAAATTACCCTGGAGGAATCGATGCATTGGTGGACGAGTTTCGTCCTTACGTTGGACACGGGCTGGTTAAGGAGGGCTTAGAGAAGATTGCCAAGCAGTTTGCTTCAGAAAAGCATGTGGGTCCAAAGTTTGTGGCTGATTTTGAAGAAGTAACAGATACCGAAGAAAGGGAGATCTTGGAACGAGATGCTTATGAGCAGGTAACCTTTCTCTTAGAGAAGCTAGG
>CAYRYW010000123.1:0-2849 GCA_964428725.1 uncultured Dehalococcoidales bacterium
CAAGCGCACGGCGGCCAAGGCCAAGCACGACACGCGCGAGGCGTGGCTCCTCGCTGCCGTCGAGCTGCTCACCCCTGCGTTCGCGGAGCACGGCGCCACGGTCCCCGAAGTCCGCGTGTCGTGCGGCTTCCCGCAGGGGCGGGCCAAGGCGATCGGCCAATGTTGGTACAGCGCCGTCGACAAGGTCATCCAGATCTTCATCTCGCCCGAGTTGGCTGACCCCGTGCGCGTGCTCGACGTGCTCGTGCATGAGCTGGTGCACGCGTGTCTCGGCGCTGGTAAGGGCCACGGCAAGGAGTTCCGGGCGCTGGCGACGGCCATGGGCCTGGAGGGCAAGATGACGGCGACGGTCGCCGGCCCCGCGCTCTTCGCCCAGCTCACGGCGTTGAGCGAAGAGCTGGGCACCTACCCGCACGCCAAGCTCGACCGCCACGCCGGCCCCAAGAAGCAAGGCACGCGCATGGTCAAGGTCCAGTGCACTCAAGAAGGGTGCGAGTGCGGTGGCTACACCGTCCGCACCACTCGCAAGTGGCTGGAGGTCGGGATGCCGGCCTGCCCCGCGGGCAGCGAGATGGAGGAGGTCTGATACCATGGTGCGCAACATGCGTCCTTTTTCAGACCGCGAAGTGCGACGCGCCGTGTCTGCCATGCAGACCGGCGCGCCGCTGCGCGAAGTGCTGGACGCCGCGGGCGTAAGCACGGCCGAGATCGCGGAACTGCGGCGCGCGATGCTCGAACGCTATCCCCAGCTCGCCGCATTCGGGCTACCCGCCAAGAAGGTGAAGCGATGAACCCTCAAGATCTACTCATGCAGGCCGCGGGCGTCGGGCCCAACCCCGAACTGAGCATCCCGCGCCAGTACCCTTATCACATCGGGTTGACGCCTGGCGGTGTGGAGTGGGTTGCCAGATCGGAAAAGGATTACCGCGTCATGAAGCCGCGGTTCGATCGGCTTTGGGAAAAGCACAAAGCGCGCGCTGTAGAGCGAAAACGCCTCGAAGAGCAAGAGCGAGCCCAGCGACGCGCGAAGCTCCAACGACGAGACCAGGAGTTACGAGCGGAGATCGCCGAGCGAAACGCCGCCGCGGATCGCAGGTTTTCTATCGGACGTTTCGACAAATCCGGCGCGCGTCCCCTCAAGTTGGACGGCAAGCGCATCGGCGAAGTCGAAGTCTTGGAAGACGAAGAGTTTGAGTCTCGTGGCTCTCTTCGACGCAAGAAGGTGAACGTTTACACGACGGCCTTGGACGTTCGAGAGAACGACCCGAACGAAGATCGCATCTTGGAGGTGGAGGGCCAACTCACCGGGACGGGGATGGCGGAGTTCCGCAAAGCTCTCCGTGCTTACGTCGACACGCTCTCAGCTCTCTACAACACAAAAGGATGAAGACCATGAACCCTCAAGACCTACTCATGCAAGCCGCGGGCATCGAGCCCGAGAAGCCCAAGGCCAAAGACCCCTACATCGGGCGCAAACTAGCGGACGGTCGAGAGATCGTTGGGCGCGACGTATTCAGAGGTCAAGACGTCTACCTGATCAAAGAAGGCATCGCCACCGTGTTTTTACCCGCGCACGAGATCGAAGGCGAGATCCGGCGAGTTGAACGCAACGTGCAGAGCAAAGCCAAGTTCGATCGAGAGATGCGCGAGCGGGAGCGTCGAGAGGCGGCGGAAGAAAAAGCCCGCCGCGACCTCGACGGCTTTGAAAAGACGTTCAAGTCGAAGATCTCGTTAGAGCGCGCCGTCGCGGCGCTCGACAAGCAAGTGGGACTCAGCGGCAAGTATGCGACGCGTCGAGATCACATGAGACGCCTCGCCCGTGAGGGTTGGCGTGTGACTTCGGGGCACCCCGAAGGACGCCGAGCGGAGAGCCCAACGGGTACTTTCTACATGCAGACAGGGCGCGACGGGATCTCCAAGATCGCCATGGATTATCTCGCGTTTTTGACGGATGGAGAACCAGCCGCCAAGGCCGCCACGAAGCCCAAGGCCCAACGCAGCGGGCTCACCGTCAAGGTCGAGGCCAGCAAAAAGAACCCTGAGCTGGTGCGCCCGCTCGTCTCGGGCACGTACCGGCGTCGCCAGTTCAAGCCTGCCGACAACCCGCCGACGGTTCATCTCGGGCTCACCGACTTCGACAACTGGCGTTGGCGGGAAGACTTGCGCAACCGGCTAGTTGCCACGGCGGTCGACGGCCGCGCCACGTCCCCCGCGATTCGCAAGCACATCGGAGACGTGGCCGCTGAGGCGATCTTGGAGTACGCGAAGGCGCACGGGTTCTACAAGGCAAATACCGAACCCAAGCCCAAGGCCAAGAAGCGCGCCCGTCCTACGGTCCAGCGCCCGATCAAGCTCCCGACCACGCGCAGCAAGTACGCCAAGTACGCATTCTCTCGCGCCGTCAACCCAGCCCAAGAGCTGATCAACGAGCGCCCGGTGAAAGGGCACGTCACCGTCGAGCTGGCCGAGCAGATCGTCAGCGAGTGGGAGCAGCAGTCGCACGACGTCGACGCGTTCGCCGACGAGATCACCGAGCGCGTCGCGGACGGTGACATCTCGAAGCGCGGCAAAGCCTACGCAGGCATCCACGAGGCCGACGGCATGGTGCGGGAGATGGAAGCCGAGATCCGAAAGGCGAAACGATGAACCCTCAAGACCTACTCATGCAAGCCGCGGGCATCGAGCCTGCGAAGCCCAAAGATAAGGCACGCAAGCTCGCTGCTGTTCCGACAGGGCATGTAGATCGAACGGACCACCCGACAGTAGTCGAGTACGGCGTTCAGGAGATGATGAAACGGAAAAGCCCTTTGACAGCAGCGCGCAACACTGCGAAAAAACTGTCAGGCTAC
>CAYRYW010000124.1:0-2822 GCA_964428725.1 uncultured Dehalococcoidales bacterium
GATAAAAGGGGTTGCTGCCGCACCGCCCGAAAGCGCCGGAAGGGGGCACGGAAAGGGCGGCCGCACCCAGTGCCGTCCCGGGCCGCGGGAAAGGCAGGGGGTTGCTAAAGCACCGGGAAGAACTTTACCCGGAACTTGTTCTTGAGAAGGTGCTCGACGACCATCTTCTTCGCTTTCTCGTATTCTTCCTTCGTGTACTGGCGGTTCGCGATGCAGTACTGCTTGGAGGCGAGGTGGAAGCAGAACATGCAGTCCTGCAGGTCGAAGCAGTTGTGGCAGTAGAAGCAGTTGGAGCATTTCGCGCTCCAGCTCACCTCAAAGCAGTTCGTGAGGCTGCTGTCCTGGCAGCGGATGCAGAAGGACGAATCGGCCATGAACTTCGAGCCGTAGACGTATTCGCAGCTGTTGCAGTTCTCGGAGAAGCCGATGTATTTCGAGGAGAGGATGTTCTGGCTCAGGTACACGTGGCTGCTGCCCAGGACGTTGTCCGAGTCCCGGACGTTGGTGGCGTTGATCGTCTTGCTGCCGAGGAAGGAGTTGAGCTCGCCGTACATCTTCTCGACGTCCTTGAGGGACTTTATGTCCTCTTTCGGCCGCATGAGCGTGTCCTCGGCGACCATCTTCGTCGTTTCCTTCTCGCTGACGTACTTGTCCACGTCATAAATGGTATATACTGTGTCGCCCCCCAGCGTCTTCTTCTTCACCGGGAGCTTTACGCCCTGCGAGAACACCTTCGCGCCCTCTTCCAGGGACATGTCTATGTCCGTGCCGAACAGCTCGCGCAGGACCGCCCTGAAAGTCTCTTCTTCGTTCATTCTTCCCCTCCTTCTTCCGAAACATCAACGGTGCGCGCCTTCAGCGGCCGCGTGTACTTGTTTTCCTGCACGACCCGGAAGATGCATTCCCTCGGGTTGGCCTCGGTGAGGACCTCTATCCTCTTCTCGTCTATTTCCGCAAAGGACTTGCCGCTCTCGAACACCGGGCTTATGTCAAGCGTCATCATCTTCTTTACAACTTCCGCGTCCTTGCGGCTCATCTTGAAGCAGAATATGTTGGACACGTTCGCCTGTATGGACTGGAGAACCTCGAGGTCCACCTGGCCGAGGTATTGCTGCGCAATCAGTACCGCTAGCCCGAACTTGCGCGCCTCCGCGAGTATCTGCGCGAACGCGGGGTTCTGCACGAGCGAGAATTCATCCACTATGAGTATTACTTTTTTCTTCACCGAGCGGCTCTGGAGCAGGGTGAACACCTGCTGTATCATCGCCCCGCCTATGAGGCGCGTCATATTCTTCCCGAGCTCGGAGGGGTTGGTGGAGATGAAGAGCACCGGCTCCTTGCTTATCAGCCCCGCGAGGTCGTACTGCTTCGCCTTGTCTATGTTCGCGCTGAGCAGATTGTATTCGTTGATGAGGTTGAGTATGGGCAGGATGGTGGAATCGTACTTCTTGGTCTGGAATTCCATGAATTCCGTGTCGAAGAACTTCTTGAGCACCGCGTTGTCGCATTCGCCGACGAACTTCTTCCTGGTCATGGTGTCGGTGAGCAGCAGGTTGAGGTTCTCGAAGCTCATCTTCTTTATGGTGAAGAGGAGGAACAGCGCGTGCTTGAACAGGCGCGAAAGCTGCGGGTTGCCCTCGAAATCCAGGAACGCGGAGAACAACAGCATCGTGAACTCGGTGGATGCGGAGGGCTCGCCCGTGTTGCAGAAGAGCTCGACCGCCTCCCTGCGGAAATCTATCTGCCTCACCCCCAGCTTCTTCAGGTTCTTGTATACGGTTGCATGCGGGTCGAGGAACACTATATGGCAGTCCTTGGTGTAGCCGCCTTTCATGAGGCCGCGCACGTAGAGCTCGAGGAACTTGCTCTTGCCCGTGCCCGTCTGGCCCACTACGAGGCCGTGCTTGAAGAAGTCGAAGTCCTCGATGCCGAATTCCTCCCCCTCCTTCGCGAACAGCGCGCCGGCCTTCTTCGTGCCCTGGACGCGGACGTCCGACATCTTGAGCTCGGCCTTGACCTTCTCAACCTGCTTGTCCAGCGTCCTGAGCATGCTGAAGGACAGGAACTTATGGACGTTGCTTATTAGCAGGAAGTCGGACTGGCCGTTGGAATAGTAAGCCTTCCCAAGCGAGAGGTTCAGGCTTGCGGGCTTGAGCAGGACCTTCAGCACCATGAGGTCCGCGGACCGGTTCCTCTTCACGTGCTCGGACGAATCGAATTCCACCGCCTCCTTGCCGAAAACGAACTTGGGGCCGGGGAAGCCGTGCGCTTCCGCATGCGGCTTTTCAGTCGCGGTCACCCTGAACGGGTGGAATATCGCATTGCCGTTCTCGAGGTACTTGTCGCTTTCTATTATGTAGCGCACGCGCCTGCCCTTCATCTCTATGCATATGGTCACGTAGGTATGGAAGTGGGAAAGCTTGCGCAGGAACTCCTTCCATTCCTCCGGGCTTGTGCTGTCCACGTAAAACGAGATGTCGTAGTACCTTTTCCCAGGGGCGCGCAGAACGGGCTTCTCAAGTATGAGCGGCTTCGGCTCGGGCGCGAATTCCGCGGCCCTCCCCGTTCGGAGCCTTTCGAATTCCGCGAACTTGCGGCGCCTGTGCTCTTGCGCTGCCTCGTCTTCTTCCATGGGAAACGGATGGGTATGTTGCGGGAAGAATATAAAACCATTCCCCTGCGCGGGCAGGAAATGGCAGCTGAGAGAAAAAGAATGAAAGGCTGCCCCGCACCCAATTTGCAGGGCGGGAGAAAGCCTCAGATTTCACAGCCGGTGAGGCCCGCAAGGGTTTCCAGCGGCTTCGTGCCGGGGTAGCTCTCGC
>CAYRYW010000125.1:0-2812 GCA_964428725.1 uncultured Dehalococcoidales bacterium
AGAATCTTGGCGTAATCGTCTTTGAGCTGTTGGCTGGCCTGCGGCATTTCTGCCAAGTCGCCCATGACTTCCAAATAGAAATGGCCAGATTCGTGCAAGAAGGTCGATAGATCGGCCTTCTCAAACAGCTTCATGTTAAAGGTGCGCTTCTTGCCTGGAACACGCGGACCGAACTGAATCATGCCGCGGCGGTCGGCTGCCTCGGCCTGCATAAATGTGCTTTCGGTATAGGTATAACCCTGCTCGCCCCTAGAAATTCCTACGCCATCTTGAATTTCAACGACATCCAAAACACGGATGTCTAGGCTGCCGAGCAATCCCGCGACATTGCGCGCCATTTTGTCGGACATTCCAACATTTGCGATAAATGCGGTCGCAGGATTTGCCATGGAAATAGCACGATATAGCTTGTCCATGCGCCCAGGTACGCGCAATTCGCTTGCTTCTTCTGGATCAATCGGAATAAATGCTAGCGGTTGGTTTTGAGAATCGGCCAACACAACACCGTTTTCTCCACCAGAAAGCTCGACAACGGCCTTTTTTGCCATTGTTGGGTTTTTAATTTGCGGTCCAAGTCGATCTTCAACTGTAAGAATGCGCTCAACAACTGGGACTTGTGCGCCTTTTTTGGGTGCGCCTGTAACGCCGGTTGATATAGTTTTATCGACACCAGACATTGACCATTCGCGGCCTTCGCCCGATTTGCCGCCAATGGCAAACAATCCTTGCGGTGTAATGTTGCTTCCGCGGAATGCTTCAATAAGACGCTCATGCAAATTCAAGTCTGATTGGCTTAATTTTGCGTTTCCGCTTGGATGATTGTGCGCAAACCAAATATTTGCAGCACCTCTAATTCGGAATGCCTCGGAGGTCAGTGTCGCCACATAAACCGCCGATTGATTGTAGGTTCCCTTGAACGATCCGACGATTGCCAGCGGTTTTCCGTTTTCGTCTGTTACCAATGCGTCCAATCTTTCATCAGCACCTCGAGCAAGATAAGCCATCGCTTGTGCGGCCTGCTCTGGGGTCTGAACGATTGTTTCGCCGATTTGCTTGGTCGATTCTTTGACAACTTCGGTTCTTGCAGCAAAAGTGCCGGGCACTTCATCTTCGGTAAATGGCAATTCAGGCTGGTCTGGATTGGCTCTCATGCCTTCTTCGGCTGGCATGCCAAACATATCAAGCGTGTAGTTATCACGCGGCGCAGACTGGAATAGGGTTTGCTGACCGGCAGCTTCGGCAGCTTGACGCAGCTGATCGTTGACCGCTTCGATGTTGATTACATTTTCATCCCAGATGACATAATTGTGCGTGCCTTGCTCGCCTCTGCGACTATCCCCGTCTAAATACCGCAAACCAGGAATGCCGATTGAATTCAGCAAATCGCTGGCAGCTTGGTCCGATCCAAGCGCGGTAGATAAATCTTTGTAAAAAATTTCTCCCTCATTGCCGCCGGCAATTCCAGCCTCAAGATAGTCTTGCAGCTGAATACCTGGAAGCGTGCCGCCTTTAGTTTTAGTTTTTTCAGCTATTTCTGCTTCGGCTTCTTTTAATTTAGTGCGAATTAGTGCTGGTTGTTGGTCAAGCCCAATATCCCAATCTAATAACTGCGCATCTTCTGGAATATCGACTTGGTAAAGAACACCTTCCGGCTCGATATATTCGATATTGCTTGCAAAAACTCGATCAAATAGGTCTTTCTGGGCTGGATTAAACGATTGCGTCACATAGAACATATCGCTCGGAATGCTGGCCTGCGACATATTTGCAATGATAATGTCAAGATTGTTGTATGTATCGAAGATGGCATCTGTTACGACATTAAGGTCAATTTCCGTTTCCATGTCGGAAAGAATTTTTGCCGCTTCAAAACTTTTTTCTTCGTTTAGCTCACGGATCGGCTGGACGATGTTTTGGTCTTGATACTCAATCTTGGCAAGCGTCAAACTGGCATCGATGAAATCATTAAGCGCGGATTCAGCAGCAGAGATATTTCCGCCAGATTCTTCTACACCAAATAAATAATCTTCCTTCCACGCTTCCAGTTCTCCGCGAGCAGTTTCTTCGTAAAGTTCTTCAAATTGCTCGCGGATGTCTGCCGTATATACAGACTCAATTTTCTGCCCAAAAACCTCCATGCGCGGCTCAGTAAGCGCATCACGATAAAACTCAGCGACTTCTCTGCGACCCGCAAAATACAGGCCCCAGCCGTAGGCTTGCGCGCCTTCGCCAGTACCAATCGCTTCCAGCGAGAATCGGTCGAACACATGCGGCGTGCCGTGGAACACGGACTGATACAGCCTATTTACTGCATCCTGAATCTGAGGATCGTCAATCGTGCGCGCAGCCTGGTCAATCAGGCGACGGACTTCGGCATTGTCCTGAATCTGCTCTAGATCGATGTTCAGCGCACGCAGGAATTCATCCAGCCCTTCCAGCTGGTTCATCAGGGCCATCAGCTCGCGGTTGATTTGCCCTTCTGCAAATTGGATGTTGCCGGCCAATTCTTCTTGGATTGCCTGGGCAAGATCGTCGGCAGTGATTTCTTCGGTGGTCCGGCCAGTGAAATATCCGGCCTGTACGGCCAGCGATGCCGCGTCATCCAGGTTCATGCCGGTCGGCTTAATCAGACCGCGACGCTGTTTCTCGACATCGATCAATTCGCCAGACGGCACAACGCCGCCCTTCTTAATCAGGAAATCAATCAGGGTTTCGCCATACACATCTTTTTGCTGCGGCAGGTCGCCAGCGCGCAAACGGTCAATCAGCGGGTCAATGCCAAGATCGGCAGCCTGATTTTTGGTCAAAACTT
>CAYRYW010000126.1:0-2758 GCA_964428725.1 uncultured Dehalococcoidales bacterium
GTCCTCATCCCGACTGTCGAGCCCCGGACGCGCTGATCCGCTGGGGCACCTACGAGCGCCAAGCTCGAACTGGTCTCGTGAGCTACCGCATCCGCGTGCAGCGAGTCCGCTGCAAGGCCTGCGGGCGCACCCACAGCCTGCTCCCCGACTTCCTCCACCCCTATCGGCATTACGAGATCCTGCTTCTGCAGCACGTCGTCTCTCTCTACCTTCTGGTTGGTCTGGGCATCAATCGCCTCATAGAGCGTGTGCCTGGCTGCCGTCCCGGCCGCTCGACCGTGCGAGAGTGGATCACGTCCTTCGCCTATGGAGCCGGGAAGCTGCTGTTTGATGTGCTCCTGCGCGGGATGATGAAAATTACTCCTCTGGCTGAGCTGCCAGAGGGACCAGTACCCGATCACCTCGATCGGGCCCTGAGTCCCATCAAGCAGCACCGCCTGAGACGTGCCCATCGTTTTTGGCAGTTGGCCGAGCACCTGTATGCCGAGGCCAAGGTTCGGCTGCCTCGTCTCCACTTCAGGACGGATCACCTGTTCTCCTTCGTCCTTCACTGGCTACAGAGCCAGGGGGTTCCACCCCGCATCTTGTGGTCACCGCGCTTGTTCACCACCCCCACTGAGCCCTTCTGGCCCGCCTGAGGGTCGTTGACCAGCTTGCAGGCAATCTGACCGCCTTCTCCTCTTTGCTCCGTCGCTCTCATCAGCCTTCGACCAACATAGTTTCGCATTATATGAGCCTCCGGCTTCTGGTACACTGGCGTCAATCTAGCCCAAGGAGGCCAAACGATGTCCCAATCCGAAGACCGGCGCACCGAAGTCGCCCTGTTCAGATACACGCTCATCTTGCCCCTCGTGCGGGGCGAGCACCCGCCCGGAGGGAAGCAGAGGTTGCGGAAGCAAATCGCCAGCCGTCACTACCAGATCCCGTATTCCTCTCGCTCCACCGTCAGTCCCTCCACCCTCGCCCGCTGGGAGCGGCTGTACCGCAAAGACGGCTTTGATGGCTTGAAACCCAAGCCCCGCTCCGATCGTGGTGAGCCCCGCGCCATCTCAGATGAGACTCTCGACCGCGCAGAGACCCTAAAACGAGAGCAACCCCGCCGCTCGGCCCGCTCCATCATCAAGATACTCTCCCTCGACAGAACCAACCCCGTCCCTGAGGAGCAGATTGCCCCACGCACTCTGCGTCGACACCTGGCTCTGCGCGACGCCACCTCGGCTCAACTCCTCAACGAGCAGCGCCCCAAGCCCTACCGCCGCTTTGAAAGAAACCACTTCGGCGACCTCTGGCAGGGCGATGCTATGCATGGCCCCTACATCCCCGATCCCGCCAACCCTGGCGAGAAACGGCAGGTGTTTCTATTTGCCTTCATCGATGACCACTCCCGCCTCGTCCCTCACGCGCAGTTCCATTGGAACGAACAGCTCCCTCGTATGGAGGACTGTCTCAAGCGCGCCATCCTTCGGCATGGTTGTCCCCTGGCCATCTATGTCGACCGCGCCAAGATCTACATCTCCAACCAGCTCGACGCCATCTGTGCCACGCTAGGCATCCAGCGCATCCTCGGCACCCCCTATTACCCCGAGGGCCGCGGCAAGATCGAGCGCCTCTTCGAGTTCGTCCAGTCCGATTTTCTGCCCGAACTCCCCAAATCCCACATTGCTACCTTGCCGCAACTCAACGAATCGCTCCTGGCGTGGCTCGAGGTTGTCTATCACCGTAAAGTCCACTCAGAGACCGGTCAGGCGCCCCTCGAACGCTTCCGTCAGGATCCCGCCCGCGCTACCCGGCCTGCCGACCCTGAGCAACTACGCCAAGCGTTCCTCCACCGCGTCGAGCGCAAGGTCACCAAGACAGCCACCGTCTCCTTCCAAGGGAATCGCTACGCCGTCCCCGCCTATCTGCGAGGCAAGCGGGTTGAACTGCGCTACGATCCCTTCGATCTCACCTACATCGAGGTCTGGTACAATGACGCTTTCCTGGAGCTTGCCCAGCCTGAGGAAATCGTCACCACCAGTCACCCCGACATTGAGCTTGATCCTGTTCCCAAACCACCTCCCGACTCCGGCCTCGACTACCTAGCGTTGCTGCGTATGGAGCGCGAGCGCCTCATCCAGGAGCAACTTGACGGCATCCATTTCACCCAACTCGATCCGTCCAACCCAGAGGAGGACACGCCCGATGATGGCTCTGAATGACTTCTACGGCTTCCAACAGACTCCCTTCACTAAGTCCATCGCCACCGAGAACCTCTACCCCTCTCACGGGCACCAGGAGGTCCAGGGCCGCCTCTCCTTCGCCCTCCAGGAGCGCCTCCCGGCCCTCATCACCGGTGACGTGGGCACCGGCAAGTCCACCGCTCTTCGAGCCTTCGCTCAGTCCCTCGACCGCAACGTCTACCGCGTCGTCTACCTATCAAACCCACATCTAACCGTGCCTTCCCTCTACCGCCAGATTCTGGTTGGCCTGCAGACGGAGCCCGCGTTTGGCTTCCGCCGTCTCCTCCCCCAGTTCCACACGATCGTCAGTGACCTCGCCCGCAAGGGACGCTATGTCCTCCTCATCGTCGACGAAGCTCACCTGCTGCCCCCCGAGCTCTTCGATCAGCTCCGCTTCCTCCTCAACCAGGAGATGGACTCCGCATCCACCATCACCCTCGTCCTGCTCGGTCAGCCCGACCTGGCGCACAAACTCCGCTTCGCCCCCTACGAGGCCCTCTACCAGCGCATCGCCGTCCGCTACCAGCTGCCCCCCTTCG
>CAYRYW010000127.1:0-2736 GCA_964428725.1 uncultured Dehalococcoidales bacterium
AAGATCGATGTCATCCACACTTAGCTTGATTGCCTCTGAGATCCTGCAACCAGAACGCGAGAGGATCCTTATGAAGATACGGTCTCGTGTATTCGTAGCAGCATTCTCGAGATTTTTTATATCACCTGGTTCTAGATATGCTTTCATTTTACCTGGCTCCAGACCGCTTTCTGGTCGCTTTTAAATCTAGGTTATCAACCGCGGAATATCTTTGGTGCGCCGCCAATATATCTCCCTGAGCTAGATTTACATATCCTCGTAGAACTTCGAGGCTAGAATGACCGGTAATCCTCTGCAGGCTGAACAGGTCCCCCCCATTCTTGACCCACATTACACAAGAAGTGTGGCGAATGGTATGTGGGGAACAACGGACGCCGCTTATTCCAGCCTTACGCCCGTACCCTTTCA
The DNA here is from genome assembly GCA_964428725.1 of uncultured Dehalococcoidales bacterium. Lineage (GTDB taxonomy): Bacteria > Chloroflexota > Dehalococcoidia > E44-bin15 > E44-bin15 > CAYRYW01. The sequence goes on from CAYRYW010000127.1 coordinate 409, forward strand.
TCATCGCTTCCACACGGGTTTTAGTCATTGGACGACCGCCCCTGGTCAGAAATACATGGTCGAAGCGAGGTAAGGCCGGCTCGGGCCGGTGAACATTCATGTACTTCCACAGGAGCTTCTGGGTTGTTACGCCGATCGGCACTATGCGTTCTTTCTGCCCCTTACCTACTATCTTGAGGCACCTCTCAATCAGATTTACATCGCTGAGCTTCAGATTGGTGATTTCAGTCAAACGACATGCAGTATCAAGGTAAAGTATAATCATCAGGCTATTACGGAAGCCCACAGCTGTTGCTGTATCTATAACGCCTAAAAGAGCTTCGATCTGCTCCAGCGAGAATGTGGGAATGACCTTCTTTGGCGCTTTCGGAACTCTTACTTTTTCAAACGGGCTGTGATCTATAAAACCTTCTGCTACCCATCTATTGAACGCAGCCCGGATAGATCGAAGATAACAGTTAATACTGATAGGGCTCAGCGTGGTGCTCTGGTTTCCGATATATGGGTGGTTGGCATACCTTGGTGACGCCTGAAGCTTGAGAATGAAAAGTCTGATGTCCTCGGCTTGTATTAATTGAGCATCGGTGGGAAGCTTATTTATGTAAAGATAATATCTGAGCTTCCTCAGTGCCAGGAGTGTGGTTTCAATAGTCTTCTGGCTCTTGCCTTCAGCCCTAGCAGATAACATCTCGTATTCCATAAGCCTATCTAATTCAGATACCTTATTTCGTAATACGCTATCAAGGAACTCTTCCATCTCATTGCCAGACATGTCATGCCTTCCAGTTCATATACTGTTATAATTACTGTACCAAACGGCATGTGCACAAAGGGGATACAAAGGGGGCATTGAAAATGGGAAGTGTAGAAGGGCCTGGTTTTGATGAGACGAAGTATATCTGTGAACAGATACTGAAAGGCCGCTCGGACCGACAGATTCAGGGCGACCTCGCTGAATTTTGGGGTGGCAGGCATAAAAGAACGATCAGCAGGATCAGGATGGTATTTGAGGTCGCTCAGGAAGTACTTGCTGAAAGGCTTTCCCAAATGCGGGATTTACCGGACACCCCATCCAAAGAAGAAATAGAAAGAACCCGGGAGATCGTTGAAAAAATGAGCCAGGGCCTAAGGCCAATAAAAGACCCCAAGACAGGAAAGTTAAAGTATGAATCCTGGCTCGAAATCTAGCCTCTTATTCTTTGCCGTCCCTATATCAAAATATCGAGGTTGTCGACCGGGCTGGCTGTAGCGTGAGCTCTTAGCACATCGACATCCGCCAGCTCGCAGTAGTGGCGGGTCATCATCAACGTCGAGTGTCCCAACAGCCGCTGCAGGCTGAAAACGTTCCCGCCGTTCCTCAAAAAGCTCACCGCCGCTGTGTGTCGCAGGGTGTGCGGCGAGCATCTCACCCCGCTCAGGCTGGCCTTGCGGCCGTACGCCGCCATGCGGGAGCGGATTCGGTTCCTGTCCAGCGGCATTCCCTTGTGCGTCAAGAATAAGTTGTCGCAGTTGATCTTCGCTGGCTGGGGACGGGTGATTGTGATGTAGCGCCACAGCAACTGCTGCACTCCCCTACCGATTGGTATCAGCCTCTGCTTGCCGCCTTTACCCATCACCTTCAGCACACCTTCCTTCAGTTGTACGTCGTTTAACTGCAGTCCGGTCAACTCTGAGATACGGAGGCCGGTGTCTAGCAAAGTCAGTATGATAACGTAATCCCTGAAGCCGCTCGGATTAGACCGGTCGATAACATTCAGGAACGCTTTAAGCTGGGCTGGGCTAAAGGTGTTGATTACCTTATGGGGAGCCTTGGGGATTTTCAGCCGCGAGAATGGGCTCTCGGAGATGATCTCCTCACTCAGCATCCAACTCCAGAATGCTCTGACGGAGCGTATGTAACTGTTGATGGAAACGGCGGATAGACCCCTCTCTTGGGGGTTGGAAAATGGGTGGTTGCTGTAGCATCGCTTTTGCTGCAGGTAAAGGATGAAGGCCCTAATTTCGGCAAGGCCGATGTGGTTGACATCGCTGGTCAGCCCGTTGGAATTAAGGAACCTCTCTAAGTAGATGACAGACGAGCATACAGCTTCGATGGTCCTGGGGCTTTTATTCTCGGCCTGAGCACAGATCCTGTAGCCCTGAAGCGCTTCCGCCAGGCTGCAGTTGTAGGTGGTGTTTTCCATGCCGCCCTCCTCTTGGGGAGGGGTGAAAAAAGCAGGAACTCTTGTCAAGCAGGAACTCCTGTTGTAGCTGGAGCCCTTCCGCTTAGCTTCGGGGAATCAAGGCCTTCTTGGAAGGCAGGAGCTCTACCAACTGAGCTACCCCCGC
>CAYRYW010000128.1:0-2714 GCA_964428725.1 uncultured Dehalococcoidales bacterium
GGGTACCTCATGGAACAGGCCATGCCCCATAGAACTCTTAATTTGGTCTCACTGTCCAGATTTAGGAACTCTTCACGGGTCAGTCTTGGATTGACCGAGCCATTAATAATAGGTTGAATTGTGGTCTCTGTACTCATCTCTTTTCTCTTTTGATTACAGGGTAAATATAGGCATTTTCGGACGACCGGGGAATTCCGGAACGCTAAATCTGCGTTAAATTGCGGGGGAATTGAAGTGCTTTGCAATTTTGGGGCCTTAGGGGGTTGGAAATGAATTGGTTAGAGTAGGGTGTATTTATCGGGGAGTTGGCAACAATACTACCTACATTTAGCCTGTAAGTCCATCATTTCAAGCCACCATTTAGGTTCTACTTCTTGCCAAGGTGTATCACTATCAATCATCTCTGTTGCTTGCACTATTGCGTTTTTTAGCTGTTCAAACATTTCTGATGGCGTACTTTTGCCAACAAAAGATATAGTGCATTGTATCTGTTCATTTTTGTTACTCATATCTATATTATTAAAGTTATTATTTCAATCTAGTTTGGTGCAACAACGCACCATATCAAAACCGTTGTGTGCCATTAAGACTTAGCCTTCGATTTAAGATAGTCTATAATATCAGTTAATATTCCACCATTTGGTGCTACATCCCAATTATCATAAACAAACTGTATCCCACCAGCCATTTGATTAGCACCAGAAGGTTTAACTTTTTCAAGTGGCTTTATCAAATGTTCACACCCATTTATTTTTAGTTTCTTTTTTAATTTATCATCCATAATTCTAAAATTAACGGCACACAACAACGGCTAAAAATCATAGCCAATAAAGTGTAGTGCCAATTTTGAAGCGTGATTAAATGGCTACGCTTCTTAGCCAAAACGTTAGCCACAATTATTTTCACGATATATCTTATCGGCAATATCTTGTAGCTTCTTTACTTCTTCTGGCGTAAATGTCAACATTTTTACGTTTGTTTTTTCACCGTCTTTATATAAGTCACGAAATCCTTTTTCATCTCTTTCACCCAATGTATAACTGTGGCTAACACCGTGTATAGCACATTGCTTTTTAGGTTTTAATCTAAGTAGTTTCGTAATCCAATTCATATCTTTTTCAATTTAAGTTGGTTGTGGCAACGTGCCATACACGCAGCCGCTATAAAGCATAAAAATTATGGAAGATTTGACAGTCTCCACAACTCACTTGCTTGTTTTTCATACTCTTCTTGTCTTTTAATCATTTCTTCAAACTTAGAAGGTGTCAAATCTTCTAAAGAAGAAATTTTAAAATGCTGTGTTGGTATAGTAAATACCGTATATCCATCCGCAGGATTTCCATCAATACTAATACCATCCTGTAGGTATTTTAAAATTTCTTTTTCCATATTTTCTATTTTTTAATTTGTAAAACAATAATTTAACTAAACCTACGTTAAACTATTGATGGGATGAGGGTCCAATTGGGTCCGATCACACGCACTGACCGCTCTCATCGAATTCGTATTCATTGGATTCACACAATTCTTGTAGTCCCTCGTCAGAGTAGACCCATTCCGTGTCGGCATGTACGGTCTTCAATACCTTTTCAATGTCACCGTCTCGCAGACCAGTGATGACATCCTGATCATATCCCGTTCCCGTCAGCGGACAGGCCTCGGCATCTAGGGCCTCCAGGGCCTCTTGATCGTAGTCGGTGAATTTGATAAATTCACCCCTGTCCGGCCACTGTGAGATCGAATAGTCGAGATCGCCTCCTATCCTTTCCTGTAGGGCCTTCAAGCTGTCCACTACATCATTCAAGGTATGTGCATTGAGATCATGCCAATTGTTTCTGATCCATTCAAAACACTTTTCCGGTGCAGGATGTTCGGTTATGGTATAAACGCGGGTTTCTATTATTCTCATCGTTTCTCTCTTTTGATTACAGGGTAAATATAGGCATTTCCGGATACCAAATGGAGTCCGGAACGCTAAATCTACGTTAAATGTGGGGGAGAAGCGGGCGATCGACCCGGGGCATTAACCCTTTTTCAGGCCTAACTTTTTTAGTTCCACGTACAGGACGTACATATTTGGATCGTCTTCACTGTATCTGGTAACGGTACCCTTATTGTCAAGTACTTCCCGGTTTACTTTACGTAATAGGTCCGCATCAGTACCGACCCAGCTTACATCACCATCCATGGTTCCATTTCTCGTATCCCTATAATTGGGACCGAACAGGGTGGAATATGACTTGCCCTTATCAAAGCTTCGCACCAGAGCGTTCAGTTCTTTTAGTGAGCTGTACTTTTTGCCTTCGTTCACGAATTGTTCAAAGCTTTTAACCTTACCGAGCGGTGTTCCGCTGTTTTCGTCCATGACGTGATGATTTATTCTATATATCCGTGATAGGGGATGATCAATAACACAGTTCAGGTCGATCCGGAAGACGTTCTCCCGTGTACTCTTCCACTGGCATCACCGATTCGGCCATTACATGCAGGTCGATAATGGAATCGAGTGTCCGTACTACCGTTGACAGATCAAGGTGGGTGGTGAATTCCAGGGTGCAGTCGGGCCCGTTTCCGATCAGGTCCGTCTTGTGTGTGACCACGGCTCCGGAAGCGGCCACCAGGAAGTTCAGTACATCGCCCGTTCCTTCGGCCCGTAGTTTAAAGCAATTGAGGGGCAATCGTGTATTGGACAGGCGCTCGGCCTCCTCCTCGGA
>CAYRYW010000129.1:0-2682 GCA_964428725.1 uncultured Dehalococcoidales bacterium
CTATCCGCCGACATAAGCAGAAAGTGGATGAAGACTATTACAATGAACTGAAGCGGGCATGGGCACAATTATTTGGCAAAACCATAGGAGGGAAATAATATGAAGAAAAGAAAACAACCACCTCACCCACTGGCTGCCTTCCTCCAGCAACAACCGCGATCAAAACAAAAGAGAAAAAAACAGACAGGTCGACAACCACTGTTTCAAGCAAAGCCCTTTTCTTTTCCTCCACTGATAACAGGGATGCAAACAAAGCAAAGGAAGCAGCGCAGTCCGTTACCCTTCTTTGATATGTCACAGAATGGGCACAAAAGAAAACCGCTGTTGGAACAGATACAGCACAGGGGCTCTTTGGTTGGACCTGCTTCTCTTCAAGTAACGAGAAGGAAAAAAATAAGACACCCGCGAATGCCACCACTTGGAGATCATGATGGTGATGGTGCTATTAATCTATTAGATTGTCAACCGTTGAATCCCTTTTTTCAAGACTTTGTATCGGATAAACAACGGAGATGGTTCTTTGCCAATATTGGAAAAATGGGACTAACTCAAGAAGATTGGAACAAGCTATCAAAAAAGAAGAAAGAAGAAATAACAGAGCAGATACGACAGAAACAACGAAAGAATCCTTTTCAGTATATTGAAGGAGTAGAAAAAAATAAAGTAAAAACAAACCCACTTACTAATATGGTAGCAACACAAAATGAGAGAAAAGATCTGCTTATTAAAGATATTAAGAGACTAGATAAAAAACATGTCACCAGAACAAAAATAGCTCGCGACTTTGCAAAACATCTCAACGAACAGATAGAACAGAATAAAGCAAAACCATGGGTGAAAGAGGAATATCTCACAAGTAAAAAAGGACCTGGTTTGTTTGTCTTTGGTGTGGATAAAAAAGAGAGAGAGAAGAGAGAACAGTGGTTGAAAAGAGGATTGACTGGCGAAGATAAAAAAGAAAAAAAAGAATACTTTGAAAATATCCATGATATATTTGACAAGCGCTATGACCCCTATAAAAAAGACCCGATCACCAGCAAAATAATAGAGAAATATCCAAAATATAAACCAAAAGTACTGATTGATGAGTATATTGACGATAGACAGTCGGGGACCATAGAAGAACTTAACGTAGATTATGACCCTATAGAACTAGATGATCTTGCTAAAACTAAATCGAGTTTGAGAAGAACACTTAATGATTGGTACAATGATGAAGCTCGCGATTATTTCAACAAGCATTATGAATCCTTTTTGAAAGATTACGCGTTGGAACGAGAATATTCAAGAGATGAGATGGGTGAAGAGCTGTATGAAAAATATTATCAACCTGAACTAAAGCTCATAAGTGAAAAATTACCCGGTCCATTACTAGAAGAAGCATCTGAACGATTTGACCGGATTGCAGACCCTTATCGAAAAAATTTATCACCAGACACAGATAAATTAGAAGAGAGTTTCAAAAGGGAAGCTGCACGGGATTCAGCACTTTATCATGAGATCATGGATATGGTTAAAAAAGAATCACCAGGTAGATATAAAGAACTAAAGAAAAAAGTAGGTGGACGCTGATATGAAGAAAAGAAAAAAACAACTCCATCCGATGGCACAGTTTCTGCAAAATGGAAAGAAGCAACAGCAGAAAAAGCCACGGCAACGGAAGCAGAAACCGCAACTGAATCTATTTGCTCACTTTATGAAAGACATGCAAAAGGGACCACAACCTCACCACAATAAGAAAAAACCATTGATCAAAAGCACACCTGTCCGCATAAAACCTTTTATCAATTTGGGGGAGCAAAAGAAACAGCAGCCAACACAGAGAAAGCCGCTTATACAGGGAACACCGGTTCGAATACCCCCCGTCATCAACCTTGATACACAGCAACGGAAACGTCCCAGCGCGTGGCAAAAACAACGGCTGACCTTTCCACAGGCATTTAGGCAGTTCCGTCTTCCACCAGTTGGTGACAGCGATAAGGACGGCGTGATGAACCTGTTCGACTGCCGTCCACTTAATCCGCGTATGCAACATCCTTTTGTCTCAGACGAACAACGGAAAGCGGTGATGGCTAAACTGGAAAAAGAAGAAGACAAATCACTTTCATCATTTATCCAGTCGATACAGGGGCAAATGTATGTGTCTCCTTTATATGGGTCATCAGGAAAAACAACTGATATGCTAGATGAACAAATAAAGAATTATTATAGTTCACTAGGAAAAAAACCTCCAAAAAAAGGATCGATTCCCTGGAAACGAGATATGTTCTATATGTACCGTTTTCTTGCAGAAATGTCTCAAGGGGAAAAGGACAAGAGACTGTCTGCTGTGATGAAAAAGGATTTTCTAGAGGCTGTTTCAAAGATATATGGGAGAAAAATCACAAAAAATGCGCCTGAGTTTGACGTAGAAACTCCAGCCGATATGAGACAATTTGCAAAAGATATGAAAAAGAGTAAACGAAAAAAAGAGAGAGAAGTGGGGAGGGAAGTAGATAAATTACTTGATGACCTTCCTAAAAAAGCAATTAGTCCCATGTATACCACATTCAAAAAAAAGGCAGAGAAGGAGTATACCGATCAGTTGAAAGATCTGAAGCTAAAAATTTCAGAACAAAAAGATTCAGTCAAAAAACTGCAAAAGGAACAATTACGGGATCTGCAACGAAAGCAGATAAAAGC
>CAYRYW010000130.1:0-2059 GCA_964428725.1 uncultured Dehalococcoidales bacterium
CATCGGGCCAGGGGACGCAGCCGCAGGAGAGCATCCGCCATGTTTTGGTGAAAGTTTCTCTTGGCTCAAATTCTGTGCCGGCTTTGTCTGTCACATCACCCTCTAAGCATGCGTTTGGTGGGCAGAGGGTGGGAGTGGGTGTGGTGGGTGTCAGTGTAGGCGTTGGGGTGGGGACGACAATTCCTACGTAGACCTGATCTCCAAAATGACCACCGTTGGGATCTTGCATCTGCCAGCATCCCTCATAAGTGCCAGGCTCATCAGGTGCCACCATGTTGACTGAAATGTCGGCCGTTTTGCTCAGAGGTGTGTGGGGCACGGAAATGCTTTCGGGAGCGCCCATCAGATCGCCGGAGACAAAGACCCAATTGGTGCCATCGGGCCAGGGGACACAGCCACAGGAGAGAATACGCCACGTTTTGGTGAATGATTCTCCTGGCTTAAATTCTGTGCCGTCAGGCACCGTCACGTCCTCTACGAAATGCGCGTCAGGAAGACCAGGGGTTGGTGCTGTGGGTTCAGGCACTGGTGCTGTGGGTTCAGGCACTGGTGTTGTGGGTTCAGACACTGGTGTTGTGGGTTCAGACACTGGTGTTGTGGGTTCAGGGGCTGGTGTTGCAGTGTCAGTGGGTGTATGCGTCGGCGTGGGTGTGGCAGGTACTAAGTTAACTGTAACATTATCATAAAGTTTGTGTCCACTAGGAGATGGAACGGTCCCGCCCTCCTCTGCAACTCTAGATAGCTTTTCATCAAAGTCTCTGTCAGCTAAAAACACCAATATATCAATTGTCTTGGTAGAAATATTTTCATCCTCGACAACAATCTCAAAGTTGGCTTGCCAATTATCTTCTGCTTTACAGAGAGCAGTACTCTTGGGGTAGTAATGTGTAGGATCGTCATGATATTTTATAATAATCCAAATCGTCTTGCCTTCTGGAACGTTGTGACATGTTCCTTTGACCTCTATGGGTGATGAAATTTCCTCACTCCCACTCGGAAAGTCAATCTTTACTTTTGGGGATCCTCCTACACTCTGAAGTTTCGACACGATTGAACAGACTATCAAACCTACAAAAAATGCCAAGAGAACCAAGAAGCCTATTTTCGCTAGGTTGCGTTCGGCTTGAGAGTATTTATAATGTCCATTCATTCCAGTGATGAGTTGATAAGTCACGTACAATCCACCCAAAATTAAGCTGAATTTTAATAAAAAGAAAACTTCAGTCCCGAATCTCCAAGATTGGGCCCAATCGTTGATGTCCTTAAGGCACGAAAGTATGGTCAGAAAGGTAGCTATCAATGCTACTATTACACTAGGGAGTACTCTGTTTTCTTTATTGTGTATATTTGGGTCTTTGTCGGCAAAGAAATGCCGGAGGAGATTCTGTATGAAGCTCTTTAATGTCATTTTTGTTCTCCATCTGATCTCCACTTGTTGATGATTTTGTATAACAGTATCCGACGGAATGCCAAGGGGGTAGCGATCTACTGATAAAGACACTCAAAGAGGGGAAGCCGAGTCTGTGGGGATTGAATAGACAATCCGAGGAAGAAAAGATCCACTCATACCGCGGGCAGGTAAAGAGATTTGTTGTGCAGAACAATGAAGGGTGGGATGTAACCACGTCCTATCTCCCCCTTTAAGACAGGTCACAGCACCGGAAAGGTTATGAGAAAAAAAGTCCCAGGAGGATGTGGGGCAAGGGGTATAGTATGGGACTTGGGTACTATTATACACGAAACTTCAGGGAATGTAAAGACGAATATCACGAATGACACGAATGGGACGAGTAGCACGAATGGGACGAATGGCGAGTAGCACGAATAACGCGAATGTTACGAATGGGACGAGTAGCACGAATGGCACGAATGGCGAGTAGCACGAATAACGCGAATGTTACGAATATCACGAATGACACGAATGGGACGAATAGCACGAATGGGACGAATGGCGAGTAGCACGAATAATGCGAATGTTACGAATGACACGAATGGGACGAATAGCACGAATGGGACGAATAGCACGAATGGGACGAATGGCGAGTAGCACGAATAATGC
>CAYRYW010000130.1:2159-2680 GCA_964428725.1 uncultured Dehalococcoidales bacterium
GAATGTTACGAATATCACGAATGACACGAATTGGACGAATATCACGAATGTTACGAGTGGGATGGTGGTGTGAGTTTTGTTTGGGGGTGGGGGCCGGCGCTTGTGGGTATTGTAACATTTTTTTCTTTTGTTTGTCAATCTCTTTTGGTTAGAAATTTGTTAAGAATTTTTGATGACGGCCAATCGTGAGAATGGCCGCTCGGGGTGTGGGCGGGAGCGGTCTTTTGGGTCAGGGTGTTGCGTCTCCGGCGTGTCCTCCGGCGGGTGGGTCGGGTTGTGTCCCCGAACGCTGAGGCTGGCATGGGAAGTTGGTGCCCGGCAGGTTCAGGGTGGTCGGTCGCTATTGATCCGGCGCGTTGCAGGCTCGAGCAACGGCAGGGGGCCTCCCTTCCCGCGGGAGGTAAAAGTCGCTGCCGGGTCGTTCGGCACGGGTGCCGTCGGCTGTTGAGGCTGGCGCGGGGATGGGAGTTGGGGCCCGGCGGGTTCAGGGTGGCCGGTCGCTCTTGAGCCGGCGCGTTGCG
>CAYRYW010000131.1:0-2673 GCA_964428725.1 uncultured Dehalococcoidales bacterium
GATCGACGGCCTGCCGCTGATGGTCCTGGAGCCGGACTTGGGGTTTGAGGGCCGCTATTTTCGGTCTTGTTGCGAGGGCCATGTTCAATTCCAGACTCGAGATCTGTTTCTCACGCCCTCGTTCCAGAGTCTCGTGAACTTATCTTTTGGTTTGGGTATGGGTTTGCCGGTGGTTCTGGGCTTGAAGTTTCTGGGCATGGGGACGTCGGGTGTGATGCCCTGGATGTCCTTGTACTTGAGAAGATGAGGGAACGCCTTGTCAAAGGCATCCCCCTTTGCCCTCCTGCCTATGTCATGAGCGGCAAGACGCGATGACAGATACTCGGGGCCTCTGATGCCCATGCCCAAAGTGGGCTTGGGTGACTTGATGGCCCTCATCTGACGGAGGACGTTTTTGGAGATGGCCACCTTGACGCCGGCCTCGAATGCCGCGGTCTTGTTCATATCACCACCCATCGGGAAACTCGTTGTGCAGACAGCTGACGACGTTCGGCTGACCACGCCCGCCCCACCAGTTGGTCATGATCATCTCGTCCGGCGACGTGGCCGTACCCGTCTTCACGCCCTCACCCACGGGCCAGGATGGTGTCTCCCCAGGCCGCAGGCTGTGGAGTCCGGCGTGGAAGAAGCCGATGTTGTGGGTGTGAGCCGCCACCCGGCACCCGAGGTCCTGGGCCCACTGTCGGGCGAACAGTCGCCCGCGTTCGGCACCGAAGGTCGCGCAGGTCCGGAACCAGACCAGGGCGTCGTCGGTCAACCGGTCTCTGATGGCGGCCAGCGCGTCGGCGTGCTCTCCGGAGAACGCGTGGTGGTCCAACTTCTCGTCGGCCATCCACACGCGCCCGGGGCTCCCATGGCCCCAATACTGGATGTGGTCGATCTTCTGGCTTGGGTGGACGGTCGCCGCCCAGGCCAGCGCGTCGGCCCAGTTGTCGAAGCCCCGGCAGGTGTCGATGTGGCCCAGCAGCTTGTACAACCGCCCACCCACGAACCAGCTGTGACTGAGACCGACGGGCAGGGTGATGTCGGGCAATTCCCAGTCGCCGGGCAGCACGTCAATGCGCTGGAGCTCGCGCAGACGCTTGGCCACGTCGGTCGTGTCATAGATCATGAGCTGGAGGTGCTCTTTGTCGTTCATCGATAGGCCCTCGCGAGCCCCTGGCTCGAGCCGCTGGCGAACGTCGGGATCCTCTTGATCCGCTGGTCGAGCTTGTTGGCGACGAGGCCCGCCGTCTCCCGGGCCCCCGACACCATCTTCTGGACGCCCGGCGTCCGGTACATGGCTTTGGCCGCCGGGTACGCCGAGTGGGCGCCCGCGCCCAGGCCCATGAGGCTGCCGCCGATGACGGCGTTGCGCGCCAGGCGCTTGGCGCCCGAGACCAGCCCCGCTTGCTTCTCGAAAGATGCGATAACGCCCTGCTCAAACGCACTCATTTGTACCTCTCGTTGATCGAGTCGACCAGCCCGCCTTTGGCCGGCTCGACCTTCTCGGCCTCGTAATCGTCGGCCGGTGTCGTGTTCAGGTCCACGGGCTTGGGCACGCTGACGTCGGGCAGCTTGGGGGCCACCGGTGTCTTTCTGTCGCCGAGCCTCACGCGGCCCAGGGTCAGGAGCCAGATGACGATGCCGGCGATCAGCGCCAGGGCCCCGACGATCCAGACCCAGGCCCTCTTGTACCAGGGACTCACAGCCCCATGACCCGCATGGGGTCACGCCCCCGGGCCAGGGCCGGGTTCATGGGCGTCTTGCCCACCAGGGTCCGGATGTTGGAGCCGGCGATCTGCGTGGGCTCGGTGCCCGTGATCTTCGGCCGGGCCTTGCGCTGCTGCATCAGCTTCTGGAGCCGTGTGGCCCGGCTCATGCCCTCGGGGCCCATGACCCTCTTCACGCTGTGCGGAACGCCACCGAACTGCTGCATGTGCTGGGCCACGGCGCCCAGGCGCATGGGCCAGGTCTTGGCGATCTTCAGCATCGCCAGCTTCACACCCATCTGGAATGGTGTCATCTTCCCACCTCATTGGTCCTGCGTGTCCTCGTCGTCTGCCCGGCCAGGTCCCGGAGCCTGCGCAGCCACTCTGGGACCCCGCGACCACCTTGGCCGCCTGGAGCCCGGGTCACCTGCCCACGTGCCTCTTGGGCCGTCTGACCGGTGACGCCGGTCGACGAGACGTCGACCTCGGCCTCTCCAAGAGTCTGGGCCGCTACCTTGACTCCGATCTCAAAAGCCCTCATCTGCGCCACCCGCGACGCATGGCACCAGAGATCGTGCCGTCCCCTCTCTCCAGCTTCTTGTGGGCCTTGACCCGTTCTTCCGCCGACTCGCCGGAGACCATGCCCCTGATGTTGGAGTAGAGACGGGGGTCACGAACCTCTCTTCCGACCTGCTCACGACCCTTTTTCCCCATGGCCAAAGCCAAGCCCGCGGCCGAGCCCCCACCCAACAAAGCGGCTCCCACCACGGGCATGAGTACGGGGTGCTTGACGAGGAGGGAATGTTTCAGAGGGTTTTTCGGCGACTCTGAGATGGTCTTGTTGACCAGGTCGTTGATGTGGTCCTCGAGCCTCCTCATGGCCACCTTGATCCCGGCCTCGAACGCCGCCGTCTTCTTCCTTGGCATCATCTTCAGATAGCCGACGGGCCTGGCGCCCCTGTTCAGCCTCTCGTGGTCCTCG
>CAYRYW010000132.1:0-2656 GCA_964428725.1 uncultured Dehalococcoidales bacterium
CAAAGATGAGGTCCCAATTCAAGCAGACCTATTATGGAAAAGGGGAGGGCGCCCGCGGTGCGTATCAAGAGAATCAACAAAGGGCTCAAACAGAACCACGGTTTTCGAGGCGTGATCCGCACGAGGTCCTCGGTGTTCCCAGGGGATCCTCACCAGATGAAATCAGGCGGGCCTATCGAAAACTGGTCGTAAAATACCATCCGGACAAGGTCGATCATCTGGGGGATGAATTTAGGGTTTTAGCAGAGAAGAAATTCAAGGAGATTCAGCAAGCATATCAGGAACTCGCGAGAAAATAGTGCGAGGTCAGCAAATACCTAAATCCCGAGATACGCCTCTCGTATATCATGTGAGCCCTTTATTTTCTCTGGAGTTCCTTCTGCCTTGATTTGGCCTTCATGCATAATGTAAACATAATTTGCCGCATTAAGAGAGGCCTCAGCATTTTGCTCTACAAGAAGTATGGTCAAACCAACTTCGGCTTGTAATTTTTCAACGGTTTCAAAGACCTCTTCTATGAGCTTGGGTGACAACCCTTGACTTGGCTCATCCAACATTATGAATCTTGGCTTTGCCATAAGTGCGCGAGCAATAGTTACCATTTGTTGCTGCCCTCCGCTCAGTGTGCCTGCTTGCTGTTTGTGCCTTTCCTTGAGAATGGGGAATAAAGAGTAAACGAGATCAAGAGATTCATTGATGTTTTTCGTGGCCTCTTTTCGATAGGCACCCATGATTAGATTCTCATGTACAGTCATTCCCCCAAAGAGATGTTTTCCTTCCGGGACGAGGCTGATGCCTAAATTAACTTTTTTATGGGTAGGTAGATAGGTAACCTCTTCATCCTCATAGAGTATTTTTCCAGCCCATGGTTCTACAGAACCTAATACTGTATGAAGAAGCGTTGATTTGCCGACGCCATTGGGACCAAGGAGAGATGTTACAGACCCTTTTTTAACACTTAGGCTTGGTTTCCATAATACCTGCATAGGCCCATAACCGGACTCAAGATTTTCTAAACTCAACATACTATCCATTAGTATTTCAGTCCTTTCCCCAAACTTCTGATTGCCATTTGGATCCATCTGGAGGATGACCTAAGTATACTTCAACTACCCTTGGATCAGTCAATGCTTCTTCTGTTCTGGCATCAACTAATTTCGCACCAAAATTCATTACAATTACTCGCTCGGCCAATCCAATTACTGCCCTCATAATGTGCTCTACCATTGCTACTATGGCTATTTCTTCTTCCTCCTTTATCCTCTTGATGAACTGGACCATATTGTCAATATCCTTTGGATTCATTCCTGCCATGGCCTCATCCATAAGCAACAGTTTTGGTTTCATTGCCAAGGCCCTGGCAATCTCCATCAACTTTTTTTCAATTGGGGTTAGGGTTCCGGATTCCTTATCCTTATGGGTTTTGATTCCAACAAGCTCAATGTAGCGGTCTGCTATTTTGAGAGTATCATCCACGCTGACTTTCCCGGAAAGCGTACCAAACATGGCACCAATCGCCACATTTTCCCTGACACTTGCCGAACTAAAAGGTCTGGGTATCTGAAAGGTTCTTCCAAGCCCAAGAGGAGCCCTCTTGTGTGCAGGCAATTTGGTGATATCTTTTCCTTCGAATATGATTTTTCCTTCATCCGGGGTATAAACGCCACTGATAACATTGAAAAGGGTCGTTTTCCCGCTCCCGTTGGGGCCCACTATGCCTATTACCTCTCCTGCTTTGATTTCCAGGTTCACCTTATCGACAGCTACCAATCCTCCAAAGCGTTTTGTTACATTCTCAATCTTTAATAATGCCATGGGTATTACCTATTCGATAAACATTTTCAATTTTGCACCCTTTAATTTCCTTTTCAGAAGCCCTACAACACCTTCTGGCGCTATCACAATTATGATAATAATGATTGGGGCGAATACGAGAAGTTGAAATCCTGGCATAATGACGGCAAGCCAATATTTAGACAGCCCATAGATAAGTCCTCCTATTACTGGCCCCATAAGAGTGCCTGCTCCGCCAAGCAGAACCACCACAATACACTCCACTGTATAATGGATGACAAACACATCGCCCGGGTATACATGGCCAAGCTTTAATCCCCAGGCCAAAGCCCCAACACCTGCTCCAAGCCAACCACTGGTCAAAAAGGCAATGGTCTTGTACTTGTTTGTGTTAATTCCCATAACCTTGGCTGCATCCTCATCTTCTCTCACTGCAGTCAGTGCATAGCCAATTTTGCTTCTCATATAATAAATATTCAAAAAGGCGGCTAAGGCAGCTATGATAAAGACTGAAAAATCGGCCCAAAATGAGGTCAGTTGGTTAACTGTATCCCTTCCCAAAGCCTGCACTAGTGCCCCGAAGTATATTAGACCTTCAGAGCCACCCCATATTTTTGCCCCCTCTATGAAGTATCTGAGCCCCTCATTTATGCCTATACAGGCTATGGCAAAATAGGCCCCCCTTAGTCTTAATGCAATAAAAGCTTCAAGAAGTGCCGACAAGGATGCAAGAAACAGGGCTAAAACCATCCCTATCACTATGATACCGATACCAAGCCATTCATACTGAGAGCAGTACGTTATTCCTAATGACATCCCATATGTGCCTAAAGCGATAAAGGTTACATAGCCAAAATCCACA
>CAYRYW010000133.1:0-2636 GCA_964428725.1 uncultured Dehalococcoidales bacterium
ATCAATGCAAAAGAGAGGAGGTCAGGTGTCACTAATCATATGAACGAGTACAACAAGTTGCAACTATCTCACTGATAATGTATAATTATCGAGGTATGGCTGACCATAAGTCTGAAGAGGCCAGGAACGCCCTGTGGGAGATGGGCTACCGGCTTACGCCCCAGCGCCAGCTGATCGTTGACGCCTTGCAGGACAGTGAGGGACATATCAGCGCCGAGGAGATCCACGCACAGGTGAAAGCCAGGTATCCCCACGTCAACATATCGACTGTCTATCGTACGCTGGAGCTGCTGAAGAGCCTGGGGCTGGTTACCGAGACCGATATGGGCGGCGGACGTTTCCGCTACCACCCTGCAGATAAAGGCCGACATCACCACCTGATCTGCGAGCAGTGTAATTCTGTCATTGATATTGAAGAATCCACGTTTTCGCAGCTGAAGCGCACCCTGTTGAAAGACTACGGTTTCAAGGCTCATCTGAACCATATCGCCATCTTCGGAAGATGCGAGAGATGCCGATAAGGCTTTTTATTTTTAGTTGATACTGCAATTAATTGCATGTGCTAACAGATGCATCTGATTCAAGGAGGAGAAATGAAGATATGCGTTACCGGTAAGGGTGGCTGCGGCAAGAGCATGGTTTCCGTACTGCTTTCCCGGGTGCTTGCAGCCAGGGGCTATCGTGTGCTGCTGGTGGATGCGGATGAGTCCAACCTGGGCCTGCAGCGACTGTTGGGAATAAAGAACGAACCCAGACCATTGCTGGAATACCTCGGCGGGAAGCCAGCGCTGCAGAAGAAGATGATCGATGCCTTTAGAAAAACCGAAGATGAACCGAAGATGGTAATCCTCCCGCAGGCGTCTATTTCTTTGTCTGATCTCCCTTCGGATTATATGGCCAGCGTCGATGGCATACGTCTCCTGAAGATCGGCAAGATCGAACATTCCATGGAGGGCTGCGCCTGCCCGATGGGAGCGCTCGCAAGGGACTTTCTGGATAAGCTGGTGTTGAATGAGAAGGAGGTCGTTATCACAGACCACGAGGCCGGGCTGGAGCATTTCGGGAGAGGAGTCGAGCGTGGGGTTGACATCGTGCTGATCGTGGTCGATCCCTCATACGAGTCGGTGCTGCTGGCGGAGAAGATCAGCTCACTGTCGAAAGGATTGGGCATCCGTACTGTAGTCACACTGAATCGTACAACCCCTGAGGTGGCGGGCGGAATGAGAGGTCAGTTGAAACAGAAGGGGCTAGAGGTCGCTGGCAGCATCGGATACGACCCGGAAGTGTTTCACTCCTGTCTGAAAGGGGAGCCGCTGAAGTCCGTCCAGGCCGAAAAGGATGTGGCGGAACTCGTCGATGCCATTGGTCTATAGGGGTTTGCTATGCGATGCGAACGTTGCCAGCATGAGCTGCAGGAAGAGGAAAGCTACAGGTACGGTAGCGAAATGCTGTGTGAGGATTGCTATCTGGAAGTCACAGAGCGCGTCTCTCCCTGCGATCCGTGGGCGGCATACCACGCCAAGAGCTTCAGGGAGGGCTTTGGTGTTGAAGGTACGGATGGATTAAGCCAGCTGCAGAAAGACATGTATGAGTTTATAAAGAAAAAAGGGCATGTGAGCATGGGCGAGTTGCAGCAGATCTTCGACCTGCCGCCCCGCGAACTGCAGACCAGCTTTGCTGTCCTGAGGCATTGCGGATTGGTCAGGGCTTATAAGCAGAACGGCACCATCTGTGTGACAACATTCGAGTGAGAGTGACGGAGGTAGATTCATGGATGGAATGAGTTTGTTCAGGCTGGATGTATGTAAAAGGACAGGACAGACGACACTTTTAATCGCGGCAAGAGGGTCCCCCTGCGGGTTCAAGCCCGTCTTCATCTGGCCTAGCACAGATGGCATCAAAAAATTCGCTGAGATGCTGCTCGATCTGCATCGAGCTGCGGAGGAGAAGAGTAACTCGCAGGGCAGATTTTTAGATGCTTCATAGAATGTGATCGAGTGATTACCTATAAGCCTGATAAACGAGAGGAGACATATGAAAAAACGCTTGCATCAAATATTATTAATCGGATTTCTATCCCTCACTTTGGTTTCGGCGGCAGTGCTTACCCCTGCCTGTGCCCCAACAGCACCGTCGGCGGTCGTCACCTACACCATCAGCGATCCCACCGGCGACTGGGGTTACCCCTCACCCTACCTGCGCTACTCGCGTGGCCCGGGACATATAAGGATGAGCTTTATATTCGATACGCTGGTATGGAAGGACGCCAGTGGATTCATACCAGCCCTGGCCGAAGACTGGGAATATATCGAGGCGGACAACGCCTATCTGTTCCGCCTGCAGCACGGCGTCACCTGGCACGACGGCCAGCCGTTCACCGCCGACGATGTCGCCTTCACCGTCGACTACGTCAAGTCGCATCCCGATCCCTTCGTCACCCTCGTCGGCCCCACCGGCATAAACCGGTCGGAGGTGATCGACGATCACACCATCAAGCTATACCTAGAACAGCCCTACGCCCCCTTCCTCACCGATATCGCCAACACCATGGTCATACTGCCACGGCATATCTGGGACGGCGTTGACGACCCGATGAGCCTGACCGGCCCGGAGGCGGTTATCGGCACGGGGCCGTA
>CAYRYW010000134.1:0-2623 GCA_964428725.1 uncultured Dehalococcoidales bacterium
CCCACGGAGACCGAATCGAAAGAGGATATAGATCTGTTTATCGAGGCATGTAAGGTCATAGCTGAGGAGGCGCAACACGATCCGGAACGGCTTCGTGAAGCGCCACAGAAATGCAAAGTGCGGAGGCTGGACGAAACATCGGCGGCGCGTCATCCCTATCTTACCGGCTGAAAAATGCTTAATTCTGGCCACTAGCGAGGCGCTCTTTTAGTGAGTCATACATTGCAGCATAACCAAAAGAGCCTTGAACCTGTTCCAAAAGGAAGGCAATCTTACTACGTGGATCTGCCCACGGTAGAGTACCAAAAGGCGTGGGATCTCCAGCAAAGGCTCGTAGCCGCAAGAAAAAACGGGATCATCCCGAGAGACATCGTTTTGTTCTTGGAACATCAACCCGTGTTCACCCTTGGCAGACGGGGCGGGTTGGATAACCTGGCCGTACCCTTAGACTTCCTGGAAAAGGAAGGAATCCCTATAATCCACGTGGAGCGGGGCGGCGATATAACCTTTCATGGGCCCGGGCAGCTGGTTGTCTACCCCATCATCGATCTGAGGGCCGCAGGGCTCGGCGTGGCAGATTATGTGACCGCTCTGGAGGAGATAATGATTCAGACTGCTGCAGATTTCCAGGTTAGGGCCGAGCGTAATAGCAAGAACAGAGGCGTCTGGGTGGGAAACAATAAGCTGGGGAGCATCGGGGTTGCCGTCCGCCGGGGGGTGAGCTTTCATGGCCTGGCGCTGAATGTTACTACCTCGCTCGCACCCTTTTCCTGGATTCATCCCTGTGGGCTTTCCGATATCGGCATGACCTCTCTGAGCCGTGAGCTTTCCCGTGAGGTATCCATGGACCAGGTCCGCGCCTCTGCGCGCCATAACCTAGAATCCGTCTTTGGGGTTCAGCTTGTGATTAAAAGCTTGGCAGAGCTTAAGGAATTTATGCAAGAACCCGCCTCGCTCTGTGCATAGACAAAGGGCATACATCATTCTTGAATACTGACAAAATGCTAAAGGAGTTGTGCTATGAAAATAAGAAAGGTCTTCATCGTCGGCGCCGGCTTCATGGGCAGCGGCATTGCACAAGTATGCGCCCAATCAGGCATTAACGTTCTGTTGAATGACATAAGCCAGGATGTCATTGAAAAGGGTTTGAAGAACATCACCTGGTCGGTCTCCAAGCTCGTGGAAAAAGGAAAACTCACCGAGAACAAAGACACCATTCTCAGCCGAATCTCACCGGCGCTCGATTTCTCCGACGGAAGCGATGCCGATCTGGCCATCGAAGCTGTCTTTGAAAACCTGGAGCTCAAACAAGAGATCTTCCGCAAACTCGATCAGAGCTGCCAGAAGGATAAGATCCTGGCCACCAATACCAGCGCCATCTCCATCTCCGAGCTGGCCTCGGTAACCAACCGACCCGATAAGGTTGTGGGTCTTCACTTCTTCTCGCCGGTACCCATGATGGCAGCGGTAGAAGTGATTCGAGGGATGGCCACCAGCGATGAGACCTTCGCTGCCGGCGAGGCCTTTGTACGTCAGGTGGGAAAAGAGCCGATCTTGGTCCGCCGTGATGTACCCGCCTTTGTCATCAACCGCATCAACTTCCGCGCCAATCTGGAGGCCATGCGCCTCGTGGAGGAGGGAGTCACCACTGTGGAGGATATCGACAAAGGACTGAGACTCGCCTCAGGCCGGAAAATGGGCCCCTTTGAGATCGGTGATATGGTGGGTTTGGATGTAACCTACGGCGCGCTCATGTCTATGTACGAAACCACCAAAGATCCCTACTGGTACCCCCCGGCCATCTTGCGGCACAAGGTGAAAGCAGGGAACCTCGGCCGCAAAACCGGCAAGGGATGGTACGAGTACCACGAAGATGGGAGCCGAAAGGAGGGTTAGATGGGTCAAAAACTGGCACACTATGCGATTAAGGACCTGGTGGCCACCGTCACCATCGACCACCCGCCCATGAATGCCCTGGATGTCGACACCAAGGAGGCCATCGGCACAACCTTTCTCGAGCTCGATGAACGCCGGAAGGACATCAGGGTGGTCATACTGAAAGGAGCAGGGGAAAAGGCCTTTGCCGCAGGTGCCGACATCAAGGCATTCCTGGAGCTTGATCCCGAAACGGCCAAAAGGCGCTTAACCAGAAGCCATGAACTCTACGGTATTATTGAAAACTTTCACTGGCCGGTCATCGCAGCGATCCACGGCTTTTGTCTGGGTGGAGGCCTTGAGCTGGCCCTGTGCTGTGACATTCGCTATGCTACTGAGAGCGCTACATTCGGCTTTCCTGAAGTAAATCTATCGGTATTCCCGGGAAACGGCGGTACCCAGCGAGCACGCTCCTATATGCCATTCGGCAAACTCAAGGAGCTGACCTACACGGGAGCGATGATCGACGCCCATGAGGCCCTCAGGTACGGGTTGATTGAAAAAGCAGTCCCGGACACTGATCTGATGGATACTGCCATGGACCTGGCAGCCCGGATCATGAAAAAAGGTCCGCTGGCTGTAGCAGCAGCGAAAAAGGTGCTCAACAGAACCCGGGATCTTCCCCTGGCTGCCGGCCTCGAGCTTGAATCGGATTTCTGGGCGGCCCTTACCGCCACCGAGGATATGA
>CAYRYW010000135.1:0-2607 GCA_964428725.1 uncultured Dehalococcoidales bacterium
TTCACAAACCGGAGGAGAGGATTCCAGGGGCAATTACTGATCTGCCTCGAAACCGGCAGGCCGCTCCTTCACTCAGTCCTCATCACTCAGTCCTCGTTACTGAATTTGCCTCACGTAAAACACTCCTCAAACGAAGTGCTTGTTGAAGCCCACAGGGCCGCTCTCCCCTCCGCCTTACTTTAGACTTGACCGGTAATCCAATAATCTTTATAAATGGATATATAAAATACAAAAAGGAAGCAAAATTGGATATCATAAGACGGTTTTTCCAGGAATCAGAACAAAGCTTCTTCTTATTCGGCCCTCGCGGCACAGGCAAATCGACCTGGGTGCATCAGCATCTACCGAATAGCTTTGTGATTGATTTGCTGGTACCGGATGTCTATCGTGCCTATTCGGCTAGACCGGAGAGACTGCGAGATGTTTTGGTGGCACAGCGGGACATAGATACGATCGTGATCGATGAAATTCAAAAAGCCCCTCAATTACTCGACGTGGTGCATCATCTCATGGAAGAACACCGCACCTGGCAATTCGTTCTAACCGGTTCAAGCGCCCGAAAACTGAAGCGCACGGGTGTTGATTTGCTTGCCGGACGGGCCTTAGTTAAAACCATGCATCCTTTTATGGCCGCGGAGCTGGGCGATACGTTTTCGTTGGAAAATGCACTTACGATCGGAATGGTACCACTAATCGTCAATGCCTCTGATCCCGCAGAAACATTAAGAGCATACGCAACACTGTACATTAGAGAAGAGGTTCAGATGGAAGGACTTGTTCGCGACATTGGCAATTTCAACAGGTTCTTGGAAGCTGCCAGCTTCTCACACGGGTCTATTACAAATATGACAGAGATAGCCCGTGACTGTCAGATCGGGAGAAAGGCCGTGGAGAACTATTTCACGATCCTCGAAGACTTACTCCTGGCCTTTCGTTTGCCGGTATTCACGAAACGGGCGAAGCGGCATTTATCATTACACCCGAAGTTCTATTATTTCGATGCCGGTGTTTTCCGGTCTATCAGACCCACCGGCCCGCTGGATGCGCCCCAGGAAATAGACGCGGCAGCACTGGAAGGCCTTGTGGCGCAACATCTCAGGGCGTGGGTTTCTTATAGTGGTAATCCAGCGGATTTGTATTTTTGGCGGACCAAATCCGGTAATGAAATCGATTTTGTTTTGTACGGTGAGGATGTTTTCTATGCCATAGAGGTAAAAAATACCGCGAGTCTTCGATCAAAGTCCGTCAACAGCCTTCTTTCCTTCAAAGAAGAGTACCCCGAAGCAGAGGTCTATTTGCTCTACCGGGGCAGTGAGCGTATAAAACTCAAAAATGTACTATGTTTACCTTGCGAGGAGTTTCTGAAGAAACTTGTTCCCGGAAAAAGAATTCAGTTCTAATTCTTAGCGCTCAACTTGCCCAGCCTGCCCCATGAAATCTTCACGCCGTTGAATGTCTGCCCGCCTGCCCCGTAGGTGAGAATGATCGTACTGGGGTGGAATCTTTTATTCTATTCCACTGGGGCGAACTCCATTTCACCGGGGCGAAGCGCTCCTACGGCTGTTGGATTTTTGCAAGATATTCCCGGGCCATACAGATTTTTACGCCGCTAATCGTTTGTCCGAGGTATTTTCCAAAATGGTGCAGATCGCCCGTAAGCAAGAAATCGGCTTTGGCAGAGATGGCGGCCATAAGAACAGGACGGTCTTTTTCTGCCAGTCCAATGGGGCAGGGGATACTTGTGTCTGCCTCAGGAACAATTTGGACATGTGTCAGGAAGGTCTTGAGCCTATTCAACTGAGCAGGGTGGTGGAGATTACGCCTTGCTTCTTCAATGACAAAGCCGGATGCAAGCAAGAAGCACCGGCCTTTATGCGCTAGTTCCGATAAATGGCCCAAACCAGCGCTCCCATAGGCTATGGAAAATAAGATATTTGCATCGAGGAACACCCTGGCAACGCTCATGCGGTATCCGGTTTTTCATGAGGGATCTCATCAGGATCAAGCCCCAGCTTGCGCACTTCTTTGACGGCCTGATCATAATCCGCCTGGGTAATTGCATTATTTAACAAAAACCCGGCCTTTCTCTCAGGAGAATACAACTCTACGGGAAGCGTGACAACAGGCCGCAAGAGAAGACCCTCAGAACGAACTTCCACAA
Source organism: uncultured Dehalococcoidales bacterium (assembly GCA_964428725.1). GTDB lineage: Bacteria > Chloroflexota > Dehalococcoidia > E44-bin15 > E44-bin15 > CAYRYW01. Next base: position 2,162 of record CAYRYW010000135.1, read on the forward strand.
TGACTTGTGAGCCCTCTTCCAACCCATAGTTCTGGCGAATATTTGCGGGGATAACGATTGTTCCCCGTTTACCTATTTTTGCAGTCGCACTTTGCATGACGTTTTACCTCAATTAACCAGATTATCAGAGATTCAGAAAAACTGCAAGCAATAAATGAAGCTTTTTCTAGTAGACGCCCCAAAGCCGCTAGGCCGGTCAAGGAGTTCAACCCGCCTTTTCTCGAATGCCTTTAACAATTAACATCCTCGCGTAGGTAGTGGGCGGTAACCCTTCCTCATCAGCAAGTTCCCTTAACTTTCGTACTATTTTGGGATCAAGGCGTAAGGATATGACCTCTTTTTTGGGTCGGACGAATACCACATCCTTAGCCACTTCAAAATCGTCCAGAAAATCTGTTGAGTCGTGGTTATCCCAGAACTGTCTCTCTTCTTCCAGGTTTTTGAAT
>CAYRYW010000136.1:0-2587 GCA_964428725.1 uncultured Dehalococcoidales bacterium
TCTCACCGGTCACTTGATAACCGGCCGGGTTGGGTCGAATTAGAACCGGCCAGTGAGGATGGTTCTTCTATACCTCATCTCTTGGCTTCTTCGCAAGCCTGACCTGATGGTTGGTTGTGTTTGGCTGTTCTCTTGCCGGCTTTCTGGTTCCTCAGTCGATAGCTTCTGCCGGTGATCGTGATCACCTCGGCATGGTGCAGGAAGCGGTCGAGGATGGCCGTGGCCGACGGCACGTCGCCGATCAGCTTGCCCCAATCTTCCAGCGGGCGATTCGACGTCATCATGGTGGATCGGTTCTCGTATCGCCGCATGATGATCTCGAACAGATATTCCCCGGACCGCTTTGGCAATTGCTTGAGGCCCATATCGTCCACGATGAGAAGATCGGGCTTGAGGTACCGCGTCAGAACCTTCTCCTCACCGCCGAGCGCCTCGTCGTGCAGGAAGTCCCGGACCACATCGAAGATTGACCGGAACAGTACCGTGTGACCTGACTTGATGGCCTGATAACCGATGGCCTGGACCAGATGACTCTTGCCCGTGCCCGGCGGACCGAGCAGCAACGCATCACGGGCCTCGCGAATGAACCGGCAACTGGCCAGGTCGAAGACCTGCTTCCTCTTGATTGACGGGTTAAACGCGAAGTCGAAGTCTTCCAGTGTTCGCGGTTCACGGAACGAAGCGGCCTGAATCCGTCGATTCATTCGCCGATCCGCCCGAACCGCCAGTTCATCCTGAAGGATCAGCTCCAAGAACTCCGCGTGGTTCAGACCGTTCCCGGCCGCTTCCTGCAGGCGGATGTCCAGCGATTCGGCCAGCCCCGACAATCGCAGCTTCTTCAATGCCGTCTGTATGGATTCGTTCATGGTCATGACTCCTTGGTAAAGGCGGTATGGACCAGGTCGCCGTAATCCGACAGCGACCGGATGATCGGATGTTTGTCGATGAATTCGAACTGTTGCTGTTTGTCCCCTCGCCGCTCGATCAATTCACGGATGGTTTGCAGGTGGTACGCTCCGTGTGTCAGAGCAATCTCACAGGCTTGCTCGATCTGGTCACAGGGATGCCGATTCGCCAGGTTCAACAGACCCATCAACGCCCGCACGCCCTGCACACCCCGCTGCTGAACCATCTGCTCCGCCCATCGGCCTGACTGGGGACCGATCAGACTGGCCTTGTTCAGCAGATGCGTGGCGCCACGTTCGATCCCTGACCGTTTCTGCCGGGGGATGTGCCGTGAGTCCGTGCTGAATCGGCCGGGTTCGTGCTTGACGTGCATCGCAACCTGCTCGAAGCGATGATTGAACACGCGGACCACGCGACTGTCCCAACGCACCCACACCGAACGGGCCAGATACTCCGGTGGGACCGAGTAATAGGCCTTGTCCACCTCGACGTGGCCATCGCGATTCACCTTTCGGCGAACCTCCGTGAAGTACGGGAAGCGATCCACCGGCAACGGTAAAAGGCGTTCCCGTTCCACATCCTCAAAGGCCTTCTTCACTTGCCTGCGCGTCGTGCCGTGGATCCGTGTGTCCGCGACGTGCGTCTCCCATTCGAGTAAGTGGCGGTTCTGCTCGACAAGGCTGCCGAATCGCTTCCCTTTCAAAGCATTCTCTTGAACATAGTCGACACCCCGCTCGACCTTGCCCTTGTGGCGCGGGGTGCGCGGCTTGGTTGGGAGAATGACCGTGCCGTAGTGGTTGCAGAACGATTGGATCTTCGGGTTCAACTCCGGATCGAACCAGTCCGCCTTCGTCACCGCCGCCTTGAGGTTGTCGATCACCAGTGTCTGCGGGGCCCCGCCGAAGTGATGGAAGGCATTCTCGATACACCGAATGAACTCGTCGGTCGTCTGACGATAGACAACTTCGCTGTACGCCTTGCGGGAATGGCTCAACACGATCCGGAAAACATGGGTCCGACGACGCTTGCCCTCCGGTGTGATCACCGGCGCTCCGGTGCCGAAGTCCACCTGGGCCTCTTGCCCCGGCTCACACTCCAGCCGCCGGAACGGCAACGGATTGGCCGTCTTCAAGCGCCGACAGAACCGCTTGACCGACTGGTAGCCACCCTCGAAACCATCGGCCTCCAGATCCTGCCAGATTCGCTGGGCACTCAGTCCGGACGCCAGCTTCCCTTCGATGATTTCCCTATAAGGCTCACACAGACTCCGTCGACCTGACCCGAGGGTCGAAATGGCCGGGTTTGATTCGGCCCCTTCCAACCCTCCAGGCCCGTCCCGAGCGCCCAACCCGGGGGTCGGAATGGCCGGGTTTGAATCCGTTCGAGGCCTGTGCCGTTCATCCCGAACCGGCTCGCCGGGACGCCAGCCCGACCGGGCCAGCCGAACGTAACGACTCACCGCGTCACGACTGAACCCGGTCTCCCGGGCAATCCGCCGTTGCGACCAGCCTCGCTGCCATAAGCCGATAATTACTGCCTGATCCGCCATCTTGAGCTCGTTCGCCATAATGCAGCCTCCAACGCACCACGCGTTGGAACAACTGATAGGCGAACCTCCGTCCGCTCAACATGGCCGGTTCTGAAGTGACCTTAAGTGGCCGGGTTCAAGCGACCGCCGACA
>CAYRYW010000137.1:0-2581 GCA_964428725.1 uncultured Dehalococcoidales bacterium
ACTTTGAGCATTCTTTTCTCAATGCGGACGCCGGTTTGGACGCGTACAACGCGCAGCCTGGGTCGTTCCGGGGTTGATGGGTGTGTTGATTCGGACATCTTTCTCCTCCGATCGGATCTTGAGCTCTTGAATGTGGCATGTTATTTTGTTATCTATGTACCAGGGTACATGGGTATTTTACCCGATCTGTTGCAGGTTGTCAAGTTCAGGGTTTTTGCAGAGGTAAAATTCACCATCCAAGTCGCACCGGTAGCTCCCCACCCCCTTGACTGTTTTCTTGAATTCTGGTATATTTAAGACACGAATAAATGTTCTAGTAACCAAAGGGGCAAGAAATGGATTGGGTAAACAGGATTATTCACAGCGATTGCGAAAAGGTATTAAAAGAGGTTCCTGATAATTCTATAGACCTGATCTTTACTTCGCCACCATACGCGGATCGGAGGCAGCAAACTTATGGAGGTGTTAAGCCTGAAAAATATGTGGACTGGTTCTTGCCCAAATCAGAACAGTTTCTACGAGTTCTGAAACCTACTGGAACTTTTATTCTGAACATTAAAGAGCGAGTTGTTAAGGGAGAAAGACATACTTATGTAATTGAGTTGATTTTGAGACTGAGAGAACAGGGATGGTTGTGGACCGAAGAGTTTATCTGGCACAAAAAGAATTCGTACCCCGGCAAATGGCCCAACAGATTTAGAGATTCCTGGGAAAGATTGCTCCACTTTAACAAGCAGCGCAAGTTCAATATGTACCAAGAAGCAGTCATGGTTCCTGTTGGAGACTGGGCCAAGGACCGCCTAACCAGCCTTAGCAAGACCGATAAAATCAGAGACGAATCAAAAGTCATGAGTGGATTCGGAAAGAATGTCTCTAACTGGGTTGGGCGTGACAAAGTGTATCCAACAAATGTCATTCATATGGCTACCGAGTGTTCAAACAGAAATCATAGTGCTGTTTTCCCAATATCACTGCCAACCTGGTTCATAAAACTGTTCACTCTGCCTGGAGACATGGTTTTGGACCCCTTTGTTGGTTCTGGGACTACAGCCGTGGCTGCACAACAATTAGGACGCGACTATCTGGGAGTTGACATCAGTGAAGAGTATTGCCAGATGGCAGAAAAAAGGCTTTTGCAGAAACAACCGCGATTACTGGAGGTGCCTGAAACCTATGAGGCAGGAGAAACATGATGAATCCATTATGCCTTGATAAGGTAAACTCCTATGTCAACGAAAACATCGTAGACTTTCATCAAAGAAGAATAGTATCATTGGAAACTCTCAGGCTCAATGACTTGCTCAAGAAAAACCCGTATCTGTTCAAGGCCAAGAACATAACTACTGCCGGAGATTTGATTGTTGGCTTGCTTGATGCTCGATTGTCATCATCTGAAGAAAAGTTGTTTGGTGATTTTCTAGAGGATTTGGCTATCTTTATTGCAAGCAGGACTTGTGACGGTCACAAATCAACGGCACCAGGGGTGGACCTGGAATTTGAGAACAAGGGAATTTATTACATTGTCTCTATCAAGTCGGGGACAAATTGAGGAAACAGCTCTCAGCAGAGTAAACTCGCCGAAGACTTGCGAAAAGCTGTCACCAGGGTTAAGCAATCACGACACGGGGCAAACGTCCAATCGGTTCTGGGAATCTGCTACGGAAAAACAAGAACGCGCTATCTGCGAGGTTATTTAAAGGTTGTCGGCCAAAACTTTTGGTATCTGGTCAGTGAAAACGATCATCTGTATACAGATATTATTGAGCCAATTGGTTATCGAGCAAAAGAACACAACGATGCATTCTACGAACAAAAGGCACGCGTGGTAAATCGGTTCACGCGGGAATTTATAGATCGATTCTGCGACAGCACGGGCGCTATAGATTGGGTGAGACTCGTCCAGTTTAACAGTGGCAATTATGATTTAGAAAGATTTCTATTCTGATTTTTCTTTGGAAACAACAAGCGCGAACAGCGCCGCCAAAGCCATGCTGAAGTGCAGTCGCCCACCCCACTGATCGTTCGGAACCGCTTTAGAACTATCCACATGGTTTCGATCGACAAAGGCTTTCCAGACTATGAAATCGAATATCCGCTGCTTTCTGATGATCGCTTTTCTCCTGGCCGTTCTTGCGATTTCGCTCGCTTTGAACGGTTTTCTCTTTAACCGGGGCAGGCAGTACTATTTGGAGCTAAACGAAACTCGCCTGGACCCTCTGGGGTTGAATTATTACCCGACTGCCAATCCCCGGCGACAGACGGTTATTTTCTTTGGCGACTCGAGGGCGGCCAACTGGCCTTCTCCCGACCTCGAACCCTTTGAGTTTGTCAATCGCGGTGTCGGGTCGCAGACTTCGGCGCAGGTCGTTCAGCGGTTTGATTATCACGTCAGGCCTTTGCAGCCTCAGGTTGTTGTTGTTCAGGTCGGTATCAACGACTTGAAGACGCTCCCCCTTTTCCCCGAGCGAAAGGCGTTGATTGTTGCCAATTGCCGGAAAAACATTCAAGAGATCGTCGAACGCTCTGTTGATCTGGGTGCGACTGTTATTCTGACTACGGTTTTTCCTGTGGGCGAGGTGCC
>CAYRYW010000138.1:0-2557 GCA_964428725.1 uncultured Dehalococcoidales bacterium
CTCACCCTGCTGGACACCGGGCTCAGGATCAGCGAGCTCACCGGTCTCAAGATGGATGACCTGAGGCTGGAGGACGGGCTGCTCAAGGTGATGGGCAAGGGTGGCAAGGAGCGTCTGATACCCTTCGGGCGGACGGTGCAGCGGCTGCTGTGGCGCTATATCAGCCAGCACCGGCCGGAGCCGCTCAATCCCCGGTGCAGCGTTGTCTTTTTGAGCCGCGACGGACGACCCCTTTCCAGAAATCACGTCAAGAACAGGATGTCGAAGTACGGCCGGAGGTCGGGGCTGCAGGGGGTGAGGTGCTCGCCGCACACGCTGCGGCACACGGCGGCGGTGACCTTCCTGCGGAATGGCGGTGACGTGTTCAGCCTACAGCGGCTGCTGGGGCACACCACGCTGGAGATGACGCGCCACTACTGCGAGATTGCCGATGTGGACGTGAAGCGGGCGCACCAGACGGCCAGCCCGGTGGACAACATGGAACTGACTAACAGGAAACAGTGATAGAAATAAGATTGGATACCTGGAGGGGATAAAGCTATGCCGGGGGCAACGGCCACCTGCCCTCTTTCTTGAACCAGCCGCTCACCCGCTTGCGCACCCTGCCCTTGAGTTTTTTACGCTTGCTGGCGGAGAGTTTGGCCTCCAGTCGGTCTGCTACCAGCAGCTCGTCACTAGTGCCGGCAGGTAAAGACTTAATCGCCTTCTCGATATCATCTTCTGTGGACTGTTTTAAAACCTCGTCATAGTACTCCGACTGTAGGAGGTACTTGTACAAAGGCCTTAGCTGTTCCTCGCTGGCTTGCTTAACTTTACTTCGCTCCCATTCCCCACCGGCCGACTTTCCCACTCCTTTAAGCAGTACTGAAACATCGTGCTGGCCGTATTCTTCCACTATTTCCTTTATCAGTTCTATTAAGGGAGATGGCTGAAATATTATGCCGGGAAGCGTGAAGAGCGGGATGTGGAAAGTGACAAAGCTGGCGCTTTCGGGCAATGAAAAGCCGATGTAAGAAGGCGGAAGGGCCCTTCTGGAGAATCTATCGGGCAGGCCCTGGCCTGTGATGATGCTACTCGAAGCACCGTGGCCAAAGGGAGGTTTCTGCTGTAGTAGAGTGCCCTGCAGCGCGTCAAATCTCTCCAGCACCCAGTCTGGATATTCAATGCTGCTGAAGGTATATATATTTTCGGGATCATAACGGGACACGAGGCAGGCGATCCAATATCCGGCAAAGAGTCGAGGCAGCTTTAATTCATCTGATTTCTTTAATGCCTTTTCCCAGACGATATCCCGATCAAGACCTCTGGACCAGCCCTCCCATTCTTCAATGGAGAATTCATCTTTCCATCCCAGTTGCTCTCTGGCCATCCTTAATGAATCAGTCCAATCGAACCAGGATTGAAGCGCCAGCTCGAGAGAATGCGCCGTGATCTGAGGGAATTTTAAATCCGAGATAGTAAATCCTCCGATAACCATTTTACTATGGGAAGTAAAGATTTGTGAAACCAGGATAAATGTAGGAACTAGAAATGCTGGAAGATGAACTCAATACTTTTTTAGACGGCCTGCTGAAAAAGAACTCGGCCTCTGAGCTCGACAGGCTCTTGGAGTATGAGGTCCTTACATCCCAAGCCTCAGGAAACAGTCCAAGGACCACTGAACTTACAGCGCTGGTTGTTAACAAGTTGAGAGGATTTCTTGTATCCAAAGGCCGTCCGACGGATGCCAGAGCGATTCAAGCTGGTGATGTAAGGGCATTCATCTTGCATCTAAAGAACCTGAATCGTTACAGCGGTCATCCTTTCACCGAGGAGCAGGAAGGCAAACTAAGTCAGATCACGATCAATACTTATATGCGGACACTGAGGGCGGCCTTCAACCGGTGGGAGCTTGAAGGATTTATTGACGAGAGTCCCTTCAGAAAAGTCCGTATCCCGAAGGCACCCAAGAAGGTGATCCCTGTTTTTTCACAGGGTCAAATCGAGGCACTGCTGAGCGTGATAGATATATCCACTCCAGAGGGTTTTCGCGATCGATTGCTCATCTTGCTTTATCTAGATACAGCCGCCCGTTTGACTGAGATTACCAACCTTGAGATGGCCGATATCGATCTGAAAGAGCGGAGCTTGAAGCTATTTGGCAAAGGGCAGAGAGAACGCTATGTCCCCCTGGGCGTAACAACGCAAAAACTATTGTGGAAGTATATCAACAAATATAGACCTGAGCCTGCTGTTCCACGCTTTCACAATGTATTTCTTACAAGAGATGGAAGACCGTTAACCGGAAAGCGTGTTGAAGCGATTTTTAAGAAGTATGGCCGCAAGGCTGGAATCACTGGTGTAAGATGCTCACCTCATACTCTGAGACATACCGCCTGTGTGATGTGGCTTCGCAATGGTGGCGACCTCTTTTCTCTGCAGCGGATTACAGGGCATTCCAGCTTGGAGGTTTTGCGTGGCTACGTGAATCTGGCGCAGGAAGATATATTGGCGGCTCACCAAAGATATTCCGCTGTTGATAACCTAGATTTAAAAGCAACCAGAAAGCGGCCAGGAG
>CAYRYW010000139.1:0-2552 GCA_964428725.1 uncultured Dehalococcoidales bacterium
CGGGGCATGGCGTGTGATCTGCCGATGTCTTGTTGCCGGGCTGGGGCGTGATGATCGCGATGGGCGGCGTGGGCGGCGGGGCAATTACGCGCACCGGCGGGCGCGGCGTGGGCGGCGGGTGCCGCCAAGCTTGAATTTGACCGGTCAATGCATCGACCGCGTATCGTGAGAACACACAACCCAGCAGCAGCGCGACGATCACGGTCAGACAGCCGACCGTCCGCCAGGAGAGTTTAGGCGGGTTCAAGCGTCGCCGGTATCGCCGGTCGGAGCGCATCATTTCACGATCAAAGGGGTCTAGTCGCTCGTCCATGAAAACTCCATGTTGTACAGGCTGATCGTCCCCTCGGCCAGGCGCGAAAAGATGAACGGGTGATCGATCAACCGGGGGTGCTGCGCGTCGAGCCGCGCGCGCGTTTCGAGTTGGTATTCTGTCGTCGAGGGATCGACCGTCCACACGAACCACAGCCGCCGGGCGGCGATCTGCTCCGGTCGCTCCACCTCGGCGATGTCGAGCGCGCGCAGCGTGCCCGGAGACAAGACACAGTGCAGCCGATCGTCGATGTAGGGAAGCGTATAGACCGGCATGTCCAGATACCACATAAAGGGCAGGCACTTGGACGCGCACAGAACCGCGTCGTCCTCGTGCCAGCCTTCCGAGATTACGGTGCTGTAGTCGCGGTGATCCCATTTTTGCAAGTGTGGCTCAAAGTAGAACCCGGCCAGCGCGACGGCCAGCGTACCGGCTAACGCGCCGCCCAGCAGCAGGCGCGGGCGGCGGTCGAGCCGGAGCAGACCGGCGGCGATCAGCGTGTAAAAGGCGGGCGTGACCATAATCAGCCCGCGCGCGAAAAAGATCGGCTGAATCAGGATCGAAACGGCGGCGATGACCAGCGGCGGCCCCCAGAACAAGCGGCGCAGCAGTGAGGTCGGCTGGGCCGAGGCGAGGATGAGCAGCGACATGGACAGGGACAAGCCCGGCAGGGCGACCGCGTTGGGGGTGTGCTCTGTCCACAGCAAGGCGTGAAAAGCATAGGCAAAGCTGCCAGGGGTGACCGGTGGCAGCCAGTAACCGACCGTGCCCCACTGCGACAACTGCACCACGAGCCGCACGGCCCACGGCAGATAAGCGAGCCCCGCGCCGAACCCGGCCCACAGCAAACGCCGCCAGGATGAACGGTCTTCGAGCAGGGCCAGCAAGCCAAACACGCAGGCCCAGATGACACCCAGATTGTGGGTGTACATGCAGCCGATCAGCCCGACGCACACGCCCGACCACCATCGCCGCTGCCAGGCTACGACGGTGAACAGTGAGACGACGAGCAGCAGCGTGTATTGTCGGGTCTCTTGGGCATAGAAAATCTGAAACGGGGTGACGGCCAGCAGCGCGGAGGCCAGCAGCGCGGCGCGTCGATCCAGTTTAAAGCCGCGCGCAAAAAACCAGGTGAGCGGGATTGCCAACACCGAAAAGAGCAGCGAGGGCAGGCGCAGCCAGGCTTCGGACGGACGGCCCGCGTCCGGCCAGAGCCGAAACCAGGCCCAGAGGATGGTATAATACAGCGGCGGGTGAACGTCGTATGCGGTCGCGTCGAGCATCTGCGCGAATGGCCGTTCGGCGGCCAGCGCGGAAAAGGCTTCGTCGTACCACAGCGAGCCGCTGCCCAGATGGAACGCGCGCAAGGCCAGCCCGACCAGCGTCACGCCGGCGACGGCCCAAAACCAGCGGGAGCGCAGCGCCGCTTTACAGCGTGGGGCGAAAGAACGCAGTGACCAGGACAAACGCAACACAGTATAGCCCTCCTAACGTGGGATCGATGATTTTTTTTGCCCAACCGGGCGCGATGTGCCGGTAGAGCAAGACGGCGGCGGTGATGGCGAAAACGATGCCCGTCAGCAGGTCGCGCTTGTCGAACGATGAAAGCCAGAGATTATATTTGTCCATCGTTCTCTTCTTTTTGCTCAATTTTCACACGCCATGGCCATTCATTAAAAAGTCCTATCGCCGCCGCATATATGCGAATAGCATTCCTCATAAAGTCCGGCGTGGTTATCCTTAATTTTCTAGCTGCTTTTTCGGCTAGTTCGTATTCGAATTGCGTGCATCTGAATCTTAATATTCTTTCTTTAGCCATATTTTAGAACTCCATCTTGTCCAACAGATCAACGAGTTCCGGGTCTTCTTCATCGGGGTGCAGGTCGCCATCCATCCCGGCCAGGTCGAGGCGGGCGACGGTTTTTAGTTCGGCGGCCAGCGCGGCACGCACCACGTCTTCAACCATCGCGCGCATGGTGAACAGCGTGAGCGGTGTGTCACGCTGGGCGGCCTGCTCGATCAGTCTGGCAATGGCGCGGCTGCGGTTGCGTTGATTTTGCACCCATTCGGCAGCTTCCGGTTCTCGCTGTTCGTCAATATAGATCGTGATCTTCATTCGGTTTTTTTCCGTTTTGCCGTTTTTTGCCGTGTAGCGTTTTGTGTAACGGCCTATGGCGTTGAGGGTGCAACCCCATTGCTGTTTGACAAATTCCACATGCGCAAACCACGACGATAGAAT
>CAYRYW010000140.1:0-2539 GCA_964428725.1 uncultured Dehalococcoidales bacterium
GGTATGTTGGAGTGATATGCAATTTTGAAAAGGTAAAAATATTGCAAATAGTAACGTTAAAGATTGTAAACGGAGTTGAGCGCAGCGAAATTCCGGTTACAATCGTGTTGAACTGAGCCGCTTCGTTGCACTATGGGAATTGAACTGCAATTGCCTTTAGTGCCAATCTTAGCGGATGACCTTGCTCTTTGACAATTGAATAGCGTTTCGAAGGAACAAAAGACGGATTGCCGGCCGCAAGGGAAGTTTTACTGGCTGAGTTGGGGCATGGTTGCTGATCATGGGACGAATGACTCCCTTAACCCTGATTGGGTTTACTTGAAAAGGCCTGAATCTGTGGGCATACCGTTCTGATCATGGTCATGGAGGCAGAGGAAGCGCTGAAGGGTTGAGCACTTCCTTTACTACCATTTTTCCTTTGCCGCAATAGGGGCAAATCCTGGGGTCTATCCCGGTGATCCGTTCAAGCAGGTCCTGCCAGGGCTCACGGTGTTTTTGCAGATCCTGGTTTAAGGGTTTGGCGCCGAGGAGGCTCATTGACCGAGCAAGTTTGCTGTTTCGACTCCGGTTGCTCAAGATGCCGTAATGCCTGATTTTCACGAATCCATCAGGCAAAATGTGTAAGAGAAAGCGGCGAATGAACTCGGAGGCATCCAGGCTCATGAGCTTCACGGTGTCATGATCGTTTCGATCCCGGTAGCGGAAGGTGACCCGGTCCCCTTCCAGCTTCACCAGCCTGTCATTGGATATGGCTACCCGGTGGGTATATCGGCCCAGATACTCCACGACCGTTTCGGCATCGTGCAATGGTGGTTTGCAGTACACGTTCCATTCCTGGCTGTAGAGGGTGTTCAAAAGCGCCTTGAATGAGCTTTGCTCTTTGAGGGGCGCAATGGTTCCGGGGAAAGAGATCCGGCCCTTCGTATAAGCTTTTTTGAGATACGCCAGGAACTTTCCCCGAAACAGCCGGGAAACCACCTTTACCGGCAGGAAAAAGTCTTTGTTGCACGGTATCCATTGCGTTTCGTCCAGGGATAATCCTCCTGCTGTCACGATGCAATGCAGATGAGGGTGATCCATCAGGGTCTGGGACCAGGTATGGAGCATGGCGATAAAGCCGATCTGTGCTCCCAGGTGCTTGGGATCTCGTGTCAACTCCTGGAGGCTCTGAGATGAAGCCCTAAAAAGGATCTGGTATATGGCCTCTTGGTTTCTGAGCGCCAAAGCTCTCAACTGCTCAGGGAGGGTGAAGACCACATGAAAATAGTTGACCGGGAGCACATCGTCCTTTCTGGCTTCAAGCCATCTCTCTTTGTCCAGGCACTGGCATTTAGGGCAGTGGCGATTGCGACAGGAGTTATAAGAGATCTTCAGAGCGCCACAGTGGTCGCATTCATCCACATGACCGCCCAAGGCGGCGGTACGGCAGATCTCGATGGCCCTCATGGCCCTTAGATGCCTCAAGGGCATCTCATGGGCTTGGCGATAGGCCGGCCCGTGAGCCCGAAAAACGTCGGCTACTTCAAGAAAGCCTCGCATCAAAAGCCCCTGTGTGTGCTATGGATTGGGCTTCTGATCGCTGGGCACAAGATCGATGGGGCTTGTTACCTTTGCAAGATCCCTCCCGGTGATATGAAGGTAGACGGAGGTGGTGCTTGCTGCGCTGTGGCCCAGAAGACGCTGGATATAGTACAGATCAGTGCCTGATTCCAGCAGATGGGTGGCAAAGCTGTGCCTCAGGGTGTGGACCGAGGCCTTCTTCTTGATGCCGGCCCTGTGAAGGGTTTTCTTAAAGCCCCGTTGCACGCTGGCACCGGACAGGGGCTTGCCTGAATCCCTTGAGGGGAACAGCCATTGCACAGGACGATACACCTTGTAATAAAGACGCAGAAGCTCAAGGGTTCTCTCCCCGAGCACGGTGTAGCGGTCTTTATTGCCTTTACCACCCTGGACCAGGATCGTCATGCGTTCCCCGTCAATGTCGGAAGGTCTCAATTTGGTTGCCTCCCCCAGCCTGAGGCCCCCTGAGTAGATCGTAGTCAACAGGGCCTGGTGTTTGAGGTTGTCTACGGAGGCAAGAAGGGATCGGACCTCCTGCAGGGAGAAAACCACGGGAAGTTTCTTACGGATCTTGCTGCGAGGAATCCTGATCCCATTCCAGGGTCTTTCCAGGGTGGTCTCATAGAAGAACTTTATGGCACTGTAAGCTTGATTGATGGAGGACTGGGAGACCTTCTTTTCTGTTATCAGATAGTGCAAGTAGCCACGGATCTCCTCTTCGCCCATATCAACCGGCGATCGACCATAGTGGCGGACAAACTGCACCATGCAGTCCAAGTAACAGCGGATCGTCTTGGGGCTGAAGTTTTTCAGCTCCAAATCCATCTTCATCTGATCGTATAATTGTCCCATGATGTGTGCCTCCTTTCTGAGATTCTGGGATTGGTAAATACCCTACCTTCTACAGGAAGGAGGCCACTTCTGGGAACCCCATCACATGAGAGTGGCCATGAGTAAAACGCTATTCAATTGTCAAAGA
>CAYRYW010000141.1:0-2520 GCA_964428725.1 uncultured Dehalococcoidales bacterium
CCTCCAGAGAAAAGGCATCGCTTAAAACAGACATGGATAGCCCTTAGTGGAAAAACGAACTCGTTCTTTTTTCCATAATGGGCTCTCCATTTGTCCCAATGTTGAACCATTGGGGCTCCCGCTCTGCGGGGCTTTTAAGCGATGCAAAATGTCTTCCTCTGTGTACTCCGTGTCTCTGTGGTGAAAATCAGTCATTATCTATGTGTGTTCGATCATATGCCCAGAAAGCCATTTGCAGTTTTCTTGATAAGCTCGATAGTTCCCTCCACCCCCTTGGACGAGACAACTATGAGCACCGCCACAATGATAAACGACAGCCCCACGGCAACAACGCCCAGTACCTTTTTCCGTTTCATGCTTCGGAGTTCTTTGGCGCTGTATGTAAAGGGGAGGCTGGCTATTACGGGTACATGCAGGAAATCTTCTATTTCCTCGGGTCTGCGGAAAGCGGTGTCCATGGTCTCTTTGAGATATGCCAGACCGCACCCTACGGCAAAGCCCAGGAACACGCTCATAAGCAATATGCGCCGCACATCAGGCTTAAAGGGCTTCATGGGAACTTCAGCGGGGTCCAGTATTCTAAACTGCTCCCCCTTTTGCTTTCGTTCCATGCTGACAGCCAGCTCGGCCTCCAATTTTCTGCCCAAAAGGGAATTATAGGACTCCCGAATATTTTCATAATCCCGGTTCAGGGACAGGAGTTCCTGCTCTCTTTTCGGCGTGCTTTCTACCAGTGCTTCGTACCGTTTGGTTTGAGCGTTCAGCTGAATTGCCTCTGCCTTGAGATTTTGGATCTGGAGATCGATTTCCCGCACCTGGTTTACCATATTCCGTTCGGCCTCAATAAATGCAGTGTTGTCCGGTATGACTTCAACTGCCTGCTCTGGGGAGCTCTGCTCCTTGGCTTCGAGATCGGCGATCTTCTTTTTAAGCCTGATTACATCGGGGTGCCGTGGCGTATATCGAGCCTCAAGCGAGGACAGGTGAGCTTCCAGTTGTTCCAGCGATTCTTGGGGCTCCTCGCCGGGCCTGGCCGGCGGTAGTGGTGGCGGCGTCACGCTTTCTCTCGTCTGTCTGGCATCTGCAAGCTGCTGCTGGACCAAAAGCCTTCTGTTTTGAGCCTCGCGCAGGTTTTCCTGGTTGGTGACCAACTGGTCCTGGAGCCTCTCCAAGATCCTCAAATTGGTGTCCAGCTGTTCGGGCAGGCCCCCCATAAAGCTCTCCCGATACCTTTTGAGCTCCGCCTCCTTCTCGATGAGCCTTCTTCTGATGGTCTCAAGCTCTTCGGTCAGGAATTCTGCGGTGCCGGTAGCCTGATCTTCTCGCAGTTTGAGGTTCTCAGCTATAAAATATGAAGTCAGGGCATTGGTAACATCGGCCACCTGTTTTGGATACGGTCCGATGAAGGAAATCTCAAATGCATTTGCCCCTCGGCGGCCGCCTCCGGAAACGTCTACGGTAATCCTTTTGCGAAGGCCCTCCACCTTGTCTTCCATAAACACGGGCCCACCCTGCTCGCTGTAGAGATTAAATTCGCTTATGATCTTTTCCAGATTGGTCCTGCTGGTTACCTGCTGGGTAATGGTGCGTAAGCGGTCTTCGATGTCCGCAGACACGATTTCCCTCACGTACTCTTGGGGCACCTTCTGGGGCTGGACCAGGATAAGCGTGCTCGCACGGTAAACCTTGGGGAGCTTCAGGTATAAACCAAGCCCAACGAGTAGTGCGAGGAGCAAGGGGATGATAATCCACCACATCCTGCGAATGGCTATGTCTTTGTATTTTTCTATTTCAACCTTTTCCATAACCGATCTTAGTCTACAGGGTATTGCAGCATTTGCGAAATTCTTGCCCGATCTTACCGAACGCCTCAGTTCTTGCAGAACGGAAGAATGGAATGCTGGAATGATGGAATGGTGGGAAAGACATTATGAGCTCAATGCTTTTTCGAATTCAAAAGTGTCTTTCCAGTCTCCATCCATCTGTTTTTTTTGAAGCGACCTGATTAATCTCAGCAGTCCGTTTTCCACCTTGTAATGGAGTTCTTCTATTCTTCGATATTCCTCCTCAGTAATTTGGTTAGCTCTCCGAAAGCTCTCACAGCAAGAATAAAATTCCCCACACGAACCTAATGAAAAGTTCAGGCGGTTCAAATATTCTTTTAAACTGCGACGGCAGTATCCCTCTGCTATGTTCCGGCTAATACTGTGACGACCTGCATCAATAGCGTTTGCAGCGACCTTTTTCAGCTCGAAGGGAAGCTTCGAAAATATTTCATAAGCCAAAGCATAGAGGTCGATAGCATCATTCCAAACTCGAAGTTTCTTGAAGCCTCTGTTGATGTTCCTATGTGCTATATTTCCTCCTACCACGCTCCCACCTATACGTCATTCCATTGTTCCATTCTTCCATAACTCCAGCCCTAATCCTATCCATCCTTCCGCCTTGCGATTTCCATCATTCCATCATTCCATTGTTCCATTCTTCCATAACTCCAGCCCTAATCCTATCCATCCTTCC